>CALEZD010000109.1 GCA_937928385.1 uncultured Bacteroidota bacterium
ACGGGTATCATGTGATACCCGTCGCTAATATTGTTATATTAATTCTAGTGCGATTCTTCTCCCTCTCGCAAAGGTGTGGTCTGCGGTATGAAGTCGTTACCGTGGCCATCATCTTTGTAATCATAAGGCCAACGATAAACTGTTGGTATCTCACCTTCCCAGTTACCATGGCCGGGGTTAATCGGCGTAGTCCACTCAAGGCTGGGTGAACCCCATGGGTTCTGCACCAGGCATTTACGACCGCGGAAGATGCTGACGAAGAAGTTAACTACAAACAGCAACTGAGCAAAGAATACGATGATAGCCGCGATACTGATGAATGCATTCAGGCTTTCAAACTGGTTGAAAGATTCCCATGCCGTGTAATCGTAGTAACGGCGCGGCATACCGGCTATACCTTCGTAGTGCATTGGCCAGAATATGAGGTATGCACCGGCAAACGTCAGGAAGAAGTGGATATAACCCAATGTGTTATTCATAAACCTTCCGAACATTTTCGGGAACCAGTGATAGATACCCGCAAACATACCGAAGAAGGCGCTCACACCCATTACTATATGGAAGTGCGCTACTACGAAGTAAGTATCGTGCAGGTGTATATCCAGTGCTGAGTTACCCAGGAACAAACCTGTAAGGCCACCTGATATAAACAGCGATACGAAACCTATTGCAAACATCATGGGAACAGTAAACTTGATATTACCTTTCCACATAGTAGTCAGCCAGTTGAACACCTTAACGGCTGACGGCACGGCAATCAACAACGTCAACAGTACGAATATAGAACCGAGGAAGGGGCTCATACCCGTAACGAACATGTGGTGCGCCCATACCAGGAAGGCCAGTACCGTGATACCAATCAATGATATAATCATCGCAAAATAACCGAATATCGGCTTGCGGCTGTGGCAGGATAACACCTCTGATGCCATACCCATGCCCGGCAGCATGATGATATACACCTCGGGGTGGCCCAGGAACCAGAACAAGTGCTGGTAAAGGATAGCCGAACCACCGATATGCGGTAATGCCTTACCAGCTATAAATATTTCAGACAAATAGAAACTGGTACCGAAGTTGCGGTCGAATATCAGCAGTACGAAACCTGAAAACAGTACAGGGAAAGAAAGTACGCCCAGTACGGCAGTGAACAGCAGCGCCCATATTGTCAGCGGCATGCGTGTCATTGTCATGCCTTTGGTACGCATGTTCAGTATAGTAGAAATATAGTTAAGGCCGCCCAGCAGTGATGAAACCACGAACAAAGCCATACTTATCAGCCACAAATCCATACCTAAGCCGGAACCCATAGAAGCTTCCTTCAGCGCACTGAGCGGAGGATATGTTGTCCATCCACCGGATGCGGGGCCTGTTTGTACAAACAAGGAGATAAACATTACAACGCTTGCCAGGAAGAAGAACCAGTAAGAAAGCATATTCATAAACGGCGAAGCCATATCGCGTGCACCTACCTGCAGTGGAATGAGCAGGTTGGCGAATGTACCGCTCAAGCCTGCCGTTAATACAAAGAATACAAGTATAGTACCATGCATCGTCACCAATGCATAGTAGAATTCTGCAGAAAGCTTACCGCCTTTTGCCCACTCGCCCAGGAACTTTTCCATTATCGGGAAAGTTTCATCGGGGAAACCTAACTGCAGACGGAAAAATACTGACATCAACGCACCCACTACAGCCCAGAAGATACCGGTAATCAAAAATTGTTTACCTATAACCTTATGATCCATACTGAATATCCACTTGGATATAAAGTGCTGCTCATGGTGTTCATGCCCATGATGCTCTCCATGCGCACTATGCGTGTGCGCTACATTAGGTCCTTGAATGATAACGTCGCTCATTGTTTGCACTTTTTGTTGTTCCGTAGTTCCGGAACGATTACTTCATCGTTATTGCGTTAACACTATCAGTTTTTTGTTCGGGCTGTGCAGGCGCTGTAGTTTCAGTAGCCTTGTCGCCGGCATAGTAAGGTTGTTGCATCCTCATCCATGCGTTAAATTCCGCTTCCGTATGCACTATCACAGTACCACGCATAGCGTAGTGGCCCTTACCGCACATCTGGTCGCATGAAATTTCATATACGAAATCGGGGTTGCCCGTAATTTCTTTCATTTCGTTAGTAGATACCGTAGGTGTAAACCACATAGTGGTGATAATGCCGGGTACAGCATCCATCTTCATACGGAAATGCGCCAGGCCTACATCATGTATCACATCGCGAGAGCCGATGATGAGCTTTACAGGCTTACCTTTTACCAGGTGCAGTTCACCATTTTGCAATACTACGTCGTCGTGGTTGTTCTTATCCTTCCAGTCCTGGCCCAACACATTATCAGCATCGTTGGTCATGCGGAAATCCTTTTTACCTAAAACACCGTCTTTACCGGGGTAGCGGATAATCCAGTTAAACTGCTTGCCCACTATCTCCACTACCATTGCGTCTTTTGGCGCCTCAGAAGTCATTTTACCCCAGTTTCTCAATCCTACAATTACCAGCAATGCCATCGCGATAGCGGGTATGGTTGTCCAGATAACTTCAAGTTTATTGTTATGCGCCAGGAAGGTAGCTTTTCTGTTTTCTGAAGCCTGGTAGCGGAACGCAAACCAGAACAAGGCTGCCTGTGTAATAAAGAATACGATACCTGTTACCAGCAGTGTGATATTGAACATGCTGTCGTACTGCACACCATGGTCTGATGCGGACACGGGCAACATTTTATCTATCAGGTAATCGTGGCACAGCCATATACCATACAGCCCCAACAGGAAGAATACAACCAATAACCAGGCCATCAGGCGGTTGGTCTGTGCTTTCGTTTTCTCTTCGCCACGCAGTATCCCCGCCAACTCGCTCGCCTTGGCGATCTGGTATATTATAAAGAATACCAGGCACGTTAAAAATATTGAAATAAATCCCGACATGGTCAGCTTATCTTAATAGTTCTTTTAAATAATATTCAATTCCTAATTGTATCCTTAGCTTTCGTGCAATACAGCCTCTTTCAGCAAAGGATGGTTTTCAGGTACTAATGACGCTTTAGTCAAAGTATTATATACTACAAACATCAACAATCCAGCAAATCCTGCAAATACTCCCAGTTCGTACCAGCTCAGGTACCAGTTGGCACCCATCGGGCCGGGCATAGTCATGATGAAGAAGTCGAGCCAGTGGCCGAAAATGATGGCCATTGCCATGAAGGTAACTGTAAAATAGTTACGCTTGCTGGGGCGAGACATCAGCACCAGTATAGGCATGATAAAGTTGATGATGAACACCGAATACCATATCAGTCCGTAAGGGCCCTGTTGACGAATTTTAAAATATGTTGTTTCCTCAGGAATGTTACCATACCATATCAGCATGTACTGGGCAAACCATACGTAAGTCCAGAATACGCTGAATGCAAACATGAACTTACCGAGGTCGTGTGTATGCTCTTTGGTTACCAGCTCCAGGTAGCCATGGTTTTTCAGCGACAGTACAAACAGCAGGATTACCGCCATACCACTTACAAACGCACTGGCGAAAGTGTACCAGCTATACATGGTAGAGTACCAGTGAGCGTCAATGCTCATCAGCCACATCCATGGCGTAGTGCTCATTTGAGTCAATGCATATACCAGCAGGAAGCCTGCCGACCATTTAACCATGGTCCAGTATATTTTAGTGCTGTTCTTAGGCGCTTTCTCCTGTGCGAGTGATAATGCGCGGAATTTACGTCCGAAGAAAGCCCACAATCCGATAGTTACGAGCGTAAAGCCGGCAAACATCCCCTTGTTCAGGAAAGCGGATTTGCCTTCGAGTATCTCATCACCTTCGGGGTGTACCCAGTGGTAAATAGGGTTATGCCCGTCAATGTCCAAACCAAATGCGATGAATAATAATACTACAGCAGCTATAAGGCCGAATACCCATACATTGGCACCAATCGCTTCTGGTACTCTTTTGTAAGCCACAATCCAGCCACCCTGTGCCAATGAGGCTGCAGCCTGTATGAATACACTGGCTGCTGTAATCATCACAAAGAATACACTGGTCTGCAACAGCACTATCCAGAAGCGGGTTTGTGCGTGATGATCCCCGCCCAGTAATGTTATTCCACCTATGATAAGTACCAGCAGGCCAACCAGCATCAGTGCTATGCTCGTTGTTTTCAATCTTGCCGGAAGCTCAAAACGTTCGTTCATTGTATCTGCTATTAGAAGTACGTTTATTAATTTTTTAGTGTGTGTCAGTATGAGTTACTTCAGCAGCTACCTCAGCATCTGTGGTGGCAACTTCGTTGGCAGCGGCACCTAATGTAAAAGGCGCCCCCCCGTTCTCAGCCTGGAATTTCTTAATATAAGCTATTACCATCCAACGTTGCTTTATATCCAGCTGGCTGGCATAAGAGCCCATCGCGTTTTTACCAAACTTGATAGCCGCGTACATAGTACCCGAAGGCATGTTGATGTATTTGCCGTCTTTGAAGTTGGCAGGCATTGCTGCAAATTTTCCGCTTACATACAACGGCCCCTGGCCATCCAGTTTGCCTCCGTGGCATATACCGCAATAGATATTGTACAAGCGCTCGCCCTCAGCCATTTCAGCCTCGTTGAAACGCAGGTGCGTAGTGAATGTTTTGTAGGCATTGGTATCACCTTCTACCAGGTGGTCGGGCAGTTCGTGTCCCATAGCCACAGTACCTTCTACAGGCAGACGGCTGGTTTCGCCATCAGCAAAGTTGGGGTTGTGGGTATAAGCATCGTACGCCTGCGAATAAGTCATATCCGGTGCATAGGTTTTACCGGGATTGCGGCGTTTTGCACCAGTGTTGCAAGCCGCCAGGCCCAGCCCTACCGCCAGAAATGCAATCACTATGCCTTTGGTCTTATTCATAAAATAATTCAGTTCTTTATTCAAAAAGCTTTTAAATTATACTGTCGCGTTCAGTTTTTCGTATTCTTCTTCTTTGTCAAAACGTCCGTACCACCATTCGCTCTCCGCCATTTCCACTTTGGTTTCCACAGCACCAGTCGATTTCAGAAAATCAATAGCTTCCTGCTCAGACACATGCTCATTCAGTTCCAGCACTACTACAAACAGGTCATCTGTCTGGCGCGGGTGGAAAACGTGTTTCTTAACGCCGGGCATTATCTGGTTGAGGTAGCAGAAAGTAAGCACCATACCTACAGCTGCAAACAGTACCGTCGTCTCGAACGTAATAGGTATAAATGCAGGCAGTGCAAAGTGGGGCTTACCGCCAAAGTTTGTCGGCCAGTCGCCTGTAAAAATCCAACCCATGAAACCCAGCGCTGTTGCTGTACCGGTGATACCGTAGATAAAACCGGCAACGTGCAGGTCTGTATCCTTGTGGCCCAGGGCTTTATCTAAGCCATGCACAGGAAATGGTGTGTACACATCGTGCAGCTTGTAACCGCTGTTGCGTACTTTTTCCACTGCGGGAAACAGTACCGCTTCGTCGTCATAACACCCAACCGCGAATTTTTTTATAGCCATCTTCTTATTTATTCAATTTGATAATTAGCCTATGCGGCAATTTTCAAAAACTATTTTCATTTCGTGCAACTTGACAGCTTGTCTGATTGCATTGTTGTTTCATTTTTAGTGATGCGCTTGCTCGTGCACAAATTCCTCCGTGCTCTTCTCATGTATCACTTCCATTTTCTTCTTGTAGCTTTCTCCTGATGTTTTCAGGATGAATTTGATCTCGGCAATTGCTATCACCGGGAAATATTTAGCGAATAAGAAGAAGCAGGTAAAGAACAAACCGAACGTACCCAGGTAGAAACCTATCTCAGGCCATGTAGGACTGTAGTATGTCCAGCTACCGGGCAGGTAATCGCGATACAGAGAAGTAACGATGATTACGAAACGCTCGAACCACATACCTATGTTCACTATGATAGACATAAAGAAGGTAAACGGAATGTTGCGGCGCAGTTTCTTGAACCAGAACAACTGGGGTGATACCACGTTGCAGGTCATCATCGCCCAATAGCTCCACCAGTATGGGCCGAATATACGCCAGTGGAAAGCGGCTTGCTCGTAAACAACACCACTGTACCATGCCATGAACAGCTCGGTAAGGTAAGCGACACCTACGATAGAACCGGTAAGTACGATTACTTTGTTCATCGCCTCAATATGGCCTACAGTAATATAATCTTCCAGGCCCATAATCTTGCGGCAGACAATCAACAGGGTTTGCACCATGGCGAAACCTGAGAATATCGCACCTGCAACGAAGTATGGCGGGAAGATGGTAGTGTGCCAGCCGGGTATTACCGAAGTGGCGAAGTCGAAAGATACTATGGTGTGTACTGAAAGTACCAGTGGCGTACTCAAACCGGCAAGTACCAGTGAGAGTGCCTCGTGGCGCTGCCAGTTTTTAGCAGTACCCGTCCAGCCAAAAGAGGCGAGGCCGTACATGCGCTTGCGAAATTTGGTTTTAGCACGGTCGCGCACTGTAGCAAAGTCAGGAATAAGGCCCGAGTACCAGAACAGTAATGATACCGTGAAATAAGTAGATATCGCGAATACGTCCCACATCAGCGCCGAGTTGAAGTTGGGCCACAGCGCACCGCGCGTGTTGGGGTAAGGCAATACGTAGAAGGCATTCCATACACGACCCATGTGGAAGATAGGGAACTGCCCCGCACACATTACCGCGAATATAGTCATCGCTTCAGCGGCGCGGTTAACACCTGTACGCCAGCCCTGGCGGAAGAGGAGCAATATCGCTGATATCAGTGTTCCGGCGTGACCGATACCTACCCACCATACGAAGTTGGTGATATCCCATCCCCAACCTACGGTGCGGTTGATACCCCACACACCTATACCGAAATAAACCTCCCAGAATACTGAGAATACTCCGAAAGCCAGAAGGGCCACCGAAAAGAAGAATCCTACGTACCACATACGGCCCGGTTTCTGCTCTATCGGACGAACAATATCTTCCGTTACCTGGTGATAGGTTTTCTCACCATCTACCAGCGGCTCCCTTACAAACGATTCGTACTTCAAATGCATAGCACGTTATTAGTAATAGTTCTTTTAATATTATTTATCAGCTTTCGCTTTATCCTATGATACCCTTAAAATACTATCGGGTTCATCAATTTATCTTTTTCCGCATCGCCGGCTACTATCTCATCCGTATTACGGATTACTGACAGGTAGTTTACGTTAGGCAATGTGTGTATCGATTCCAATACATAGTTCACACGCTCCGCCTGCTCTTCTTTACGCAGCTTGTATATCGCACTGTTCTTATCGGCTACGTTACCAAATACTATCGCATCGGTAGGGCAAGCTGTCTGGCAAGCTGTGCGGGCTTCGCCATCGGCCAATGGGCGTCCGGCTTTCTTCGCGTTCAGCTTAGCTTCCTGCAGGCGTTGTACGCAGAAGCTGCACTTCTCCATCACACCACGGCTGCGCACAGTCACGTCAGGGTTCAGCACCATGCGTGTCAGGTCGCTGTTCATTTCGTCGCGGCGATAGTCTTCGTACAGGTTACCTTCAAAGCTATCCGCACCGTTCCAGTCCATCCAGTTGAAGTGACGTACTTTGTAAGGACAGTTGTTGGCGCAGTACTTAGTACCGATACAACGGTTATAAGCCATTTGGTTCAAACCCTCTGTACTGTGGTTGGTAGCATTTACCGGGCAAACGTTTTCGCAAGGTGCGTTGTCGCAGTGCTGGCACATCATGGGCTGGAACACTGTCTGAATACTATCGGGGTCTTCAGGCATACCGCTGAAGTAACGGTCGATACGTATCCAGTGCATTTCCTGCGCCTTCAGTACGTGTGTTTTACCTACTACAGATATATTATTCTCAGCCTGGCAACCCACCACGCATGCGCCGCAACCTATACAGCTGGTCAGGTCGATAGACATGCCCCACTGTATACCCGGCTTCTCGTGAACAGGGTACAGTGTACCGTTCTTACGGAAATCTTCCTCCCAGGCAGTTTTATCGCCATGGGCAGCGGCTTCGCCATGTGCGCCTGCAGCTACTGCGGCAGCAGCACCATGTTCGCCACCCTCGTGCTCCCAGGGCAGGTGTGTATAATGTTCTAATTCAGTTTTACGCTTGTTCAGCAGATGCGCGGGGTCCTTTTTGAACTCATCCAGCGTGTATTCGTGTATGATGGGGCGGCCTTCGTAACTATGGTGTGTTTGTGTGATAGCTACGTCGTATGTTTTATCAGTTTTCTCAATCTTTACAGGCGTGCTGTAAGAGAATGTTTTGCCATTGAAGCTGATGAACGGATAAGCGTTTTTACCGCCTATTTCTTTACCGAATTTGTCGGTACCGCTACGGGCAGCCATACCCACTTTTGCATCGCGGCCATAACCTACCGCCATAGCCACTACATCGTTGTGCAGGCCGGGTACTACCACTATCGGCATTTCTACTACCTGCCCATTAGCGGCAGTTACTTTTACTACACGCTTGGCGCTCACTACTTCGGTAATGCTGGTCAGCTCTTCATCCCAATCTTTCGCGGTTTTCGGAGAAACGCAGAGGTAGTTGTCCCATGTACCTTTGGTTATGGGGTCGGGCATTTCCTGCAGCCATGGGTTGTTACTCCATGCGCCACCGTACCCGATTGATATTTTCTGATATACTACCAGTTCTTTACCTTCCGGCGCTTTGGCAGACAGTGCTACAGACATAGCGCCATCAGCATTGCCGCTGAAAGAGATACCGGCCACAGGCATATCGCCGGCGGGTTCTATCACGCCATCCTGCAATGCTTTGTCCAGGTTGGTTTGCCCACCCAGTTTAGCAGTCCAGTAAGACATCCAGTAGTCGCCATAAGTAGTACCGGCATCGGCCCATGTCAGCAGGCTATCCTGGAAGGCGCGCGTTTTGAACAACGGCGCTATACCCGGCTGCTGCAGGCTGTAATATCCTGTTTTAGGTTCAGCATCGCCCCAGCTTTCCAGGTAGTGATGGTCAGGAACCACGTATTTACATTGCTGTGCTGTTTCGTCCATGCGGTCGGCAAAGGAAACAGATACAGCTACTTTCTTCAATCCTTCGGCAAACTTAGCCCCATCGAAATAATCGTATACGGGGTTAACGCCATGTATCAGCAGGGCGCCTACGCTGCCTGCGTTCATAGCCTGTGTCAGCGCCACCATATCAGAGTCGATACCCTGCTTGTAGTTGCTGGTCACAGCCCAGTTGATGGTAGTGCCGTTGGCACCTATATTGGCGTTGATAGCGTTTACTATCAACTGTACATCCATATCGTTTGAACCACATACTACCAGTCCGTTTCCTTTTTTCAGGTCTGCGGCTGCTTTATTGATGGTTTCATTCAGTTTGTCGCTGCCCAGGCTGGCTTTAGTACCGTTTACTACTGCCTGGTACAATGCTGCTGCTACGCGGCCCATCTGCGAAGGGCGGCAGGTAGCACGCATATCGGCCTTGGCACCCGTAATTGTGTGCGTAGGCTCTACCTGGTAGTGCCTGGACAATACCGGGTTTTTAGCGCTGATTTTGCGGCCTTTGCTGTATTGCTTGGCAAACTCAACCGGCGACAACCATGTACCCAGGAAGTCTGCATCCAGGCTCACGATGGTTTGCGCCTTATCAAAATGGTATGAAGGTAATGCACGCTTACCATAGCTGGCTTCGTTGGCCAGCAGCATGCCCGAGTAAGAAATCGGGTCGTGCACTATATGCTTCGCATTAGGGTATTTAGCTAAGAATTTGGCTATTACGTCTTTGGTAGTGGGGCTGAGGATGGTAGATGTCAGCAGGTATGTAGCACCTGTTGCACCGGCGAGGCCGCTTTTCACCATACGGTCAATAGCCTCGAAGGTGGCTTCTTTACCCTCAGCATAAGGCTGGCGCAGGCGTGCTGTATCATACAGGTTGAGCACGGATGCCTGCATACGTGCAGAGCTGCCGCCTTGTGTAATAGACGACTTGGGGTTGCCTTCTACTTTTATGGGGCGCCCGTCGCGTGTTTTTATCACTATCGCGCAGTAATCACCACCATCTGCAAATGTAGATGCATAGTAATTAGGCACACCGGGAATGATTTCCTCGGGTTTGATAGCATAAGGTATAGCCTTGCGCACCGGCATTTCGCAACTGGCGGCCAGTGTAGCAGCGGCTGTACTGAATCCTAAGAATTTCAAAAAGTCGCGGCGGGGCGTGTTTGCGTCCAGCAGTTTACCACTCAGGTCGAACGGCAAATCTTCTTTGAACTCATTTGTTACCACCTCCTGATGAGCGGCGGTATCTTTCAGTTCTTCCAGGCCCTTCCAATATTGTTTTTGACTCATATGGCTTGATTCGGTATAATTAAAGTTTCCGAATAATTTTTATGTTAAAATCAAACTACAATTACTATTAATAGTGGCATTTCTGGCATTCAGTACCACCTATATCATGAACAGTAACGCCTGTGCGTTTGCCTGATTTGATTTCTTCGTGGTATTTCTCAAAAATGCTGTAATAGTTGTTATCTGCGAATTGTACTTCCGTCTCGCGGTGGCAGTTGACGCACCAGCCCATGCTCAGCGATGAGAACTGGTACACTTCATCCATTTCCTGGATGCCGCCGTGGCAGCGCTGGCAGGCTACTTCGCCTACAGCTACGTGCTGCGAGTGGTTGAAGTAAACGTGGTCGGGCAGGTTGTGGATTTTCACCCACTCTATAGGCTTAGCCAGGATGTTACCCTCCGCATCGCGGTTGTAATCTTTCTTTTCAGGGTTCCAGCCGGCGTATTCATACAGTTTGTGTATCTCTTTGGTACCGTCTACTTCTTCGCCCTCCATAGTGTACAGCGGGTCGCCGGTGTATTCGTTTATCTGCTTGTGGCAGTTCATACACACGTTGGTAGATGGTATCATGGCGTGCTTGCTCTTTTCGGCACCGACGTGGCAGTACAAACAGTTAATCTGGTTGATGCCGGCGTGTACCTTGTGCGAGTAGAATATCGGTTGCTCAGGAATATAGTTTTGCTGGCGGCCCATTTCTACCGAGCCATTCACCACCCAGTAGCCCGCACCTATAAATATCAGTATAGCGGCTATGGCAATGAATACTTTGTTGCGGTAAACGGGAAGATCTTTATGGTTGGTGATACCCTCTTTCTCGTTGGCTACCCTGCGCAGCGCGTGGTTGATACGCCACAGGATGATGGTAAATACCAACAGGATGAGTGTTATGGCAGTATACAACCATGTATTTTCTTCCGCAGCTCCTTGTGCAGCTGCACCGGCTGCAGGTGCAGCAGTTGTTGGCGGCTGATAAGCTTCTACGTAGTCAATTATAGCGTCAATTTCCTCGTTGCTCAGGTTGGGGAACGGCGTCATAGCAGTCATGCCCCATTTCTTGTACACCTCGTTGGCATACTTATCTCCCGACGCTATCAGGGAAGCTGAGTTGTGTACCCAGTCGTACAACCACTCTTTGCTGGGCACTCGTGCAGACACGCCTTGTAAGGCAGGACCTGTCGACTCCTTAATGGGGTTGTGGCAACTGGCACAGTTAGACTGGAACAATGCTTTACCATCCGGCTGTGCATACGCAGTGCTGATAAATGCAAAAACTGCAACGATTATAGCGAAAGTGCTGTGAGCAATTTTCCGGAACATCGGCTTAATTGATTCTGACACGTATAATAAGTTTGAAAATTAACGTTCCTTTTTGATAAAGTGTGGGCAAAACTACAACACATTGACCAAAGTTTATACACATTTGTTAAAAAATGTTTATCAAGCCTGTAAAGGGTTTCAGCCGATATTTATATTCTGACAATGTGTCTTTGTCATTTTTTTGTCAGGGCTAAAAAACATTTTATATTAATAAAACTTTTCATCTACCGTAACAAAAAAACCACACTCTGTTGAGCATCTGTTTTTAATCTCCTTTTAAATCGACCCTGTACGCCCTCCGTCTACGGGTATGCTGGTGCCATTTACATAACCCGCCGCCGGCGACGCTAAAAACGCCACCATAGCAGCTATCTCCTCCGGCTGACCGAAGCGCCCTGCGGGTATTTCCTCAAGCATTTCATACTCCACATGCTCTTTACTTACACCTGCTTTGGCCGATTTATTATTGATAATACTTTCCAGCCGGGCCGTGCCTGTAGCGCCGGGCAACACATTGTTTACTGTAATACTGAATTTTCCCAGTTCGTTAGCCAGCGTCTTGGCCCACGAAGCCACCGCACCACGTATGGTATTGGATACGCCCAGCCCTTTCAGCGGTATCTTTACAGAAGTGGAGATGATATTGATGATGCGGCCGTAACCCGCAGCCTTCATGCCCGGCACTACCGCCGTTGCCAGTATATGGTTGCACACTAAGTGCTGCTGAAAAGCGGCTTCAAACTGCTCTACCGCCGCATCTATACCCTGGCCCGCTGCCGGGCCGCCGCTGTTGTTTACCAATATATGTACTGTATTGTCCGCCACAAAGGCATTCACCACTCCCCTTACCTGCTCCGGCTTGCTGAAATCGGCCACTAAATAGCCGTGCACCTGCCCTTTGGAACTGTCCAGCTTACTTACGGCAGTTTTCAATGCCTCTTCGTTACGGGCTATCAATGTGCAGCTGGCACCCAAAGCCGCCAACTCGGCCGCACTGGCAAAACCAATGCCCTGTGTACTGCCTGCTACCAACGCACTTTTACCCACCAGGTTCAAATCCATATCTGATAATATTGAGCGGCTAAGGTAAGCATTGAGGGGGAGAGTGGGAAATGGGGGTACTCTGTACAGACTACATCGTTGTGTCCAATACGTTTTTTAAAGTGCCGCAATTTGCTTTCTGATTAAGCAAGACTACCTCCTGATCAACCTTTACCTCGATTTGAGCCAGTACGCCACTTCCTTTATAGATTTCGATTTGATTATCCATAACTTACATAACCTTTTCAAGATTTATCATTCTGTGGATTACTCCGCTAATAGGTTCCTTAAAATATCAAATCCAAATTCTTGATTTAACACGAAGTCATTAATAACTACCAAAGTCTATAAAATTAAAGTAAGAGGTCAAAATCGACCTCTTACTTATTTTGTAGCCCTGCTACCTTCTTTATTCTCCTATAAGGATAGTTTCAAATCCTAAAAATTGCCTCTGCTTAAGATTTGACAACAAAAAATATTAGATTCTCTCTTTTCAGCAAGGGTGTTTAAATTGAAAATCAATCGATAACAAAGACTTCTAAGTGTTCCTCCAAAGGTTCTCGTGTTTTTCCTTTCAAGTGTTGATCAAAAAAACTCCTGACCAACTCCCTGGTAATCTCGAGATGATCTTTCCGATGGGGTGCTGTAACAAATCCAAAAGGAAACATCAAGGTGAAGTCAGTGAAGCTCATGTGGTTGCTTCCTTTAATGATATATTTTTCGTATCCATTCCTGGCTAGACTCTTTATTCTCTTTTCCCATTCTACAAAAAGGAAGTTGTGGTATTCCTCTCGGGTCATTTTCCATTCCTTAAGGTCTTTCCTACTCATCGTTGCTGCGGAAGGATTGTCTGCACGAATTTCCATAAATGGCTGTTCAAATCCCTTCAAGTGTCCTTTACCAAAGTAAAATCCATCCAGATTGATTCCCGCCAGGAATCGTTTGTCCCGGATCAAGGTGTTTGCAGAGGTGGCTCCGCCAAAGGAGTGCCCAAATACACCGACTTTCTCCAATCTTATCGAAATCGCAACCGGCAATTGATTCCTCAAGGACATTTCTTCAATTTGATCGAGAACAAAAATCTGATCATCGCTCCAGGTAATGATCTCTCGGTCACTGTAGGGCTCGTTGTGTGTAACCGAATCAAAAGGCGTTAGACCACCTACTGTCAAGTCGTTGAAGATAGTACCGGATGCAGAACCTGAATGCTCGATACTAGCTACCACATACCCGTGGGAGGCTAAATCAGGAAGAAGGAAGCTATTTTGGAAACGACTTCCGTTGTAGCCATGGGAGAAAAGAAGCAAAGGAAAGCCTGAGACTGCCTCTTGTGGTTTAGCCAGGTTTTTGGAAGGTATTGGGGATCGGCTGAGTTTTTTGATCAGGATTTTGGGAATTCCGTAGAGCGATTGAAGATCTTTTTCAAGGGAATCCGGATAAGGATGGTAAGGGATAGACTCTTTGTGAGCTTCCGCCGCAGGATAGAACAATATTACCTTCAGCTTTCTGCCTTCTCGCTTCATATCTTTAACTTCCAATTCGACCGATCCTACGGCATATTTCCCAGATGGTGCTGGGATTTTGACAGGTTGAAAAGCCATTACACTAAGGCTAAAGACCAAAATAGCACCGACTCCGAAAACGGATAAGGCTTTGCTTTTGAATGTTGATTTTACTGACATGATTATGTTATTTGATTTGATGCCGCAAAACTATACAGCATCCATATGACTGATGCCCGTGCCAATTAGTTCGGACCTCTTTCTAATAAAATGAACAGGTACAGGATTCTTAGGGGTATGATTTTCAACTGATTGACTTCTTGTATTCTGAAGGGCTCATACCAGCAAATTTTTTGAAGGCGGTGTTAAATGTGGATTTTGCATTGAAACCAAACTCAAAAGCGATTCCCAAAATACTCAAATGCGCATAGTTGGGATCGGAAAGAGCCTGCTGAATATCCTTGATCCGATGGGAATTGATTAGCTCATAAAAGGATGTTTTGCGGTACTTTCCCAAAACCTCGGAGATTCTGTAGTATGGAACTTGGATGGCTTCGGCCAAACGCGCCAAATTAACTTCCGGATCTAGATATCCCTTCCCCAGCATCCATTGATCAATCTTTTGGCTAATCTCGGTCACATCAGTTTCTCTAAGCCCACTCTTTTCGTATTTGGGATCTGTTGTTTCCCAAAGAGTGGGAAGCTCTCTCGGTTCTCCGACTTGAGAAAGATCTAGATCGAAAATTGTCCCCTGTTGAAAAGCATAAAAAGTTATTGTTATCAAATACAAAGAAATCAATACCAAATTGAACAGCGTAAGCTGGTTCTGCCATGCGGGACGTTGAATGGCCACCAAGTAAATCCCCAATGACAGCAAACTGAGCAGTAAGAAAGTGGTCAAAAGGTATCTGACCCATTGCAGATCTTTGCCTTTCAGATTAGCAAAGACCTGTTCAATCCGTTTTTGATGCCTTTTAAGCTCTCCAAAGGTAAGGCTCACATAGGTCAAAAGATGCCCAAACTTGAATATACTCATGGCAACCGCATAACTCGAACTGTAAATTTCCTTCATGTATTGAGGATTAGGCTGCACTGCAAAGACAGTTAGGGCAAAGTAAATCAGAAAAGGGAGGTATAGAAAAAACGGAATGAGGTGAACCTTCAATTGATGTCCTCTTTCCGGACGGGAAAGAGACCGGATATATCCATAAAAAGAAGGGCCAATCAACAATAACAAAGGATCTACCAAAAATGAACCCCATGGCTCTCCAATCCATTGGTTGATCAGAGGGCCAGCGATAAATGCCGAAGTAAACAACACAAAGGCCCCCATCAGCCAAACATGATTTTTCTTTTGCCAGGCCTTCAGGAAAAGTAACACACTCAAAATCAAGCCTTGAAAGAAGCCGATTGCAAGGAGAGAATTCATTTTGAGCTTAATTTTATGAATTGAAAATAGAGAATTGATCTGTTTTAGTGCTACAACTACGTCCAAAAAAATAGTTAAGAAAGGAACTATCGGCATTTGGCCTTGTTGCTGTTCTTCACCAACACGCTGCGCAGAACACAAAGCACAGGCACAATATAAGGATTGATAGATAGTCGCCAATATAAGTAAGAATTGAACGGTTATATCCCTGTTAGCGTTGACCATCACGAGAAAGCTCACCAATACAACAAGACCCGTATAACACGGGTCTTATCAAATATTGTATCCGCACCATTATGCAGTGGGCATTCGCAAAAATTACTCAATCACAATACGCTTGTTGATTACAGCACTGCCTGTTAAGACCCTTAGCAGGTACACTCCCTTTGCTGCATTGCCCACCGAAATAACTTCATTGTCAGTATGTATTTGCTTCGACATAATCATCCTGCCCGTTACATCGTACAATGTTACCCATGCATTTTCCAACTGTAGATTGCTTAACGAAACAGTAAATGTGCCATTATTAGGGTTAGGATATACGTTAACAGCATCCTGCGTATCCAGGTTGTTAATTCCGGTTGTGGTATGCAAAGTGTCACATTTCCATGCGGAATAATAGCTGCCGCATTTGCCTCTTACGCAAACATCGTAAGTGGTGTTTGGCGTGAGACCGTTTACAATCACAACATTGTTGGAGGTGGTGCTAACCGTAGCCGGTGGCGAAGATGGATGAGGAGCTACATAGTACTCGTAGGAGGTAGCACCTGTGGTGGCGCCCCACCAAACAATGGCACCGGTGGCTGATACCTGGTTGACGATAATGTAACCTGGTGCGCCACAGGGCATGGTTACAGTATCGCATACCCATGCCGATAAGAAGGGCGAAGACTGGCATTTTGTCCTCACACAGAAAATATACTTCTCTCCTCCGGTAAGGCCGGTTAGATTCACAGAAGAGGCCGTAGTCACGACACCCATTGACGGAGGGTTGGACGAGAGGGGTACGATGTAATATTCGTAGCCGGCAGCACCTGATGCCGCGGCCCATGTTGCCGTTACAGTATTTGGCGATGTAGCAACAACATTCAAGGAGTCCGGGTTCAGGCATGGGGGCGGCGGGGAGACTGTTTTACAATTGCTATTATTTAGTATCTGTGTGTAGTTAACCTTGCCCTTAGTGGAGTCATCATTATAATCATAAATAGAAGAATCTATGCTTGACGTGTTGGTTGTACCCCACCAGTCGTCCCTGGTAGATCTGTCAATCCTTCCGTTCAGTTTATAATTATAAAATGTGTTGCTTAAATAGCAATTGGAAAATAATCCCACACTATTGAATGATACGGTACCTGTATAACTGAGATTATCATCTATACCAATACCATTATAGGCAATAGTGTTATAATAAACATTAACCGTACTTACATTATCGATATAAATTGCTGTGGCATTATAGATAAAAGTGTTTTCGCTGATATATCCTAAATCATCAGGTGTTGAGGGGGCAAAATAGACACCATACATAGTATTCCCTCTAAATGTATTCCGCCTGGAACCAAACTGGCCTCCTGAAGCAGAATACCCGATGGTGTTGTAGTTGAAGTGATTATCATGAAAATTTCTTAATCCTTGCCTGCTGTTCTCTTCTCTCATTCCAATAATATTGAATGATATTTCATTTTCGTCAACATCACTCCTTATAAGTTGGTTGCCGGTATCGTAAATACCGGTATCATTCTCAGTAATCAGGCACTTATATATATAGATGTAGTCTGAGTATAAAAATGACGGTACACTATTTATATGTATAGCAATATTATTATGCTTAAATGTTGAATTACTTATTTTCAATTTAGCTCCGGTGGTATAGATAGACACATCTGAATATGTAAACAGGCAGTATTGTAGTTTGCTGGTGTCTATAGATTTAAGGGTAAACGTAATACCCTCCCAATGGTGTAATGAAGGATTAGCGGTATTGGCGGTGAAGCTGATAAAATCTGTACTCGTACCTACAGCCAGTAATTTGCCATCTACCTGAAAAATGTAAGTACTGTCTACGCGCACCTCCACACCGGGTTGAATGGTCAGTACTATTCCTGAATCGACAACGAGGTTGCCATTTACAATATAAGGGCTGTTTGCCAGTGTCCATGTGGTATTCGTAGTGATGTTGCCGCTGACAAATACAGCGTCTGCACTGAAGAAACTACTGCATAACAGCAGCAGCATAAGGACTCTTTTCATAGGTTATATGTTTTATCAATGAACGATAGAAATCTCTAACTAAGGTAATTCATATTCAATATACATATACGTTTATCGTTAATAATAATTTGTTTTTAATGACGTGAACTAACCGATAGTTAATAAAATTGTTTTTTATAGTATACACCTATTCTGATGCTCTGCCTGCACTAATAGCCCATCACTTCCTCCAGCTCCGCTATCATCATAGCCGTAGCGCCCCATATTACGTGGTCATTATCCAGCAGGTAGGCGGGTGCCTTTATCAGCATTTCGGGGAAGGCGCTGGGGCGTATATGCCTGATGGCTTTCCGCTCCGGCAGGAACAATTCTTTCACAGGTACTTCCAGTATATACTGCACCTCAGCCTCATTTATCCGGCTCTCGGTAATGCTGTGCATATAACCCACAAAAGGGTGTACGTTGGAATTGCTGACCGGGATATATAATTGCGAGAGATGGCCCAGGATTTCTATTGATGACGAAGGAATGCCCACCTCTTCAAAGGTTTCCCTGAGGGCGGTTACCTGCAGGCTTTCATCTTCGCGGTCGCGCCTCCCACCGGGGAAGCTTATCTGCCCGCTGTGGGGTTTGCCGTCCTCCACGCGCTTTATCAGCATCAGGTTTAGTTCTTCCTCCAGCGGAAACAGTAGTGCCAGCACAGCGCTCTCACGGGCGTCTTCAGGCAGCTCAGGCGGCAAGGGCCTCACCCGGCTGGCCATCCTGTTTTGGGCTGCCAAGCCGGGCAAAGGTTGCATCAACCTCAGTTTCAGTTGTTCTATGATATCGGTGTATTGCAATTACTCGTCTTTGAATCCGCAGGTGCGGTGTGTACCATCGCAAAAGGGTTTGTTGCCCGACTGCCCGCAACGGCACAGGGCGGTAGTCCTCTGCTTCACCGTTTCGTTACCGTGTTTGTCTTTCAGTATGATATCGCCATGCACCAGTAAAGGGCCGTTTTTGGTTACCTCTATGCGCGTATTCGCGGCGGCAGGTAGCAGATCGCTTTCCGCAGCGTCGTTCCTGTACCAGCTTAGTGCACCCGATGGGCATTTATCTACTTGTGCCATGATGGCATCTGATGCAGCGCCGTCAATCTTTACCCAGGGTTTTACCCGCGGGTCAAACACTTCCGGCAGGCCAGTCCAGCATTTTTTTGAATGAATGCACAGCGCAGGTTTCCATACTACCGTTACATCTCCATTGGTATACTTCTTCGTTATATTATTTGCGTCCATCGGGTGGTATTAGCTATCGTAATTTAAACAATAGTTTTCATTACCACTCCATCGGCACTTCAAACAATACCAGCTCTGTATCAGCAGTCGCGTCTATGGTTATCTTACCCGTATCGGTAATGCCCACCGCATCCCGCCTGTTCAGCGCCTGTCCCTCGGTAGTGGCACTGCCGTCTATCACAAACAGGTAAACACCGTTGCCTGCTGAGTGCAGGTTGTACTCCAGGCTTTTGCCCGCTTCTATGGTACTGCGGTATATCCATGCATCCTGGTGTATCTTCATACCCGGGTCTTCGTTATCTATGGGCGATACGATTGCCTGCCATTGGTTCACCCTTTCGGCAGCGGGAAATACGCGCTGGTCGTAGCGTGGCTGCACATTCTTCTTATTGGGGAACAGCCATGTCTGCAGCAGGTTCACCGCTTTATCCTTGTTATGGTTGTACTCGCTGTGGAACACACCCGTGCCGGCACTCATCACCTGCACCTCGTCAGGATGAATAGCCTGTGTATGCCCCATGCTGTCTTTATGCTCCAGGGCGCCGTCCAACACTATGGTAATTATTTCCATATTGTCGTGCGGGTGCTTACCAAAGCCCATGCCCGGGGCTACGATATCGTCGTTGAGCACGCGCAATGCCCCAAAGTGTATGCGGGAGGGGTCGTGATAACCCGCAAAGCTGAATGAATGGTGTGCGTTGAGCCAGCCGTGGTCTGCATGGCCGCGTGTATCTGCCGGGTGAAATATTGTATTTGCCATTATTTATCCTTTGATTGTTAGTTAATAATTGTAGCTACATCAATTATGATACAAAGGTACAGATTAATATATCCTATGGCTAATCCGCAGCCTTATACACCTATCGACAATGTTAATACTTACAGCGCCGGCATGGTTAAAAAATATAAATCGCTAATTTGCCCCAAAACAGATACGAAGGGATGAAGACAGCATACCTGTTTATTTTATTGATATTCTTAAGTTTAACAACAAAAGCAGGCTCAAAAGAACTGGATACAGTCATTACCAAAGAGCCTGGCGGATGGGAATTTGTACAGGTGATAGTGATAGCCAACCAGCAGGTGATAATAGAGGGCAGCCGTTACAAAGGGAAAAAAGAAGGAGTGTGGAATGAGTTCTGGCCATCGAAATACCCCAAAAACATGACGAGCTACCACGAGGGCAAAAAGCACGGCATGTATATGGAAATAGATGCTGACGGGGCACTGCACCTGGTAGAACATTATAAAAATGGTAAACTGCACGGCCCCCGCAGGGAGTATAAGCACCTGGGGCCGGTAATACTGGAAGAGAACTATGCTGATGGCAACAAACATGGCCCCTACCGGAAAAATTACGAAACGGCGATGCCCCAGGAGACAGGCACATATAAAAATGGAGAACGTGATAGTGTCATCACCTGGTACTACCCCAACGGAAACAGGTATGTGGAGTACACTTATAAGAATGGTATAAAAGAAGGCCCCTGCACCGTGTACACAGAGAAGGGGTATAAAGCCGAGACTGGTGAATATAAAAACGATGTAAAGGCGGGACTGTGGAAAGAGTTTTACCCCAACAACAAGGTAAAAGCCGAAGGCATATATGTGAACGATGAAAAGATAGGAGAGTGGAAAGAATATGATGAACTGGGCAAACTGATAAAGACTGTAAAATACTAAACAACAGATGGCACAAACTATACTGGTAATAGACGACGAAAGGGCGATACGTAATACGCTGAAGGACATCTTATCCTTCGAGGGCTTTGAAGTAGAAGAAGCGGCTGATGGGGTGGAAGGGTTGGAAATGATAAAAGCCAAAGACTACAACTGCATCCTGTGCGATGTGAAGATGCCCAAGATGGATGGCATAGAAGTATTGGAGAAGGTAAAAGAACTGAAGCCTGATATACCTTTTGTAGTGATATCAGGGCATGGGAATATAGAAACTGCTGTAGATGCGGTAAAGAAAGGCGCTTTCGATTTTATATCGAAGCCACCTGACCTGAACCGCCTGCTCATCACCATACGCAATGCGATGGACAGGAGCTCACTGGTGACGGAAACCAAACAACTGCGCAAACGAATATCGCGCAATGCGGAGATGATAGGCAGCTCGGCTGCTATGAAGCATATACACGACACTATAGCCAAGGTGGCAGCCACCGATGCGCGTGTACTGATAACCGGCGACAATGGCGTAGGCAAAGAACTGGTAGCCCGCAACATACACGAACTAAGCCCGCGGGTCAACGGGCCGATGATAGAAGTAAACTGTGCAGCCATACCGTCTGAACTGATAGAGAGTGAACTTTTTGGCCATGAGAAGGGCTCTTTTACTTCCGCCATTAAACAACGCATAGGTAAGTTTGAGCAGGCTAAGGGCGGTACGCTCTTCCTGGATGAGATAGGAGATATGAGCCTGGATGCACAGGCCAAAGTGCTGCGCGCCCTGCAGGAAAGCAAAATAACCCGCGTAGGCGGCGACAAAGAGATAAAGGTGGACGTACGCGTGATAGCCGCTACCAACAAAGACCTGATGCAGGAGGTAGAGGACAAAAAATTCCGCCTGGACCTGTACCACCGCCTGGGTGTGGTAATCATACACGTACCCACGCTGAACGAACGTACCGAGGACATACCTGAGCTGGTGGAACATTTCATAGAAGACATCAGCAACGAATACAACCAGGGCAAGAAGGATATAGAAAAGGCTGCACTGGACGCTATGCAAAAACACAACTGGACGGGCAACATCCGCGAGCTACGCAACGCCGTAGAACGCCTCATCATCTTCAGCGATAAGAAGATAACGAAGAAGGATGTGGAGTTGTATATATTGGGTAAGTAGGGTGGTATTGCATCGTCAATTATCGACAATAGATATGTATAGTTACACTATTGCTCTACTAAGGAAAAAGTATTTATATCAAGATAATTTGTCGGAGCAGCTCTATTGACAATCTCAAAATAATAATACAACCGTGTAACTTTATCAATACCCATGTGATAGTTTATATACAACTGGTTCATGCTATGTGGCTCATTCCAACTGAAAACAGCACATTCACTACAATCGTGTGCTGGAGTTTCACCAGGATATAAACTATAAAGCAGGTTTATCGGATGTTCCTGATTATTTATGCTACGAATGCTGACAGAATTTTTGGTAGTACGCTGATAAATTTCTACTTCATAATTCTCAACCCATATACTGTCAACTACTATGGTTGAGTCGAATTTCATTTTATGTATCATCCAGCCTTTAAACAGCCTGACCCCTTGAACATTTGCGGTAGCCGCTTCTGTATCTATTTTGGGTTCTTCGATTGTCGGGCCAACAATCTTATTTTCTTTTTTTGTGCAACTTATTGTAACAGTGTATAGCAACAGGAATAAAAAGACAGAACGTGTCATACGTCTTACAGGTTTGTTATCATACATCAAGAATCGTGCCTCACTTAATGTAGATGTTACCCTAACGATTTTCAAAGACGAAACCCCTCCAAGTAACTAACCTTCCACTTACCATTTTCTTTTACCGCTCTTGCGTTATAAGAGAAATCTTTCCAGCCTGCATGTTCATTCACTCCAAGGCCGCCCCACTTCCAAACAAACTCAACTTGGTTGTCAGTTATGGTCTTTATCTCTACAGTAACGTTGTCCCAAAGGGTTGGGCTATCATACGGAACATCCTGGCATAGCGTCCATGGGTCAACCTCAGTAGCGAAAGTGATAGGTGGTATTTCTCCTACGTAGCTTGGTTCAATCTTCCCACTCCTATATTGGCTATCCAATATTGTGATAATCCGGCTGTAATTGTCAATGAACTCATCTGCAAAAAAACCTGTTTCTCTGAATTGCGTAACGGTCACTCTAAACTTGTCCATATCTATCCCGATATAAAGGCTGTCTCCGCTGTCATGCAGCAATGGTAGCAGATTAACGCCTTCAGGGGTTTCAGCCCAATTCAACATTTGCCTGATGAGCGTTTGAATTTGCTCTTCCTCGCCTACAATATCTGTTTGTTCTACAAAAGCAGTCGGCTCATTCGCAACCGTTGTATCGCCACGCCCGTCACAACTCAAAAATGTCAACGCTGATATTATAATCAACAGGCTTGATAGTTTCATTAGTTCTGTTTTTTCTATACCCTAATATCGTAAATATATGCATTGTTCTTTTCACTGCTATTTATTGGAGGCGAAGGTAGCCAGTGGGTGCATCATAACAACAAAAGGGATGCACAAGCACCCCTTTATTTATTAGTCAGTATCGAATAATATTACACCCCTACCATCAGCGGCATCAGCAGCATGAGGAGGTCTTCGTTTTCCAGTTTTTCCAACGGGCGTACTATACCTGCGCGGGTAGGTGTGCTCAGGTCCAGCTGTATGTCGTCGCCGTCCATATTGCCCAGCATTTCTATCATCAGCTTGGCGTTGAATGCTATTTTCATATCCTCGCCTTTGTACTGGCAGGTAAGCGTTTCTTTACCCTCGTAAGAGAAATCTATATCCTGCGCGCTGATGGTAACGGAATTGCCGTTGATATCTAAAACTACCTGGTTGGTTGTTTTATTGGCAAATATGCTTACACGCTTCAATGCGCTGATGAAGTCGTTGCGGTTGATGGTGAGCTTGTAGGGATTGTCCGTAGGCACTACGGCTTTGTAATCCGGGAAGCGCGCGTCTATCAGGCGGCAGCTCATGCTTAGCTTATCACTTTTTACAAACAGGTGGCTGCTGTTGTACGACAGTTCCAGTTGGGTATCGTCTGCCGGCAGTGTGCCACGCAGCTGCTGCAAGGGTTTCTTGGGTACGATGAAACCTTCTTCTTTAGGACAGTTGATGTCTGTTCGGCTCAGCTTCACTAACCGGTGTGCATCGGTAGACACGAAGGTGAGGCTGTTCTTGCCCAGCTCGAAGTACACACCCGTCATAGCGGGGCGCAAGGTATCGTTGCTTACGGCAAACAGTGTTTTGTTGATGCTCTCGATAACCGCTATAGAAGCAATATTGAAGTTGGTGGTATTGCCGGGTGCTGGCTCTTTAGGGAAGTCGTCCGCTTTTTCGCCGCCTATCTTGTACTTACCCACATCGCTGGACATCTCGATAGACAAGTCCTTATCATTAACGTTGAAAGTAATGGGTTGCTCCGGCAGGTTCTTCAGGTATTCAGTCAGTATTTTCGACGGGATGCAGATACGGCCCTCGCCCTGCGCATCGTTCACGTCCATCTGCACGCGCATCATTGTTTCCAGGTCGGTAGCGGTAAGCGTGAGGGTATGTCCCTTCAGTTCAAACAAAAAATCTTCTAATACCGACAACACCGTGTTGGTGCTGATTACCCCGCTTATCTGCTGCAGGTTCTTCAATAACGCCGTGGATGTAACAATGAATCGCATCTTTTTCTAATATGGTTTTACTCCAAACAAAGATAGTTGTTTCGCTCACTTTTAAACCCGGCTGTGGATATTTCGCCAAAGGGCGTGGATAAGGGGTTTAACCTCTACCCTTACCGCTTCTGTACAACACTACGGTCATCTTGATAGTACCTTTATTATCACGGTAATTGGCAGCAGGGCCCTGCAGACAGTCGGCAAAACCGATGTATAGCGTAGTGGCATCATCGCGCACCAGTATTCTTTGCTGAGCACCCTTTGCATTTTTACCATCGCCTACAAAGAAGACCTGGTTGAAGGATGGGTACAATTCTTCGTAGTTTTCGCGGTCTGTATAGTCATCAGCCGGGTATGGCGGGTCCAGGCGGGAGTATTCGCTGATCATCACCCCGGTTACAAACATCACTTTCTTATTGTGTTTGATACCCGACAATGCACCGCGCTCGGCTATATCCGTCTTTTGCCCGTAGGCACCACCATCGGCCCCAAAGTAGGTACTGTCAAAATCGCCGAAGCAGCTCACCGTGCCTTCCGCATCTTCAAAGGTGATCATCTTCACCCCACGGATGTCAATCTCTATGGGAGGGACACCTGCGCCCCCGCGCACCATAGCGGTATCCGTTATTTCGTGAAAGTACAGGTTGGCCTGCGCGGATATCTCGATGGGTATGCGCTGTATCTCCTCGTCCTGCGCTATGGCGGGAGCAGCAGCCAGTATAGCTGCAAGCATTGTGATATGGTAGAGTTTCATTACCTAATATTACGATAATAATGCTTTCACCGCATCAATCACCGCCTGTAATTGGCTCACATCCTGTCCCCCTGCGGTGGCGAGTGTTTTTTGTCCGCCGCCGCCGCCTTTGATGAGCGGTGCCACCTGCTGCTTGATGATGTTGTTGGCATCCAGCCCTTTGGCAGCTACTACTTTATCATCCACACCAATGGCCACATGTGCTTTGCCGCCAATGTTGCTACACAGCACCACGACATGGTCGTTTACATGGTGCTTGATGTCGAAGCAGAGTTTTTTCAGCGCATCTACAGAAGGAACCTCCACTATATCAGCAATGAAAGTAACATCACCCACTACTTCGTCTTTCTTCAACACCTCGTTGCGTATGCCTACCAATTGGCGTGCTTCCAGCATCTCGGCATGTTTCTCTACCTGCGCTTTTTCTTCGTATAGTTTTTCTATGGCCTTTACAGGGTCTTTGGTGTTTTTCAACGCCTCTTTCATTTGGTGCAACAAGGAAAGGTTTTCATTGATATATCCTTCAGCCGCCTTGCCGCTTACCGCTTCTATACGGCGCACACCGGCCGCTACGGCTGTTTCGTGTTTTATTTTGAAGAAGCCTAACTGGCCTGTATTTCCCACATGTGTACCACCGCACAGTTCTATAGAGTAGTTGGGGTCTATCACTACCACACGCACTATATCCGCATATTTTTCGCCAAACAGCGCCATGGCACCCATCTTCACGGCTTCGTCCTTAGGCATTTCTTTGATGACTACGGGATGGTTCTGCCTGATTTTTTCATTCACCATGGCTTCTATCTGTCCTATCTCTTCGTCCGTCACCTTAGCGAAATGCGAGAAGTCGAAACGCAGGTGTTCTTCATTTACCAACGAACCTTTTTGCGCTACGTGCGTACCCAATACCGTACGCAGTGCTGCGTGCAGCAGGTGGGTGGCGCTGTGATGTATCTCGGTATTGCGGCGGGTGCTTTCGTTCACCTTAGCCAGTACCTCACCCTGCAGCGATGCGGGTATTTTGGTGGTGAAGTGTATAATGAGGTCGTTCTCTTTTTTGGTATCGGTGATGAATATTTTTTCGCCACCTACCAGCAGTTCACCACGGTCGCCTACCTGGCCACCGCTCTCTGCATAGAAGGGTGTTTTGTTCAGCACCAACTGGTAAGACTCTTTGCCCTTGCCTGTTACCTTGCGGTAGCGCAGTATCTGTGCTTTGGCTTCCATGCTGTCGTAGCCTACAAAGTCAACATGTGTGCCTTCGTTTACTATTACCCAGTCTTCGGTATCGAGTGCAGTAGCTGCGCGGCTACGGTCTTTTTGTTTCTTCAGTTCGGCTTCAAAGCCTGCCAGGTCTACCGTCCAACCTTTTTCGCGGGCTATCAGTTCTGTCAGGTCTATAGGGAAACCGTAAGTATCGTTGAGCTCAAAAGCCACATTACCAGGTATGGTAGTAGTGGCAGATGAACTGGTTATTTCATCTACTTTTTTCAGACCTTTATCCAAGGTCCTCAAAAACGCTTCTTCCTCTTCCTTCACTACACGGGTTACCAGGTCTTCCTGCTTGTGCAGTTCGGGGAATACGTTTTCAAACTGCCTGCCTAGTTGTGCTATCAGCTGGTTGAGCAGGGGTTGTTTATAATCGAGGTAAGAATAATAGTACCGCACAGCCCTGCGCAGTATGCGGCGGATTACATAACCCGCACCTGTATTGCTGGGCAGTTGCCCATCGGCTATGGTGAAAGCTATGGCGCGTATATGGTCGGCTATTACCCGGAAGGCGATATCTTCTTTACTATCCGTATAGCCGTATTTCCTGCCGGTTATCTGCTCTACTGCGCCGATGGTGCCTGTAAACAGGTCGGTATCGTAGTTGCTGCTTTTACCCTGCAATGCGCGCACCAGCCTTTCCAGGCCCATGCCGGTGTCTACGTGTTTGGTAGCAAGTTCTTCCAGTGTGCCGTCTTTTTTGCGATTGTACATCATAAAGACGTTGTTCCATATCTCTATTACCTGCGGGTGGTCTTTGTTCACCAGGTCGCGGCCGGGAATAGCTTTTCTTTCCTCCTCACTTCTCAGGTCTACATGTATCTCGCTGCAAGGGCCGCAGGGGCCGGTGTCGCCCATTTCCCAGAAGTTGTCTTTCTTGTTGCCAAATACAATATGCTCTTCCTGCACCAGTTGCCTCCAGGTGTGCAAAGCCACCTTTGCGGCGGGCAGCCCTTCTTTTTCGTCCCCTTCAAAAACGGTTACATACAGGCGGTCTTTATCCAGTTTATACACATCCGTCAGCAATTCCCAGCTCCATTCTATAGCCTGCTCTTTGAAGTAGTCGCCAAAACTCCAGTTGCCCAGCATCTCGAACATGGTATGGTGGTAGGTATCCACGCCCACCTCTTCCAGGTCGTTGTGCTTGCCGCTTACGCGCAGGCATTTCTGGGTGTTGGCCACCCGCTTGTTGGGGGCGGGCTTATTGCCCAGGAAGTAGTCTTTAAACTGGTTCATACCCGCGTTGGTAAACAGCAGGGTAGGATCGTTTTTCACCACAATAGGGGCGGAGGGGACAATAGCATGCCCTTTATTCGCGAAGAAATCTAAAAACTGTTGCCTTATCTGGTTGGCGGTAAGCATAAATATGAAATTCTATAAGGGTGCAAAGCTAATTTAAAAGGTTAATTGGTTAAAAGGTTAATTGGTTAAAAAAGGACATCTTACGGGGTTAAAAGGTTAATAGGGTAATAAGGCAATAGAGGAATGAGCGGTTTTTTTGCCTGTCAGGCCTCCTGTGAGCTACGCCAAGTTGTTGTAATTTGTTGTCTTTTTTCATGGACAACAATCCTGTTTCCGCACATTTTGAGGTGATTTTGTTCCCGTTTTTGGTGGCAAAATGGATATATTGTTGTTTTCATGCTGTATAGTTATTTGATTATAAATTGCTGGCATAAAGTGTTGCCAAAATGATGCCTGATTTATGTTTTTTCAATTGAAGCATCGAGCTCACTGCGTTCGGTTGTTGCCGGATTTTCGGGATAAAATTCTTTTAAGCTGGAAATAGGAGGCAATAATGCAGGTATTGAAATATAACTATACATCTTAATGGTGACTGTGTTCATGGTTGAGGTATTGGGTTTTAGTTCGTCATTTACCATAACAAAAATACGAATTTTATGTCATTTATTCAAGTAACGCCAGTCTTTAACCATGATTAGGGTGATTAATTGAATACTGTGATTTTAGTTAAATAGCGTATATTTATATACAACCTGAATCTTATGAAGTACCTGCTGCCCGGTTTTTTGTTATTCCTATTATTACCGGTGTTTGTACATGGGCAGCAAAACCATGTGCCGAACGGCAGCTTTGAGTATTATACAAGTTGCCCCGGAGGTCATAGTCAATTAGCTAATTGTATAGGGTGGCGGTCTTATGGAACTGGCACATCTGATTATTTTAACACTTGTGCTACAAATAATTTTGCCTCAGTACCAGCAAACACTTTCGGTTATCAATATCCTGCTCATGGACAAGCTTATGCTGGTGGACAGAGCTCGGCAGGCAGTACATATGTAGAATATATTGCCACAACGATTGCACCTCTGGTGGTGGGTGAAGCCTATGAGGTTTCACTGTCAATATCTGCACCAAATAATTCCTCTGTAGGAATCAACAATATTGGCGTTTTATTTTACGACAACGGGCCTACAAGTACTATTTCGAGCAGCGCGAAAATAAATACAACACCTCAGATATCTTATGTCAGTTATGGGCCGATAATAGATACCGCTAATTGGGTACGTCTTATACAACTATTTATCGCTGATTCTGCTTACGATAATATAGTCATTGGCGGTTTCCCTGTTTCGAACCAACAAACAGCTACAATAAATCCTAACGGTAGTTATGGCTTTTATTATTATATTGATTCAGTTGTGGTACGCCCTATCGGCAAGACAGATATTTTTTATACTGACACCTTACACTGTGCCGGTGACACAATTCGTGTACCATATCGTGTGAATATTCCAAGCTACTTTCAAAACAACAATAACTTCACAATACAACTTTCCAATTCATCGGGTAGTTTTGTAACACCTGTTGACATTGGAGTAAAAACATCTACAAGTTCGGATACAATTACGGCCGTTATACCTGCCAACACACCACAAGGTGCGGGCTACCGCATTCGTATGGTGGCATCAAACGGGGCAGACACTTCAGAAGGTAGTGACAATATAAGGATAGGTAACCTGTCTTCACGAATTAAAGTATCCAACAGCCCTGTGTGTGCAGGTAGCAACCTAACTTTATTTATTTCGCCTGCTACAAATGCAACATACACATGGAACGGCCCCAATAGTTATAGTTCGTCATCCAATTCAAATTCTATAGCTAACTCTACTACTGCTATGAGCGGGGATTACTACGTTACAGTAGCCCAATACGGCTGTATATCAAAAGACACCCTATCCGTGACCGTAAAGCCACTGCCGGCAAAACCCGTAGCCAATAACAACAGTCCGCTATGCGCAGGTGATAGTTTGCACCTCAGTTGTACCAGCAGCACCAGCGGCGTGAGCTATAGCTGGGCGGGGCCGGTAAGTTTTTCGTCATTTGCACAAGACACATCGATTGCCAACAGCACCACTGGCATGAGTGGTGATTATATCGTAACTGCCGACCTGAATGGATGTAACAGGAAAGATACCACCACCGTATTGGTGAAGCCATTGCCTGCTGCTGTGACATTGAGCAACAACGGCCCATTATGTGCGGGTGATACGCTTCAGTTATCTTCAACAGCTTCATCAACAGGTGCTTCTTACAATTGGACAGGGCCAGGTAGCTTTTCAGCTTCTACTCAGAATTCATCTATAGCTAATGCTGCTGCCACAGCTACAGGCTGGTATAAAATGCTGGTGGGCCTGAATGGCTGTGCTTATACTGATAGTATATACGCCACCATACACCCCATACCTGCTGTGCCTAATATCAGTTACTCCAACCCATTATGTATCGGCGAGACGCTGAACCTGGGTACTACTACTGTTTCAGGTGCAGCTTATAGCTGGAGCGGGCCAGGTAATTTCTCTTCTTCTTCGCAAAGCCCTACACGCAGCAATATGCAGTTTAGCGATACGGGCGTATATAAACTTACAACTACTGTTAACGGCTGCACTTCGGATACTGGTACGGCTAGCATAAAAATTAACCCACTGCCCTTCGTGGTGATATTTGCCAATCCCTCTGACAGCATTTGCCAGGGAGACAGGGTGAATTTTACAGCACTTCCTAATAATCATGGTGGTAATCCTTCTTATCAATGGTATGTCAACGCGCAGGCTGCCGGTTCGGGTACGGTTTTTTCTACTACTGCATTGAACAACCAGGATGTGGTACGCTGCGATATGACAGAGACTACCAAATGCAGTACTCCTTATACCGACCCCAGCAATGATATAACCATGAACGTGCTGCCATGGCTGGCACCAACGGTGAGTATTTCAGTAAGCCCCAACCAGCCACTGAAAGAAAATGAATATGCGACCTTTACCGCCACTGCAACCAATGCCGGCAACAATCCACAATACCAGTGGAAACGTAATGGACAGGATATAGTGGGTGCTACAGGTGCCGTATGGAGTGCCAATACATTGAGCGACAACGATAACATCAGCGTGGCTATAGTGAGCAATTACAAATGCCCGCAGCCTACGAATGCAATCAGCAACACAATAGTGGTAAAAGTACTGACAGGTGTGGCAGGGCTGAATGAAATAAACGGACTTGTATTATACCCCAATCCTAACAACGGGAAATTTGTGCTGAAAGGAGAAGCCCTTACAGCCGGAGTATTGAAGATAGAAATCATCAATGCAATGGGGCAGGTGGTGTACAGGGACGAGGCGATAACGGATAATGGCAGCCTGTACAAAGAGATAGATATGCAACAGGTGCCTATGGGTATTTATATGCTGCGTTTGTCGGGTAGTGAAGCTGAAGGTAAAATCATGTTCAGCGTGAGGTAAGCTAAGCATGAAATATTTCCAGGAAACGACGCTTTTTTCTTTTGGAAATGTCTATAACTGACCCCTCCGCCATGGTCACATAGCCGCCATTGCCTTTGTGGTAATTCTGTATAAACTTCAGGTTAATAATATAAGAATGGTGTGCCCTGAAAAACTGGTCGGGCGGAAGTATTATCTCATACTCCTTCAATGGTTTTGAACTTAGATATTTATGTCCGCCCGTACAGAAAAAGTCCGTGTAAGTACCCTTCGCCTCCAGGTATATTATCTGCTCCATATCAATAAACCTGAGGCCCTCACTATCCGGTATGGCAATTTTACCGGGATGGGCATTTGCGAAACGGTTATGTTTCAATAATGCACGGGCAGCATCCAGGTTTCTTTTATCCAAAATTCTTTCAGTAGCTCTTTGCACCGCGGTTTGCAATTCTAAAATATTGATTGGCTTGAGAATATAGTCAATAGCATCCGCTTTTATCGCCTGCAACGCGTATTCATTATATGCTGTTGTAAAGATTATTTCCGGGCCTGGTTCGTCCAGCATATTCAGCACATCGAAACCCGTACCATCGGGCATGGCAATATCCAGGAAAACCAGGTCAGGGTTGTGCTCATTAATCATTCTTACAGCGTCGGCAACATTGTACGCCTCTGCTTCTATTTTTATGCCTTCGCAATACTTTGTTACCAGTGCTGATAGTATTTCACGGCTCTTCAGTTCGTCGTCGACGATAATGGCTTTAATCATAGTTTATGCTTTTACTGAAGGGATTACGGGTATGCTTATTTCAACTTTCGTTCCACTTTGGGGTGGTTCTTTGTCGGTAATGGATATTTGTATATCAATGTCTTCAATAAAGTTATATGTTTTTACCCTTTCTTCAATCAATTGCACACCACGAGATACATGTTTTTTATTTTTTCTGCTTTCAATCTTCCTTGCTTCATTTCTGCCAACACCATCATCATCTATGATGCATTTCAGCACATTGGTATTTATCAACTGAAACTCTATACGCAAACTGCCTTTTGATGTTTTATGCACCAATCCGTGGTTGATAGCATTTTCCGTAAATGGTTGTATCAGCATAGATGGTATCTGAATTTCACCCTTATTAATGCGCTGATCGAGTTCTATTGTATAATCAAATTTATCTTCAAACCTCAGTTTTTCCAATGACAGGTAAAGGCCGAGTTGTTCAATTTCTGTTTCTAATGTAACGTACCTGTTCTTAGACGACTCAAGAAAAAGGCGCATAAGCCTGGCGAACCTGGTGAGATAATCATTGGCTGCGAGTTCATTATTATGGATAACAAACTGTTGTATAGAGTTGAGCGCGTTGAAAATAAAGTGTGGATTCATCTGCGCCTGTAATGCCCGCAGTTCTAACTCTGCTATCTGTTTTTCAATTTTGTTTTGCTCCCGCTCTTTGCGCACCACCGACCGTGTTTTGTAGTATACAGCCCAGCCTGCAACAGATAATATGATTATAAACGCCAGTATTTGCGCGACAGGGCGCTGCCATAATGCAGGTTTGATATAAAAGTCCAGAGATGCCTCTGTGTCGCTCCACTGTATGCCATCGCCACTACCCTGTACAACAAAACTATAATGGCCCGGTTGCAGATTTGTATAGGTAGCAGATGGTTGGCTATTATCACTGTAGTTCCATTTGTCTTCAAAACCTTTGAGCATGTACCTGTACCTGTGCCTGCGTGGTTTGGTAAAATCCATGACTGCAAAGCCAATACTGATGAAATCCTGCCTGCGTGTCAGTTCGATCGTTGCATTACTATAAATGGCAGCCGAAGAATCGTGACCTGCAATTTTAAGTGATGTAATTCTTAATGGAACAGATAGCATTTTTTTTGGTTGCACGGTAAAAGGATTGAAAGCAACCACACCCATTTTTCCTCCCAGGAACATGTCCCCGGTGGCAGATAGCGTGAGTGCTTTAAAATTGAAATCATTACTGGCAAGCCCGTCATCTTCGCTGAAGTATATATAACTCCCATCAGACGGGTTGTATTTATACAACCCGTTTGTTGACCCTACCCATAGATTACCGGCATCATCGAGGGCCATAGAAGCGAGAATATCCGCCGGAAAATCAACATGCTTTATTGCCTGCAACCTGTCCTCTGATATTTCGTACAAACCTTCGCCTATCGTACCAATGTAGAGTTTCCCTTCTTTCGATTCTGCTATATTCCATACATGTAAGGGGGAATTATCACCGAAATCATACCTTTCAAAACTCAGGTTACTGATATCTTGCGGATTTATAACCCGGCATAGCCCGTAATCAGTACCCAGCCACACCTCTCCGTTCCTGTCCTGCCATATATTCCACACAGAGCTATCGCTGATACTGCCCGCAATACCCGGCAAATACTTGTAGTGGATCAGTTTCTTTGTCGCCGGATTGAAAATATACAAACCTTTAATTCTTGTTCCTATCCAGATATTACCACCTTTATCCTGATATAAAGACCAGATTTCAGCGAGCGTATCTGGCAATACGTCAGGAGCGAAGGGTATAAGCGTATTTGTTATATCATTACCTATGAATACACCCTGAGCTGTACCAAATAATATGTTACGATCGCGGAGCTGGTACATAGTATTGACAATATATTTGTCAATTACCTTTCCCCATTTACCTTTTAAATAATAAGATGTTAACACATTATCTCCTGATAATCTATTGACCGCATTGCCCCTGAAACCAACCCACAAGTTATTTTTATCATCAACCAATACAGAGCGAACGTAGTTATCTGTAATCCTTGCTTTCAACGGTGCTGCTGCAATCTTTCTGAATTGGTATTTATTCCTGTCTATTTTATACAAGCCCGAGTTAGTACCTAACCAGATAATACCCGATTTATCTTCCATAGCAGTATTTATAACTTCATTTCGGTTATACCAATCTACTTCGCTGATAGTAATCCTATTTTTCAATTTTCCATACGGGTCGTATTCATACAGAACACTACCATCGCAGTATAAAAAATCCCCTTTACCGGTCAATACTATGCGGTGAAAAAGGTTGTACCCGGAATTTTCAATAGGAACAAATTGGACAACTTCCTTTTTCTCCAGGCTTATAACATAGCACCCATAATTCTCTACGAGCATTACCATTTTCGAGATGCTGTTTATTGCACCTGTCACTACCTGTTTTTTGTCGAAATCTCTTCCAGCATTCAGATATGTGGTAATGCCTTTATTAATATCATATAAAAACAAACCTCTGCCTGTCAACAATAAGAACACACTTTCTTCCACCAGCTTCATGTCGATAATATTGTCAACACCTGTATTTAGGATGGAAATACTATCTCCCCTGTAAACCAAAAGTTCACCGGCATCGTTTCCTATCCATATCGTCTTATCAATACTGTCCTGGTAAAAGCAGCTTAATTTGGCAGATGCTTTGCCTTTATGGGGATGCTGCCTAAAGGCATTTTTACTTTTCAAATAACAGCTTAGATTCCCCCCTCTGCTGCCTACCCATATATTGCCGTCTATGTCCTCAAACAATGCTTCGTAAAACCAATTGATTTTTCCTGCCTCGCCAAATACATTATTAAACCCTTTTAGTTTATTTCCATCGTACCTGCATAGCCCCCCATGCGTACCAATCCATAGAAATCCCTCCCTGTCCTGCAACAAGGATTGTACGGTATTATGCGGCAAGCCCTGCCTGGTGGTCAGCAATTCATAGTTATCCCATGGAGATTGTGCCGCAGTATTTAACTGTAGTAATAGTAATACAAGCGCTATAATAAGTTTGCGGACGGATGGCATGCTCTGTATAAAATTATACTTTTGGCACGGTATTGAATAGCTGCCGGCTTATTTGAGGATTTGTCAGTACTAATATTTTTATATCCGGCACGATTTGAGCCATAAGCGGGTCAAAATTGCGGTTTGCCGGACAGGCCATTTAATAATAATTCTGTTTAGCATGCGTTTATGTGATATGTCGTTTAAGAAGCTGATAGTATTGATAATAGCTTGTTTATTCTGTTTCAAAGGTATTCATGCACAGGAGTTCAGCATGGGCATACACTTCAGCCCCATAGCTACCATACCCATGATGGCAAAACCACCTGTCACCAACCACCCTTCTCTTAAAGCGAAGAAATACAATATCAACGCTTCTGCAGGGCTGAACTTTAACTACAGGTTCAAAAGGCTGTGCATTGAAACAGGCGGTAATATCACTACCAGGTCTATCACTTTCAGGATGAACCTGGATGAGTATAGTTATAATAGCCTGGGCGGCAGTTCCAGTATATCCAGCTACAGCGATACGCGAAGTTCGGGCTATGCAATAGGCATACCGTTACAAGTCGGCTACCTGCTGGACAAACACGATGCAAAGACAGTCTATGATTTTTACGGGCTGTTGGGTGCCTCTTACGAGATGCACACTACACTGGCTTATGCTTATGGTGCAGGTGTCACCAGCCAAAGCGGCAACAGTATCACCAATAACAGGAATTTCTACCCCGGCTCAGGCGTGCAAACCAACTGGATTAATATTATTGCCGGGTTCAAAATCAATGCTATTCTACGCCATGTAGGATTGATAGAATATGGCTTGCGTTATCATTTCCCGCTTTCGCATGCAGGACAATACCATGTAGAAACCGTTGTGAGCAACGGAGCCTATGGTTCTGTATTTACCGGCGACTTTTACCCAAGGCTGGCTTATATGGATTTCCATTTTACTTATTATTTCCTGAGCTATGAAAAAGGTGCCGGCAGGAAGAAATACAGGTATAATTAATGAGCTGCTTGCTCCTTCATCCATTTGTTTACCACATCCGTAAATCCAAAATGAAACTTATCCGGCCATGTTGAGCGGTCTTTGAAAGTATTATACGCTTCTTTCCAATCCTTATTCTTTAGCAGCAGGTGGTCTATATCCGGTATGGTAATATGCGTACAGTTGCCGGGGTACCCGCTGTTCACTGTTCTTTCAATTAATTGATGTTCTAACTCTGAACAGGCGATAAAGTCGGCACCGCCAAATATGGATAGCACCGGGCATTGTACACCCGACCAGGCTGCAGCCATGTCATAAGAATCTATCTGCTGCCAATAACGGTAATGCCTGCCCCATAGGTCTTCATTGCCTTTCTCGTATCCAAACTCGCGCAGCACCAGTTCTTTGTATTCAGGTACCTGGTACAGTTCCTCCACCGTTTTCTTTTCGTTGAAGAAATCATCGTAGATGCGGTGTATCATGCGTACATCCTGTTCTGTTTTTGCATAGCTATGCCCATCCAGTGGAAATTGTACACGATGCATCTCCGGTAGAAACTCTGCCCAGGGGCGGAACACAGTGGCGAATACTATCACTCCTTTGGGCCTATGCAAACGGGCTATTTCAGGTGCTATCACCCCACCCATAGAATGCCCCCAAATGAACAGGTTGTTTTTATCAGCATAATGTAATGCCTCCATATACGTATAGGCTGCATCAAAAGTCTGCATATCAGTTACCAGGTCTACCTGCGAACAGGGCTTGCAGTTATAGCTATCTCCCAAGCCTGATTTCTCGACCGTCACTACAATGAAGCCATTTTTCAGCCACTCATCAATCAAGTGCTTATATATACCTGTAGAAAAATTCTCTACCGAACCACAGTTGTAGCCGGGTATCAGTAATACAGCAGGGCCTTTTTTTATGTTCTTTGGTTTACGTGTTACTGCACGCAGGCTGCATTGTTTGTAAGGTACCCAATCGTAATACACATCTGCCATTGAAGATGTTTCAAATTGACGGGCCACAGCTTTGGTTATGCTTGCTTTTTCAGCACTATTTCTTGTATATGTAACCGACACTTTCTCACCTGCTCTTATATCAGCAGCAAGGGTATAATATTGTTGGGCATTTTTGATAGGTTTATCGTTAAGCGTAACGAGTATATCGCCTTTCTTTAACCCTGCTACAGCAAGGGTGCTGCCGGGGGCAATACTATCAATTTTCATTCCCTCTTCGGAGAATGTGCCTGTAGCACCTAACAATGCTTTACGTGCCGGCTCCTGCGCCGACAAGGTAAATGTGACAAACAATAATGCGAACGAGAATAATAGCAGTCTCATAGCAGATGATTTGCTATGAAAATTACAAGCATAGTTTGTGCTATGGGAGATGTACAATGAAAATCACGCTGAATTTCACCCTTAGAGCTTCACTCCCGCCGTCAGGTAAAAACTCCTGCCATCGCCGGGAATGATACCGGGGCCGGGGTAACCGGTTGCCCTGCGCGTGAAGTACATAGTATTTGCCAGGTTGTTTACACTAGCCTCAATGGTCAGCCATTTGTAGCTCCACCCGGCCGACAAGTCCATAACATAGTAAGTGGGTATGGTACCTATTACTCCGCTATACCCGCCGTCAGTGGCGTTAGTGGCTTCAGAGTATTGCTCACTCAAGTAGCTGAACTGGTAGGTGAGTTTCCATGTTTTATAATTGAATTGCGCACCGGTTTTCCAGTTGATAAAGGGTACGTATTCTACGCTGTTGCCCTGCACATTCCCTATCGGGCTCCTAGTATAGGTGGCTTCAGTAAGCGAGAGGTTGTTGTACACCGTAATACCAAAGTTGGAAGAAGGCCTCAACAAATCCAGCACATCCAGTTCCATAAAAGTTTCCAATCCGTATATCTGCGCCACACCAATGTTATCGCGTACACGTATCACACGGCTGCCCTCTTTAGCTGTGTATTCACCTATGCGATTGCCATAGTATAGGTAAAACAGGTTACCGTCAAAACGGAATACATCGCTGATATTACCACGCAAGCCGAGGTCACTGCTCCAGCCGCGTTCATCGTTTATATTTGTATCAATACGAAATGAAGGATTAACCACCCTCAAATCGCTGAAGGTTACGGAACGGTAGTTTTGAGAAAAATTACCGTACGCTTCTAACTCAGGCTTGAATTTATAGGCTACTCCTAATCCTCCTAAAACAAAGGTGCGTGGCAGGTTTCTCTGCTCGTCCTGCCTGCGCTCGAAAAGAAGACTGTCCCGCATGTCGTAACCACGATCCATATAGTACCCATCGGACTGTGTGCGGATATGCTCTACTCGTATCCCCGGTGTTACACTGAATTTTGATGACAGCCTGAAGATATGCTCCGCGAATGCTGCCAGGTTCAGGTTAGGAAATGAATAGTCAGATATCATCTGCGTGGTTTCGTCATCCCTGAATTCAAAATTGGCTCCGTTACCGTTGTTTACATATCCCTGCTTGTTGGTATTGGTACCCCTGTAAGCACGTACACCTGCCAGCAATACCTGTTGTTGCGCACCTGCATTATAGCGGTGCAACAAGCGCGATTCCAATGCCGTGTTTTTAAAATCGCCCGTCAACAGGTCGCGTTTACCACCATTATCAATCACAGAAACCCTGTTTTCACGGAAGCCAATTGCCTTACGCGAAGCAATCAATGTATATGCCCTTGTTTGCAAACGGGTGCGTGGCGATATGCGGTAGTCCCATTCCAGGTCAATGAGGTTCCAGTTGACTGAAAACCAGTTACGTTCACGGTTGCTCTGGCGGGGGTCATCTTCAAACATCCTGTCGCTGAGGCCACCGGGTTGCTGTGCCAGGTAGTTCATATGGGTATATTCAATGCCCAGCATGTGCTTCTCATTGAAATGATAATGCAAGTCGGCATAACCATTAAACGATTCAAACCTGCTGTTGGGCCTCCAGCCATCACCTTTCTTGTAGTGTGCGAAAGCGTAGTATTTCAGTTTGCCCGCAGTACCACTGATAGCATTAAACGAACCCAGGAAATTCCATGAACCGACCGTCTGCCTGCTCTCCAGCGAAAACTTCTTATCGTCACCCGGCTGCTTTATTTCAAAGTTCAGCAGCCCACCGAATTGGGTACCATATTGCAAACCCGCAGCGCCTTTCAGTATTTCTATTTTTGATAGTGCTTCGGCAGGTGGTGTGTAATAACTCTCAGGGTAGCCCAGCGCATCTGCACTGATGTCATATCCATTTTGCCTTACGTTGAAGTTGGATGTGCGGTTGGGGTCAAGGCCACGGCCACCTATGCTTAGTTGCAACCCCGAGCCATCGTTCTCAAATATGTTCAGCCCCGCTACTTTTGCATATACCTGGCGGGTATTATTAGTGGCTTTGTTTACGTTCAGGTGTTCTACACTGATTACTTCCGATTTTTTGCCGGCTGTTATTTTCATACCATCTACCTGGTACATCTGGCCGAAGTTGGACTGTTTTTTATCAGTTACCTCCACTTCCTCCAGCTTATTGCGTGTGCTATCCTGCGCCACACTTACAGCGGGCAGCAAGAACAATACATATACCAACAGCCTCTTACAATCCATAAATATTATCGTTAAATGCCAGTATCCAGTTTTTATGTTTCCAGGTATCGGCTTGTTTGGCCAGGTCAACAGTGGTGTCCGCATACAGCCTGCTTCTTCTTCCGTTCATCGCTACATATACTGTTGCGTACACTTCAGGCTGCTGTATGCCTCGTTGCTGATAATAGTCGTGCAGGTGATGCGCGTATTGCAATATAAAATCAGGCTGTATCGCCATCATACGCTCCTGGTTGCGGGTCAGGAATTCATTATTATTCACGGCAATCTTCTCTCCGGTTGTTCCGTCTTTTACTACAAACTGTGCGTAACCCATCTTCTCTACCAGCATCACCCTCCACGAAAAACGGAAACCCTCTTCCGTCCAGAACAATTCTTCTTTATTCAGCAAATACCTCCAGGGCATGATGAACTGTATGGCGAAAAATATTACGAACAGTGTGGATACCAGGCGTTGTTGTATTGGTGCGAATGTGTAATTGTTATACACTGAGTTGACAGGTAGTGCCCTGAAAATGGTTTTGATTTTCTGCAGCAGTTTGTCCACGTCCTTCGTGTCAAAGAACACAAGGGCCGACACCATCATCACATAGGGGAATACGCCTATGGGGAACAGCAGTGCTGTCATCAGGTGAAATACTACTACCGTGGCATATGCATAAGGGCGTGTTTTCTTATTCAGCAGGAAGAAGGCAATAGTCAAATCGTATAGGGCACCGAACCAGCTAAAGAAATACGCTACCCATACATGGTTGAACAAGGGCCCGATTAAGGGCATATCATTATTAGCCGGCAGCCACAGGCGCAGCGGCATGGCTTCTATCAACCAGTCAGAGTTGAGTTTGGCAAGCCCAGCGAATACATATACCGTACCCATCATCAGGCGTATGCTACCCACTGTCCATAGCGGCACAAAGCGTTTGGACAATTTGGGTTTGCGCAGGCTGTCTAATGACAGGTTAGCATTAGCCGGCAACCATATCATCAGGAACAAAACCAGCGTAACAAAATAATAATGGTTGAGGTAATTGGTCTTATCCATCAGCTCTATGTAGGTAAAGCTGAGGAACAATAATACCGAAGCGATACGGTAAAATAGACCTAATGCAAACAGTAAGGCACTGATACCGCAAACGATAAACAGTATGTAGGTATAATCTCCTAACGGCTTCACCCACTCGAAACCGTAGTAAGAGAAAAAGAACTTCGGATTGATATACAGATCTTCAATCCAGCCCTTTGCCCAGAACCTGATAGTACTGAACAACAGCATCAATCCGAACACTATCCTGAAAACAGCAAGAGAAGCCGAGTAAACAGGCTTCCCAAAATGCTGAGTGGACAATATGTTCGTTAATTTTTGCTTCATCGGTTAGTCACCGTCGTTGTCTGTATAAGTGATGGATATACTGAATGCGGATACCATATCCACCTTCAGCAGGGGAACTACTTCCTGTATCTGCTCATATGTGTTCAGTACAGCCGTGCGATTGTTCTGTATGCTATTCTGCAGTGTGCCGTCCAGGTTTTGGATGCTTGTAAGCGCTTCGTTCATTTCCTGTGTAATCAAATCAGCTATCAGCGTACCTTTATCATCTTTGGTGCCGATTGCTGCCAGGTACGATTTCATACTTTCGCCTGTAGAAGCGCCATCGTAGCTTTTGCCTGAATAAAAGTTGATAACACTATTCATGGCTTTAAGCGCCAATTCTTTAGTTAACTCTTGTGTATAGTATGCTTCCGTAAGATCTATCCTGGCTACACCCGACATAGCGCCTACGGGCAATCCTATCTTACCACCGCGGAAGTAACGCTCATAGTACAGTACGTAGTTGTTCACCATTTGCGAAAGGCTGCTGCCTGCATCTGTACCTGTATTGCTGATGAAGGCAGTTTTGTAATCATTCCACTCGTTACGTACTTCAGTTGTCTTTTGCAGCATCTTTTCTATTACCGCCAGCAGGTATTGCTTCCGGTTGGCTGCCAGCGGTTCGGTTGTGTATTTGTCTAATGTTGTGCCGTTCAACAGGTAGTCCAGCGCAGGAAAACCCTGTGCATCTTTGCTGCCGAATGTTTCCAAATCGTAGTTGCCGGAACTGACATTACCCTCTACTTTTGAAATTGTAACAGGGTAAATATTCATGTAGGTCCTCAGCGATTTGTCATACGCAGGGCCAAATTCCAGCAGGTCCACTTTCTGCCAGGTGATGTAAGCGTTGCGCCAGGCAGCCTGTGCTGCTGCCTGTGTGGTAGCATCAGGATTGCCGGTGAACGCTTCGATAGATGTTTTCAGTGTTGATAGTTGCTGCACCATATCTGCATAAGCGGGAACTATGTAATTGCTTGCATAATTCTCCAGCATAGGCTTACGATCCATGCCATTGTCAGAGGGGCTGTCGTTATTCTTCTTGCAGGATATACTGATGGTAGTTAATGCCACCATCAAAATTCCCGCTGTTAAGTACCATTTTTTCATCAATTGCATCTTCCGTTTTTAACGGGCAAAGCGACCAACAAAGTTGAGCCGCTTTATCCTTACCACCATATGAATTTTTTGTTATTAATGGCTTAATACTGTTGTTTTATCAATACTAAATGTAGTAGCGATCTGATCGCGCACATTGTTAATGTCCGCAGCAGTCAGCGACCAGAAACCGTTAGCCTTACCCATCAATATATTCAGCAATTCTTCAGATTTTGCCCTGTTAATTTTCGCACTATGAGCGAAACGCAGCGAGTATATAAAACCTACGCCTTCAGACAACGCGTGGAAACGTGAAGCGTCATCCGTAGCGCTATTGGTCTTGTTCAGGTAGCTGATAGCCACTGCCGCTACTGCTTTTTCCAGTTCTGTGCGTATATAGCCAATCTGCTCGTCGCGGGTAGCCAGGTCATTGTTCACGATAGCCGCACGGCCTTTCAGGAAGGCGAGGTACAGGTTTTCAGCACCCCCGCTTACAGAGGCACCCTGGCGGGCATATTCACCCAAAAAGGATTCTGAACCTTTTACAGGGTAAGTTTCATTTGCCGTCATGTAGCCATAAGCCTCATCCCAGTGGTGCTCCATAGCTGTGTAGTTCTTGCCCTCGTTAGGCGTAGTGTTGTCTGCAGACTGCTTATCTGTACCCAGGTATATGTTGGCAATCTGGTCCAGCATCATAGCGCCTATCAGGCCTTTTTGTACAAACTGGCTGTATTCGAAGCCCTTTTCGTCTACCAGCCTGTTGGTGCCTAATACACCTGCTTTGCCTTGTGCAGCAGTTTGCCCGTTCATTTTACTGATGCGCTCCAACTCGTTGAAGTAGCCAATAAAACGCTGGCGCTCTGCATCTGCTTCTGTGGCTGAAAATGACTGCGCTGTTTTAGAAGATATTACTTTGTCAGTAGCGGCGTTCAAGTCGGCTGATGTAAACGGCGTATTCTGGTTGCGGAACATATTAATCAGCTTCGTAGCATCTACATCAGCAGATGTACCGGCTTTCATGTGTGCATCCATCTCCTTCAACATGCTGATGCGAGTAGTCTGTCCGCTGAAATCAACCGTTGTTTTACCGGCAGCGTCTACAAATGTTGTTTTGTAGTTGCTGGTTGCTGTCAGTGATGAATATTGGATTTTCAGGTTTGAAGTGGTTGGAGTGATGTTTTCTTCTTTCTTACACGATGTAGCCAACAGAGCCAATCCAAGTACAGGTATAATTAGTTTTTTCATTTATATATCTCAATTTTGTGAGGCAAAACTACCGCCCGGCAACATGAGACAGTTCCATAATCGGGAAAAAGGGTTTGC
>CALEZD010000110.1 GCA_937928385.1 uncultured Bacteroidota bacterium
AACTAGTGGAGTGCCCGGCAGTTTTTGTGTTTTCATGTCAAAGAGCTTGGATACCCGCTATTTTTTTGCGGGTATTATTAAATGTAAATTTACGTAAATTTGTTGTTTATTACAACTTTATATTTAACAAATATACCGGTATGCTGAGTGCCTATCCTCCGTTAATAATTTTCACTGCCGCTTCCAGTTGCTCATCCCTACCTGCTACCGCCAGTTTGCAACTGGTGGTAATAAGTAACGCAAGTTTGTAACTTGCCGCTACATGAGCAGGAACTATAAAATGCAGAACCCGGAGGGAATCTATTTCCTCACTTTTACTGTAATAGGATGGATAGATGTATTCTCAAGGCTTGTATATAAAGAAATACTGACTGATAGCCTAAGGCATTGTATAGCTAATAAAGGACTACACATCCACGCCTGGGTAATTATGAGCAACCATGTGCACCTCATAGCCAGCGCTGAACATAACAACCTGCCCGATATTGTACGCGACCTGAAGAAGTTCACCAGCAAGAAAATAGTTGAAGAAGTAAGCACGAATCCACAAGAATCAAGACGGGAGTGGATGTTGGCCATTTTCAGGAATGCAGGTAATTATAACAGGAACAATAAGGAATATCAATTCTGGCAACAATACACCAACAAGCCTGTAGAACTATATAGTAAAGAGCTAATGCAACAAAAACTGAACTATATACACGATAATCCCGTCGTGGCGGGTTATGTAACCAGCCCGGAATATTACACCTTTAGCAGTTGTGTTGACTACGCCGGGGGTAAGGGTTTACTGGAAATTGATTTTCTATTTTAGTTGTTGTTCAGTTGAAAACTGAATTTATATATAACCACCAGTTGCAAACTGGCGGGAGCAGGTTAGTTGTTGTTCAGTTGAAAACTGAACTTATATATAACCACCAGTTGCAAACTGGCGGGAGCAGGTTAAAACGGGATGCCCGGAGGCTTTATAAATAAAAAGGCCGCCTATAAAGGCGACCCCATTATTACTCAAAAAATTAAACTACTCTAAAAGTTATGGCTCACACCCAGGCTGATAGCCCTGCCGGGGTTGATGCTATCAAATATCTGGTCCTGTGCCTGGTATGACTGGTAGAATTTCTCTACCCTGTCATTCAGCAGGTTAGATATTTTAAAGTCGATTACAGTTTTGCCGTCTTTACCAAATGATTTGTTCAGGCTGAAGTTCAGGCTGTGGAATGGTTCAGCATAAACATCAGGATACAAACCCACACCTACTATATACAGGGTAGGGCCTTTTACGTTGTAGAACATACCTGCATTTAAACCGGTTTTCTGGTTCATGTAACTCAAACCTGCGTTGATAACGTAGGGTGACTGGCCGGCCATATCCCTTGTATTGGATATGGTCTGTCCGTCCCTTTCATATTCTTTACGGGCTGTGTACTCCAGGTTGGTCATTTGTATCTGGGATTTCACCAATGTCACGTTACCCGAGAACAATAAGTTGGACATGAAAGGCGAAATAAAGCCTAACTCTTTCCTCAGTTCAAACTCAGCACCGTACAACTGTCCGTTACCCACGTTACGTGCCTGGAACTCCGTACTTGTTTGCTGTGTTGGTATCCTTACCAGCTCAATTGCATTGTTGAAACCTTTGTAGAATGCGCTTACTGAAACCAGTTCGCTCCTCTCCATAAACATTTCCCAACGCAGGTCCAGGTTATTAATCAGGGTAGATGTCAACTTACCATTCCAGTCAGGATAGGTGAAGAGGCTACCGTTGAATATCCTGTTCGTAATCGGATCCAGTATCTGGGCGAAAGACAATTCTTTGAATGAAGGCCTGGCTATTGTTCTGCCATAAGTCAGCCTTATGTTTTGTTTATCCGTCAGGGCGTATATGAAGTTGGCCGAAGGGAAGAAATCCAGCGCTGATAATACTTCTTCATTTTCCAGGTTTGAGCCGTTCAACGTATCGCCGCTGGCGTATTTCTGGTCGGCACCTGTGTACCTCTGCACATAGTTTTCAGCCCTTACTCCCAATACAGTCTTCAGCTTAGGCAGCAGCGACATTTCGTTAGAAACATAAAACGCCGTGTTATTCACATTAGAACTATAAGCGTTTGGATTGAGTGCCAGGTTGCCCGACTGGTAGTATATTTTATTAGGTGTGTTAGGATAAATATTTTCAGGATTCAGCACCTGGTTGGGGTCTGCATGAGACCATGACTGTGTGCCCAGGAACTGGATATCAAAAAACAGGATTTCATAATCCCTCTGTTTGTAGGTATGGCTACCACCAAATTTCAATACTGCTTCCCTGTCCATTATTTTGTAGTTCCTCGCTACATCTAACTTGGCAGTAGCGTTCAACTCATCCAGGTAACGCCATATACGGCTGGGGTTACCACCCGCACCTGCCAAAAAGGTTGGATTGTCGGGGTTAGTAACCGTAAAGGCGGTTTTACGAATATCGGGGTCGTTTGAAGTGGACCATGTAGGGGACAATTTCCAGTTTACCTGCCATTTGTTCTCGCCCAGTGTATGGTCGCCGGCCAGCATGGCGTTTGTCAACGAACGCTGATTGTACTCCAGGTTGTGAGAAACAGCTTTGTAGCCGGACTGGCCTACCGCAGCACCATCGTTATCTATATTGAACAAACCGGCTCTTTTTGTACCGCTTTGCAACCTCATACCGGTTAACCTGAATTTTGATTTCTGTGTTTTATATGCAAGCCCAGCCAATCCGCCTAAGAGTGTAGCGTCTTCAGACACTTCACCTTTTTGTATAGTGGCATAGCGCAGGTCATTGATAGATGATTCTGAAAACCTTTGGTATTCTCCATAGGTTACATCATCGTAATAAGTATAAGATTTCTTATAAGACAAAGAGAAGATGTAACCCAGGCTTCTTTTCTTTTCACCTTTCAGTTGGTACTGGTTGCCCAGTGTCAGGCCGGCACCATAGTCAACAGGGCTGGTAGCCCTGCTTACACCCAGCTCGGGGTTAAAACTCTTTACAAACTGATTTACTTCCTCTTTAGAAGCTCCGCTTACGGGCGTAGGTATTTTTACCGGGTCGGTTGCAGGCAGCGCGCGCGTGCCATCATCAAAGCCCAGAAAATCGGTTTTGCCACCTTTGTAAGTAAGGTTATCAGCGTTCAGATGCATCTGCGGATTGTAACCCGCATCTACTGATACTTTAAATATTTTTTGCTCAGGGAAGGCTTTGGTTTCTATATCTACCAGGCCGCCTGTGAAGTCAGCCGGCAGTTCGGCCGAAAAGTTTTTGTGTGCGATAATGTTATCTATCAGGTTGGTAGGGAAAATATCCATCTGCAGACTGTTCTTGTCAGGGTCCAGTCCCGGTATTACAATACCATTCAAGGTAGTGCGTGTGTACCTGTCTCCGAGGCCGCGTACATAAATGTATTTACCATCCTCTATACTTACACCGGTTACCCTCTTGGATGCTTCGATTGCAGTACCATCGCCAACCAGTTTCATCTGGTCGGCAGATATACCGTCCATGATAGAAGTGGACCTTCTTTTCATAGCTATCAGGGCACTTTCGTTGGTGCGTATAGCCTCAGCCTTTACCACCACTTCTTCCAACTGGTTGCCCGATGGTTTCAGTTGAATATTTTTCAGTATGCTTACTTCATCATCTTTTACAGTAATACCTTCGATATTCACAGGCTGGCATCCTATGCACTTAACCTCGATATCGTGTACGCCTGATTCAATAGCAATAGAAAACTCTCCATCCAGGTCAGTCACCGTACCAATAGTGGTGCCTTTCACCTGTACAATTGCAGACATCAACGGTTGGCCCATTTCATCAATTACCGAGCCCCGGATTGTTCCTTTTGCCAAAGCTGCTATACTGATACAACAACTTAAGATGAATAATAATGTAGATTTCATTTGAGTAATAACTTTTTTGAGTAATATTTATTTATATAGGATTTGGAAAGGGTAAAATCACCCTTTCCAAATCCGTTTTAGCTTTTCAGCTTATTTATTAATTCTTTTATTCTTTGCATTTTTTAAATTAAAGTCCAGTCAGTGCACCGGCTTTTGAAGCCCATGTCCAACCTAAAACACTTACGTTAGCTTTACCGGAAGCTGAAGCAGCTACAGTAATACCGGCAGGTACAGGGTTAGTACCGGCATCATAGTCAGCAATATAACTGTCAGCAGTACCTGAACCATTGATAACGATGTTCATGTACTTAGTACCGGGGTTATCTTTAGTCCTGTTGATTTTCTGACCGGTAACTACGTTCTTGAAGAAAATGTTCTCCAGGTTAACTATAGTGTTCTTGTCAGTGTTAATCAGGTCACCACCTGTTTTTCTGCTATCGTAGTCATTTACCACTGTACCGTTTTTGATAGTGTAAGCCCTTTCCATAGAACCTTCAGCACCGTCCAGTTCAAATACGTGGTCGCCGGGAGTAATTACTACGAAATTATCCAGGGTACCGCCCCAAGACTGGTCAGCATCGATAGCGTCGTCGCCCGAATTCCAAACAATTGCATTCTTAACGCTTACTGTACCGCCAAACCATTCGATACCATCATCCTGGTTGCCTACAACTTCTACGTTTTCGATAACAGTACCCGAACCAACACCGGCCAGTGTCAGGCCGTTGATTTCGTTACCTGCACCAATGTTGGCACCACCGTGACGGATAGAGATGTACTTGATAACACCTGAGTTGTCAGCATCATCGCTGCCACCATACAGGCCGTTCTGGTCAGAAGTAGGGATACCTTCAATCTGGATTTGGCTGGCAGAAGCAGAGATACTTGCTTTACCGCAAATCAGTACACCACCCCACAGGCCGTTTGCATCAGGAGCCAGGTTGGGGCTGGCAAATTTACCGGCAGCAACATCTTCTTTAGTTATTTCATCAGCTACAGTAGTGAAGATGATGGGCTTGTCAACAGTACCCTCAGCCATCAGCTTAGCACCCCTGGCTATCAACAGAGCGGTAGCGTTTGCGCCTGTACCTGCCTGTCCTTTAATAACTGTGCCGGGCTCAATAGTCAGTGTAGCACCTGCCAATACTGCTATCCTGCCACCCAGTACATAAGTTTTGTTGGCTGTCCATGTTTCGTTAGCAGAAATGTTTTGAGTTACAGTAATAACGTCCGCCTCAACTGGAGTTGGTGTCGGATTTGTTGTGGTTGTCTTTTTATCGCAAGAGAACAGGCCGATAGTAACCGCGAGCACCAGGGAAGATTTTAAAATGTAGTTCAGTTTCATAAAGTTTTATTTTGTTGCAAAAGAACATCAGCTGTATTACGCGAATGTTACTGCATGTTTAATTTAAAATGAAGAATTGCTTTTGCGTTTTTAATAGTTTTTGTTGTCATTAATAATATCCCTGTGTATGTCCATCCCAGCTTCAAATAAGAGTTGTCAGCATACAGGATTTTCTCTATTGCAAAATTCCAACAGGGATATTACTACCATGTTACGCTAATGTTACGCCTGTGTAACCTTAATATTACCGCAATGTTAAGAGCAGGCTTAGCGCCTGAAAATCATAACTTTGCTATATGAACGCCCGTAATATTTTTCAGAGGCATATTGCACCCACATCCACCAGTCCGCTGGGGTTACACATTACCCGTGCCGAGGGGAACTACCTGTACGATGCTGACGGGAAAGCCTATCTTGACCTGATAGGCGGCATCAGCGTGTGCAACATCGGGCACAGGCATCCTGAGGTGGTAGCCGCCATCAATAAACAAGCAAATGACTACCTGCATGTAATGGTATATGGAGAACTGGTGCAGAGCCCGCAAACAGAGTATGCCGCATTGCTGGCTGCGAACCTACCGGCAGGGCTGGATTGTGTGTACTTCACCAACTCGGGCGCTGAGGCTACAGAAGGTGCATTGAAGCTGGCAAGGAGGGTGACGGGACGTACAGATATTATCTCCTGCAATAATAGTTATCACGGCTCTACGTTGGGTGCGCTCAGCGTGATGGGCGATGAATACTGGCGCAACGCCTACAGGCCGCTGATGCCCGGTGTCTGGCATTATAACTACAATGATTATCAACTAATTAACGCCATAAACGAGCATACCGCTTGTGTAATAATAGAAACCATACAAGCTGAGGCAGGGGTTGTGGAGCCGCAAATAGAATGGTTGCTGGCCCTAAGCGCAAAGTGCACCGAAACAGGCACTTTATTGATTTTTGATGAAATTCAGTGCGGCTTCGGGCGTACAGGCAGGCTATGGGGTTTTCAGCATTATAATATAATACCCGATATACTATTGACAGGCAAAGCTATGGGTGGAGGTATGCCGCTGGGTGCATTTATCTCTTCATATAATAATATGCAGGCCCTGGCTGATAATCCTGTATTGGGGCATATTACCACCTTTGGCGGGCACCCGGTATGCTGTGCCGCGGGTATGGCAGCCATGCAGGCGTTACTCAAAGAAAACCTGGCAGATACGGTGGGTGAAAAAGAAAACTTATTCAGGCAACAGCTGGTGCATCCCGCCATAAAAGCTGTGCGCAGCAAAGGACTGCTGATAGCTATGGAACTGGACAGCGCTGAAAAGACATTGCAGGTGGTACAAGGCTGTATAGAAAAAGGTGTTTTTACAGATTGGTTCC
>CALEZD010000111.1 GCA_937928385.1 uncultured Bacteroidota bacterium
GCCATTAACCCCCATCAGCAACAGGGCGGGTATCTATTTCGATATAAATCCCGTAGTAATTACTAACTATGCTGAGAACAGGATAAAACCTGTTTCCATTAATGATGTTGAAATCAGCAACCAAATCACAGTTTATCCTAACCCGGTAACCGATGTACTGACCATACAAATCAACAATGGCGGCTATGATGTATTGAGGCTGCTCAACATTATGGGACAGGTAGTAAGCCAACAAAACATAAGCGGCAATACTATGAACATGAATATGGCCAACCTGCCAACAGGTATGTATTACCTGCAATTGACAGGCAAAGACAACACTATCATGCAGAAAGTAGAAAAGCACTAGGTGTTTTTCAGTAATGGTTAAATATAAACGCCCCGCAATGCGGGGCGTTTATATTATTTATTGCTTTCAGCTTCCTTTCGGCTGGCTTCCTTAGCTTTTCTTAAAAATTCAGAAGCGAAAATAAAATTGTCCAGGTCTTCATCATCGCTGAAGATGATGTCTTTACTACTACCCTCCCATTTTTTCTGCCCCTTGTTCAGGTATATGATATTATCGCCGCTCTCCATCACCGAGTTCATATCGTGGGTATTGATGACGGTGGTAATATTATACTCCTTGGTGATGTCCCTTATCAGTTCATCTATCACTATTGACGTCTGCGGGTCGAGGCCTGAGTTGGGTTCGTCGCAAAAAAGGTATTTGGGGTTCATTACAATGGCACGCGCCAGTGCTACACGTTTTTTCATACCACCGCTTATTTCAGCAGGGTATTTTTTGTTCACGCCTTCCATATTTACACGGGCCAGCACTTCATCTACACGGTCAAATTTTTCAGCCTTCGGCATATTGGTCAGCATATCCAGCGGGAAACGGATGTTCTGCGCTACGGTCATACTGTCAAACAACGCCCCGCCCTGGAAGAGCATACCCACTTTCTGGCGAAGTTCCTTCAGTTCTTCCTCCCCCATAGTCCCCAGGTTCTTACCTTCATACAGCACCTCCCCCGTATCAGGCTTTATCAGCCCTATCATACATTTCATGAACACCGTCTTGCCACTACCGCTGGTACCGATGATAAGATTGGTTTTGCCCGGCAGCATTTTTGCAGATACGCCCTTCAGTACTTCCTTATCGCCAAAACTTTTGTAAATGTCTTTTACTTCTATCATGAGCAGGAATCTCTGCCAAAAATAGCTTTGTATTGCGCAATCGCAAAATATTATTAACTCATGCAGGCTCGCCGGAGGTATTAGGTAGATTGTCAAGGCCATCTTCCTGCCTGTATTTCTTCGCTAATTTCTCAGTCAGGCGGTAGTATGGCGTACGGGGCAGCAGAGAGGTTAAATTTTTAATTACTTTGTTCATACTGCCGGGTACACACACTACCTCGTCATTTTCCAGCGCCCTCAACGAGATATTAACTACTTCATCCGGTTTCATCCAGAGATCTATACCCGATACCGATTGCGCCGGGCTCGCCCCCTTATGGAAATCGGTATGTGTAGGCCCCGGGCAAAGGCTTTGTACTTTAATGCCATATTGATGCACTTCCATATGCAGCGATTCCATAAATGTATTAAGAAATGCCTTGGACGATGCATATATGGTGGAGCCGGGTGCAGGCACAAAAGCAGCCAGCGATGATACAGTAATAATGGCTCCGCTATGATTTTTTACCATTCGGGGTAATACCGCATGTACCAGTTGCACCGTGGCAGTAATGTGCACACTCAGCATATCCAGTATTTCATGTTCCGGTTCGTCTATGAAAAGGCATCGCTCACCATAACCTGCGCAATTCACCAGCATATCTATGTGTTCCAGTTGTTCTGCATATTTCGCCAAACTAGCAATATCTGCTGCCAACGAGAGATCAGCCTGAATAGCGTCTATATTAATTCCGGCATTATTTACATTTAAGTTGGCTGCTATTTCATTAAGTTTCCGGCTATTGCGGCCCGTAATCACCAGGTCATATCCTTCTGCCGCCAAATGAGTAGCAAAAGACAGCCCGATGCCGCCAGTGGCGCCTGTTATTAAAGCTAATTTGTTTAATTTCTGAAAATCTCCCATAGGTAACTTTTGTAAAAATATATAACTACCTGCATCAGCCATATGATACAAATCACTGTTAATAAGACAATCACACAAGCAGTTACCCCTACTCTACCTGAAATAATGATGCCCTTATACTCATTTGCTGTAAAAGCCAGATTTTGGCTACAGATGATATACAAAAGGCACTATGACTTGTTGCATATATGAGCAATAAATTAAATAAATAATAAAGGTGGCTACAGGTGTACCTATCAGCCTATACCTGCCTCGAATGTATGTGCACAAAGCAGTACAAGATGGGAGTACTTCTACAGGAAAAATCATTAAGCAGTAGCCGTGCTACACAGGGCATAACTACTCAAATATAAGCCACTCAATCTTTAGCATTTCATATGTAATACTTTTTGTAATTTCAGACTGTACCAATACAGGAGGTGGGCTATGAAATGGGCATATATCATAAGGTATAAACTGAAAGCTGCAGCTATATTACTGTTAATTATGACAACCATACTGCTGGGCAACTTATACGAGCGGCATAATTTCAACACTTTAGATAAGAGCATATCCTCCATATACCAGGACAGGCTGATGCCGGCAACCTATATTTATGAGCTGAGCAATCATTTTTACAAGAAAAGGTTACTGCTGGAGCATTATGCAGAATATACTTCAGCCCACTTACAGAAAAAAAACCTTTTACATGATGCCGCCATCAACTCTCTGTTGCAGGATTATGAAAAGACCTACCTGACCGAGGAAGAAAGTATGCATTGGGCTGAACTTAAACACTCACTGCATAATTACAACAGGCAATACGATATAGCCCTGGCCAATACCTGGAATAAAAAACCCGGCTTGAACAGCGGGCAGTTGAATAGTTACTTCAATGAAATGATGACAGGGCTGGACGCATTGAGCAAAATACAGGCCGGTATAGGGCACAACATCGAAAAAGACTCTCATGCTATAGTGGCGGGTTCGATTATACCCGCTTATCTCGAAAATTCGCTGCTGATAGTGCTGGGTATCATCTGTATCGTTTTATTCTCTGTATCAGACAATCGTATGCTACGGAATATACAACACAGCTCTCTTAACTGATGCCGGGTTATTCTATCGTCACTTTAAAAGTGTGCCGCTGTTTATCAGTCAATACATGCAGGAAATACACACCTGCACCCACCCTGCCTGTGTAGTCCAGATGAAGGGCAGAAGTTCCTGTTGATAGCTCTGTTAACTGTTTGTCTATTACCTGCCCCACCACATTGCATAGTATCAGTTGTGTGTTGCCTGAACTGCTATGTCCTTTCAGTATGAACTTACCATTATTCGGATTGGGGTATAACTGCCAGCCATTCCCATCAATCTTTGCTATTGACAGGTTGATTTTGATACGCAATTTGTTGCTGAATGCATCTTTAGGCTGGGCGCACATATCGCTACTGGTCAGCCGCACGCTGATACTATCACCATCTGATAAATCCGTAGTGCCCCATACCGGCCCCGTTGCACCTACCACAGGACTACCATTGCGCAGCCACTGAAATTGTGGCTGCTTACCACCTCCTGTATAAGCAGCAGTAAATGTCACCAGTACCCAGGGGCCTATATCTGTGCCGGGGCTGGCCGATATAGAAACAGCGGGCTGAAATACAGGTTTATTTTTCAACGTAATACCACTGCTGGTATCGCTGATTACAGAACTACAATTTCCCTGAGAGCTGAGGACACATTGTATAATGTCACCACCGGTAATGTTACCTGTATTAAAGGTCACGCTGTTGGCTCCACTGAAGGGCTGCCCGTTTTTCAGCCATTGATATTGTGCGGGCGATGAGCCTGTGTTGGATGTGACTGCCACGAATGTCAGGTTGCCACCAGGGCATATACTGTCATCGGGGCTGGGGTAAATACCTATTTGCGGGCCATCGTTCACTACTACATTAACCGTATCTGCCGGAGAGGTACAGCCGTTCACTGTGGCTGTAACGTAATACTTGCCCGCCATATTCTTGCTCACGTAGCTGATGCCGGGGTTTTGTGTGGTAGATGAAAAACCTATTGGCCCTTGCCAGTTATACGTTGCGCCTGACACGGTTGATGCTGTGAGCTGCAAATCCTGCCCCGAACATAATGGACTGTTGCTGCCTGCAACAGGCGTAGCGGTTGTGATATACACCTGCACACTGGTAGTACCCTGTGCGGAAACACAACCCTGCGGAGAAGTAACTGTTACAGAATAAGTGCCGGCATGGCTGCTGTTAGCATTGCTGATGGAAGGATTTTGTGCATTTGATGAAAAACTCCCCGGCCCTGTCCACGAATAAGTAACACCAGATGTGGCACTACCGGCAGTTAAATTGATAGTAGCGCCCGGACATACCGGGCTGTTGCTCGATACCGTTGGTGTTGCAGGGTCAGGGTATAAGGATACATGTGTAGTGTCCTTACTGGTGCAACCTGAATTGTTGGCTGTTACTATATAATCTCCTGTATCAGCATGCGCAGCATTTAAACGAACAGGCGTTTGTCCTGCGCCTGTGAATGACCCCGGACCTGTCCAGGAAAAGCTGACACCTGTAGTATAAGAAGCTGTTACGTCCAGTTCAATAGTGTCACCTTTACATATTGGCGTATTGTTGGTGGCGGTGAGTATGGGCGGGGTGTAGATGTGAAGACTGTCTATGCTTGGTGGTGAAGTGCGTACGGGTTTGGTAGCTAATATACGCAACCTGTAACCACTCCCTGAAGTAGCTGAAACCGGTATGATACAGGTGATTGTATCATTAGACATTGCTGATTTCGCACCTATAGAATCAGGGCTGGAGAAGTTACCTGAATCATTAGACATTTGCACCTTGAACATATTACCGGGCTTGAAAGGATAGGTAACTTCGTATGCAACTTTAAATGTATCACCAGGACAAAAAGAAGTATCACTCACCCAGGTAATATTCACCAGGGTATCCACTATAAAGGTAGCTAAATACCCATCATTGGTATTTGTACCACCGCCATGTGTAGTTTGATGCGCTCCTGTTGTGGCTATGCCAGAAGTACTCTTAGTAGTACTGGCAAAATGCAGTCTGCCTGTGGGGCTATAACACACAGGGTCACCACCCTGTACGTATTGCGAACCCAACAAGGTTGAGTTCCAAATATATTCCTCATTGGTACCACCGTAGTACGTACCATAAAGCCTTGTACCGGAAGAATCAAATTCGCAAATAAAGTCGTCGTGGTTTCCGGAGTAGGTAGTTTTGTATGCCCCGGATGTTGTAAATCCGCTATTACTACTCGTGGCACCAGTAACAAATATCCGGTTCTGAGTTGTCACTGTCAGCCCAACAGCATACTCATTTCCTGTCCCGCCCATATAAGTACACCACACCTGAATACCATTTGTATTGAATTTTGCAAGAAATGCATCATAGCCGCCTGCATTTGAAGTCTGGTGCGCACCGGTAGTAGCTATACCAGAAGTGCTGTTGGTTTGGCCGCTTACGTAAATACTACCTGCGCTGTCTGCTTCTATGGCATATAGCAAATCAAAATTGGATGCCCCAAAATATGTACCCCAAATCCGCACGCCATTGCTACTGAATTTCGCTATATAACTATCAAAAAGAGCCCCTCCCGAGTAATATGAATGAGTAGTCTTATGTGTGCCGTTGGTGGCAACTCCTGTGTCCTGCCAGGTCGTACCTGCTATTAAGACGCTGCCGTTAATATCAATTTCTATATCTGCTACATGACCCGGGAAATACGTGCACCATTGCCTGGTTCCACCCTGGTTAAATTTTGCAAGAAACCCTACCTGCCCCCACGGATATGGATAAGGTGTGAGATTCGAAGTAGGATATACAGTTTTGAATGCACCTGTTGTAGCAATATTACTTGTGCTCTGGGTTGCACCGCCAAGGTAAACATTGCCTGCTGCATCACATGCTACAGATGCACCATGATCATTGTTGCTGCCGCCGTAAAAAGTGGACCAGAGTCTCTGTCCATTCCCATTAAATTTTATCAGGTAGGCGTCACCGTGATTATGTGACGTTGTTGTGCTGCGTCCCAAATAGCTTGTTTGATGAGCACCTGTAGTTGCAAATCCTACTACGCTGTCTATACCTCCCGTTACATATACATTCCCTATGGGATCGCATGTCACATCACTTACATTTCCCGGCAGGTATGTACCCCAAATCCTCTGACCCTCCAGGTTAAATTTCACAAGGAAACCATTGAAATAATCGTTTGCAAATACGCCGGGGAGTGTACCGATATATGCACCGGTAGTTGCAATATTATTACTGCTGCGGCACCAGCCACCCATGTATATATTACCTGACGGGTCTGTTGTAACGCCTTGTGCAAACTCATAATCGCTGCCACCGTAGTATGTTGCCCATTCCAGTATCGGGTCTATTACTATCGTTCCGTCATGGGGTGGAATATCAAAGGTGATTGTTCCATCATTCAATACATATTTCGAGGGTAATACTTTTTTAGTTACAGCATCATAGGTATATGGTGCGGGTTCTGTAATGCTGCCCAGTATTGTGCTTGCCTTCAACGCCCGTTCAACTATTTCAATATTTTTTGCCCCCTTGTAACTGATTTGTATATCACTCACTTTGCCACCGGGGTGAACAATGAAATCGTATTTAACTAATTCATTTGCCTTGGTATAAATAATCCAGTCAATATTGGGGTATATGTTTTTATAAGTGATAGTAGTATATGTATATGCAGTCAACAACTCATCATTACCGGGCAATAAATAATTTTCATAATAAGCCAACTGACCACTTGCAACCGGAAACACTTTTTTGTTCGCTCCTACCAATTCCATCTCCAGCCTGCAGTATTCAGTCGTAAAATTGATGTTGGCATCCTCACCGGGTAATAACATTCTGTTAGTAGCGGCATTTTCTTGTGTTGTTTTATTCCATTGATAGAGGATACCCCCCTGCCCGATAAACATGGTTACTCCGCCTGCCGATAATTTGAAGCTAATATCACTGCGATAGTTGCCGTACTGGTCGGTTACCTGTCCAACATTCTCAATAAAAGCAAGGTTATTACTTTCATTTGCCTGTACACTATAGGCACATAAAAAATGAATAAAAAACAGGAAATAAGTATGAACGTATCGCATATAGTAAATATACTATATAATATCTGTTATAGCGTACATAACAATCGGGTATTTAATAAGCGGGCGAAATCAGCAAATAACCGGGCAGAATACAGCAAATTACCAGCTTCCACTGGCGCCGCCACCACCAAAGCTACCTCCGCCAAAACCACCGAAGCCACCACTGCCGCCACCACCAAAACCACCGCCGAAGCCACCACCACTGTGGCGGCCACCACCCAATAGATGCCCCAGCAGCATACCTGTAGCAATATCACCTGCACCGCGGCCGCTCATATATCCGCCACCACCGCCGCCGCCACCTTTGCTGATGGCCCAGACAATGAGGATAATACCCAGGATTATAAAAATGGTTACAATAGCGGGAACTTTCTTCTTACCATGATGGTAATCTTCTTCCGCTTTGTACTCACCTTTTGTCGCAGCGATTATCGCATCTGCTGCTTTATCAAAGCCTTTGTAGAAATTACCATTCTTAAATTCAGGCACTATTTCGTTGCGGATGATGCGCCCGCTGGTAATATCCGTCAATGCGCCTTCGAGTCCGTAACCGGTAGATATATTTACCTTGCGGTCGTCTTTTGAAGCCAATATCACTACGCCATTATCTTTGCCCTTGTGTCCTACCCCCCAGCGGTTGCCCAGCTCTATGGCATATTGAGCTACGTCATATCCTCCCAGGTTTTTTATAGTAATAACAGTTATCTGTGTAGAAGATGTTTTTTCGTACTCCAGTAGTTTTGCCTCCAGCCTGGCTACTTCTTCCGCATTCATCATACCCGCCAGGTCATTTACCAACCTTGGCGGTTTTGGCTTTGGTGGAAAATCCCCATCCCCCGCAAAAGCGAATAATGAACATAGAACAAAAACTATAGTACCCAGGTAACGTAACAAATCTTCTCCTTTGGTTTTTATATCAGTTTATTTACCAAATATGATTTCGTCAGGCAATTCATTTCTATGCACTGCGGGATCGTGGGGAAAATGCCTGGCCAATGCACTGCCCAATTCGTTGACACATTCCACAAAGCCTTCCGCCATTTCTCCTTTGCGCAAATGTTCCCTAAAAACATGTGCGGCATGTTTCCAGAATTCAGCACCGCCTGCCTGCTCGTAAATTTCCTTATCGCCCAATATCGCAAACTGGTGGTCTGCATGGGCCATATATATCAGTACAGCATTGCGGCGCTCTGTCTGTGTCATACCCAACTCTTCAAACACTTCTCTCGCACGGTCCATGGCATCCACATAGCTGCAATGCGGCTCCACATAAACTCTGATTTCCCCGGTAGTGTTTTTTTCCGCGTTTTGTATGGCTGCCACCACTTTTTCCTGCTCTTCTTTACTCAGCGGCAGCTTATTTTTATCAAATAAGCTCATCAGTGATTATTTTTTAGAATTCAACTTTAGGGGCTTTGTCAGCACCTGCCTCCGCTTCAAACATGCCTTTCTTCTGGAAACCTAACATACCGGCCAGAATATTGTTAGGGAACTGGCGTACAGAAACATTATAGACTTTTACGCTTTCATTAAAATTCTTGCGTGCCACTGTAATTCGGTTTTCCGTTCCTTCCAACTGGTCTTGCAGCGCCAGGAAGTTCTGGTTGGCTTTCAGTTCCGGGTATTGTTCGCTTACTACCATCAGCCTGCCCAGCGCCTGGCTCAGTTGCCCCTGTGCCTGTTGAAACTGTTGTAGTTTTTCAGGTGTCAGGTCGTCCGGGTCAATACGCATAGAGGTAGCCTTGGCGCGGGCTTCTATTACTTGTGTCAATGTTGTTTTTTCAAAATCTGCTGCGCCTTTTACAGTGGCTACAAGGTTGGGTACCAGGTCCGAACGGCGTTGGTACTGGTTCTCCACTTCTCCCCATTTGCTTTTCACCTCTTCATCGGCAGCAACCAATGTTTTCTGTAAATTACAGGCCTGGCATCCGCCTATCAATAATAACCCTAAAATGACAACTAATGCGATTGTACCTTTTTTCATTGAATATCAATTTGAACCAAAAATAGCAATTCTTTTTGTACAAAGCGATGGCGCCATGCTTACCGCATGGCGCCAATATTCAGAAATCAACAACACTGAACCACAAACACACTATCTGAAAACATATCTTGCTGACAAGCCGAATACATTATGATTGAAAAATTCCGGCCCACTGCCTGTAAAGTTGACGGCTGGTTTTATATCAGCACTCAAGCCCAGCGGTATATTTTTAAATATATATTCTACACCACCTATGGCATCTACACCAAATATTGGCTGGGCACGGTCATCTATCCACAGCTCATCCCTGTGGTGGTACCAGCGGCCATTGTCCCATACACCACCGTGCAAGCCACCGCCGAATATAAGCCTCCACGAAGGGTCAGGCAAAGGTATGTGGGCCTCCAGCAGCGCAACAGCAGTGAAACTTTCACCGGGCAGGCTTAATAGTCCGCCAAAGTTCAATTGTCCTTCAAAAGCCAGGTACTTGCTCATATATGCTTTACCTGTAAAACCGCCACCATCGGGCGTAGCACGCAGGCCTATTGCGCCTTTTTGCGCCTGCACTGCATTGGTCGAAAATATCAGCATAGCTGTACTAAAAAATAACAATAGCTTTTTCATATTTTCTGTGTTTTGTTCTGAGTGTATAACCAACAACATCCACATTTGTTCAACTCCCTATACTCTTGTGATTATTTTAACAGACCCTCCCTGTTCAAAAAAACAGCCTCTATTGATTACTTTTGCCCAAATAATTATGATGAACATGAACTATGAGGCCACACTGGCCTATGCGCAGGATATGGACCAGGTGGACACATTATACTCTTTTCGCACGCGTTTCCATTTTCCGCAGCACGAGGGGGAAGATGTGGTATATATGTGCGGCAACTCGCTGGGCCTGCAGCCCCGTAGTGTGGAATACCTGATGCAACAGGAACTGAAAGACTGGGCAAAGTATGGTGTAGAAGGCCATTTCCAGGCTTCAAACCCCTGGTTCTCCTACCATCATATTTTTTCTGAAAGACTGGCAAAACTGGTAGGGGCTAAAAAAGAGGAAGTAGTAGCCACCAATACCCTTACAGTAAACCTGCACCTGCTGATGATATCATTTTACCGTCCGGAAGGCAACAGGTATAAAATAATGATGGAAGCCGGGGCATTCCCCAGCGACCAATATGCGGTGGAGACACAAGTGCGCATGCATGGCTACGACCCTGCTGATGCCATCATAGAAATAGCACCTAAACCAGGAAAGCATATCATAGAAGAAGAAGACATACTGAAAGCTATTGAAGAAGCCGGCGATAGCCTGGCTTTAGTAATGTTTGGCGGGGTGAACTATTATACCGGCCAATACTTCAACTTGCAACAAATCACCGCGGCAGCTCATAAGGCGGGCGCCTATGCCGGCTATGACCTGGCACATGCAGCCGGTAATATACCCATGCAGTTGCACAACTGGGATGTGGACTTCGCCTGCTGGTGCTCATACAAATACCTCAACTCAGGCCCCGGCGGCGTGGGTGGCATATTCGTGCACGAAAAACATTGCAGCAATCCGGAAATATTCAGGCTTGGAGGCTGGTGGGGCAATGATGAAAAAGACCGTTTCAAAATGCGTAAGGGCTTTATTCCTCAGCACAATGCCGGAAGCTGGCAAATGAGTAACGCCCCTGTGTTTAATATGGTTGCCCACAATGCATCGCTCGATATATTTGACAAAGTGGGTATCAAGGCCCTGCGCGAAAAAAGCGAGCAACTTACCGCCTATGCAGAGTTCCTGCTGAAGCAGATTAAGCACCTTTCTTTTGAAATCATTACCCCATCAGACCCTGCACGCAGGGGGTGCCAGTTATCCATGCTATTTGCAGAGAAAGGCAGGGAAGTATTTGATGCACTGACGAAAAATGGTGTGATAGCTGACTGGCGCGAACCGAATGTGATACGCATCGCACCTGTACCGCTCTACAATACCTTTGAGGATGTGTACAGGTTGTATGAAATAATGCTCAGTGTCAACAATCCGGACGCCTCATAACAACATCACCGATGCGCGCTTATATATATATCGTCTTTGCACTGTCTGTTGGCCTGCATGCCTGCAACGCAACCGATGCGGGTGATGCGCAGAGCAGCAGTAATACAAACGAAAAGACATATATAGTACAGGTGAAGAAAGACACGGTGAGCCATATATTTGCATGGCAGGGCAACCTGGATGGCAAATACCCCGTGCTGATGTGGTACAAAGAAGACGGGGATGTTTTGACCGGGAGCCTTTTCTATACCGAAAACAAACCTGCAAAACCTATTCAGCTCATTGGCACCATACAGGATGGCCTATACCGCATACTGGAAATATGGCCCGACGGTGATATATCAGGTATATGGGAATTGCGTCCTGATGAACACGGTGCTGAGGGCAGGTGGACGTCCCCTACCGGCGATGAACAATATAATACATCACTCATGCGTACCGATACTGCTGTTACTATTCCGCCCATAGAGATAAAGGGTGATATATCCGGGCGTTATGTGTACAGCTATGGCAAAACAGGTGCATTGGGATATATGACCGTGTCAAAAAAAATGAGTACCATAGTAGTTGCTTTCGATAATGTATCGGCCGCACCTGCGCGCAACCTGGCTATGCTCGATGCAACAGAGTTGCCGCTTACGGGTAATACAGCCCTATATGAATCAAACACGTTCGGCGCATGCGTTATAAACATCCGTTTTTACAATGGCTTCGCTGTAGTCAACTATGCTGACGGGAAAATGGATTGCGGGTTTGGTAATGGGGCGCATGTCAGTGGCGTGTATATAAAAACAAAGTAAGTCCATATTTAGTTATCTTTATCGCGTTTTTTGATACATGGCAATATATTATTCCATCAGCGACTTACCGGCATTTCTCAATCCCGTTATTACTATCGGCACCTTCGATGGTGTACACCAGGGGCATAAGGTTATATTGAAAAAAGTAAGCGAACATGCGAAAGCTATAGGCGGTGAGAGTGTGTTACTGACATTTGAACCACATCCGCGCAAGCTCATCTTCCCTGACCAGCCCATACATATACTGACCCCGCTGGATAAGAAACTGCAATTAGTACTCGAAACCGGCATACAGCATGTCGTGGTGGTACCATTTACAAAGGAGTTTGCAGCATTGTCGGCTAAAGAATATATAGCTGACTTCCTGGTCAAAACTTTCCAACCCGGCGCTATTATCATAGGCTACGACCACCACTTTGGTCACGACCGTAAGGGTAACATACACCTGCTGAAGGACATGCAGACCGAATATAACTTTGACGTTGTGGAAATACCCGCGCAACTGATAGACGAAGCAGCGGTCAGCTCTACCAAAGTAAGAAATGCTATTGCCGCAGGCCAGGTGGAAGAAGCCGCACAGATGCTGGGCAGGAATTATACACTGGCAGGAAGAGTGCAAAAAGGCGCGCAACTGGGCAGGCGTATTGGCTACCCAACCGCCAACATCATGCCCGCGCACAACGAACAGTTAATACCTGCCAATGGTGTTTATGCGATACGCGTACTGTACAACGGCCAAACTTATAATGCCATGCTGAACATAGGCTACAGGCCTACCGTGAGTACTGAACACACCTTACATATCGAAGCACATATTTTTGATTTTTCAGCCGATGTATATGGCGAAGAAATGGAAATAGTATTTGTAGCCCGCCTGCGCGATGAACAGAAATTCAACTCGCTGGACGAACTAAAGGCGCAATTGAAAAATGATGAGTTAGCGGCAAAAGAGGTATTAGGGGTCTAACTCAACGCCAGTTCCATTTTCCCAATCATTTCCTTCAGCAGTTCCCTGTCATCGGTATTGCTGTTTACACCTACAGCCTTGGTACTGTACTTGCCTATCAGCATCAGGCAGGCCTCTATCCTGTGCGACGAGTACTTTTGTGCGGTAGCGATGATTTGCCTCGCCCTACCAGGGAAGGTACCCAAGGCCGCTGCCGCATCTTTTTCAGGTTTGCCCGCCAGGAAACAGCCCTGGTAAAGCTTGGAAAAATGACTGTAAAAAGAACCTATCAACAACGGCATGGGCGATGACTTGGGATTGGCAATGAAATAAGCCAGCATCCTGTACAGCTTGTCCTTATCGCCATTCGTGAGTGTTTCAGGAAATTCAAATACATTATACTCCCGGCTGATGCCGATGTACTTCTGTATCATCTCTGCTGTCAAAGCTTTTTCCTCAGGCACATTGATACGTACTTTGGCTATTTCATTGGCTATCTTTTGCAGGTCGTTGCCCAGGAATGTGGCCAGTATCTGTGATTCCCGCTCCCCTACCGCAAAACCCGTTTCTTTGCCATACGCCTGTATCCAGCCCGGCACCTGCTCGTCTTTTATTTTGTCCGAAGTGAAATAATGTCCTTTTTCTTTTGCAACCTTCACCAATTTACCCCTGCCATCTACTTTTTTGAAACGGTGCTCTATCAGGAATACAGTGGTAGGTGCAGGATTCTCAATATAGCCCACCAACTCGTTCAGCGTGCGCATTTGTGCGGCATCTTTCAGTATCACCACCTGGCGTTCGGCAAACATGGGAAAGCGTCTGCAGGCGTTTACCACGTCCGCCCACTCTACATCTTTGCCATACAGTACCATCAGGTTAAAATCGCGCTCATGTGGCTGCAGTATCTTGTCTTCAAAATACTCAGTGAGCATATCTATGTAAAAAGGTTCCTCACCATCTACCAAGTACACAGGCACAAATTCCCTCTTCTCTAACGACTGGATAATTTTCTTAAAATCAGCTACCATAATTACTCGTCCACAAATACAGTTTCAAAATCGGGGGCCTCTCCTTTCAGTTTCAGGTACACCCTGGCGGATGTCGCTACATCCTGCAGGCAATACCTGGCAATACGCGGCAGGTCATTCTGCTTATAATATACATCCGCCACCATACTCCCATCTATATCATCTTTGGGCGAAGGTATGCCTAATACTTCTGCCAGCAAGGCCAGCGATGTATAGTTTTTATAATCGCCAAACTTCCACATTTCCAGCGTATCAATATGCGGGTTTTCCCATGGCTTTTTACCGCCCAGGTTCATCACAGGTGGTAACGGCACCCCGTTTATCATCATTCGCCTGCATAAGAAAGGGATATCAAACTCTTTGATATTATGCCCGCAAAAAACCATTTGCGAGTTGTACGCCATAAATCTTGTTACCACGTCAGCAAACTCCGCCAGCAGCTTCTGCTCATCATCCATCGCTATCGTCTTCAGGCGCATACGCCAGTGCCCGTCGGTATGGTGCAAGCTGCCGAAGCCGATGCATACCACTTTAGCAAATTCAGAAAACACCCCTGCCCTGTCGCAAAACAGTTGAGCATAGCTGGCATCTGTATCGGCATCGCGTTTCAGAAATTTGCTTTTCTTCTCCCACTCCTGTTGCATCCTTTCCGACAATGAACCATACTCCCGTACCAATGGCACGGTTTCTATATCCATAAACATGATGTGCTGGTGGTGTTGCATGGCTGTAAAAACGTTAAAATTTCCGTTTGTAATGATACATATTTTTTCCGCAGTATAACAATTATGACTTATCCCTTGTTAATCTATTTGTATCATGCCCGAAAAAGAGTATTTTTCTTGTACGTTTGTAAACAAATCAGTTTATTTATATGAGCCAGGAATTGAATCAACCCGCACAAAGCGAGCAGCAACCTCAACAACCTCAGCAGCCAAAACGCGACAATACCAAAATATATTGGGCGATAATCGTATTGCTGCTTATATCCAACATATACTTCATTGTAACCAAAAATAAAGTAACCGAACAACGCGACCAGGTACAGGCAGAGTTTAACTTCTCTGACTCTTCACGTAAATCGGTTGAGGCTGATTATAATGCCGCGCTTGTCCGTCTGGACGACCTGGTGTCGAAAAACAACCAGATGCAAAACCTGCTGGGCGATAAAGACGGCGAAATAGCTAAGCTCCGCAGCCAGATTGATGCGATTATCAAAAATAAAAACGCAACGGCTGCAGAACTGGGTAAAGCCAAAAGGCTCATCAACCTGCTAAACAGCAAAGTACAGACTTATGAAGAACGCATAGCCAACCTGGAGAGCGATAACGAACGCCTGGGTGTAGAAAAAGACATGTTGCTGGAAGAGCGTGATGCACTGGATGCTGAAAGGGAACAACTGGCCAAACTGGGTTCTATACTACACGTATCCAACATTCGTATGACACCAATTGACATCAAAAGGGGTGGTAAAAAAGTTAGTGAAACGCAAAAGGCCAAGCGTGTTGATGTAATGCGCATCATGTTTGATATAGATGAAAACAGGATTAAAGAAACCAGTGTTACAGAATTCTTCCTGCGTATTACAGGGCCCGAAGGCACTGTACTAAGCAATGCTGCTTATGGCTCCGGTGTCACCGCGCTCGACGATGGTTCATCTATCAACTATACTTTATCGAAGCTGATAGAAGTGCAGAAAAACAACAAAATAAGCGATGTAGTGGTAGACTGGAACCAGGACAGCGATTATAAGACCGGCGATTACAGGATTGAGATATACCAGGGAGGCTTTAAGGTAGGCTCAGGCAACGTTACGTTGAGGTAATATATTAGTTATTACACAGTAATGAAATCCCGTAAAAGAATGGCTTAACAATAAGATAATGCACCATTCCTTTACAGTTCACATTTGCTGTCATAATATTGCGTCGGATTTCAGAGCTTTATATGGATTTTCTTGGGAAAATATTGGTAGTAGATGATGAACCGGATATAGTTGAATTTATCAGCTACAACCTGAAGAGTAAGGGTTACCAGACAGCCACGGCTGCAGATGGTATAGAGGCTATAAGAAAAGCCAAAGAATTCAAGCCCGACCTCATATTGCTGGATGTGATGATGCCGAATAAAGACGGTATGCAGACCATACGAGAGCTGAGGCAGACACCCGGCTTCGAAAGTATTGCTATTATCTTCCTGACAGCACTCAGCGATGAGAAATCAGAGATTGAGGGGCTGAACCTCGGTGCAGATGATTATATAGCCAAACCCATCAAGCCCGAACTATTGCTGACACGTATTGCAGCAGCCCTAAGGCGTACCCGGCCAGACGAGGACAAGGAACAAAAACTCACCTTCGGCGACCTTGAAATCAATAAGACCAAGTTTACAGTTACCTACCAGGGCAGAGAAATACTACTTGCGAAAAAAGAGTTTGAGCTGTTACAGTTATTAGCATCCAAACCCGGACGTGTATTCCTGCGCAACGAGATTTTGCAGCGCGTGTGGGGTACAGATGTAATAGTGGGCGACCGTACCATAGACGTACACATACGTAAGATACGCCAGAAGATAGGCATTGACCTGATTACCACCGTAAAAGGCGTAGGATATAAATTTGAAATGGTGTAGTTTTAAATAACTATGTCATTCCTCGATACCAAAAATGCCTCCCCAAGGCTGTTATCCACCATTACGGCGTTGATTATATCAACAGTCAATGCCGCGATGAGCCTGTTCCTGGCATGGGGTATGTGGCATATACCCATCATAGTATTCGTTACCACATTTATCATCATTTACTGGATATACAACTATACCCTGCAGCACTTCATCTACAGGAAAATAAAGCTGATATACAAATTCATCTACCAGACCAAGGCTACTAAAAAAGAAGAATTCTTTTACGAAAATATATTGCCGCAAAAGTCGCTGGAAGAGGTGAATATGGATGTGCAGAAATGGGCTACACAGAAAAAAGACGAGATAGAAATGCTGCGTGCCAACGAGCAGTTCCGCAAAGAATTCCTGATGAACCTGGCGCACGAATTACGCACACCCATCTTCGCTGTACAGGGCTATGTAGACACTTTAGCAGGCGGTGCTATTCACGATAATAATGTGAATATGAAATTCCTGAACAATGCTGCCAAAGGGATAGACAGGCTGGTGAACCTGGTAGATGACCTGGATGAAATATCCAAGCTGGAATCTGGAAGGATTCCGATTATACAGGAGTCATTCGTAATACAGGACCTGATAAAAGACGTGTATGAAGAAATGACCCTCCGTGCCCAGGAAAAAGAGATGCAGCTCTTATTAAAGAAAGGCACTGAACGTCCCCTGACCGTATATGCCGACAAGCCCAAAATAAGGCAGGTACTGACTAACCTGGTGGAAAATGCCATCAAATACGGAAATGAGGGCGGACAGGTGACCTGCGGCTGTTACGAAATGGACGAAAGGAATATATATATAGAAGTGTCTGACAACGGGCCGGGCATAGCCGAAGAGCATCTTCCACGTATATTTGAGCGCTTTTACCGTGCCGACCGCAGTCGTAGCAGGCATATTGGCGGCACCGGCCTTGGGCTGGCCATAGTCAAACATATAGTTGAAGCACATGGGCAAACCGTAACCGTTCGCAGTAAGGTAGGGGTGGGCTCTTCTTTCGGCTTCACATTGGAAAAAGGCAAGGAATAGCTCCCTGCTATTGGGTTATACACAATAATTACATATCTTCGACTTATACATAAGTAAGAGAGAGATATGCACCCTAAGATACTTGAGCTATTTAGCAACCGCATATATGGGGCCGAATTCCTGAAACTATACGAAGATATGGCCAACACCTATACAGGCGACTGTATAGAGCAGTTATATGAAGAAGCATCCCTCCGGGAAGTCCCGCTGTCCTTTACTGAAATCAGTGCACGTGTAGCGTCTTTCAACAATGAGCTCATCAACCGTGCTACCTGGATACGTGACGACTACAAAGAGAACAAAGGCTACTCATCCCCAAAGCTTACCCGGGGTTGTAAAAAAATCATCAGCCGTTGCGTAAAAGACTATTTGCGTGCCATGCAGCTTGCCAACCGAACCACCACCTTCCAGCCAGCATAAAAAAGAAGCTACCCGCGAAGGGTAGCTTGATACATACATATAGAGGAAAGAGAAGACGAAGTTGATACTTTTTCCGGTGTAAAGTATTAATAATCTTACCGTTAAGTATACATACAAAGCTCGTTGATAGAAGTGAACTATGCTAACCAAGTTAACAACGGATAATCCACATTTATACCTCTTTTTGTGTAAGAATTTATAACATTGATTATCAATTAATTGCATCAATTATACTCACAATAGTACGATTAACACACATGTATATTAACCTGGCCTCTTTTAACCCATCACTTCATATAACTTATTCAAAATATTGATTTTCATTTATTTATATGCACTTTATATCCTGAACTATACAAATGGTTATCCACATCAATTAACAGTCAATCCACAAAACACGGTCATATTGTACATTGGGCAATATTACAGGTACCTGTCTTTTATTACCTGTATATGGTGGAGCAAATGGCCGGCTATAATATATGCCAGTGCCCTTGTTGTAAAATAAGTCCCATCAGAATTATTTGCCCGCTGTACACTCTGCTGCTCCGTAATATTGGCCAGCAGGTGCAAGGTAGCTGCTCTCACAGCAGCGAATTCCTCCAGTATATCATCCATAGTTCTGCCTGTATAGGGGGCATTTTCAGCGTACAGGTTTTCGTCCATGCTACTTAGTATGGCACCCATGTCGCCACGGGCCGCCACCAGTGCGCGATAGCTCATTACCCGCTCTGTATCTGTTATATGCAACAGCACTTGTTTAATACTCCATTTACCATCTGCATAGCGGTAATCATGTATATCTGCCGGCAAAGTTGTAAAGAAATCCGTAACTTCTTTCGCCTGTTGCTTCAGCACATCAATAATATCCCCCTGTGGAACCAAATCAATATAGCGTTGAAAATATGGCCGGTATTCAGCCGATAGTGGAGGTTGCATCTTGTAGTATATTTTAGGTAAAGATAAATAGCAGGAATGATCTACATCATTTCTATTGTCCTGTCAATCAGCTAACTTAACAACAGTTTATGAAAATCATTGTTAGATATAGTATGAGATACCTCACAGCTTTTCTGGCTATCGTACTTTTAAATGCGTGCGGCAATATGAAAGAACTGGAAACAGTACCCAAAGTAGATGTACAAAGATATATGGGAAGGTGGTACGAGATTGCCTCATTTCCTCAGTCTTTCCAAAAGGGTTGCAGTTGCACAATAGCAGAATATGAACTGATGGACAATGGTAAAGTGCGTGTTACCAACAGTTGCGATGCCAACGGCAAAAAGAAAATAGCTACAGGCAAAGCGTGGGTAACAGATAAAGCAACCAACGCCAAACTGAAGGTATCATTCTTCTGGCCCTTCAGCGGAAAATATTGGATTATAGACCTGGCGGATGATTATAGCTATGCCGTAGTGGGCCACCCCAACCGCGACTACCTGTGGATACTGAGCCGCACACCACAGGTGGATAAAGAACTGTACCAACAGATAGTGGACCGGGCAAAGGCCAAAGGCTTTGATATTACCCGTCTGCAGGTTACCCGGCAGGATGGCTGCATGTAGTTCCTATACTTTCTCAAACACCAGGCGGTAATGGTCCATTATCTCTTTCTCAAAACATACCCTGTTGGGGCTGATACGGAATATAGCCACCTGGTGCCTGAACTCCTTGTCAGTGAGGTATTTAGGAATAAGCGATGCAAACAATAGGTACTTACGCAGATTAAACTTCCTGAACTTTTTGCGCCACTGGCCAATCGTCTCTATATAATCTAGCCGGCCACTGCTTTGCGATATCAGTTTGAATTTGGGCTCTGCATTACGTATTACCATCTCGGGGCCGTAGGGCAGCCACGAGCCGGGAAACTGTTTGACCATCAATGCACATACATGTGCGGCTGAACCCGGTTCTGCATTGATATCAAAATCCTCCCACTCTATCATGTTCTTACTAAAGGTCATGGTTTGCATATAAAACCTGCCGCCAACAGGTAAAAGATTATACAGCGTATCGAAAAAGTTGCGGTACACTTCTTCCTGCTTGCCTGCCTGCCATTCTTCTACCGAGCAAAAATGCTCCAGGCCACCTATACAGGTAATAGCGTCAAAAGTCCCGTAGTCTTCGGGCTTTACGTAGCGACAATCCTGCACCAGTACATTAAGGCCGTTTTGCCTGCAGGCTTCTGCCTGTCCTTCTGACAATGTGAGGCCAATGCTTGTAGCACCGCGTTCTTTGGTTATATAGTTTGAGAAAGGGCCCCAGCCACATGCCATATCCAGCACCCTGCTACCCTCGCGTATATTCAGGCTGTCTGCTATGAATTTGTGTTTTGCCTTCTGGGCTTCTTCCAGTGTCATCGAAAAATCGCCATCGTATTTGGCGCCACTGTAGTCCCCGGTCTCGCCCATGCTCAGGCGGAAAATCTTATCGATGGTAGTGTAGGTAAAGTCTAAATCATTTTTTCCTGCCATAATATTGGATTGCGTTACCAACAATATACATTAAAAACCGCAAATATGCATCGTTGCATAATGGAAGAATTGTATTCTTTTGCCGGATTGAGTACTTAAGAGGTGAACATTTCCTAAAAGCAAAAATCCCCCAACATTTTTAGTGTTGGGGGATTTTAAA
>CALEZD010000112.1 GCA_937928385.1 uncultured Bacteroidota bacterium
GCATTGTAGGTAGCACTCTCTTGTGTAACAAGTTTCGAGTCTTTCTTACAATAAGAGAGGAACAGTATAACAAATGCAGTAGATATCGTTATAATATATTTATTGTGTTTCATTGTAAAAATTTTTGTTTGCAATAAATTCTATATCTGTGAGTGAACGTAAAAATGCCAGCAGGTCTTTTTGTTCTTGTTGAGACAAACCCAATGGTTTAATTTTTACGCTTTTGTTAGGATGATTTTTACCACCCTGGTTATAATGTGTTACCACATCTTCCAATGTCCGTATGGAGCCATCATGCATATATGGTGGAGTCAGAGCTATATTCCTCAGTGTAGGAACTTTAAACAAGGCGTTGTCTTCCGGTTTACCGGTAAACCTTCGCCTGCCCATATCCTTATACACCTCATGTAACCCATTGTTCTCAAAACTGTAGTTAGAAAAATCAAAGCCTGAATGACAACCTGCGCATTGTGTACGCTCACTAAAAAACAGGTTCATCCCTCTTTTAGCAGCCTCGGTAAACCCGGTCGCACCAGCCCCTTGGTTAATATACTTGTCATAAGCGCTGTTGCCACTAATCAAAGTGCGTTCAAATGTGGCAATGGCACGGGTTATAACATAGGGGTCTGGCTCCCTGTTAAAAACCTCCCGGCTCATGTTTACATATTCGGGCACCTGCTTCATCCGTTCAGCTATCTCCACAATATTGAAATTGAATTCATCATGCTCCTGGATTGGGACCAATATTTGCATCTCTAATGTAGGTACACCACCCTCCCGGGTATAGTAAGGATGATACGCTACATTCGCCAATGTCGGCGCATTTCTACGCCCGGCTATCCCACCCGCACCCAAACTCACAGCCTGGTCGTCACTAAAAGCCAAAGATGTCTTGTGACAAGATGCGCAACTGATAGAATAATCAACTGAAAGCATTTTATCATTGAATAGCTTTTTACCTAACTCCCATTTGCGCAACGTAAACGGATTATCCTCCGGAAAAGGTATATGCGGAAATCCGGCCGGGGCACGCGTGAGCGATACCTCCGGCGGAGGAACAACATCGTCCTTTTTTTTACAGGAATAGCAGGATAAGCCAACAAATATGGCTGTTATTATAAGACAGTGTCTCATAACACCTATTGTATCAGCAACTTGCCGCTAGCATGGTAGCCGTCAGCATATTGCACCTTTACAAAGTATAACCCCTGCGATTGCAACCTTACCTGTACTACTTGCTTTTCAGCCGGTTTACTTTCATACAGCACCACTCTGCCCTGCACATCTGTTACAGTTACTGCAGCTTCCTCATGTACCTTGTCGAACATAATTGAAACTACCCCGTTTACGGAAGGATTAGGATATATCCGGATGGCCGCATTTTCTGTATTTATATTACTAACAGATACAGGAGAGCCGGCAGAGAATACATTATCCCTGAAATTGCCTAACAGTTTTGCTTCATCAGTCCCGTCACCGTGTGCTATCAATCCCGACGAGATATTTATACCTTTTAAGGCTTGGGTATAATCTGCATTAAGTGCGATAATAAGCTTGCCACTTTTCATCACTCCTGTGGCCGACACTGTTGTTTGAAAATAATGTTGGTCACCAAGCGCGTGTATTTCATAGGTTTGCCCCAATGAAGCACCTGATTTACCCTCAATAGCTACAAAACGATAGCCTGATGCCCAACCCCAATGCATTGAGGGTGATTTTGGCGCCAACGGATGACCCGATGGCTGCAACGTAGGGTCTGCGTGATTAATCGGGGTATCGACACCTATATGAAAGGAAACAGACTCTACAGTGGTAATATTATAAGAACCCAGCGCATCCGTGACATTCTGGCTGCCATTAACCAGGATATAATGATTAGGCACATTGGTCACCATGCCACCATCATGCTTAATGCTAATCCTGGAAATATAATATTCTAACCGGGTAACATTAAAGTTGTTGCCAAGATCGTTTTGTGCAGCCTGGCTAAATGCAAAAGAGTTACCACTTAATTTATGATTAATATGCAACTCAACCGGAGTCTGTGCGTTAGTTAAAATTGGTGCAACGAAAGCTGCAATCAACAGTATTACATTGTATATCCTTCTTGTAAACATTGTATTAAAAATTTAGAGTTAATAAAATAAAAAGTCATCATGGCAATAAACAGCCACGAGTTATTTGCTACCAGTAACTCAATATCAAATCAAGAAAACACAATGAAGAATATACAATAATGGTGAGCCCCTCAACGGGGGAGAATGGCTTACTCCAAATACCTTAAATACCGGTGGAATAATTTGCGGTACGAGGTATTCGTTATGTGTAAATAGTGGTAATTCCGGTTGTGTGATAGAGAATGGAGTCTTTATATATTGTTGATGTTCGTCAACATCTATAGATACCTGCTCATTGTTACAGCATCCCTCTCCTTCCATTTCACCCTGGCAGCAAGAGGGTTTTTCTTCTATACGGTTTACAGTGATGTATTTGAAATGTCCACCACAATAATGAAAAGATAATATACCACCCTGCAAACTTCCCAGGTAGCATAAAACAATAAATATGACAGATATCCGTTTCAAATAATGAAAAAAAATGAATCCTACTCAAATATAACTTTTTTTTGAGCTATACGCATCATTTTCAAAGTAAAATTCTGTTTAACCTGAACAGAAATTAGTGGTTATAATCACTAATATTTTAAGGTAACTGACTCTTAAATAAATTATTTATAGGCATTTAGGACATTACAAATTTTAGGCTCTGGTGATTTTTGTTAATAATAAACGTCTGAACCCCAATTCGTTGATAACTAATTATCTTTTCCGGAGAGTCGATTAATTTCAAGAGCTGTCCATACTATTCCCTTCCGGAAACGTTCAATGTTCGTTCCCAAATTAAGAACACATATCGGATAGGCATTAACCTGATTATTGAAAGAGTTTACTTTCAAAGGAGCTTGGATAAACAAGAAAAAGACAATAAGTACACCTATATAGTGCCCTCTCCTATAAATTGACCAGTCGCAATGATAACCTGAAAATACCCTCTTCAATTAGCTTGATTTTAGTTTTCCGTGAAGTATCACTATCATGTCCGGATAGGTTACAATTTCACGGCTTGATTTTATATATTTAGTCGCATAAAGATAAAGTGCCCAACTATCGTTTTATGCGAAATATATTTACTGTTTCATTATTTGTTTTTTGTGTATATGCACACCTTAACGCAACCGCACAAACCAAAAGCCTGGATTCATTAATTGCAGAGTTGCCTACGGCCAAAGAGGATACCAATAAAACATTATTGCTTTGTGATATTGCAGCATCATATTTTGAAACAAACCCGGATAAAGGGATAGAGTATGGGAAACAAGCATTGAAACTGGCTACAAAACTGGACTATAATAAAGGAATAGTTAAAGCAAACAATCAGATTGCACGCTGCAATGTGATACAAAATAAATATGCCGCAGCCTTGAAATATTACCAGGATGCATTAGTTACGGCAGAAAAAATGAATAACCCTGTATATATAGCCGTTTTACTAAGTTCAATCGGGCCAATATATACAGAAAAAAAAGAATACAAAAAAGCCTTGGATTACCTGATGAGGGCTAAAGCAACCTATGAAAAAGCCGGAATGAAACCTGCTACCAGCTTGTTAAATAATATTGGATGCTTGTACGGCGCGATGAAAAATAACCCCGAAGCATTGCGCTGGCTCCTGGAAGGGGTGAAAAACGAGGAAGCCAGTGAACAGCCTTCAGAAGAATTGGAAAGACTTTACGCTAATGCAGGCGCCATATATGTGCTCATGCGAGATTACAGCAAGGGAATGCATTATATGTTCAAGGCATTGGATATAGAGCTAAAAAGTGGGAATGAAAAAAGTGCTGCTATTACTTATTGCTCTATTGGGTCTAGTTATTCATTAACAGTAACAGACAAGCAAGCTAAACTGCCGGATAGTTTACATAACAAAAAGAAAAACCTGGATAAAGCGATTTATTTCCTGAGGAAATCGGAACAGATCAGCAAGCGATTGGGGATGCAGGCAGTATATAAGGAAGCCTGCGAAGAGCTATTCAAAGCCTATAAAGAAGAAGGCAACTTCCGGGAGTCGCTGATGTATTTTGAACGTTTCACTGCAATACGCGACAGCCTACGGGATTTTGATAAAGAAAAAGAGTTTGCCAAAGTTGAAGCTAAATATTTATATCAGAAAAAGACAGACTCTTTGAAATTTCAGAATCTTACCCAGCAAACGGAAATTAAAAGAAGAAAATCTGAAACAAAGCTATACATACTTCTATCAATCCTTATAGCCTTGATTGGTGTAATTGCTATAACAGGACAAAGACGCAAGCATCAGCAAAAAATAGCACTGGCCGAAGCGGAAGCGAATCATAAAATATTGTTAGCCCAAAAGGAATTAGAAACTTTTGCGCATAGTATACAAGAGAAGAATGAATTGATTGAAAAATTCGGCAAAGACCTGGAAAAATATCAGGGGCTGTCCTGTATCAAGGAACTCCCCGTAGAAGATACCTTATACACAGAACTTAAAAATTCGGTGATTCTGACGGAAGAACAATGGAATGATTTTCAGAATATGTTTGAGCAGGCCTATCCCGGATATCTCAACAGGGTGAAAACAAGTTTGCCCGATCTTACAAAAGCTGAGTTGCGACATATTTTACTTGCCAAATTAGCGCTCAACAATAAGGAAATGGCAAGCATGTTAGGGGTGAGTTTAGAGGCTATACGCATCAACAAATACCGGATTTTAAAGAAATTAACGCTACCCGAAGGTACAACAATAGAGCAGTTTGTACAATCCATATAGATAAATTGCTATTCATATAGAATTGAATTTTTAGCATTTACGAGCATCCGTAAGTTGTAACGACGCTTGTAACGCTAAAAAATTGCATTCTGCCGACGACTAAACGACTTTTAAGTTGTAAAAGCTCAACAAGCTTCAAACAAAGTTGGCTCTACTCAAATAAGGGATTTTTAAATTAATTAATAACACGTTTTGCCCGATGCAAAATAGCATGGGTATATGCGACTGTAATGCTCGTATAATTATGAAAAAAACAATCATAAGTTTTTCGATATGGCTTATGGCCATAGTATTGTTTATCCCCTGTACCGAGGCCCAGACCTGGCAAACGGGTGTACCCGTTGAAACCGTATTTACCGGGACAGGTGGACGTATAGGACAATACACGAGCCTTGTTGTCGCCAATGGCAACCCGGCCTTTATTTACTATGACGAAACACGTGGCGACCTGATGTATGTGCGCGCTACAGATGCATCAGGCACAACCTGGGGTACTCCCGTGTTTGTAGATAGCGCCGGTAACGTAGGGCAACATGGCAGTTTAATTATCGTCAGTGGTAATCCCGCCATCTCTTACTATGATGTTACCAACGGCGACCTGAAATATGTGCGCGCGTCGGATGCTTCGGGCACAACCTGGGGCACACCTGTCACCATTGACGCAACAGGTACCACGGGATGGTTTACCTGCATGCTTGTCGTGAACAGCAACCCGGCTATCGCATATTACGATAATACAAATGGTGATTTGAGGTATGTACGTGCCAGTAATGCCACCGGTAGCAGCTGGGGTACGCCTGTAACTGTTGAATCTACAAATGATGTGGGCTCATGGCCCTCGATGGCAATAGTGAGTGGCAACCCCGCCATAGCTTATTATACCAATACCTCTACGGATTTGAAATATGTGCGTGCTTCGGACGCCAGCGGTAGTACCTGGGGTAGCCCCCTAACTCTTGCAACTACCGGCACTGTAGGGCAATGGAACAGTTTGCTCGTAGTGAATGGTAATCCGGCCATCTCATATTATTACGGAGCCTCTAACTTTGATTTGATGTATATACGTGCCACTGATGCTACAGGCACAACCTGGGGCTCACCTGTTACCGTTGATGCGACAGGACAAACAGGCAATTTTACCAGAATGTTGATAGTAAAAGGTTTCCCGGCAATATCTTACAGTGATGCTACCAATACCGACCGTAGGTTTGTACGTGCAACAGATGCTTCGGGTACCAGTTGGGGGACACCTGTAACTGCAGATACCGCATGTTCAGGCGTTTATGCAGAAATGGTTATTGTGAATGGAAACCCTGCAATGTCATATTACGACCCGGTAAGATTTAAACCGAGTTATACGCGTGCCGCTGACGATTCCGGTTCTACTTGGAACACACCAATTGTATTTGATGCCAAAGGCAAGGCTGGTCAATACCCCAGCGTGGCAATTGTCAATGGCAATCCGGCCATCTCCTATTATGATCAAACTGAGACAAATCTGAAATATGTGCGTGCATCAAATACTACGGGCAGTGCATGGAATACAGCTGTAACTATTGATGTAACAGGGAATGTGGGTCAATATACAAGTCTTGTTGTTGCCAATAGCAATCCAGCTATATCCTATTACGATGTTACCAACGGAGACCTTAAATACGTTCGTGCTTCCGACGCATCAGGTACAACATGGGGAACGCCGGTTACCGTTGACGCAACCGGTGTAGTCGGCCAATATACAAGTATGGCTGTAGTGAATGGTAACCCGGCCATCAGTTATTATGATGTTACCAATGGCAACCTGAAATATGTCAGGGCATCGGATGCATCCGGGAGCACATGGGGTACACCCGTTACCGTTGACGCAACAGGTGTAACCGGTCAATATACTTGCCTGAAGGTAGTGAATGGCTACCCTGCTATATCTTATTACGACTCTACTAACGGTGACCTTAGATATGTCCTCGCATCAGACGCATCAGGCAGTACCTGGAGCACACCTGTAACTGTTGATGCAACAGGGAATTCCGGGCAATATACAAGTCTTGTTGTTGCCAATAGCAACCCTGCTATCAGCTATTATGATGTTACCAACGGCGACCTTAAATATATTCGTGCTACTGATGCGTCCGGCAGCACCTGGGGAACAGCTGTAACTGTTGATGCAACCGGCACTACCGGGCAATATACATGCCTGGCACTAGTGAGCGGTTATCCTGCTATATCTTATTATGATGCTACTAACGGTGACCTTAGATATGTGCTTAGCGCAAACGTAAGTGGTAGTAGCTGGGGCACGCCTGCTGCGTTGGAATCTTCAGGTACTACCGGGCAATATACCTCCATGTGCACTAATGGAATCGGGGTGTTCTTAGCCTATTATTTCCCCGATGAGACAGTAGCAAAAGTAATGTACGGTGCTACTCACACATGGACAGGTGGTGCCGGTACTACCAATTGGTTTGCCACAGGAAACTGGAGTGATGCCACCGTACCGCTCAGCTCCAGTAACATCGATATTCCTGCCGGACTTACATTTTATCCGGATATAAGCTCAGGCACAGCAGTCTGCAATAATATCTATATTGAAAACCTGGCTAATTTTACTGTAAGTGGTGGAGAATTACAAGTATCCGGCGACCTCAATAATTATAGTACAATCAATGCTACCGGAGGTACTGTTACACTGAATGGCGCTTCGGCTCAATCTGTAATTGCCGGAACTATTAACGCAACAAATTTAACCCTCAACAATTCAGCCGGTGCTACTATAACCAGCGGCACTATTAATGTGTTGGGTACCTATACGCCTACTGCCGGTACGCTTACTACAGGCGGTTTTCTTACTTTGAAATCAACGGCAAGCGCCACGGCCCGCATTGCGGCAGGAAGTAGTAGCGGTGGTTACATCAGCGGTAGCATAACTGCTGAAAGATATCAACCCGGTAAAAGGTGTTTCCGTTTCTATGGACATCCGTTTACAACTTCTATAGCATTGAGCCAATTAACTGATGATATAGACATTACAGGCAGTGGTGGCGCAAGCAATGGTTTTACTGCGACGGTTACAAATAACCCTTCGGCTTTCTGGTTTGATGTAACGGCGGCAGATACAAGTACTACAGGCGCTAATCCCGGCTGGACTGCCTTTACATCAGCTAATACCGCAAGTTGGGACCGGTATGAGCTACTGCGCCTGCTGGTGCGCGGATCATTGGGTGAAGGGTTATCCGGTGGCTCCTACACTCCCAGCGCATCAACCTTTGACGCAGCAGGCGCCGTTAACCAGGGCACACAGACTATTACTCTCACAAAAGGTTCAGGCACTTCATTTGTGGGCTGCGGCAATCCATTTCCAAGTGGCATACAAATGAATGCAGTGGCAAGGGGCAGCAACGTAGGTGCAAACTACTATGCATGGGATGCTACCAGCGGAGCAACTGGTGCTTATGTTACCAATGCGTGGACGTTGTCTTATATTCTACCTCCTTACGCGGCATTTTTCACCACGGTATCTGCAACAGATAATATTACTATTGAAGAGGCGGATAAAGACACAGGTGGCGTAGCATTATTTAAAGGTACAGCTAATGATAACTGGGTGGAACTGTTAATAAGTGACAGCAGCCTTAAATGGGACAGGTTGCTCATCAACTTTGATGATAGCGCCCTGAGCGTTGAAGACAAACTGGATGGCAAAAAACTATACAACCCGGGGTTAGACTTCTTCACCCTGTCAAAAGACAGTACAAGGCTTGCAGTAGATGTACGCCCGTATGCGGATAGCACTGCTATACCATTGGGGTTAACAGCCTACAACCGTTACAATAAATACGTAATCAAAACAGGTATGTTTGACATTCCCACAGGAACAAAGCTATACCTGCACGATAAATACCTGAACAAATCTGAAGAGTTAATGGCAGGGTTTGAATACTGGTTTGACGTTACAACAGATAGCTTATCTCAAGGGAATGATCGCTTCGAGATTAATATGGTTGGCAAACCGACAAATGGTATCAGCCATATAAATGAAACAGTATCCATGATACAACTGATACCTAACCCGGCGTATAATTCAGTAAAAGTATCGTTTGGCTATATAGATGGTACTGCACATATCAGGCTGATGAGTGTAACAGGCAAGGTGGTGTACAGCGCAGAAGCAAATGGAGGTACAGGTAGTATTACCATACCATTGCAGGGTCTGCCAGCAGGCATGTACATCGTTGAGCTACAGGGCAGAAACGCGCGTTTTACTGAAAAATTAATTAAAGAGTAATTCCCTTGTCAAACAAAGCAGGCAGTTGTGCCCTTCGGGGTACGGCTGCTCTTAAAAAAATCAAGCCAGATGAAAAAACTAAATAAAACATTACTGTTTACTGCCTTATTGCTGACTGCTATTTGTTTATTACCCTCAGCATTTGCACAGGGGCCCGGTTTTGACGACGGCGTAGAAGATACACCTATAGATGGTGGTGTAACGGCTATAGCGGCGGCTGCTTTGGGCTATGGAATTAAAAAAATAAAGGAACGCAGAAAACACACTTAAGAATGCTGTATGCAGTCGGAAGGCTATTATCAAACGGGATATTCAGGTTTGTCGCTGCTTTCTTTATTATTTACGGATGCCTGTACGCGTTCAATTATGCCTGGACAGGGCTGACAATTCCCGGCGGAAGCTATAGCGCATGGCTGGCCAAAAACGGGGATTACATATCAGGCTTACGCTTAATAATATTGAAGGGTGCTTCTGCACTGCTTTCATTGTTTAGCTACGATAATTATGTGTCCGGATATTACTTACATATCAATGGTGGTAAAACTGTCAGGATGGTATATTCGTGTATAGGATTGAATATAATATTCGTATGGTGGGCTTTCATTATCAGCTTTCCACAACTTGTTAAAAATAAGTTGGTTTATATCGTGGCCGGTACGATGTTTATCACACTGCTGAATATGGTACGCATAGCCCTGGTAGCTGTATCTCCCTACAAGGGAAATTTTATGAATACATCATTAGATCACCATACTGTTTTCAATTTCATGGTTTATGCTATTATCGTACTTGTTATATTCAGAATAATTGATAAGAGCAACTTTGGATTAAGTTCTAAGATGATGACGGCACAACCCAGAGATAGAAAGTAACACGGCTTTTGTGTGGCGAAATAAATGAGGCTGGTTGTTTGAGAGAGCCTCATACTGGTTGATCCGTTGGCTGACCTCTTTGCTTTTCGTTGTCTATTATTAATACAACTAGTCTTTTCAAAGATAAAAGTATGAAAACACCGTTTCGATATGAAAGTAATTTAGTTCGTCGCTTTCCGTATGTTCTATTTGAATTTTAGTCGCTGAATATTATAAGTCTACTTGATATAAATCAAACTAATTTATAGAATTAACAATGCACTTCTATGTGACTATAAATACTTTGATATGTCTGAAA
>CALEZD010000113.1 GCA_937928385.1 uncultured Bacteroidota bacterium
TCTTTTTATTTTTTCAAAAATGCACAATACCTTTGCACTCCTTCCGTGAAAAGCGGAATTGGCATATAGTCAGGGTCCTATAGCTCAGTTGGTTAGAGCACCTGACTCATAATCAGGGGGTCCTAGGTTCAAGTCCTAGTGGGACCACAGAAAAAAAGCCTTCAAATATGCTGCGGTACAGCGTTTGAGGGCTTTTTTATTTGTTATAACTCTAAGGTGTAACTCGCCCCAAAACACCGTTTTTTACCATTCTGCTTGTACATTGCTTGTACCACATAAAACCACAATACGTCCTTGCAAACTACAAAAGCATGGATTTTACTTACAAGTTCGTATTGGACAAAAGACGACAAAAACCAGACAACATTTATTCACTTAAACTACGAGTCTTCCAGCAGCGACGGTTTAAAGAGAAAGTGACCGGTATACAATTACATGAAAAGGACTGGGATGAAAAGCAGCAGGCTATACTTCCTACAGACACAGCTTATAAAAGGAACAGCTATATCCTGAATAGTCTGAAAGCGAGAATTGATAAGATAATTTTATTATCTGAGGATGAAACTGAATATCTAACAGCGGAAGCCCTCTTCCAGAGGCTTGATAAAGTTTCGAAGCAAAAGACCAAGACAAGACTGGTTAAATATGGAGAATCTCTTATCAGTACTCTAAAAAAAGCGAACAGAGCAGGTACAGCGCTGGCGTACCAGGACGCTGTTAACAGCCTTACAAGTTATTGCGGTAAGAATTTAGTTGTGGAAGATATCACCTACAGACTTTTGGAGGATTATAACAGCCACATGCTCGCAAAAGGTGTAAAGGTTAATAGCATTGCCGCATATCTAAGAAGCATCAGGGCCATCTATAACAGAGCTATTAAAGAAGGATTGGCCGATATACAGCAGTACCCCTTCAACCGCTTTAAAATAGAAACTGAGGATACGTTTAGCCGGACGCTTACAATAGGAGAAATAAAGAAGATTTCCGTTGCCAAACTGCAAGCGGATACTCCCATATGGCATCATAGGAACTACTTTCTACTATCATTTTACCTCATTGGTATAAACTTTACAGACCTGTTTACCTTAAGCCCTGATGATGTAATGGATAATACCGTGAGGTACAGGAGAGACAAAACTGGTAAGTTGTACAGTATAGGCATAACAGAAGAAGCGAAAAGTATCTTCAGCTACTACAAAGACTATAAAAGCAATAATGGTCATAAATACCTATTACCGGTTCTAAGTGTAACCAATGACAGTATGCTTCAAAAAAAATGGATGAAGCAGATTATCAAGTCCACTAACCATTATATGACTGAGATTGCTACTTCTGTAGGCATAGATAAACGAGTGACCACCTATTATGCCAGGTACAGTTGGGCCAATATAGCCAAGCAATTAGGGTACTCAAAAGACATGATTGCAGAAGCCCTTGGGCATGAATATGGGAATCAGGTTACGGGTATCTACCTGGACAAATACGACAGGGCTATAATTGATGAAATGAACGAGAAGGTAATTCAGGCTATACTAAACTCCAAAGTCCCATAGCGTCATAGGATGAACCTCTAGAGCCTTTGCAATCCTGTAAACATGGCTAATACTTGTATTAATTGCACCTCGCTCAATCCTTCCAATTTGAGATGGAGGCAAGTCACATTCATTGGCTAACTGCTCTTGTGTAAGCCCTTTAGACGTCCTAATCTCTCGCAACTTGTTGCCGAAGGATATCAGGAAATCCTGTTCACGTAAGTAATTGTTAGCCACGCAGTAAAGTGACTACAATAGACACCTGACATCAAGAGCAAATTTGCTTTATTAAAATTAATTTTATTATTTCACACGTTACTAAATATCAAACAATGAAAATCAGATTATTAACAACACTCTTAATGCTTTTTGCTATACCTATTGTATCTGTTGCACAGGATGATGATAGCAAGGAAGAAGATAAGCCCGAAATATCCTTCTTAAAGTTCCAACGGTCAAAATTCATCCTTTTGGATGCAGAAAAATTTCCGATAAAACGCGGTCTGAAAAAGAATCACATGGAGGCTTTGTTGGAGGGAAACTCAGATGCGCTGAAACATTACAACCGGTTCCGAACATTACGAACAATGAAACACGTTACCAGGGGAGTTGGCTTAGCTGCCATAGTAACCGGATTGGCATTAGTTCCTGAATATGATGATGTGGGTTGGGGTATCATGACAGGTGGTGTACTCTTCATGTTAGGAGTACAACTACCTATTGCCATTTCAGCTGGGTCGCAGGCCGGTAAAGCGGTCGATGACCACAATACCATTATGAGCAAAAACAAAGAAAAATACAGCCTGCATATGGGTGTAACAGGTAATGGGATAGGGTTGGTTTTAAACTTTTAAGTATGATTAGATTTATAGTCATCACAACCATAGGAATATTTTTATGCGTGACCACGAACGCCCAACCTAAAGTTTACAGGACGAAGGGCTACATGGGTGAGGTATGCGAGTACATCAACGATGAACGAAAGTGTACAGGTGCCGGAGTGCTCTATGATAAACAATCAACATTTATTATTTACCAATCTAAAGTTGAATGGTACAGTAGTTCGGAAAACCCGATGATGTTTAAGATTCTGAAAACTGATAGTACTATTAAAAATATTATTACCTATGTATTAAAAGATATGGAGCATACACGATATGTTTTGAACGTGCCGACAGATGACAGAAAATTATTGGTGTTAGCCTCCAATGAAGCAACCATTACATTTTACTTAAGAGATTAGTTGAAAAGACACACACAATGTTTCAATGCAGAAAATAATATAGGGGAGTAATTACTCCCCTATATTTCACCACTATTTTAATTTCAATTTATATTCGCCTTTCTTATTTTTTTCAATTTCATCACCCCTAATGG
>CALEZD010000114.1 GCA_937928385.1 uncultured Bacteroidota bacterium
GAAATCCTGAACGGGGAACAATCCTTATCTTTAAAGGAAGAAATAACTACCGATGTTAAGAAACAGAATATCTTATTTTGCTATTGCCCTCTCTACCTTACTCATTGCTGCCTGCGGCAAAGATGAACCATTGTCACCCTATGAACCTGATGGCTCCGGTGATTTTAAATATAAAGTAACAGGTTTGAAGGATACTTCGCTGGAAAGGACAGCGGAGGTGCGTTACCTGATAGCGGTAGAAAAAGAACAAGGTCAGGCAGAGTCAGTAATACTTTCTACTGAAAATTTACCTAAGGGTATGGAGGTGTTTTTTGAGCCCGTGAATGGTGAAAAAGCATCGTTTAATACAACGATTGTAATAAAAAACACCCGTGTGCCCGAAGGCGTTCATAAAATAAACATCAGGGGGGCCAGCATTACTACGGGTATCAGCAACTATTATCTCAATGTCAACGTATTGCCTTACACCAATGCCGCTATCGGGTTGGTGGGCGCATTTACTGAAACAGGGCAATGCAGCCAGACGGGCAATGTAAATGACAATGTAAACATCGTGGCTGATGAAACAGTGAAAAACAGGATACATATCAAGGGCCTGTTCAGTGGGGTAATGACCAACGAAATATACGCAGACATTAATCCTGCCACTAAAACGGTTACAATACCATCGCAGGTGGTAAATGATCTTACCTACAAGGGAGAAGGTACTTATGATGATGACAAACTGGTGATTAACTATACCATGAATGGGGACGTTATCAATAACAGCTGTTCATCTACACTTACCAGGAATTAATCGATTACAATCGTATCCTTGCCTGCCATTTTGCTGATATGACAGCAGTCGGCTGAAATACTGTACAGTTCATCTACTACGGTTGTATTATTCCGGATACCGATAAAACGGAATTGTAATTGCTTGTTGTACATTTTACTCACATAACTGTCATCTAATACAGTGTAAGCCCCTTCGGGCCAGGTGCCATTATTGTGCCTTAGCGTATCGCCTGTTGCCACATTAATGGTATAGTAATCCTGTAGGTCAACATTGTTGCCGCTCTTATCTGTTACAGTTACGTTTACAGCTGCAAACATTTCCGTACAGATAGCACCGTTACAGTCAGATTTTTTTTTGTTGCATTGCATGGCCATAAAGGGCAGGGCCAACACTAATATAAATACCTTGCGCATCAGATTTTTTTAAGGATATAAGGGCAAAAACTATGCCATTATCTGGCCACCCATTTCAAAGTCCGTCCCTGCCTTCCTGTGCCGGAAATATGCACCATGTATATACCGGGGGCCATATTTTCAGCGGGAAGGTTAATGTGATTATTACCTGCCTGTAGCTGTATAGCTTGCCGGCTCATTTGCTTGCCGGTTACATCTGTTATGCTCATTTCACCATCAGCGCTGTTGGCAGTATATATATGCAATACAGCCCGGTTGATGGAAGGGTTGGGGTAGATGCTTGCCTGCCAATCTGCCTGGTGCATATATTGTATAGCTGCGGGATGACGGACATAGAATGTGTCCTGTAGCGTGGCAATATCAGTTAACTCCAATCCCTCGTGGTCTATAAACAATGCTTTGTTGTAAGAAAGGGTAACCAGGGTGCCGCCCGGTGTAGATGCCGGTATTTTAAATTCAAGATGGGCAATCATACCTTGTCCGTTCACATCTTGTTTATCGGTACGTGCATAAGCCCAGTCTACTGATATGGGTGATACGTCTTTGGTAAAACTAAGTGTATTGGCAGCATTGCCCAGCCAACTTGTTGAATAAGTAACAACGGGTGGTGTAGCCAGGCTTAGTCCGTCTACCAATATGTTCGATGCCAACCCGTAAATCTTATTTATGGGATTGGTGCTGTTCCCCAGCATGATTTTAACAGACACTGTGGAGTCAGGGTTGGGATTAATGCCGCTATGGTCAAAGAACAATTCAGATGTACCTGTTGTCTTTTGCCTGGGGCCTTTGGGGTGTGTCATGCCGTAATTCTGTCTGACAACAGCCAGGTCTGCGGTATCTACTATGCCATCACCATTGCAGTCAGCATGTTTTTTATCGATGTTGTTCATAAATGAGCCACTCCAGAAATCACAGTATTGTGCTGCCCAGTTGTTGGATGCTCCCGGCCTGGCGGCACCGGTGTCACTATAGTTGATGGCAACAGCCAGCGGGTCGTACATATCAGCTATTTTGTCTGAATTAGCATCGCCCGGCCATACCGAATCTGCACTGCATGATCTTACCAGTACGGTATAGACATAAGTAGCTTTCCCTTTCAACCTGCACGAATTATCGGTGGCTACAACATTGATGTTAAAAAACGGTAGCTGCGATGGATTAACGGAAAGAGGCGTTTGCCATAGTACACTTCCGCTGGCCGAGCCTATACCATTAGTTTTTGAAGTACTGAAACTCCAGCCCCCGCCCAATGAAGGCGCTGCTATTTCGAGCAATACCGAATCAGCGGGATTGGCATCCGTAAAATTGAAATTCAATTGGTTGTTACGGCCTGGGCAAGTGCTTGTTACCATATTGGCAACACTCACCGGTTCAGGTGTAGTTAATATACTTCCGGCACCGGCAGATGTGCATATCACAATGAAGTCGCGTGTGGTGTACGCTACTAACGAACCATTCCTGTATTCTTTTATGTTTAAGGCCAGTGTGTATTTCCCTATTGCTGCCGATTTCAGCACCATATTATTCTTGCCGTCTATATAACAAAGCCCGCCTGTGCCAAAAGGGCTGGCCACACTATAGCCTGCATAATAGGGAATACCTAAACCCTGGCTCGAAACGGGTTGTACAAATTCGTAGGCTATGCTGTCGCCGTCTGCATCATAGGCCGTAAGGGGAATTTTAACGCTATCGTTGATGAAAATGGTATGTGGCGGATAGTCGGGCACCACCGCGCTGGTATTGCGTAAATATGATACTGCCGGTGTGTTTACATGAAAACTTTGTCCGCTTGCGCCCTGCAGGTTGGTAATACCGAAGTTGCGGTTACTGTTCGAGAAAACGAAGAACCAGTCATTTGCCTGGGCAGGTAATACAATCGTATCAGTATATACTGCGGCTATATATCCGGGGTATGTTGAATTGATATTGGTGCAACTGGTAACCGTACCTGTGCAAAATGGTTGCAACGTATCATTGGTAATGCGCACCAGGTTCTTATTCACTACCAGGTTCTGTTGTTTCGACTCGGCATACACACCTATAAATGTGGGCAGGTCTATCGCGCCTGTTTCGCAGGTTTTATACAGGGTGAGGTGCAAACGGTATTTCCCCGATGAAATATATTCATAACGCAAATGAGCCCCAGTAAAATGATTGGCACTGGATACCCATGCCAGGCAACAACACAATATTGACAATAGCCATCTGTTCATCAAAACGAGTACATGATTTTGTTAAATATAAGTATAAAGGCCGAAAGGTTAAAAAAACAATGTGGCTATGGCTGTGTAGTGGTATATATTACACCAACTGTATAGTCTCCTGCAGGAAACTCAGTACCGGGTTTTGCCCGGTAATTTACAGAAAAGGTTTTGTTGTCCCCGTTTTTACAATTCAGCAACAAGTCGCATGGATTAGCTGATAAAGGTGCGTATGATTGAAAAGCCCCGGCAATATTACCGCCGGTATTGTTTTCACTTACAGTAAGAAACAATGTATTATTAACAGGCATTTCCGGGCTGGGAAATGCGTTGCCTGAATAAGAAAAAACCGGCGAATTGGTGCGCACGTTTACTACAAAATCACGATTGGAATGAACCATGAATTGTTGTTGGGCAGACTCAACACCATTTATATAATTATTTACGCTGCTGAACCCCAGGTTCACGTTCGATGTGTTTACAGATGTAATTTGTATAGTAGGTTCCAGCTCTACAGTAATCAATTGTGATGCAGAAGCTGATTGTTGCGCCCGGGAATCAGGGCAGGTTACTGCCAGTATCAATATGGTGAATATTGTATTTTTCATTGCCTGTTATGTCTGCTGGTACAGGGTAGATAATCAATACTACTTCAGTTAAGCCTATTTACTGGCATCTGCCGGTACAGGCTTCACTTCTACAGTGCTTTCAATAGCTTCTAATGAAAGGTCTTCGCCCGCATCCAGTATGCCCAGTACATTGTATTTGCCTTCCGCCAGGTTTTTAGGCAATTCAAAAGTAACCAGCCTTACCTGATCCGGAAACATAGGAAATTCAATGAAGTCCAGTTTGGTTTGCTCTCCGTTGGCTGCAGCCAGTTCCAGGTGGGCTTTACATTCTATCATTACCTCACCTGTGTTTTTACAATACAGGTCGTAAGCATTGGCTATTTCGCGGTTGGGTTTCAAATCAAGTACTTTGATGCTTTTTTCCATTGCATTAGGTGGTGTCTGGTATATATGTACACCCACCCTTATCAGGTTCTTTACAGTGGCTTGCGCGTTTTTATCATTCCTGCTTACATTTTCTTCTACTGTTTCTATAAACAGCATCGACCATTTCATGTCTTCCGATGCTTCCGGGGTAGAGGGTACCAGCATCTGTACGGTAAGCTGTGTAGATTCTCCCGGCTGCAACTCAATGAAATTTTTATCAATAGACAACCACCTGGCGCATGAGCGGGGTATGCTGGCCGGCTCGTAATAAATATGGCCTCCCGAAGAGTCGCGCACCCAGTCGTTCAGGTATATCCTGAATTGTACTTTGTTGCCGGAGCCGTTGGAAAGGTTGATTACCTGCGCCTCGCTTTGGCCGCTTGCCAGCCTGAAGTCGAGTGTAGTTGGGTAAACCCCCAGGTTTTGCGCGCTCACATTAGTCGCAAAATTTTGTATGATGAAGGATAATATTGCTAAAAAAAGGAAGTTGTGTCTCATATATGAGTAAGTATACCATGCAAAAAAACTATTTTTGTTGGCAATAACAAAGCAAATGACCATAAATTCATGATGAGGTATTTGTACGTGCTGGCCCTGGTTCTCTTTACCGGGATGTATACTTTCTCCAATGGGTATGTAATCCATGGTGGGGGTGATGACGATGACGATAAAAAAAATGAAAAAAAAGACGACGATGATAGCGGTGGGAGCGGTTCCAACAACAATTACCTGGAAGTGAACACACAGACAAGTTTACAATTCTCAGTTACACAGCCGGAACAGTTCGAGAACGTACAGACTGTGCACAACGCTATTAAGCTCCAGTTTAAAACAAAAAGTAAGAATGCGGATATCTATGCTAAGGTAGCAGATTATTCACCACCTTCGGGTGCAGACAGGGCTAATATCCCAATTGCATTAAAACACAGCCAGGACAATTCAGGCAATGCCTACAGCCTGGTTACCACGCCATTGCAGCTCACCTACCAGGACCAGCGCTTGTTTGTTCAGCCCAAGGCCAACCAGGCTTTCAACTTTTTTTACGACCTGCAACTTTTGCCCCTGGGCTACGATTATCCTGAGGGGCAGTATAACTTCACTATCATGTTTACGATGACGCAACCATGAGGTATTGTTTTATCATAATCGCTTTTCTGGCCTTATCAGTGGTTAAGGCAGGTGCACAGGGGTTCACAGGCTCGGTGCAAGGTAATTTCATCGTTTATTCCACGCAATCCATCACTGTTACCGCCCTGGGTGGGGTCATCAGTTTCGACAGCCCTAATGATTATTTTAACGGAGTAATTGCCAATAAATACGCAAATATTAAAATTAAAAGCAATACCAACTGGTTGATCAGCTTCTCAGCTCAAAGTACTTACTTTACTGCATTGAGTAAGGGTGCCAGTACCGATATGCCATCTACCGTAATGGGAATACGGAAAAACGGGCACAGTACTTTCAAAACCCTCACCACCCAAAGCCAGCGGCTGGAGAGTGGTTCAAGGGGCAGCAAAGGCGATAAACATGATTTTGATATTGATGTGAATTTTAGCCCGGGGTTCAAATACAGCGGCGGCTTGTATAGCATAGGCGTAGTGTACACACTTACCAAACAATAGCCATCCCCCGCAAAATACCCCCTTAAATACCCCCGGAATACATTAATTTTATACCTCCTTTTAAATAAAATAATAATGAAACGTTTTTTGATTGCCCTTACAGCGGCGGTAGTAATGTACGCCCCGCAAGCAATAGCTAAGGCTAAACTGCTAGAAACTGTTGCCAAAAAACAAGGCAAACTGGTTATCCCGTACAAAAAGTATGTGCTGGACAATGGCCTTACTGTTATAGTACACGAAGACCATTCAGACCCCATAGTGCATGTCGATGTGACTTATCACGTAGGTTCTGCCAGGGAAGAAATAGGCAAATCGGGTTTTGCACACTTTTTTGAGCACATGATGTTCCAGGGCTCCGACAACGTGGCTGATGAGCAGCATTTTAAAATAATCACTGAAGCGGGTGGTACCCTGAACGGTACTACCAACCAGGATCGTACCAACTACTTCGAAACAGTGCCCAGCAACCAACTGGAAAAAATGCTCTGGCTCGAGGCAGACCGTATGGGCTTCCTGCTGGATGCTGTAACACAACAGAAGTTTGAGGTGCAACGTGCAACGGTAAAGAATGAGCGTGGACAGCGTTACGACAACGTGCCTTATGGCCTGTTGCGCGAAAAATCTGCGGAAAGCCTCTATCCTTATGGCCATCCTTATTCATGGTTGACCATCGGGTATATCGAAGACCTGAACAGGGTAGACGTAAACGACCTGAAAAACTTCTTCCTGCGCTGGTATGGCCCTAATAACGCTGTACTGACCGTAGGTGGCGATGTAAACACGGAAGACGTTGTAAAAATGGCTGAAAAATATTTCGGCTCCATACCTCGCGGGCCTGAAGTAACGCCTACAGTGCTTCCTGCTGTTAAGCTGGAAAAGAACCGGTATGTGTCCATGCTGGATAACTATGCCAAGCTGCCTATGCTGCATATAGTTTACCCTTCTGTACCCAACTACCATCCTGATGAGGCTGCACTGGACTGCCTGTCTGAAATAATGGGACAGGGCAGGAACTCGATTATCTACAAGAACCTGGTAAAATCGCAGAAGGCTGTAAATGCCCGTGTGTCTAACCCCTGTAGCGAACTTGCAGGTGAATTTACTATTTCGGTTGTACCGTATCCCGGCAACAAGTTGAGCGATGTGGAAAAACTGGTTAATGAAACCCTGTCTGAGTTTGAACAGCGTGGTGTGACAGATGAGGACATTGAAAAATTCCGCAACTCGATGGAAGCAGGCCTGATTAACAGGTTGGAAAACGTGTCAGGCAAAGTATCCACTCTGGCTGCTTTCTATACATTTACAGGCGATGCCAACCGGATACAGAAAGAGCTGGACAGGTACACAAGTGTCACAAAAGAGGACGTAATGCGTGTGTACAATAAATACATAAAAAACCAGAACAGGGTAGTGCTGAGTGTTACTACCAAAACAGACCCTGATAATAAAGCCGCTGCTGATAATTATGTAAGGGCTGAAGATGGTTACAAAGCACCCGATTATGGGTATGCCGGTCTGAAGTACAATAAAGCAAAAGACAACTTCGACCGCAGCAAAATACCTGGCAACGGGGCTAACCCGGTTGTGAATGTTCCCGAATTCTGGACAAAAGAACTGCCCGGCAATATCAAGGTAATAGGCACTCAGTCTGACGAAGTACCGGTGGTTACTTACCTGATTGAATTTAAAGGCGGCCATTTGCTGGATGCAAACCAACTGAACAAAGCAGGCCTGGCGAATATGTTTGCCACTATGATGGAGGAAGACTCTAAAAACTATACAGCTGAGGAATTCAGCGTAGCGCTGGATAAACTGGGTAGCAGCATAAACGTCAGCGCGTCTCTGGATGGTATCAATGTAACTGTACGTAGCTTGTCTAAAAACATAGGTAAGACCATGGAACTGCTGGAAGAAAGGCTGCTGAACCCCAAATTCACCCAGGATGATTTCGACAGGAACAAAAAGCAGTCTATAGAAGGGCTTAAAAACGCTATGGTAAGGCCTAACTATGTAGCCGGTATGGTGTACGATAAAATACTCTATGGCAAAGACAATATCCTGGGCTGGCCAACATCGGGCACTATGCAGACAGTGCAAAACATTGAACTATCTGATGTAGAGAATTATTACAAAAACTACTTCTCAAAGCAGGATGCCAAAGTAGTAGTGGTGGGAGATATCTCGCAGGATGCTGCCCTGAAAAACCTGGCTTTCCTACAAAAGCTGCCTTCTAATGCCATCACATTGCCTGCGGTAAACGGCGCTGCCTCAACTGGTAAAGGCAAACTCTATTTTGTAAACATACCAGGTGCGGCGCAAACAGAATTCCGCATAGGTACTGTTACAGGTATGAAGTACAACCCCCTGGGCGATTATTACAAATGTTATGTAATGAACTATCCTGTAGGTGGTGCATTCAATTGCCGCCTGAATATTCACCTGCGCGAAACCAAAGGCTGGACCTATGGCGCACGTGCAGGCTATACTGCCAATAAATATACCGGTGAGTATGGTTTCGGTGCCGGTATCAAAGCCGATGTGACTGACAGCGCCCTGGCCGATATCGTAACGATACTGAAAGAGTATAAAAACGGCGGTATGACCAACGAGGAACTGGCTTTTACCAAGAGCTCTATAGGGCAGAGCGATGCCAGGAATTATGAGTCAGGCTTCCAGAAGGCAGGTTTCCTGTCGCGCATACTGGATTACAACCTGCCTGCCGATTACCCCAAAAAGCAGAATGAAATGCTGGCTAAAATGACTTTGGCGGATGTAAACGCCATAAATAAGAAGCACCTGCCCGTTATGGAAAATATGAACATTGTACTGGTAGGCGATAAAGCCAAAGTTTGGGATGGTGTGCAGAAGCTGGGATATGAAATAATAGAACTGGACGCCAACGGCGATCCTATACAATAATATTTTAAGTATATTTGTAATTGCAGGCCGCCCTTAAAAAAGGCGGCTTGTTTTATATATTTTCTGAAAGCCTTAACTAATAAATATAAAAGTTTACGCTTACATTCGTAGCCTTATTTTTCATACACAATGTTACAGACAGACTATATACACGTGCCTTATGGCAGAACCGTTCATGGTGAAGAAGAAATAGAAGCGGTAGTACATGTATTGCGTACCTCTACCCAGATGGGTAAGCACGTACGCGAACTGGAAGAAAGAATAGCCGCATTGTATAACAAAAAACATGGCCTGATGGTCAACAGTGGCTCTTCCGCTTTATACCTGGCTGCCGACCTGCTGGATTATGAAAAAGGCGCTGAAATCATAACACCCGCGCTTACGTTTTCTACTACTGTAGCCCCTCAGCTTAAGAAAGGCTGGGTACCTGCTTTTGTTGACGTAGAAGAAGGAACTTATAATATTGATGCCAACAAGGTGGAGGAAATGATAACGCCTAAAACAAAGGCTATGATTATCCCCAACCTGATAGGCAACCTGCCCGACTGGAAAGTGCTGAGGGAAATAGCCGATAAGCATAACCTGTTTGTACTGGAAGATTCTGCCGACACACTGGGCGCTGAAATCGGCGGTGCCTCATCAGGCAGGTTTACTGATATGAGTACTACCAGCTTCTATGGTTCGCACATCATCAACTGTGCGGGTAACGGTGGTATGCTCTGTGTCAATTCTGATGCCCACTACGACAGGGGCAGGCTGCTGCGCAGCTGGGGCAGGAGCTCTTCTTTGTTTGTAGAATCAGAGAAGGTGGAGAACAGGTTCAATGTAGAACTGGAGGGTATTCCTTATGATGCGAAATTCGTTTTTGAAGAGCCCGGATACAACATTGAAGGCTCTGAAATGGGTGCCGCATTCGGCCTGGTACAGTTGAGCAAATTAGGTAAGAACATAGACGCGCGTACTGCTAACTATACTGAATTGCGTGCATTCTTTGCCCAATACGAAGAATACTTTATACTGCCGAAACAATTGCCCGACTCACGTACAGGCTGGTTGGCATTGGCAGTTACTATACGCGACAGTGCGCCATTCATCCGCCGCGACCTCCAGATATTCCTGGAGAAACGAAACATTCAGACTCGTACCGTGTTTACAGGTAATATACTCCGTCAACCGGGCTTTAAACACCAGCCGCACAAATCTGCAGCGAGTGGATATCCGGAGTCTGACAAGGTAATGCGCGGCGGTATGCTACTGGCTTGCCATCACGGATTGAATGCTGAACAGATAGCACATATCAAAGAGAGCGTAACTGAATTTATCAAGGGTTTATAACAGGATGTTTGAATTATTGTTGAGTATATTTTGTGCCTACCGCAATGCCATACTGGCTAAGCAGAAAGGGCAGAATACCATTGTGTGGGGTATTATTACGGTTGTCGCTTTCTTCATTACATATAGTATTGGCGGCGGCATACTGGTGACTATAATGTACAAAGGCCCTATGCAGCCCGAGGCTATATCTGAATATATACTAAGCAAGCCTGTGCTGGGGGTTACGCTCATGTTTTTCGGCCTGGGTGGCTACCTGCTCACAAGGTATATTCTGGAAAAAATGCAGAACGTAAAAAAAGAAGGAGAATAATTTTATTCTCCTTCTTTTTTCTACCACCCCAATACCTTCTTCAGCTTGTCCAGCCCGCTTTTGCTTACGGGTATTTTCGCGCCCGATTGGAGGAGCGCGATATGGCTGTCTTTTTCATAAGGCTCAATACGTGCCAGCAAGGCTACAGGTATCATGTACGACCGGTGTACCCGTACAAACCTGGCCGGGTCAAAGCTGTTCTCAATTCTGCCCAGCGTGCTTTTCTTCAGGTAGTGGCCGTCTTTGGTAAAGATTTTTATATAATCGTCGTTGGCTTCAATATACTGTATCTCATCTTCGGGTATAATGCGTATTACACCATTGTCTTTTACCACTATACGGTGCTGGTAGCCTTCGTACACCTGTTCTTCGGCCAGGTTCTTTAAGCCTGCGTTATTTGCTCCGGCCTGCTGCAGAAATTTCTGTATCGCTTTGTCAAACCGGTCTTTGGTCACGGGTTTCAGCAGGTAGTCCACAGCATTGGCTTCAAATGCTTTCATCGCGTATTCGTCAAAGGCGGTGCTGAATATAACAGACGGCGGGTTGTCTACCAGTTCCAGCATTTCAAACCCGTTCAGCCTCGGCATTTGCACGTCTAAGAATACCAGGTTTGGTTGATGCTCCTGTATTGCTTTAAACCCTTCAAAGCCATCAGCGCACTCGCACACCACCTCAAATTCGCCATAGCTATTCAGCAGGCTGCTCAGCAGTTGCCTCGCCAATGGTTCATCGTCTATCAGTATTACTTTATACATCCTGCGGTATCTTTAATGTGGTAGTAAACTGCCCGTTCTGTTTGTACGTACTTAATAAATCGCCGCGTGCGTACAATAACTGCAATCTGCGCTGCACACCCGCCAATCCAAACCCCGTACCATTGGGTGCGGAACTTTCCGTTTCATTATAAGGATTGGTAATGGTAATCGCCAGCATACTGTCATTCATGCTGATGTTCACCGCAATGCTTACAGCCCCCGTATTTCCATACAGCCCGAATTTGATTGCATTTTCAATCAGTGGTTGCAGCAGGAAAGGCGGTATGAAAGCCTTAATATTCGTGGCATCACTTTTTATCACTTCCAGCCTGTTGCCAAATCGTATGGACTCTATGGCTAAATATTTATCTAAGTAATCCAGTTCGTCTTTCAGCGAAACTTTTTGCTGGGTTTCCCTTTGTACAGAGTTCCTCAAAAAGTCGGATAACAGCCCAATCATTTCCTGCGCTTTAGCAGGCTCTATCATAGTAAGGGCACTGATAGAGTTAAGCGAGTTGTACAGGAAGTGGGGTTGTAACTGCTGCCTCAGTTTGAACAGCTCAGCTTCTTTCAGCAAAGCGGTGGCATCTGCCTGTTGTTTAAATTTTTGTTCCTGTGTATTTATCCTTTTGCTCATGGATAGATAGGTAGATACCCAACTACACAGCAACCAGTATATAATGTACCGAACCGGGCCGGAATGTTCCAGGAAATACAGGTAATTACTGTCCGTGGTCTCCGACCACCACCTGGTGAGGGCGGTACTGGCAAACACGGTAGAGAAACTGAAGAATATAGCTATCAGCAGGCTGTACAACGTCACGCTGACATTGGTAGGGTAGTACTTGATGGCCAGCCCCTGCGCCCATAGTGCCAGCGATAGGGTAAGTACGGAAATAATACTGTCGCAGGCGGCCAGGGTAATATCAATATGATATACATAGTGCAGGAAAATGAAATGGCCGCCCGCAGCCAACAAGGCTGAAAGCGGCAATAACCATATCATATTTCTGGTTGATACCGGCAAATGCTTATGTTTGTTTTATACTGCTTCCTGCTCCCACACGGGGTCTGCAATGGTGGTTACGTCTATTACGGCCGATGTCAGTAATGCGCCATGCCCCAGGTCTACCTCACGTATATCTTTTATGGCTATCATTTCCCAGCATATCGTCCGCCCGTGCCTGTCTACAAATATAGACGCTTCCTGGCCGCCTATTTCTTTTGCCTGGGCTACTGCATTTGATTCATCATCGGCAAATAACAGTCGCCATTGTTCTTCGTATTGCCCGGTAAACTCGCCCGCGCATTTTATTGAATAGATAATTTGTGCTGCGTATGGTCTCATATAGTTGTTCTGTTGTGTCCTTAGTATGATTTTATTTCTATACTGCCAAAGCTGCAACTGCCCGTCAGCACCAGTGTCGTTTTCTCTTCGCTGCCTCCCTGTGTGTATATATTCCTGTTGTCTTCCACACTGCCCAGTGTATTGCTTATTTCGTTCTTTATCTGCCAGTGCGATGGTACTACCAGCTCTACTCCGCCAAATGCCACTTTCATATTCAGGCTGATGGTCTTATCCGTACTGTCCGCATTCATCAGGTTCACTTCCGCACCGCCAAACGTGGTGGATATACTGCCGCCTTTAAAGTCTTTTGAGGTGACTACCTCTTTATGCCCGCCAAAGGTCACATCTACATTCAGTGTGCTTTCACTACTCGTTACTATAGGTATGTTGCTCCCACACCGCTCGTCCCACAGCTTTTTTTTTCGCGCCGGCCTGAATATGATGACCAGCCCCAGCACTATCATTACCGCCGGTATCAGTAGCGCCTTCGACGAAATGTCACCTATATAAAAGACAGGTATGAGGTGCGATACCCCTATCAGCGTCAATATCCACCAGGCATTATTTCTGAATTTGCTTTTCAGGGCTATAAACATGCCTATCACTATCACCATCCAGGGCCAGGCATCGTGCCATTCTATATCAAAAAAGTTCAGCTTCTTCGCCAGTATGAACAGGCCCACCATCAGCAGGGCAAAACCAAACCACCGCTTATCTCCTCCGTGATGCCCCTGGTGCATATGTCGCTTTCGTACTCGGTCCATATTTGTTTGTTTAAAAATGTTAATGCAAAAGTATATAACCTATACGCGCTATAGAAACGGTATTAGGTAAAAACGGAGCAGTTGTCGGTAAACGGACGGAAAATGTCGGTAAAACGGAAGAAAGGCCTATTGAAGCTTATCGGGTTGCCAGTTCAGCTTGGGGAAAGTACGTTTGCGCAGTACGAAAAACTGCCATACTATGCTGCTGTTCATACGGCCCGATTCGTTGCGGTGGGCTACCATTTTCTTATACTCCCTGCGGCGTTTCAGCCATTTGCCCAGGCTGCCGTAAAAGCTGAAATGGGCTTTTACGATAGTGAATGTTTCTGTAAAATTGCCGGTAAGCAGCAGCCTGATGCCTGCCACACCGTCCAGCATAAAACGCAGGGGAAACAGCCAAAGGAGGCGGCTTGCCTTTTCGTTTTTCAGTAATAGTATCAGGTTGTTGCGAAAGTTGTAAAACAGCTTTTGCGGGCTGCCGTAGCTGATGACGCTGCCGCCTACATGATATACGGTGGAGCCTGCTATATAGCCTATTTTATACCCTGCATTTTTCAGCCTCCAGCACAGGTCTACTTCTTCCATGTGTGCATACAGGTCGTGGTCGAGGCCGCCGTATTTGTGGTACAGGTCGGCGCGTACCATCAGGCAGCCGCCCGATGCCCAGAACACTTCTATATCATCATTATACTGTCCTTCGTCTTTTTCCAGTTCGGTAAATATTCTGCCACGGCAAAAGAGGTAGCCGTAATTATCCATAAAGCCGCCCGCGGCACCCGCGTATTCAAAATATTCACGCTCCCGCCAATAACGTATCTTAGGTTGGCAGGCGGCCAGCCCGCTATAGCGCTGCATAGCGCTCAGCAGCGGGGGGTACCATCCTTCCGTTACTTCAAAGTCAGCGCTCAGTAATATGTAATATTTCGCCTGCACCTGTTTCAGCGCTTCGGCATAGCCATTGGAGAAACCCCGGTTCAGGCTTATCTGCAAGGTCTTGACAGTAGGGAAGTTTTCCTGCACATACTGCAGGGTATCGTCGGTAGATGCGTTGTCTGCTACAATGACATCGTAGCCCGTTGATGCTTCAGCTACTATGAGGGGCAAAAAAAGCTCGTGCCATTTCTTCCCGTTATAACTGAGGATAACAACAGCGGTATCATGGGTACAAACAATCATTGCCTGGGCGAATGATTATTTGTAGGTTGGATTGTACTTGGTATTGTCAGGAACTTCTACGTCCTTATTGCTGCTGTAGCTGTGCTCGTACAGGTTGTAGCAACCCGCCCACGCAAAGATGAAAATACCGAAAAAGAATAATAAGAATAAAAACCTTGACTTTGACGGCTTATTCAGTTCTATATCTGCCGGGTTGTCCAGCTGGTTTTCGTCGTTGTTGTTGTGCATCTCCATTAAACGCAATATTTGCGCTGACAAAAATAATAGATATTCAGTCAAAATCATAATATTTTTATAGTCATTTCGTTGTATGTACATTGTGTTATGCGTCAGTACCTTAATTGGAAAACATATTTAATATTTGCGGCTTTTTGCATCGTAGGCGCATCGCTGTATTATACCAGCCAATTGGCAGCCAAACTGGCCGATGAAGAGCGCAAAAAGATGGAGCAGGTAGCGGAGGGCATCAAGATTATGGCTGATAGCGAGTCATCCGGCCTCGACCTTACCTTCGCCTCTACCTTCGTTTCGCAGAATACCACCATCCCCTTTATATCAGTTGACGAGCAGGGCAATATCAACCAGTACAACAACCTGGACACGAATAAAATCAACCGCGACCCCGGTTACCTCGAGCGAAAGCTGGCAGAGTTTAAGGGCATGAGGCCGCCTATAGAGGCAGAACTTGGCTACGGCCTGGGCAAACATTACGTCTATTACGGCGAATCTTACCTGCTCACACAGTTGCGTTATTTCCCTTATGTACAACTGGCTATTATTTTCCTCTTTCTGCTGGTAGTGCTTATAGCGCTCAGCACAGCGCACCGCTCTATACAAAACCAGGTATGGGTGGGGCTGTCCAAAGAAACGGCCCACCAGTTGGGCACGCCTTTAAGTTCTATAGAGGGGTGGCTGGAAATATTGAAAGAAGACCATAACAACACAGATGCGCTCAACGAGATGCAGAAAGACCTGGACAGGCTGAAACTGGTGGCCGACAGGTTTGGCAAGGTAGGCAGCGCACCTGTACTGGAGGAAGAAGATATCCGTCACAGGCTGAGGAATATGGTGGATTACATGCAGAAAAGAGCACCGGCAAAAGTGTCTATTTCCATCAATGAAATGGATAAAGAAATACCGGTGAACATCAGCGGCCCCTTGCTCGACTGGGTAATAGAAAACCTGATGCGCAACGCACTGGATGCTATGGAAGGTAAAGGTAATATCCATCTATCGGTAGAAGATACGGGCCAGCAGGTGAGGATTGATATTTCAGACACAGGCAAAGGTATTCCCCGCCACCAGGTAAAGAAAATATTTAAACCCGGCTTTACCACCAAAAAGCGTGGCTGGGGGCTGGGGCTGTCCCTGTCCAAAAGGATTATCGATAAATACCATCACGGCTCGCTGGTGGTCAGGAGCACCGAGGTGGGCAAGGGCACTACCTTCCGCATTATTCTCAGGCGCTGATCCTTATTTTTTGAGAAAACTAAAATTGCGGTTACATTTGCACTCCGGTTGAAAAACCACGCGGCGGTGTTGAAACTGGTAGACAAGCAACGTTGAGGTCGTTGTGCTCGCAAGGGCGTGGGAGTTCGAATCTCCTCTGCCGCACATAAAAGAGGCTGTCTCATAAGTCCGAGACAGCCTCTTTTTTTAGTTGTAACTATTGCTATTCATTATAAGCTGCAAAAAATGACTGTATGAATGATGAAGATGTTGCAGTAGTGGTTTTTGTGCAAGTCCCTCCCGAACATGCTACACATCTGCATGCCCCGCCTCCTAATTGGTCAACGATACAATCGGCACCTTCACTACATCCACTTGATTCACACTTACAGGTTGTTTCGCCGTTCATAAGAAAATTACCTTCTCCAATGTCTTCAAGTTCTGAAGCCACATTTATGGAAGTCGGGCCACTATTACTTTGCAACCACACATAAATATCAGGTGTGCCACCGGGTTCTTCTACTACAGAATGAATGGTGTAAGAATTGAAACCAACAGATTGGTCTATAGTAAAAACTTCACGAAAAAAATCTTCCAGTTGTGGCTGTGTTATTTCTATGAAATTACTCTCTTCATCCATATAACCAATCGTTCCTGTAATAACTGATTTTAACTCTGCAACGTCAGGTCTGGAGTTTTTTTCACCCTTAGTGTTTTTATTGCATGCTATGAATATGACAGATGTAGCCACTAATGTGAAAAGAACTGTTGTTAGAATTACTAAATACGACTTTTTCATATCATGTGTTTTAGGGGTTTAGAATTAATTTTCCATAGTTTTAATAAGATGATGCGTTCGTAATGAAATAATTCTGAACATAGCCTGTGGAAGAAGCTGTGGACTTCTTTTCACATTCTCCTTCACATGTGCTACAGATACAGCCACTGGTTGTCTGAGTTGCATCGCATCCATATGTGGTCGCACAGTCTATGGTTTTGCATTCGCAGGATTTTTCACCATCCATTAAATAGTTACCCCCGCCTAAATCATCTAATGAGGAAGTGACACTTACTGTGCCATCCGTGCTCCGAAGATAGACATATAAAATATCCGGTTGGCCTGGGTCGCCGGGTACAGAGTGAATTGTGTACGGATTGAACTCAACTTCTACAGGTATATCAAATATGTGTTGAAAGAAGCTAACTAATAATGCATGATTAGGCTCCTGAAAGTTTTCTTCTTCATCTATATAACCTACTACACCTGAAATTACAGTTTGTAAGCCTTTAGCATCTACTGAAGTTGCTTCCTTGTTCGCACTTGGTTTATTTTTATTACAAGCAATAAATATTCCTACGGTTGATACGAATAGAAATGATGTCAGGAGAATTAATTTGGTTCTGTTCATAATAGATAATATTTAAGGTTAAATAAATA
>CALEZD010000115.1 GCA_937928385.1 uncultured Bacteroidota bacterium
AAAGGTATATGGTTTTTTTATTTCGTCCAAATAAATGTAACACAACATTTATACGGAAGAAAATATACACTCGCTATGGCCTGCCGGTATGATAATGTTGTACGGTAAAGAACCTTATATATTGAAATAAATTAAACTATACAGCTTGAACGGCAAGGCTTTTCACCCAACCCTGCAACGAAGGATATTGCTCGTCAATTAAATCGTGCGGCAACTCATAAGGCTTACGAACAGATGTAAGAAAAACCGTATGCATACCCATGCGCTTGCCAAACTCCATATCACTGATGTTATTACCCACCATTACACAGCGTTTAAAGTCTATTTCTGGGTAATCTTCCTTAGCCTGTGTGGCCATACCCGTATTAGGCTTACGGTTGTGGTCAGTATCTTCCAGCGACGTACATGCGTACACTTTGTCTATACGGCCACCTTCAGACAGTACCCGGCCAGCCATATTCTGGTGGATATTTTTTAAATCATCCAGGTTCATGATGCCTTTGCCTACCCCACGCTGGTTGGTCACTACCACTATGCGGCCAAACATCTCACTGAGCTGCCTGAGCGCGTCGAGACTGCCTTTACAGAATACAAACTCCTCCCAATTGGTAATATAAGAACCTACATTTTCTTCGTTAATAACACCGTCCCTGTCCAAAAACAGTGTCCATTCTCTGTCTATTTGTGCCTGAATGTTCATTTGTTCGCCTGTTTTTTATATAACCTGTTTATGAATCAAAATATTGTTCCTCCACCAGTTGGCATATAATATGTCCTATCATAATGTGCGCCTCCTGTATCCTTGGGGTATCTTTACTGGGAATATCCAACAGGTAATTGCAATATCCTTTCATTTTACCCCCGCCCTCACCTGTAAAACCTACAGTAATCATACCAATTTCACTTGCGGTTTGTAATGCCTTTGTAATATTAACAGAATTGCCCGAAGTGCTGAGGCCTACCAACACATCGCCCTCTTTACCACTGCCCAGTACCATACGGCTGTACACATGGTCGTAACCATAATCGTTGGCCACGGCGGTAAGGTAAGAGGTATTGCAGTGCAAGGCCTCTGATGGCAGCGGTTTTCGGTCTTTATAAAACCTGCCGCTGAACTCTGCTGCCAGGTGCTGTGCATCGGCAGCACTACCACCATTGCCACAAAACAGTACTTTATTACCGCTTTTGAATGTATTTATTATTAACGTAGTAACCTCCTCGATGGTTTTTAACAAGCCCACGTCATTTAATAACTGTGCTTTAACACTAATGGAAGCCTGAACTATATTCTGAATTTTTGCCTGCATGCACCCTAAAAATACAACAACGCACTATTGTATAGTGCGTTGTGTGGAAAAAATGAGTTTCTGTGGATATTATATTACCAGCATAGCATCGCCATAGCTGAAAAACCTGTATTTCTCTTTGATTGCCGTTTTATAAGCCTCCATAGCCAGGTCGTAGCCGGCAAAGGCGCAGACCATAATCAGCAAGCTGGTTTTAGGCAGGTGGAAGTTGGTCACCAGGCTGTCAGCTATTGAGAAGTCGTGCGGGGGGTGGATAAACAGGTTCGTCCAGCCCTCTTCAGGCTTCAACAGGCCGTTGGCGGTTACCGAGCTTTCCAGCGCACGCATAGTGGTGGTGCCTATTGAGCATATCCTGTGGCCATTCTTTTTAGCCAGGTTCACTGTATTGGCCGCATACTCATCTACCCTGAAGTATTCAGCGTCCATTTTGTGTTTAGACAGGTCTTCTACCTCTATCGGGCGGAATGTGCCCAGACCGGTATGCAGCGTTACTTCTGCAAACTTCAGGCCCTGTATCTCCAGGCGCATAATCAGCTCGCGGCTGAAGTGCAAACCTGCTGTGGGGGCTGCTACAGCTCCCTCGTATTTTGCGTATACAGTCTGGTAGCGCTCTTTGTCCATCTCATCGGGCTTGCGCTTGATGTATTTGGGCAGGGGTGTTTCTCCCAGTTGTTCCAGTATCCTTCTGAAGGCATTTTCATCGCCGTCGAACAGGAAACGTATAGTACGGCCGCGTGATGTAGTATTGTCAATTACTTCTGCTACCAGTTCGTCATTATCGCCAAAATACAGTTTGTTGCCCACCCTTATCTTTCTTGCGGGATCAACGATTACGTCCCACAGGCGGTTGGGTTTATTCAGCTCGCGCAGCAGGAATACTTCTATTTTAGCGCCGGTTTTCTCTTTTTTACCGTACAGGCGTGCGGGAAACACCTTGGTGTTATTCACCACCATTACGTCCTTATCATTAAAATATTCAGATATATCCCTGAAAGTACGGTGTTCTATTTTGCCCGTATCCTTGTGCACCACCATCAAACGACTGTCCTCTCTAGCCTTGGTAGGGTTTTGCGCTATCAGATTAAGTGGAAGTTCAAATTTAAACTGGGATAACTTCATACGAGGCAGAATAATTTATAAAAGTGTGCAAAGTTAGTGAAAAACACACAAAATAACAATATTAAGACTGATTGGGGTAAATATCAAAACAATTGGCGACTCTTTACAACAGCTGATTCTATATTTCGTTTCAACTGCCTTACATTTACGCCCTAAAATGAAAAATTTATGCAAGTTTGGAACGATTATCTCAGCCAGAACAAAGACAGGTTTTTGGACGAATTGCTGGAACTGCTGCGCATACCCTCGATAAGCGCAGACAGCAAGTATAAAGGCGATGTGGCCCGCTGCGCCGAAGCCGTAAAAGAATCCTTGCTGAAAGCAGGTTGCGACAGCGCTGAAATATGCCCTACCAAAGGCCACCCGATAGTATATGGTGAAAAAATAATAGACCCCGCCCTGCCTACTGTGCTGGTATATGGCCACTACGATGTGCAGCCGCCCGACCCGCTGGACCTGTGGGAAAGCGGCCCTTTTGAACCTGTTATTAAAAACGGCAATATATATGCCCGCGGCGCCTGCGACGATAAAGGGCAGGTATTCATGCATGTGAAAGCGTTTGAAGTAATGGCTAAAACCAATACCCTGGCCTGCAATGTGAAGATGATGATAGAAGGCGAGGAAGAAGTAGGCTCGGACAACCTGGGCAAGTTCCTGGAAGATAATAAAGAAAAGCTGAAGGCGGATATAGTACTGGTTTCCGACACGTCTATGATCAGCCTGGAAAACCCTTCGCTGGAAACAGGACTGCGCGGGCTGGCGTATATGGAAGTGGAAGTAACCGGCCCCAACCGCGACCTGCACAGTGGTGTATATGGCGGTGCTGTAGCCAACCCCATCAATATCCTGTGCAAGATGATAGCCAGTATGCACGACGAGAACAACCACATCACTATACCGGGCTTTTACGATAAGGTGCAGGAACTGAGCGCCGCCGAACGCGAGGCGCTGAACAACGCCCCTTTCGACCTGGAAGAATATAAAAAAGACCTTGATATATCCGACGTACGCGGAGAAAAAGGGTACACCACCCTGGAGCGTACCGGTACGCGCCCTACCCTGGACGTAAACGGTATATGGGGCGGCTATACAGGCGAAGGTGCCAAAACGGTATTGCCCTCTAAGGCTTATGCCAAAATATCTATGCGCCTGGTGCCCAACCAGGGTTCCCACGAAATTTCTGAGATATTCACCAAACATTTTGAGAGCATAGCGCCGGCAGGTGTAAAGGTGAAAGTAACACCCCACCACGGTGGCGAGCCTGTAGTAACGCCAACAGACTCTGTAGCATACAAGGCGGCAGCCAAAGCCATAGAAACAGCTTTTGGCAAAGAGCCGATACCTACACGCGGCGGCGGCAGCATTCCGATAGTAGCATTGTTTGAAAAAACGCTGGGGCTGAAAACCGTGCTCATGGGCTTCGGGCTGGATAGCGATGCCATCCACTCGCCCAACGAGAAATACGGAGTAGAGAATTATTTCAAAGGGATTGAAACCATTCCTTACTTCCACAAGTACTTTGCGGAGATGAGTAAATAGTACCCCAACCCCTAAAGGGGCTATTGAAATAAAACAACAAAGGATGGCACAAGCCATCCTTTGTTGTTTCCACTCTTTATAAGCTCCTGAGTAATATTACTGTCATTATCTACCTTGCTGGCAGGTATTTATACCTGTTGCCTTAATTTTAAGCAACTTAAACATACTTATGAACAATTCATTGATTGCCATACTTACTTCAGTTTTTATCGTGGGCATGTTCAGCATCACTACACTCAGTTCATGCAGGAAAGAAAAAAGCTGCTTCAGCCAGTCATTGAAGGACGCGTATAAAGACCGCTTCTGTACGGCAGACTGCCCGGGAGTAGTTGGCTGTGATGGCAAAACCTATTGCAATGCCTGCGAAGCCGCCAGGCAGGGAATAGCTGTGATAAAATAAATGACATTAAAAGCTCCATTCGCATGAAAAAAGTCAATCCAAATAAGATATTAAGCACTCATCCCGTAACGGGCGAACTAGTTGACTTGAAATGGTTTCGAGGTGCGAGCAGATACAATAACGGTACAACCTTGTACGGAAAGAAATACGTATTGAGATACTTAATTGGTAGGTCAAAAGAAATAAGAAAGGAAGAGTTATCATAGACTTTACTTAAAGCAACAGCTGCCCATAAGGCGGCTGTATCGTTATCAAAATGAATTAATAAACAACCTACCCCTTCACCACTTTGCCGGCCACAGCACCGTTCACCTTCACCATGTACACACCCGGTACAAGCGTACTCACATCCATTGAGCCATTGAGTAATTGAGCGATTGCACATTTCCTGCCTAATATATCTATCAGTTCAATTGTAGCTCCGGGTTTAACACCGCGGAGATATAGAATACCCGACACAGGGTTAGGATAAATCTCAAGGCTGTTTTTTGTGACAGCTTCAGGAATGCTGTTGACAAATGGATTGCACCAGTCATAATGATAAGTAGTCTTCTGCGAGCAACCACCTTCATAAACGTTATGGAGCTCCACACGGGTAGGTATCACAGATAAAATAAATTGAACGGAGTCACAGGTATCGCATCCGCTCAACAGGTTAGCCAGGGGACTTATGTTCCAAAATGTGGTAATGGCTTCGCGGTGGCTCTTGCGTAGTATCGTATCCCCTATGCAATCAGTCATTTCTATATTGTAGTGCATATAGCAGGTATCAAAGACCTCGACAACCATAATCACAGTATCCGACAAACTGCTATTAGTATCTATCGCTACCAGCTTTATGGGCTGCAAGTCGTAACATGGTTCGTACAGGACAACGGAATCATTGACAGCGGCAGAATAAAACACATCGTTGATGAACCATTTATAAGCCTGGCTGCCTGTAGACTGGTTGGTCAGCGTGACAGTAGCACCGCTGCACACCTTGTACCGGCCCGCTGTGAAAGCAGCCACAGGCTGCGCATGCGATGTATAACCACATGCCAGAAGAGCCACTGCCAAGCATTTTACATAATAAAACATATTGCAGTTATTGGTTTCAGAAGCAGAAACTAAGTTCTGCCAATTCCGGGTAACGGAATCCTAAAAAAGCCTAATTCCTGTCATGGCAAGAACCATCCTAACCGCATAAAAACAATACAGCCGCCCGATGGGCGGCTGTATCAGTATAAAACAAGCTCTATCATTTATTTCTTCACCATACCATTAAATACATCCTCGTTCACCTTAACGGGGTATTTGCTGCGCAGCTTTTCGTTCCATGTTTTTTCCAGGTGGTCCTGGTACTCGGCTATTACATAGCCGCGGGCTTCGTCCAGTGTCTTTGTAGTGCCGTTTTCGTGTACTTCGGCAGCATATACCACTGTGTAGGTACCGTCTTCGTTCTTCTTAGCTTCTGAAGCCTTGCCCTGCTGTATAGATGATTTGGGGAAGTCTTTGAACTTAGCAAACTCATAATAGCCCTTCTGTATGCTTACGGCACCGGGATTCTTATCCGTATTCAGTTCTTTGGCTATTTTTTCATCCGTCATGCCTTTTGCGCCTATCAGTTTCAGCCCGGCTTTCATATCAGCCTCTGTTTTGAAGGTATATACCGACCCCCTGAAACCTGACTGCCATTTATACTTGCCATTCTGATTATCATAAAAAGTTTTCAGCCCCGTGCTGTCTTTTGACGCCTTGCCCCATACGTTGCGGTCCATCAGCTCAAACAGCATGATACCATCGCGGTATTCATGCATCAGGTTTTTAAACTCAGGTTTTTCATTCATCAGGTTCTGCTCTTCAATATCAGTCACTACGGTTTTTATGTAATTGTCGTATATATTCTGGAAGATAAGTTCCTTAGGGCCCATCACCCTGCCCTGGGTTACATTCTCGGCATAAGTCAGCAGGTCAGAGGCTTTGTATTTATTCCCCTTCAGTTCAAACATGGTTTTGTCCTGTCCGTTAAAATCTTTGGCGGCAAACCGGTTGGCGTTTTTGCCTGTATCCGGTATGCTGGCTGCAAACCATTTTTTGATTTCCGCCACGTTGTCGGGGTAATCTTTGAACTTGTTTTTCTCCTTGATGCTATTAAAGAAGGTTTCGCGGGCTACCTGTGCGCGGTCGTCCCTGTCTACGCGTGCTTTCAGTTCTGTCCTGATGCTGTCAAACGGTTTAACGGGGTATTTTGCTATCAGCTTGATGATGTGGAAACCATAATCTGTTTTGATGATATCAGAAACATCGCCCGGTTTTTTCAGTGCGTACGCTGCTTTCTCAAACTCAGGCACATAAGCGCCTATGCCGAATTTTTCCAGCACACCGCCTTTTTCTTTGGTATAAGTATCGTCAGAATACTTTGCCACCAGGTCTTCGAACTTCGCGCCTTTAGCCAGTTCAGCCTTTACCTGTTTAGCTTTCTTCTCAGCTTCAGCTATCTCTTCAGGGCCTTTCGACTTTGAAGCCGCTATCATTATCTGTGCTACCTGCACTTCTCCAGGAGAGGGTTTGCGGTCCGTCACTTTCACAATATGGTAGCCATATTGTGTCCTGAAGGGTTTGGAAACTTTACCTACAGGTGTGCTATACACTACATTCTCAAAAGGGTAAACCGTCTGCAATGCCGTGATGTAACCTATACTGCCACCATTTTCTTTAGTACTGCGGTCTTCCGTGTACAGCTCAGCCATTTTAGCGAAGTCTGCCTTGCCTGTTATGATGGCATTATATATGCTGTCTATTTTTTTGTAAGGGGCTACGGTATCTTTAGACTGCGCCATCTGCGACGACATAATGAGGATATGAGACACCTGCACTACTTCTTTCATACGGCTGTAGGCTTCTTCCAGTTGCTTCTTGCTTACTTCATCATCCGTCAGGTAAGTTTGCGCCAGTTGTTTGCGGTAGTTGTTCAGCTCATACTGAATGCTGCTGATGGTATCCATCTGCTGCTCTTCGGCCTCCTTTACCTTCATCCTGAACAAAGAATACAGGTCGAGGTACTCGCGCAATGCTTCCTTGCTGTAATCAGGTTTCTGGTTGATGGCGTTCTTCCTGTACACCCTCAGGAACTCATCCTTTTCTACCGGCGTATTACCGAATGTGAACAGTGTTTGTGCAAATAGTGAGTTGGTTACAATAAGTGCAATGAAACAGGTCAATGTTAAACTTCGCATATCTGTGGTTTATGATTTTATTTTTCCTTCTTTTTTGTCTTTTTCTTTTCTTTCCAGCATCTCCACCACATCCAGGATATTGGAATGGTCCATCCGTTTACCCCTGATGATTTTCCTTTCGTCGAGCAAATATAAAACAGGCGTACTATAAATGTCGTAATCTGACCTGAATCTTGTTTTACGCTCGGGATCGTACACATGCAGCCAGTCTTCCAGTCCTTTGTCCTTTATCATTTCTTTCCACTTGTCCACCTCACCTTCGGTACGTACGCCAAATATCCTTACACCTTTCTTCTTCAGCACGGCTTTGTACACAGAGTCTACCTTGGGCATCTCAGTCAGGCAATGCCCGCACTCGGGGCTCCAGAATATCAGCAGGGTATATTTAGCGTCAAACTCGTGCAGGGAGTGCATTTTGCCATTCACATCCGGCATTTTCAACTCAGGAGCTATACGGCCCAGTACGTTGGGTGCAATTTTCTGGGCGCGGTCTATATACTTCTCCAGGTCGTCGGGCGATACCCAGAAAGCATCCCCTTTCATATAATAGTTCTCCACCAAGTACACAAATACCACATCCATACCCATTATCTTGCTCGACTCAGCAAAACGGGTGAGCCACCAGAGTGTGTATTTGAACATATCTTTAGTGCCCCTGGCCTTCTCCAGCAATATATCTGCTTCCTTCTCAATGCTATCAGGTATGGGCAGCATCAGTTTGTTAAAGTATTCATCCAGCCGGCCATCATAGATAGGCGTATGTATCAGCCTGTCGTCCTGGAAATCGAAACCATCCCAGTAATGCTCTTTATAATACGTGTACGCAAACGAGCTATCTACCGTGCCATCGGGCAGCAGGTGTGGCCCCGGTGGCACTTCGGGCACTTTCAGCGCGTTGAATATATTGGTGAGCAAAGTGCCGGGGTATTTATCCGTGTACTTCTTACGGTAATCCTTCAGTTCGTCCGACAGCTTTTTATAATCATCCCTGATTGCGGAAGTGTCGGCCGCGGTTTTAGCCGATTCCATTTTCTTGCTCAGTTGCTGGCTTCTTTCACCATAGTTTACCAGGTATTGCACATACTCTACAAACCTCGTATTCTCAGGGCTGCCTTTGAAGCTGACACCCGAGGGCAGGCTGGCCTTAGTAGCGGTTACAGAAAAATTGTCACCGTTGTTCAGCAGCAGTTCAAAATAATTTGACTTGTCTGACAACAGCACCATGTAAATGCCGCCTAATGTAAATGTATCATTTTCAAAAACAGCTTCACCGTTCTTATTCAGCCTGGCCGAGTCGCTGCGGTATATAGTAGGCAGGGGCTTGCCATAATAGTGTACCAGGTAGATGACGCTGTCGGTCAGGTCGGTAAACTTCACTTTAATCTTATACCCGTCTTTGCCTTTAAATGTTTTTTGCTGTGCCTGCGCAACGCCTGTGCACAATAACAACAGTATGAGGCCGGTTAATACCTTACGCATAATTCTTAATCAGTTTATATCGTTACCTGTGTTTAATTTTTTGAGGATACCTTGCCTTCCAGTATTTCTATCACCGTCAGCATATTCTGGTGGTCCAGCTTTTTGCCCCGGATGATTTTTTTCCCGTCGAGCAAATATACACTGGGGGTGCCATATACATCATACTTGGCCCTGAAGTCCGATTTGCGCTCAGGGTCGTACAGATGTATCCAGTTATCCAGGTTTTTGTTTTTGATGATGCGCTGCCACTTTTCCGTTTCGCGGTCTATATTCACCCCTATTACCTTCATGCCTTTTTTATACAGGCCTTCAGCCTTTATGGCGGAATCTATACGCGGTATTTCTTCTTCGCAGTGGCCGCAGTCTGGGCTCCAGAACACCACCAGGGTATATTTGGCATCTACATTGTGCAGCGACACCTCTTTGCCATCCATCTGCTGCAATTTCAGTTCGGGGGCGATGTTGCCTATTACATTGGGTGCTATGCTGCGTGCGCGCTCTACGTATTTCTCCAACGTACCGCTGCTCAGCCAGTAGGCCTCCCCTTTCATGTAGTAGTTCTCTACTATATGCACGAATACAGCGTCCATGCCCATGATGTCGCTTTCCTGCGCATAGGTAGTTATCCAGTGCACTACGTATTTAAACACCTCGCGGGATGCGCGGGCTTTCTTTATCAACGCATCCGCTTCAGCATTAAATGTATCAGGAATAGCCAATACCAGCTTGCCAAAGTATTCCTGCAGTTTATTGCCCAGCAGCGGGGTATATACTATACGCTCGTCTTCAAAAGCTATGTTATCCCAGTAATGCTCCTTATACCAGCGGTAGCGTGCATCATTGTCTATGGTGCCGTCCTCTTTTTTCAGTTCAGGCACTTCGGGTGTTTCCAGCGCCCTGAAAATATTGGCCAGTAATGTATTGGGGTTCTTCTGCACATAGTCGTCCCTGAAACGGGAAACATCTACCGACAATGCCCTGAACTTATCCTGTATGACAGCGGTATCTTTTGCCGTCTTAGCTCCTGCAAGGCTTTCAGTCAGCTCCCTGTGCTGTTTGCCTACTTTGTCCAGGAATGCTACATACTGCTGAAAGCGGTCATTCTCAGGGCTGTTTTTAAATGTTACGCCCAGGGGTAGCTTGGCTTTTGTGATGGTCATATCCATCGTTTGCCCGTTATCCAGCAAAAACTCGGTATAGCTGCTGTTGTCTTCCAGTATCAGCAGGTACATACCGCCAATGATTTTAGTATTGGTTTGCAATACCCCCATGCCTTTGCTGTCAATAGTAGCGGAGTCCACCTTGTAGATAGTAGGCAAGGGCTTGCCATAATAATGCGCCAGGAATACTTTCTGGTCTTTCAGGTCTGTAAACTTCAGGTTTACAGTATATCCGTCTTTTGCAAACAATAATTGGCAGCTACTGCCAATGAATAACAGTGTAAGTAGAATATGTCTCATAATTACAGCCCGTGAAGGTAAGTTTTTTTAAAAAAAGTGGTGGAACAATCCGTTTAATATTAACATTTCTTATATAGCACTCAGAATTAAACTATACTGACAGGCATAATTAGTAAACCGTTGTAGCTTTGCCCCTTGTTTAACGAAATTCTAACAGGGAATTGGGCAGGAAGAAAAAAATAACGGTACAGGATATAACGATTAAGTCTTACGCGGCAGAAGGCAAAAGCATAGCGCATTTAGAAGATGGCAAGGTACTCTTTCTACCCAATGCCATACCCGGCGATGTGGTGGATGTGCTGGTATTAAAGAACAAAAAAAGCTATGCTGAAGGTATAGTGCTGAAGTTGGTGCAACCATCTCCCCTTCGGGTGCAGCCCTTTTGCCAGCACTTTGGCGTATGCGGCGGCTGCAAATGGCAGATGCTGCCCTACGAACAGCAACTGCAATACAAGCAACAGCAGGTGGCCGACCAGCTGAAACGCATAGGCCACGTAGAGTTACCCCCGATACAACCCATATTGGGCAGCCCGTTGCAAACCAACTACCGCAACAAGCTGGAATTTACCTTCTGTACCCACCGCTACCGCACGCAGGATGAACTGCATGCGGCGGAAGGCGAAGTATTGGCACCCGAACCCGCCCTGGGCTTTCACGCGCCAGGCCTGTTTGATAAGGTGGTGCCAATCTACCAATGTTACCTGCAACCCGAACCCACCAATACGCTGCTGAAGGTATTGAGGGAATATACAGAGCAACACAACCTACCCTACTACGACCACCGTATGCACACAGGCTGGCTGCGCAATGTAATGCTGCGCGTAGCACGCACCGGCGAAGTACTGGTGAACCTGGTGATGAAGAAAGAAGACAAAGCTGCACGCGAAGCATTGCTGGAACATATATACCAAAACGTGCCGGGCATTACTTCCCTGCACTATACCATCAACCCCAAGGTGAACGATACTGTACACGACCTGGACGTACAACTATACAAAGGCAAGGGCTATATAGAAGAAACACTGGAAGATTACCGCTTCATAATTTCACCCAAATCGTTTTTCCAGACTAATACCTACCAGGCTGAAGCATTGTATAGGGTGACGCGCGAATTTGCCGGGTTCACAGGCAACGAGGTATTGTACGACCTGTATTGCGGCACGGGCAGCATAGGTATATTCTGCTCGAAGGGTGCGAAGAAAGTAATAGGTATAGAGGTGGTGGAAGATGCCATAGAAGACGCTAAGAAAAACGCCGCGCTCAATGGGTTGGAGCATTGCCTGTACTTTGCAGGCGATGTAGCGCAGATATGCACCGATGAGTTTTTTGCGGAGCACGGCCGCCCCGATGTCATCATTACCGATCCGCCGCGCGCCGGCATGCACGAGAAACTGGTGCAGCAACTGCTGAAAATGCGCGCGCCCAAAATAGTGTACGTAAGCTGCAACCCCGCCACCCAGGCCCGCGACCTGCAACTGCTATGCACAGATTATAAGGTTACCCGCCTGCAGCCGGTGGATATGTTCCCTCATACCCACCATATAGAGAACGTGGCGTTGCTGGAATTGAAGGGGTGAATCACACCAACCTCTTACCAAAAGGCATCAGGCTTATTTCTACTAGTTTAAAATGCTGGCGGCCAAAGGGTATACCAATGATGGTGATATACAGCAGTATGCCGAAGACAATATGCGTGATGGCAGTCCACAACCCGCCGCACAGCAGCCAGATGATGTTGAAGATTGTGGTAAGGCAACCCGTATTGCTGCTGTCGCTCACCACCTGCGTGCCAAACGGTGCCAACACTACAAGGCCTACCTTAAAACATTGCAAGCCGAAGGGTATGCCTATAATGGTGAGGCATAAAACAATGCCGCCGATAAAATAGCCCAGTGCGCTAATAAGCCCGCCAAATACAAGCCAGATAATATTTCCTAAAAGATTGAATGGTGCCATGAGATAATGAACAGCGGCAAGCCTACCTGCTTGCGAAAGCCCGACAAATATAATATTTTCAACCCATGAACCGTTCCCTGTTTTTACAACAACTGATAGCATCTGTAGCCATTGGCAGGCTGCCTGTTTCGCTTACCAAAGACTTCCGCAAAATATACCTGATGCAGTGCTTTGTAGCGGGCTTCCGGCACTATGAGGGTATGCAACTGCTGGATGACATGAAAGAAGGCGACCTGCTGGAGCTGGTACGCGAGCCCGGTAATGAATACGACCCCTGCGCTATAGCCCTGCACTGGCAGGGCAGGAAAATCGGTTTCATTCCGGCATCGTCCAACGAGATGCTCAGTATGCTGCTGGACTGCGATGCGCTCAGTCTCTTCGCCGTCATCACGCACCTGGAGAAAAACTCGCAACCCTGGGAGAATGTTGCCATAGCCGTGTACTTCGTACAGGAGGTAAACAAAGAACTGCCCGCCCATGCCAGCTACTTAACACGCATTGAAGCGCCACACTACCGCACACTGAATAAAGATGGTAAAAGCGGAAGGCAGAAGCACCTGATATGGGCAACCTGTTTGATACTACGCACCGTGTCATCAACCTGGATGAGATACCACCTAACAAACATGAGGCTAAAGCATACTTTGAAAAATATTACACAAAGCACCCTATCAATATACCCAAACCCGGCCGCTACGTGCAGGTAAAAGACGATGGCATATACAGCTATATGTATGATATTAGCGAAGATGTCTCCATCGTAAAAGACGATAAAGGGCAGGAGTTCCTGGAGTTCTTTATAGAAGAATAAAATGTGCGCAAAACAATAATTTTATGTATATTTGTAGTAATCTAAGCTCTCCCAAACCAGGTGAGTTGCGGGTAGTTCTTTGACATCATCCGGGCATAACCGGAAGCACCTGTCAACCAGGACGTGCCCGGTATCATTATCATTTTGTTCCCACGCTGCACTTTTCGCACAATTGGAACAAAACGCAGTATTGATTACCATCTACTTATGTACAGTATGAGGCAAAAAAAATAAAACTAAAATCATGGCATCATTTTGGAACATTTTATAGATGCCCTTCAGAGGGAATTAAATGATGCCGGCGCTTACTTCTTGGTAATGGTATAAACGATATCTGTAGTATATGTACCCGCGGGGTAATTGAACCCCGGTTGCGCCATATACTTAAAAGCGAAAGTACGTGTACCGCTAAGCCCTGAGGCAATAATCAATTGGTTAAGTGTACCGTCAACAGGCTGGTACTGTGTAAAACCATTACTGACAGTGCCACCTGTGGTATTGGCTGTTATTTTGATGCTCAATACGTCTTTTACAAGCATCTGTGCAGGATTGGTAGCAGTACCGTTGTAGGTGAAGTATGCTGAGGAGGAAGATACACTTACATCATAGTCGGCGGTAGATTGCAGGGTTACTTCTATTTCGTGGCTTTCCATACCATCGGCCAGGGCATTGATGCCGCCTATGGGTATAGTTATAGTAGATGTGTTACTTGAATCGGATGCAAACAGGCTGGCACTCACTACTTCTGTCAGGCTGAGCCGCCCGTCTTGTGACCCGCCACCGCCGCTTTGTGCCTGTGAGCAATGCCAACAAAGCACCATGATGACCATGATAAAGTAACGCGTGTTTTTCATTCAGTTGTTTTGCGTGCACTAATATCCGCATATCAACCTTATGAAAAGAGTATTCTGCCATGTTTAACGGCAGTTTTGTATCCTGTTAACAGGCTGATAACCAACAGGGGAATAACTCCCCACTGCACAAGCAGCGGGGAGTGTAAAAAAGGAGATGAATGTTATTTCTTTGATACGGTATAAACTATATCGGTAGTATAAGTACCGGCAGGATAATTGAAACCCGGCTGCGCCTTGTACTTAAAAGAAAATTTGCGTGTACCACGCTGGCCCGAACTGATGACCTGCTTGCCCAAACCTGCGTTGATAGGCTGGTATTGGCTAAAACCATTACCTACCGAACCGCCGGTATTGTTTTCGGTAATCATAATTTTCAGCACGTCCTCCACAGGCATGTCTGTGTTTTGGGTACTGGGCCCGCTGTAAGTGAAATACTCTGAGGAAGAAGCAACGCTTATGTCAAAGTCGGCTGTACACTGTAGCGTGACTTCTATTTCAGGGCTTTCAATACCCTCAGACATAGCGTTCGTTCCGCTCATGGGCAATTCTACCGATTGCGGTGCACCGCTACCTGGCGCAAAGAAGCTGGCACTCACCACTTCAGCCATCTCCAGGCTGGTGGTCTGTACCGAGTTCCCGCTTTGGTTCTGTGCTTTTAACACATTCCCGAAACCGGTAAGTGCAAGTAAAATGAGGTAGTGTTTGTTTGTCATAGATTACTGTTTGATGAGTCAAATATCTATACGGGGTCCTGTTAACAATAACATTGCGGCTTTGTTAACCGGCTGTTTACAAGGCGTTAACAAACAGATAACGAGCTATGGAATAGAAAATCCCGCTGCAATGCACTTGCAGCGGGATTGAATAATCCTTGGCTATGACTTAATGCCCGGGCTCTGTAACGGGTACGGTTAATTCATACCCTGTCTGAGCATAATCATTATTAATTGAAACAGGCACACCTCCTTCTACATTCTGTTTGAGGGATTTGTCAAATCCTTTTGCAAAAACATAATAACTACCCACCCTCTTGCCGTAGAAAGTAGCCTCATACTCTGCAGTCGGAGTCCTGACTACAACTGCAGAATCGTCGTAATTTGCGGCTTTATCGGTAGTGTTGTACTTAAGGTACACCATACCGCTATCAATCACCGCATTATGGTGCTTCAGATCAACTATAATCCTCATTTCACCACAAGTTCTGCAGTCGGCTACTTTATCGCCATCTTTTGAGCAGGAAGCCATCATGATGGCCAACCCTGCCAATAACACTGTTGATTTCATAATTTCTAAAAGATAATTTAAACTTAAAGCTATATAATTACTTTTTTAGAAAAAAGACATTAACAGGCTATTTACAAAAAAAAAATAGTTTACCCTGGCTATCTATAAAGATTTCAGTTTTTTGAGGGCGGCTTCCAGTATAGCATCCTTGCCCTGTGCCTCGTCTGCAGGGGTGGTATGCACTGTTTCGTCGGGCAACACGCCATCCTCCAGGTTACGGCCATCGTCGGTGGTAAAGTAAGATGCCGGGTATTCAAGTATCCAGCCGTTGGGCATTTCTGCTCCCACAATACGCCCGGCACGTCCGCTGGTGGTATCGCCCATCACTACTACATTATTAAAGCCCTTAGCGCCTGTGGCAAAAAGCGCTGCCTCGGCCATGGTACTCCTGTTGGTAAGCAATATAAACCTCTTGGGAAATTTCACCTTATCGCTTTGCTCGATGTAGCTGGTTTGGGCTTCTGTAAAGTCCCCCCTTTCAGGCCCTTTCTTATAATAAGCTTTGAATAATACCGCTGATAGCTTGAACATGGTATCGACCCCCATACGCTTCAAAATGGTAAAGGCATTGTTAATGTCCCCGCCCCTGTTATCTCTTATATCAAATATCACCCCCCTCAGGTTGCTGTCAGTCCGCATGGGCTCGATGATAATATCCAGGTGTTCATCAGTTACCTTATCACCAAAGTTGCCGTAGTATACATAGCCTATAGAATCAATTACAGTATGTATGAACGGGCCGGCCTGGTCGTAATCTTTCCAGTAATAACGTTCTAACAAACGGCGGTTGAAGTTGGGCAGATAATTGGAGGTATCTATGTAATGAGATTCTGCAAATGAAGTTTTCAGGCTTACAGAGGGGTCGGTGAGCAATCTGAGCATCTGCGCGCAGGTATCGTACAGTTGCCTGCTGCTCATGGTATCATTTATTTTGGGTTTGTAGGCTTTATACACCTCATCCCAGTTTACAGCCCTGTAGCCAAAATACACATAACCCTCTTCTATGGTCTTCCACATATATTCAAACACCTCTGTGGGTGTTTTGCCTTCCTGCTTGGGCATCAACAGCTTTTCGCACCCAGCCAGGCCGATAGACAATATTAAAACCATTATAATCCTCTTCATCATCTGTACTGCCTGCGTTAATAATTGAACATAAATGTGACTGAAAGAATATGCTCAGCAAAATATGCTTTGTGTATGGTCTTCATGCGGGTATAGTCCCACTGGTAGGCAAACTGTATCATATTACCGTTGGTAAGCCTGTACATAAGCGCGGCACGGCTGTTGAGCCTGAAGTACTTGCCGAATGTACCTGTGACGGCATTATCAAAAAAGTCCTTACCCGGTTTATTGTCAGGGTCTGCAAGCTCCTCGCGGTTAAGGTAATAAGGGCGGGAAATATTGGCAAAGAAGGGTATTGCCAGGTCCCAGGTGAGAAAACCGGTCTTATCGCCAAATGTTATCTCTTTAGATATTTTACCGCATAACCCCAGGCTGATAGCGTATTCGTATACCCTGGAAGCATCAACCAGGTGCTCTGCCCTCTTGTGGCCAAACATGGCAGATAACATGCCCCCTGCTCTTATTTCCATATCGCGCATGTCCATAGGCAGGTTCACCAGGAACCTGTAATCCATCAGTGCACGTTGTGTCTTGGCATATACTTTGGCGGGCTTGTCTGTATTATGTGTCAGCCTGAGCGAGGATGCCCGCAGAGATATTTCAGAATAGGTAGACTCATTGATCTTGAGATGCGAGAGCATAGGCAATGCTCCCACCCTGCTATATACTATCGGCGAAATAGCGGGATCGTTCATTACCTGGTAGGTAGCCCCGGCACCAATACCTATATAGCGCAGGTACCCCAGCTTAGACTCAACGCCCCCCTCTTCTTCAGTATACTGGGCAGATACGTTTATGGTAAATACGCAGGAACAAAGTAGCAAAACAAGCTTCCTGCCTAAATGATTATTATACATACGGGCAGCAAAATATCAATAAAATAAGGAATGGCAAAAACTATCAGAACCGGTACACCCATCCGCGGGTATCGGGCTTGCGGCCATATCGTATAGCATTCAGCTCTTCGCGCAGCCATGGTGCCAGCTTCCAGTCTTCCTGTGGAGGCAACGCCATCTTCTGCTCCCTGTAGGTAAGGTCAGCAATAGGCGCTATAGATGCAGCAGTACCGGTACCAAAAGCCTCTTTCAGTTGCCCTGCATTATATGCTTCCACTATTTCATCTATATGCAGCGGACGCTCTTCTACATTATAGCCATTCTCCCTCAGTATAGTAATCACACTGTCGCGGGTTATGCCCTCCAGTATAGTATCAGACAGCTCGGGTGTTACTATTGTATCGCCCAGCATGAAGAATACATTCATAGTGCCTATTTCCTGCACATATTTATGCTCAAAGCCATCCATCCACAATATCTGGTGGTAACCTTTCTTGCGTACTTCTGTCATGGGGTACATGCTGCCTCCGTAGTTGCCCGCGGCTTTTGTATAGCCAACTCCACCGGGGAATGCACGTACATAATTTTCGTCTACATATATAGATACAGGCTCCGCATAGTAAGGGCCTGCAGGGCTGGTGATAATCATAAAGCGGAACCTGGTAGTTGGCTTGATACCAATAAACTCATCCATTGCCATCATAAACGGGCGGATGTATAATGATGTCCTGTCTGCTTCCGGTATCCAGTCTTTATCCAGGTCTACCAGTTGCCTCATGCCCTCCATGAACAATTCTTCAGGTATAGCAGGCATACCCATACGTATAGATGAACGGTTCATTCGTTTCCAGTTGTCTTGCGGACGGAAAATAATGGGATTGCCTTCAGGGTCTTTATACGCCTTTACACCTTCGAATATAGCCTGCCCGTAATGGAAGAAAGATGTAGCCGGGCTCATACTCATAGTACCATAGGGTATTATTTCGGCTTTGTTCCACGCACCATCCACATAGTCCGCTATCAGCATGTGGTCTGAATATACCTTGCCGAATTCGATATTACTTTTGTCCAACTCGTTTAGCCTGCTGTTATCAGTTTTTTTAACCCTGATATCTAATGTGAATACATCCATGCGTGCAAATATTATAAAAGAACGAATAATAAAAAGGAAATACAAAGAAACGAAAAAAAATGGAATAGATTTGCTTAAATTGTAAGTGAATACGCTGAAATGCTTGTTATGACTGATTTCCCGAGGATTATCAACACAGAAATTATTGATACTGAAACAGATATATTCTGGTATAACAATTCTGCATCAGATGAAACAATTTCACCTAAACATGTATTGATTTTGTCAAAAAAAATTGACGAACAATCGGCAGAGCAACAACAATTAAACAAAATACTGGATGCGTGTAAGCTGTCTGAGGACAGATACAATCTTGTGCAAATAACTGATAATGAACGGCGGGCATGGCACTTATTAAAAGACATTGCTAATCCCTCAGTTATTATCTTATTTGGCGTACGTCCGTCTGATTTGGGGATATCAGCATTATTCAGGCTGAACGGACTTAATAATTTTGACGGCGCATCGTGGATACCCACATTATCGCTATCGGAACTGGAGCAACAACCACAAGCCAAAAAAGACTTGTGGGCCTCTGCGTTGAAACCGTTATTTGCTGATACTCAATAACATTGCCTGCACCTTTAGAAATATTACAAAGGTATTGGGGCTATGGCCGGTTCAGGCCACTGCAAAACGAAATTATCCGGTCAGTATTGCAGCACCACGATACATTGGCGCTACTGCCAACGGGCGGCGGCAAATCATTGTGCTATCAATTACCATCTTTATTGCACGGCGGATTAACGCTGGTAGTGACACCATTGATAGCCCTGATGCAGGAACAGGTGGAAAATCTTTTGTCAAAGGATATACACGCGGCACATATCAGCTCGGGCATGCACAGGGCAGAAGTGTACAGGATACTGAACAATGCCGCAGGAGGTGCTTATAAATTATTATATATCTCGCCGGAAAGAATACAAACAGAGTTGTTCCTCGAATTTCTCCCGGCACTGGACGTGCAACTCATAGCTGTAGATGAAGCGCATTGCGTATCGCAATGGGGGCACGACTTCAGGCCCGACTACCTGCAGATAAAAACCATCAGGCAGGTATTTAAAAATGTACCGGTACTCGCACTCACAGCATCTGCTACTAAAGAAGTGGAAGCAGACATTATCAAACAACTGGAATTAAATAAGGTACAGGTATTCAGGGAAAGTTTTGAAAGGCAAAACCTGTTCTATACCGTACAATACAGTGAGCAGAAAAACAGGGATGCTATATCGCTGCTGAATAGTGTAAATGGATGCAGTATCGTCTATTGCAGAAGCAGGAAGCAAACCGAAGTACTCAGCAAGCAACTACAACAACAAGGCATCAACGCGCTACCCTATCATGCAGGTATGAAGCATGAACAACGTACCGAACACCGTGAACTGTGGATGAATAACAAAGCCCCTGTGATGGTGGCCACCACGGCATTCGGCATGGGTATAGACAAGGCGGATGTAAGGCTGGTGCTGCATTACGACATACCCGAACACTTAGAGGCCTACTACCAGGAGTCAGGCAGGGCCGGGCGTGATGGCCACCCCGCACAATCTGTATTACTGTACAATCAGCCCGATATTAATAAGCTGGAAGAAAGTACAGAAACACAATTTCCGCCTTATGAGATGATCAGGAAAGTATACCAGTCGGTAGCCGAATACCTGCAGATACCTATAGGCGCAGAACCATACCGGTATTACGATTTTGAACTGACCGACTTTAGTAAAAAATTCGGGCTGAATGGATTTACTGCTGCAAGGGCTTTGAAACTGTTGGAACAGGAGGGGCTATGGACACTAAGTGAAAGCGTATTTATACCCACCACAGTACAGGTATTGGCAAACAGGGCTGAACTGGATAATATCGGCAGGATGCACCCTGACCTCAACCTGCTGCTCACCACTATGCTAAGGTTGTACGGCAGTTTGTTTTATCATCCTACGGCTGTTAATGTAAAAGTAATAGCCAAGCACCTGAAAATACAATCGTCGCTGGTCATCCTGATGCTGGAGCAATTGGATAAGATGGAACTGGTACAATTTAACCAGCCGAAAGACGGGCCGCAACTGTTCTTTCATCACTACCGGGTAGATAGCCGCACCCTCCTCATCAATACAGAGCGCATCAATGCACTGAAGAAAACCCACCAACAGCGTACAGACGCTATGATTCGCTACATTACCGACAATCATGTGTGCCGAACAAGAAATATGCTTCGCTATTTCGGCCAGCAGTATGACAAAAATTGCGGGCACTGCGATGTGTGTGCCGGGATGAAAAAAAGAGATATTCAACCTGCTGTAGTACGTGCTGACATCGCGCAGCTCTTTACAGATGCATCAGAAAAAAGCATTGCTGAAATATGCAACGCACTTCCGCAACACCCGGCTCCGGCAATTACCGGTACACTCAGGGAAATGATTGACGAGGGCCTCTACGGCCTGAAGGGTAATAATATTATCTACCGGAAATAACTACGATAAATACTTACCTACTATCGGCACTCTGCGCCCTACGCCAAAAGCCTTGGGCGACACCCTGATGATGGGGCAAAACTGGTTGCGCTTATATTCATTCATGTTCACCATCTTCAGTATGCGAGCTACCAATGCTGCATCAAAGCCCTGGGCGGTTATTTCTTTTGGCCCCTGCCGGCGCTCTATATATTGATACAAAATCGGGTCGAGCACATCATATTCGGGCAGGCTGTCACTGTCCTTCTGCCCTTCTCTCAATTCGGCCGACGGGGCTTTATCAATAATATTACGGGGTATCACCTCTCTATCGCAATTAATGTATTCCGCCAGAGCATATACCTGCATTTTGTACACATCGCCCAATACGCCCAGGCCGCCCGCCATGTCGCCATACAGCGTACCATAGCCTGTAGCCAATTCACTCTTGTTAGACGTATTCAGCAGTATAGAACCAAACTTATTGGATAAGGCCATCACCAATGCACCGCGTATGCGCGATTGCAGGTTTTCTTCAGCCACATTGAAGGGCAGGTCTTTGAAAATTGGCTTGAGTGCCGACCTGTATTCATCAAAAATACTTTTGATGGGAAGTATATCGTAAGGGTTACCCAGGTTGACCGATAATTCTACCGCATCGTCTACAGAGTGGCCGGTTGAAAATTGGGAAGGCATAAGTAGCGCATGTACATTTTCGCTGCCCAATGCGCTGCACGCCAATGCAAGAGTAACAGCACTGTCAATGCCTCCTGAAGAGGCAACAATGGCTTTGGTGAACCCCATCTTGCTGAAGTAGTCGCGTATGCCCATAACCAGTGCATCGTGTATCAGCGCTGTACCCAGGTGTGGTTCAAATACTTTAGGCATAGGGTCGGTAGAAGGTATATCTGCAGCACTGCGTAAAACAGGTTGGCTGAACGTATTATCATCGTTCAAATCCACATACGTCACCTGTTCTGAAAAATAAGACATTTCCAGCACCAGGTTTTCCTGCGCATCCATCACTACAGAGCCGCCGTCGAATACAATTTCCGTTTGCGAGCCTACGGTATTGCAATACACCATCGGTATTTTATACTTCGCTACATTTCTTTTTACAATGCCCAGCCTTTCCTGCGCCTGTGCATAATCGAAAGGCGATGCACTGATATTGACCATGATGTCCGGTTGTTGCTTCACCAACTCATCCATCGGGCAAATACGGTATAGGGGGTTGTCATCCAGGTTCCAGATATCTTCGCATACAGTCACCGCCAGTTTCTTGCCTTTAAATTCCATCACATTCCATTCCAGCCCCGGCTCGAAGTAGCGGTATTCATCGAATATATCATACGTAGGCAGGAGTGTTTTATGTGCTGTGGCCTGTATCTTTTTATCATACAGCAGGTAGGCACTGTTGAACAGGTCTTTCCCCTCCACTCGCGGGTTGCGCGACGGCGCCCCTACTATTACCCCAATCGTATCTGCTTCCTGTGCAATAGCATTTATTGCTGCCAGGCATTGCTCAATGAAATCATTAAACTCCAGGAAATCCCGTGGGGGATAACCGCATACTGCCAGTTCTGAAAACACAATGAGGTCACCACCCTGCTGTTTAGCCTGGCGTACAGCATCAATTATTTTGGCTGTATTTGCTTCAAAGTTGCCTATATGGTAGTTCTGCTGTGCGAGGAATATCTTCATACAAGTGGCAAAATTACGATTTAGTGGATAGTATTAATAAAAAAGCAGCCTACCGGTAGGTAAACTGCTTACTATATTGTTCTGTTAAGTATTAAAAGTATAAACCGACTTTCAGGGCTATATTGTTCAACCTGATATTGCCGTCAGTAAACGTACCCTTATAGCCCATATTGAAATCTTTGGGGCTGGTGACATCGGGCGCGAAGCCATTGTTGAAAAACAGGCCCATATACAGGCTCATTTTCTGAGTAATCTGGTATTCGATACCCCCGCCCAGGTTCATCTGGAAGAGGATAGGTATAATGCTGACACCGTTACGCAGTTTTTCATTTTCGCCGGTCACTATTTCATCTACAAAACCCGCACCTGCGGTATCAGTATAAGTAACTGAATACGTAGCCTTTTTTGATATATTAATAGCTGCGGTAATGCCCAGGTTACCAAATATGCGCAGACCACCTGACAGGTTATCACTCATCAACTTCAGGCCAAAAGGCACTTCAAAATACTGCAGGCGGTAATCGAAGCTTGCAGATTTTACAATATTATCAGGTGCAGGACTGGGCAGCTTAGCCGGGTCGTTTTCAGCCAGGATTTTACCACCTGTTGTAGCCAGCTGAACACCCGTACTGATACCATAGTTCTCAGCGAAAAAATGGTCTATCATCAAGCCCCAGGTATACCCTACTTTGCTTCCCTCGCTGCTCACCAGGTACAAGCCATCGTTGCTTTTATTGGCAGTCGGTTTCATCCATGAGCTGTTGGGTGCAAAAAAGAGCCCGAAGCGTGTTTTTCTCAGTTCCGCACTCGTATTACTTTCTATCGGTTCGCCATAGGTATATTGTGCCAACGCATTGAATGAACATATACTAGTAACACCAACCATTAATAATTTCCTGATATTCATAGCCTTTTTTGCAGCGGTTAAAGATTATTATTCAAATAAAAACAGTAATGCTATTTTTGCCGTCGTAAAAATAAGGGCATTTCACGGGATGTTAAGTCTTTGTCTATGAAAAGTATTCAACAAAAGTGCATTATACTGTTAATAATATTGTCTGTTCCACTCATACTACTGAGCTGCGGGGGTGATAAAACACCCGACGTGAGTAATATACCTGTAGCCATACAGAGCCAGAGACTGGACAAAGACTTATATGCGCTGGATACAACCAACCTGGGGGCAGGATTGGCGTCTATACATAACAAGTACCCTGAATTCCTGAACTTCTACCTGGACACTATTATGGGCTTCAGCATCAACGGCATCTATACAGATAGCAACCCCGGGGTGCAGAAGGGCTTAAAAACCTTCCTATCACATAAGGATTATCGTGGTGTGTTTGATACTGTAATGGCCCGGTACCCTGATGAAACTATAATCAATGAAACATTAGAAAAAGGATTTCAGTACATAAAACACTATTTCCCTAAATACAACGAACCCCGCATCATTTACCTGGTATCGGGCTTGAACAATTATGGGGCGTTAACTTACGGTGATAATATATTAGGCATAGGGCTGGATATGTTCCTCGGGGCCGATTACCCATATTATAAATCAGTAGGAATACCCGAATACTTCTCGCGCCAGTTGAATGAAAATTATATCCCTGTAGCCGTTATGCGTACGGTGTACCGTCAAGAGCACCCTTTTGTGATGGATAACAAAGTGCTGCTGGATATGCTGATTCAGAGCGGCAAAGAAATGTATTACCTGGGCAAAGTACTGCCGTTTACAGAAGAGCAAGTGCGCCTGGCCTATTCGAAGGAACAACTGAAATGGTGCGAGGAGAATGAAGCTATGATATATGACTTTTTTGTACGCAAGGAATTGCTATATGAAAACAACCTGCAAAAGGTAATCCGCTATGTAATGGACGGACCCAGCGCCACAGGTATGCCATCAGAAAGCCCCGGTAATATAGGCGCATGGCTGGGCCTGCAAATAGTAGAAGCATACATGCAGGAGCACCCTGATATGACATTGCAACAATTGGTGGACGCACCTATTGACGCGCAACGCTTTTTATTAGAATCAAAATACAAACCGAGATAGATTATGAAAAGTATTATTACAATTTTACTGGTAGCAATATCCTTGTCAGCAACTGCCCAGCTGAAAAGAGCTGATACTGTAAGGACCAACCTGGAAGTAAAAAACATAGATACTATTGCATGGGTATATAGCGGTACATTGAATATCGGCATCAACCAGGGCTTTCTGCACAATTGGGCAGCAGGTGGTGAACTTGCTTCCGCTACTGTAAACGGACTGTTTAACGGTAGCCTCAGCAGGTTGTACAACAGGCATATATGGAGCAATAACCTGGATATGACTTATGCCTTATTTTATGCATACTCCAATGCCTTCACCCCACGAAAAATGGATGACCGTATTGACTATACATCCAAGTACGGTTACAGGCTGGATACGGCTAAGGATTTTTATTTCACTACCCTGTTCAACTTCAAATCACAGTTTACCAAAGCCTATGATTATGAGGCACAGATGTGGGATACCTTCTCTACCTCTAAGTTCTTTTCACCGGCTTACTTTATACTGGCGCCGGGTATTGAGTACAGGAAAGGTACCAACCTGAGCCTGTTCCTCTCGCCTGCCGCGGGCCGCATGACGGTAGTAGATAAATATTATACAATGCGTTCGCCTGAAGGTGCTTTTGGCGTTGAAAATGGTAAGAATATTCGTTTTGAACTGGGTGCTTATTTCTCAGGACGCTATGTAGCAGACATCACCGAAAATATGAGTTTCAGGACCCGCCTCGACTTGTATTCAAACTACCTGGCAAAAGACTATACCGACAGCGCCGGCAACTTGGTAAAAAAAGACAACCCGGGAAATGTTGACGTTTTGTGGGATAATTTATTCGCTTGGAAGTTATCTAAATACTTCAGCCTGACACTGGGTGGTACATTCATATATGACAATGACATACCCTTTGTAACCACTACCACAGACCCTGTAACCGGGCAGGAAGTACAGAAAGATGAGCCGGGTATGGGCCTGGGCTGGTGGCAGGTAAAACAAGTATTTACTATCGGCTTCCAATACAAATTTTAAACGGTATATTTGAACGAATTGCAGAGATAACGCATGTCAGAAACTTACCAGATAAAGTTACCCCAGTTTGAGGGGCCGTTCGACCTGTTGCTGTTCTTTATAGAACGTGACGAGCTGGATATATACAACATCCCGATACATAAAATCACCAAAGAATTCCTGGAATACATCCATAAACTGGAGGCACTCAATATAGAATTGGCCAGTGAGTTTATCCTGTTCATATCTACGCTGATGCGTATCAAGGCAAAAATGCTGCTGCCACGCAAAGAGCTGGATGAACAAGGAAACGAGATTGACCCCCGACAGGAACTTGTAGATAAGATATTGGAATACAAGCGTTTCAAAGAGGCATCGGAACAAATGATTGTATTGGAAGCCGAGCGCCTGTTGCAACAAAAGAGGGGCAATATCAAGAAAGAACTGGACTCGCTGGGAGAAGAATACAGTGAGGGCACCGAGATACAGACGATAACAATGTATAAACTCATGCAGGCTTTTGAGCGTGTCATGAGCAGGTACAAAGACAGGACCGATAAACCCCAGCACGTAGTAGTAAAATATAATTACAGCCTGGAAGGGCAAAAGACTTTCCTGGTTGACCATATAAAGTCGAATACCCGTGTGCCCTTTGAGACTATTTTTTCGCAATGTGAAAACCGTATTCACGCCATCTTTAACTTCCTGGCATTGCTGGAGTTGGTACAAATGAAGTACCTGACCCTGCTGATAGGAAGCGGTAGGAACAATTTTATAATAGAATGGAATACCGAAGCCCCGGAAACTATGCCCGATAGTTCGGAAGACAGCTACAAGACTGAGATTGAAAACTCTGACGATTAAACGGTTACTTCAGGTAATTGCGAATGACAGTACCCATGATATAGATGTCTGATTCGATATCTACCGGCGTGCTTTCACCCGTAATGTTCATCCTGCCGGACAGTTTTTGAGATATTTTGCCACTTAATACCTGGCCGCTTTTTATATCAATATCCATTTCACCACTTTGCAGGCCTTTCAGTTCCATATCGCTGTCTTGTGTCTGCGATGCATTGTCCGAACTGATTCTCCCCTGTAGTTCAATATGCGCTACGCCTTTTTCTATAGAAACAAGCTGGTATTTATTCCTTACACGAACATTGGCGAAACCCACTGATGTGGCATAAGAACGTTCCCATATACTACCGGCTTCTACCTCCCTGTCAGGGTACACCTGTAAAACATGCAACATGATTTTGCGGATGGAGCTGTCGTCAAAATGGTAGGCCCCTGCTCCTTCACTCCTGGTTTTCATTACAGGCTCAGATGCAAGTATCTCACCTTTGGGGGAAATAATCATTTTGAAATTCTTATCTATCAGGTTGCGCAGGTCTTCATACATGGGGTCAGTTCCGTTATCGTTTTCCGAGTCGTAGTCTAATGAAAACAATTGATTGCCGGAGCTCATGGTAATACGTTCATAAGTTACGGAAACAGTGCTGCTGCCAGGTGCCACCCTCACTACCCTATATGCATTGGTCAACGTCATATTCTGGTGGATAGTGATAGCCTTTTCTTTATCAATCTCCTGGGTCAGCACAATATTATTCTTAACAGTGTACCTGTAAGCCGAATCAGGCAACAAATTGAATATCATCCTTGTAGGGCCGTTTACTTCCTCCACCGCAACAGGCTCCCCGCATCCTGCTGCACAGGATACAAGTGCCATCATCACCCACGAAAAAGCTATGCGGATATTCATACTAACGGGAATGTTCCCTCTATTCAAAATGCAATATATGTAAGCAACTACAAAATAGCGCATCATACATTGCATTGCAAAAAAAGAAGGCCCTTTTTCGGGGCCTTCTTAAAGGAATTTAATGAATTTCTACCTTATTAGTGTCGTTTCGCCTTTATACGTTTCCACGAAACCGTCAGGATACGCCACCCGTATCAGGTAGCTATATGTCCCCATTTCTTGTGGTACACCCTTCCAGGTGCCGTCCCAACCAGCTTTATGGTCGTTAGTACTATATATTTCCTGTCCCCAACGGTTGAATACACGGAACTCCATAATACGCTGGAACGTCAGGTTCGTTATCTTGAACAAATCGTTCTTACCATCCCCGTTAGGGCTGAACGCACTTGGCACAAACAGGTTGTCCCGCTTGTCTACTATCACATGCAGCGTGTCAAAGGCACGGCAACCATTGGCTGCCAAACCACCTACTATGTACTTGGTATCCTCTGTAGGGCGTGCTATCGGGTAAGAGATATTCGGGTTGTTCAGCGAAGATACAGGGCTCCAATTGTACATACGCGCTCCGCTTGCCAGCAATTGGAAGCTATGGCCATATTTCACCACTGTATCGTCCTGGTTCAGTATCCTTACATCAGGTAATGGCAGTATTTTGATACGTGCGCTCAATGTATCGTAGCACCATACGCTGTCTGATACAACTATGCGGTATTCGGTACTACGCTGCGGACCTGCAAATGTGTAACCTTTCGCAGGCTCGTCTATACTACCCGGCTCCTCAAACCTACCATCAACAATTTCGTACCACTTGAAATAATGGCCGCCAAATATCACAAACGGAGCCTTATCACCCAGGCATAAAGAAGTGTCTTCAGGCTGGACACGCATATCGTGTTCAGGTATATATACCTCCATTGTATCGCGCATGATGCATTTGCTAAGGCCGATTGTCTGCACTATAAATGTTGTTGATTTAGGTACATAAGCCAATGGTTGTGCAATAGTCGAGTCCGACAGCAATTCACCTTGCCTCCACCTGATATCAAACGGCAGCGGATCAGCCTCGCAGGCCAGGAACCTGAATACAGGGCGGGCATTTGCTACAGCTATACCATCCACTTTGCCTGTGCCGCAAACACTGCTGACGCTTCCATCTGCCGGCTTATAAGACAGTGCTGAAGGATATGACGTAGATGCATATTTTATAACCGGTACGGGGTTGGCGGGGTTACAAGGCAGTACAGTTGAACTGTTGTAACATATCTGTATAACCAGGTTCTTAGTAGTATCCCAGTTATAAGGTGTACCAAATTTGAAGTCATTCCATCCATTGGGTAATGTAACAGCTGTTGAAGAATATACTTGTGTCATACCGAAGTTCTCAAATCCTTCTTCAGGATTCAACTCGGATTTATTGGTACACTTTATGGAGATACTAAAGTTATTGTACTCATGGGTGGGTGTAGTATTCCCGTCTATTTCAAATGCGAGGCCACGAATTGTTGCAGAGCGCATCCCCCATTGCCATATATCTTCTTTCTTTACCAGGTATTCCTTTTTAGCAGTCTGTAAGTGTTGGTACATTACGGGCGTGGCATTGCCAACCGTATCGTAAAACGCCTCGCCATATACAGGAGAACCATACATCGTCAGGGTTTCAGGTGTATTGCACAAAGTGGGATTGCCAATACTACAGGGTACGTTATTCAATGGTTTCTTACCCTTTATCAAGGCTTCCAATTGCATGTAACCGGGCTTACACATTACAAGCGCATCTTCCGGGTTTACCGGGTTTTTAGGTGTAATGTTAACGGTATTGCTGGTATCTAAAGACACATAAACTGTATCACGGTTCCTGCATGTACCGGTCAAGTCAACTGTAGATACTATATACCCCGCTGTTTTAGGATAGAAAATCGTGTCGTTACCGCTAACAAAAGGATAATTAATAGTGGGGTTATGGATATTCAGGGTATTAAAGCCTATTACAGGGCCACCGTCTGTAGTGGTCCATGTTACTTTCAGGTTGTTTGTACCTTTCACAAACAACTGAATTGGCTGAGGGTTGAGTTCACATATCACCTGGTCAGGGCCTGCGTCAATACCGGGAACAACTTGTATCAACACCACTTCCTTAGTAGTCAATACTATGGGCTGATCCTGTGTACATGTGGAGTCAACAGTAGTAATTACCAGGATATGCTGGCCATAATCAGCAGTTGTAGGCCTCCATTTAAATGTTCCGGTGACTTTGTCTGTTTGCTCGCCTGAAACATTAAAAGTAGCTCCTGTAAATAAGGCCAGGTCGGTTCGCATATACAATTCGTTATCGGGGTTTTCTGTCCACCCGTTCATAGAAAATGTAAACTCTGACTCAGGGCAAACATAAACTACATGGTCTATTTTTCCTGTAGGGTCATTTCTTTTTATCGGTACCAAAGTTGCATTAGTCAGGTTTTGCGCAATTGAGTCCATATCCGGGGGCGGGGCTGTACATGGCAATACGGCTATCTGTACATCGCGTATCACATAGCTGTGTTTATCATTAGCCCTGAACGATAGTGTATATTTTCCTGTCAGGTCAGGAAAAAATGTTGCGGTACCTGTAGAGTTATTCAGGCTATATGCATTGATAGGCCTGTTAACATTATACCCTGTATTATAAGTCACCGTAGCAGTAGCCGATGTCATGGGTACTGTAGTTATTACATTTACCCTGTTTGAATCCCACTCATCAGGATCCCATGGCAGGTTAAGGTATTCGTACTCCTGGTTGACACAGATGTATGGCAGAGGGTTTGACAAGAACCTCGGCGTATTATTGTAAAAGTTTGTCAATACGTCCATTCCTGCTTCAATATAAAGCGAGCCGAAGCCATTCAGGTTTACACTGGCATTCCTGGCGCTCGACGACCACCAGAATTTCCAATCACGTTGCCCCGATGGCAGGGTGAACGTTGCCGTATAGGTCCTGCTTCTGAATGCAGGCAGGTGGTTATTGGCAGGCACATGACATTGACTGATGGCTGCAAATGCAGGGCAAAGCTCGTCTACTATTACAATGCCCGGGCTGGTCATGTCAACAAAGTGTTGGCCGCTGCCATCATTATCCGATTCATAATACAAACGTTCTGTTGCTCCGGTAGTAAGCCCGCAATCGCAGGAAGAATAAGTAACCATGGTGACCCTGTATGTATAATCCGGCACGGGATTACATACATCCACCCCCACCCCTGCATATTCGATATAAATATCTGCTGCGGCAAGATGGCAGGCCTGAGCCTGATTGTACACAATACTCAGCAGGATTAAACATAATCCTGCAAATATTTTTGTCGTTATTTTTTTCATGTTCATAGTATTATCTGACTGTTAATAATTAAACTATTCAAATACAATGCTCTATGAAGAAAAGACACAACAAGATTTCTGCCAGTTGGGTAATTATACTTTTTTAGTTTTCTTATTTACACTATTGAATATTTTTTGACAGTATTATTAACAAGAAGTTTATGTGCCTATAAATAAAAACAGCCGGAATAATATTCCGGCTGTTTTTATTATCAACTGACTGTTATTATCGTATCAGGGTAGTTTCGCCCTTGTAGGTTTCTACAAAGCCATCGGGGTAAG
>CALEZD010000116.1 GCA_937928385.1 uncultured Bacteroidota bacterium
AAGGCCAGGAAAATTAAGAGTAGAAGTTTTTTGGTCATATTGTCTTGTTTAAAAGGTCAACGATGTTATAAAGTTAAAATATTAATAAGATACGATGATGCCAGTTATGTCACAGAATTGTATTTTAAATGCCATAATAACTACTAAACTCTTGCTTTAACATGAGCGCGGAGATAGGCTTTAGCTATGACAGGATACATAGCAAACCGGTCTATGCTTAATTTATATAAAGTTGTTAATTACAACAAATTTATGTAAATTTACATTTGATAATACTCCTGTAAATCAGGCTGGTATTCGAGTTCTTTGACATGAGAAACGCTGCAGCGGTTAGATGCGTTTTTTTTAGGTTTTGTTCCGGATAGAACAATTTCCGCACAATCCGGAACAAAATTGAAAATTGATAATCAGCGAGTTAATCTCAAATTGATGCCAAAATCTCTTTTTTCATTTTCCCGGCATCAAAATGGAACAAAATTATTTCCTCGTTCTGTCTTCTCTGCCTGAGGCTGAAGATAGAGGGGTTTGTCATATATTTGTCCTGAACCAATCGTAGTGTACCCGGTTTTTTTTGATAACCTTAACAGATGGCACAATATTTGCGAATTTTTAATGTTATAATGCAAAACAATACCCTATGAAAAACTACATCCTCTGCCTGGGCATTGCAATTACGGTATCTGCTCTTTCATGCAAAAAAAACGGCGATGAAGCCACCAACACACCACGGCCCGAAGTGTACCTGGATTTATCTGATACAGCCGGGAAATATTTTAAAGGCAACTATGCAGAAGTAACAGATATGAAAGCCGTGCTGGGGCGCGTGCTGTTTTACGATAAACAATTGTCCATAAACAATGCTATAGCTTGTGCATCCTGCCACAAGCAGGAGTTTGCATTTGCTGATAATGTTGCTGCCAGCCGTGGCTTCGAAGGCCGCCTTACAGGCCGTAATTCGATGGCTTTACAAAATTTCACGAGCGGCACCCCTACCAATATATTCAGCCCGTTTACCACCGGCTTCCTGTTTTGGGATGGCAGGGAGTTCAGTCTTATCAACCTTGTCTCGCGGCCAATACTCAATCATATTGAGATGGGTATGGACGACATAAATGAACTGCCCGCCAAACTGCAAAGGCTTGGCTATTACGGGGGCCTCTTTCGTGATGCGTATGGCGACGATAGCATAACTATGGAGCGCATAGCCGATGCTATGGCTTTCTTCATGAGTTCGATTGTATCTGCCGAGAGCCGCTACGATATGTATCTGCAGCAGAAAGGGGAACTGACGGCGCAGGAATTGCACGGTTTGCAACTGTTTAACCAGAAGTATGACTGCGCCTCCTGCCACCGTATAGTTACCGGCGCTTACCCGGCTTCTACAATAGCCAATATAGGCCTTGACGCTACTACAACAGACAGGGGTGCTGGTGCTATTGGCAGGTTCGGCTTTCCTGATGGCTCTTTCAAAGTGCCCAACCTGAGAAACGTGGCACGAACAGCGCCTTATATGCACGATGGCCGTTTTAATACACTGGAAGAAGTGATGGAACACTACAGCACAGGCATACAAAATCATCCCGGCCTGGACGAGAGGCTGAAAGATGAATATGGCAAAGCTATGCAGATGAACATCAGCGACATGGAAAGGCAATCGATTATCGCCTTCCTCAATTCATTGACAGATTACGCTATGCTCACTGAGCCTAAGTATTCTAACCCTTTTAAAACTAAATAACCAATATACACACTCTTTATGCTCAGACGATTCGCGATGATGGCAGTATTGACTGCCTGCCTTGCTAACACCGACGCACATGCACAGGATGAACCGGCAACTCCCAAACAAAAAATATTTGAACACCAGGTGGGCGTACAGGCCAACGAGCTTATCAGGCAGGTATTCAATTTCAATACCAACAACAATACCCTCAACAATCCTTACCTGCTTACCTATTCGCTCAACTGGAAGAAGCACAACATAGGTATACGTATGGGCATCGGCCCCGACTTCCGCAGCTTCAAAGATGATGACGGCATCGTACAGCAGGAGAATAATATCAATGTACTCAACGCACGGTTTGGTTTCGAAAAGACCTTTATACTTTCCGACAAATGGTCAGCAGGTGCCGGGCTCGATGGGGTCTATTCAAACGATGTAAGCTATACCAAAACGTTTACCCGCAGCTTCGATTCTAGTTCTACCGATATAGCATCCCGCACCAGTACTATGGGGGGTGGCGCTATGGCCTGGCTGCGCTACCACATTACCCCGCGTATATTAATCGGCACAGAAACCAGCTTCTACTATACCAGCGGCGATTTCAGGCAAGATATCAGCATCACCACCAAAAACGTTAGCGGACCAATAGGCCAGCCCGGTGTATTTGAAACCAATACAACGAAAATTGATAATAAAGTTGCGTTTGGCAAATTCAACCTGCCTATGGTCTTTTACCTGGTAGTGAAGTTTTAGTATTAATCTGCCAAAACAATTCTTATTTTTGCGCCCTAAATAAGCAAGACCCATGGGCCGGATATTTGAAGTTCGTAAATCCAAGATGTTTGCCCGGTACGACCGGATGGCCAAGCAATTTACCCGTATAGGGAAGGAAATAGCCATTGCTGTAAAAAGCGGCGGGCCCGAGCCCGATACCAATCCTACGTTGCGACGTATCATGCAAAACGCCAAGTCGTTGAACATGCCCAAAGACCGCATAGAAGGCGCTATAAAAAACGCGCTGGGCAAGGATACGAGCAATTATGAAGAGGTACTGTACGAGGGGTATGCCCCGCATGGTGTAGCCCTGCTGGTAGAGACAGCTACCGATAATACTACACGTACCGTTGCCAATGTGCGTTCGCACTTCAACAAGGGCGGCGGCAACCTGGGCAACAGCGGTTCGGTGGGCTTCCTGTTCAAGCACCTGGGTGTGTTCAAACTCAATAACGAAGGAGTAAGCCAGGAAGACCTGGAACTGGAACTGATAGACGCCGGGCTGGAAGAAATGGGAGAAGACAGCGAAGGTAACCTAATAATCAGGTGCGGTTTCAGCGACTTTGGCAATATGCAGAAGGCGTTGGAAGAAAAAGGTCTGACACCTTTGTCTGCCGAGCTGGAATGGATACCGCTGAATACCGTAGAAGTGACTGACGAGCAGGCTGATGATATATCGAAACTAATAGAGCGCCTGGAGCAGGATGATGACGTGCAAAGGGTGTTTCACAATATGGGATAAATGGCTGCCAAACGATGTTCAAAATGCCAGGCTGAGTTTACCTGCACTGCTCCGGTAGCAGGTTGTTGGTGCGAGCAATATCAATTGACGGGTGACACTCTCGCCCGTCTTCGTTCCCAATATACCGACTGCCTTTGCCCGCAATGCCTGTCCGGCATAGCATCGGGGCAAGCGCAGGAAAAGGAGCAGGAGTAATTATCCACTACTATTCCTATCTTAAAAATGACAATAGGTAATCTCTCTTAATGTTTTGTTAGCTTTACAGGCTTAATTCAGATGTATGAGGAGACTATTGACATTACTTCCTGCCTTATTATTGGCAGCATTCAGCTATGCAGCACCGGGCGATACCACTAAAGTTCAGTCCTTTGCCGGCCTGCAAATGAACCACTATGGCGCGTTTGATACGACCGTAGAATTTCCTGATGGCTCTGTTTCCTACAGGAAGATACTAATGAATTTTACCCTTGGTAAATACCAGTGCCCGGGCAACCCGCAATATTGCGGCGACTGGGATTATGATGTCCACATGTTTATCATGACCAAAACGGGTGATACATTGGAGATAGGCCGTTTCATTACACCTTATGCCAATGCATCTTACGCCCGTACTCCCTGGACATACAAGCAGCGTTATGTGTTTGACGTTACTGACTTTTACAACCAGCTGAAAGACAGCGCTACGGTACGCATATTCTATTCGGGCTATTCATGGGGCTTTACTGCCGATGTGCGTTTCGACTTTATTGAAGGTACACCCCCGCGTAATGTGATTGATATAGACAGGGCATGGGCTACAGGCTCCAGGTTTGGCGATAATGCTCCCTCACAGTATATCGAAAACAAAGTAGATACTAAAACATTCCCTGTTCCTAACGGCACCCAGTTTTCAGAATTACTGTTCATGATAACCGGCCATGGCAGTGATGATAATGGATGCGCTGAGTTTTGTAAAAAGTTTTATGAAGTAGAATTAAATGGCAATAAGTTTGACAAAACAGATATCTGGAGAGATGACTGTGGATTCAACCATATCTACCCGCAATCAGGTACATGGGCATACGACCGTGGTAACTGGTGCCCCGGTGATATTGCCTTCCCCAACAGGCATAAACTGAATGGTCTGACCCCAGGCAACAACTTCAACCTGGATGTGGACTTTGAAGCCTATACAGGTTCAGTGACATTGCAGAACAGGTCGTGGGGAAGTTATAATATACAGTCGGCCGTTATCCATTACGGTGCTTTCAACAAGAGCTTAGATGCTTCATTGGAGGACATTATAGCCCCCAGCGACCACGAGACGCATTTCCGTTTCAACCCCTTTACAGGCAAGCCGATAGTGAAAGTGCAGAACACGGGCAGCACTACCATAACATCTATCAAGTTCAGGTACGAGGTGAATACAAAAGGCCAAAAGGAATATACATGGAATGGCACTTTAGCATCGCTGGAAACAGCTGATATAGAACTGGGCCTGATGACCGATCTGCAAAGCGCCACCGGCAATACCAATACATTCAATGTAGAGATAGTAGAGGTAAACGGCAGCGCAGATGGCGATGCCACCAACAACAAACTGACATCTAATTTTATAGCGGCAATAAACCTGCAGGTTGACTTGTCGGTAGAACTGCGGACCAATTCCGGTATTGCAGGCATAGGCATTAGCCAATCAAGCTGGAAAATCGTTGACCTGGCCAGCAATAATATAGTGGCCCAAAGAAACAACTGTGCACCGAGCACTACATACCGTGATTCATTCACCCTGAACCCCGGTATGTACAAACTGGAAGTGGAAGACGCCGGCTGCAATGGCCTGTATTGGTGGGCCAACCCCGGCGATGGCCGTGGGGAATTGAACCTGTACAGGAAGGTATCGGCAATACCTATACCACTGACAGGTTATTTCAACGGTGACTTTGGCTGTGGATTTACGCAATATTTCAATGTGATGTGGCCTGCGGCGATTTCGGAAATAAATACCCGGCCCGAGATAACAGTGTATCCAAACCCCGCTGCCAACCAATTGAACATTACTATAGGCGGTATGGAGCAAACACGCGGCACACTGAAACTGGTAGATATGATGGGCAGGGTAGTATTGCAACAGGAAGTGAATGAACCATCCGTTACATTAAACACCTCAGCTCTCAGTAATGGTGTATATACGGTGCTGTTTACTTCGCCCGATGACGGCGCTACCAAACTGCAATCAAGAGTGGTAATAGCTAAATAAGTAAAAAGATAACCCGGAATGGCAGGCTGCCTCAGGGCAGCCTGTTATTTTTTATAACTTTGCCTTGCATGATCGAGCGGATAGATAAAATAAAAGCATACCTGCAGAAGTCGCCCGACGACTGTTTTCTGAATCACGCCCTGGCATTGGAATATATCAAGCTGGGGGATGATATTCATGCCGGTGAACTGTTTAAAAAGAACATGGCTTATGAACCCTCCTACCTGGCTACCTATTACCATTATGCTAAATTATTAGAGCGCCTGGGCGATGAACAAAGGGCCATAGCCGTGTATGAGCAGGGCATGGAGCAAAGCAAAAAAGCAGGTGACAACCATACATTCAGCGAATTAAGAAGCGCGTACGAAGAGCTTACATTTTAAGATGTCATTACTAAAAAAGTTTCAGGATAACTGGCGGCGCAATGGTTTCAACACCATACAGCAACCTGTTTTGCTGGCCGTAAGTGCCGGCTCCGATTCTATGGTAATGGCACACCTGTTCCTGCAAAGCGGCATACCCTTTGCCGTGGCGCATTGCAATTTTCAACTGCGCGGAGATGAAGCTGATAAAGATGAAGAACTCGTGCGCAACTGGTGCGCGGCGAATAAGATTGAGTTTTACAACGTGCGATTTGATACGGCTGCCAAAGTAGAACAATGGAAGAAAGGTGTGCAGGAAACCGCCCGCATACTGCGTTACGAATGGCTGGAGCAAATAAGAAACCAACATCAGTACGCTGCTATTACTACCGCACACCATGCTAACGACAATGCAGAAACGCTGCTGATGAACCTGTTTAAGGGTACGGGTATCAGCGGACTGCATGGCATAATGCCCAAAAACGGGAAGATTATCAGGCCATTGCTGTTTGCCGCCAAGAAAGATATTACCGCTTATGTACTACAGGAGCAGGTGCCCTATCGCGAAGATGCATCTAACGCCAGCGATAAATATACACGCAACGATATAAGGCTGAACATACTACCTGTTATCGAGAAGTCCTTCCCCAATGTTATCAGTAGCCTCAATAACAGCATTCAACGATTTGCTGAGGCCGAAGAACTATATAAAAAAGCTATAGAACAAGAACGAAAAAAACTACTGGAACAAAGAGGCAATGATTATTATGTGGCAGTAAGGAAACTGCAAAAGTGCAGCCCCCTGCATACTATCTGCTACGAGTTATTCAAACCCTTTGGTTTTGCTACCGGGCAGGTGCAGGATATCATCGGGTTGCTTTCATCAGAAAGCGGGCACTATCTTATATCGCCCACGCACCGTATTATCCGCGACAGGGATTTTCTCATCATCACCGTATTCGATACAAGGCAGGCTGATTTTATTACTATAGAAAATATCCCCCTCACCCTGCGGGCAGGCGGCAGGCAGTATAAGTTTAGGTACTTACCTATACCAGCTGAAATACCTGCGGACAGTAACATGGCATATATTGATGCGGCTAAACTGGAACAGCCATTGATACTGCGCCGCTGGAAACTGGGCGATTACTTTTACCCCCTGGGCATGGGCATGAAGAAGAAAAAACTCAGCCGTTTCCTCATAGACAAAAAGACACCCCTGCACGAGAAAGAAAACGTGTGGGTGCTGGAAAGCAATAAACGCATAGTATGGGTAGCCGGCCACCGGCTTGATGAAAGGTTTAAAATACAACCGGGTACTAAAGAGGTGGTGGTAGCGACTGTTAACTAAAACTTGAAACTTGGGTTCAACAATTGCTGCAAAAACGCCTGGCCATGACTAGGGTCAAAGATGAATGTAAATACAAAACCGAATACCGCTCCCCAGAAGTGTGCATCATGCCCCACGTTATCTTGCCCCTTTTTATCAGCGTAGGCCGAGTACACAAGGTATAACACCGCCAGTATAATAGCAGGAACGGGCAGTACCCCAAACAATCGAAGCGTAGCCCAGGGGGCGTAGTAGACGAATGAAAATAATACAGCCGCTACTGCGCCCGATGCGCCCAAAGCTCGGTAGTAATAGTTGTTCCTGTGCTTGGCAAAAGCCGGCAATGATGCAGCAATAAGCGCTAAAAAATACATCACCCCAAACAGGTAGGGCTTACCTATATAAGCGGTATAAACATACTCCACATTTTCGCCGAATACATAGAGCACATACATATTGAAGAACAGGTGTATGAAATCGGCATGTATCAGCCCGGCAGTAACGAACCTGTGATACTCACCCGGGGTGTTCATTCGCGCAGGGTAAAATATCAGTTTGTTCAACAACTCTTCGTTACTGAAGGCCACTAATGAGACGATGACTGTAATAGCTATAATGACGATTGTAATGCTCATGTTCCTTTTTTAAGAATGATGATAAGGGCTGTTGTGCAAGATACTGAATGCACGATAAACCTGTTCGGCGACTATCAGCCGCACCAGCTGGTGCGGAAAGACCAATTGCGACAGCGACCAAACCTGTTTGGCTTCATTTTGAATTTTTTCAGATACCCCATAAGCACCACCTATAAGTATCACCATCGTTTTTACCCCATTGTTCATGCATTGTTGAAACTGTTTGGCCCATTGGGGCGAGGTGAGTTGCTTGCCCCGCTCGTCCAGCAGCACCAGGTAGTGGTGCGATTGTATTTTTTTTAATATCAGTTCTTCCTCCCGTTGTTTGGTGAGTTCTACATCGGTGGTGGCGGCTTTTTTTGGTAGTTGCAGTGTTACCAGCTGCACGGGGTTGTAGGGGCGGGTTTTCTTGAAATAATACTGCACGCCCGCTTCTATAAACGGTTCATTTTCTTTGCCTATCGACCATATTTCAATATCCATGCCCTGTGTTTTGCAGTTGCAAAGTAACAAAAACCACTGCCGCTACCCTTTAAAAAAATGCTTTGCAAAATAAGATAATGCCCTTATCTTTGCAGTCCCAATTCCAAAAAAGGGATGGCTGCGTAGCTCAACTGAATAGAGCATCTGACTACGGATCAGAAGGTTTCAGGTTTGAATCCTGACGCGGTCACTACACAGCAAAGGGTTTCAGCAATGGAACCCTTTTTCTATTTCAGCAATTTTCCCGGATATATCCAATAAAAAAGCCGATCCGAGAACGGATCAGCCCCTATAAACCCTATCACCATGAAAACAGTACAAAGGTACGGTATCATCTTTTAAAGCTCTGTTAAAAGGTGGTTATAGACGTATCCTCATCGTGGCATATATGACTACTCCGCTCCCTCGCAATTGCACTACTCGACAAAAAATTATAAATTGTTATATGGAGTTTATCAGGAGATACTTAATGCTGTTTTGCCTGGCAATAATATGCCGGCAGGTATGCGGGCAAGCCTTGCCGCAATTATATTCGACATCATTTGGCAGTAAGAGCAACCCTGCAATTATTTTCCTACATGGCGGGCCGGGTTACAATGCTTTTTCCTTTGAAGCATCTACAGGCAAGCGCCTGGCGGATGAGGGTTACTATGTGATAGTATATGACCAGAGGGGCTGCGGACGATCTGTTGAGCCGGACGGCACGAGGTATGATTTTGCAGAAGCTATACAAGACTTATCGGATATATACACAAACTATGGAATAGAAAAGGCAACATTGATAGGCCATAGCTGGGGTGGTACATTGGGTATCACATTTGCATCGCAGCATCCGGATAAGGTAAACGCATTGGTGCTCACCGGTTCCCCACTCGACTATCAGCAGACTTTTAAGTACATCATTGCCAGGTGCAAAAATATTTATACTGAAAAAGGAAAAGGCAACGAGCTGAAATATATCGCTATGCTGGAAGAAATGGATACCACAAAACTGGACTATGCCACCTATTGTTTCATGCACGCCATGAGTGCCGGACTGTACCAGGCCAAACAACCGGCAGAGGGCTCTAAAGACATCTATAAAGCTATGATGCCCATGCTGGATGCCCGGTACCTGACCAATATGACACAACCTCCTGTAAAAGGATTTTATGAGCAAGAGCATTACACAACACTCAAGTTATATGACAAGGTAGCCGCAATAAGAAAGAAACTGCCCGTATATGCCCTGTATGGCAGTGAAGACGGACTGTTTGATACTGTGCAGCTAGACAAAATAAAAGCTACAGTAGGCGCCAACAATTTTACACTCGTTGACAACGCCTCCCACAATGTATTTATCGACCAGCAGGATGTATTTGTCGAGAGGGTGAAAGAATACAGCAAGGCGCGATGATGAGAAGAACCATCCTGATAGCGTTATATATACTGATTGGAGTTACCTCATACGGGCACATGACTTTCAGGTCAATCATATACTCATTAAACACGAAAGTGCTTTTGATAAATGATTCCGATTTCGGAATTGATCACTATAAAGAAGGTGCTTTATTAATGTACCTCCACTTGTTGAACAAGCAATATTTTAATGACACAGCCAATATTAAGGTAATCATTAACATCCCTTACAACTTTGTAGGGCATAACATAATAACACCTAAAAAAAAGTATATAGTCAGTACCAATAAAAATTGGTTTATCAAAAGCGAGGAAGACTCAGACGAGCACGAATGCAGGGAAGCAGCTATCATATATTGCTATGGCACCCAATTAGAATACAGGCAGATTTTACAGCGGGTGTATTTCGCGCTGAACAAAGACCTACACATAAGCAAGGGCGAAATACAATTTATTGCAGAATACGGTGAATTTGAAAAGGTAAATACCCCTAATGACGTTTATGCAAACTCTTCTATTTCAGGTTCGTATGATTTTGTGCGGGTTTTAGATTTTAATGATACAAAATCACTACTGTCCCAGGAACCTATCCCTGATTTTAAAGATATATTATCCGTAAAGTACAAGGTGTATTCTGACAATGGAAAACTGGGATATTATATCAAAAATGATAGCTGCCATTTGTTCAATACTGAAAATAAAATTGCGCCTAAACATAACTATGAAACAAAGTTGTTTTATGATATAGACACAACAGATGAAGCGCTGTGTTCCTTTAAAAATATAAAACAGGTATTACACGATTCAGACCATTACGTAATTATTACAGACGATACTACTTTCTACTATTATCATTTCCAGCAAAAGGAATTGAAAGGCCCCTTTATTATTCCACCAGCGCATGCAAAATATCTGACTGAAAGAAAATTTGAAAAATATTGCACGGGTGTGGAGCAAAAGGAAGATAGCACAATCTTCATTACTGCGGGATGTGTATATGGACGGTATTATCTATTGTTCAACCCGGAGTCTCAAACAATAACAGTTGACACGGCTAGCTTTTATGCAAATATGAAAACCGATATTCTAATGCTGGAACAAGAAGATGCTGCAGCCGCTGAATACCTGAGGCAACTACAACTAAAAAAATATTACATGCTCGCGTTGTTGGTATTTGTTATCGGGCTTAATAGTTTCCTCGCACTCAGCAAGAGGTTATAATTTCTTCAAACCCGCCAGATATCCCTCCAACTCCTTCAGCGAAAAACTGCTGAGGTTTCTGTCTTTGGTCAGTCCGCCTTTTTGTGCTGCCAGCACACCGTAATACACATCGTGGTAGCCTGCTACGGCGTGTGCGTCAGGGTCTATACTTAGCAATGCACCGGCTTCTATGGCATAGCTTATCCATTGCCAGTCCAGGTCCAGCCGGCGGGGGTGGGCGTTTATTTCTATCACCACTTTATGTTTCACGCACTCGTCTATTATCAGTTTGTGGTCAAGTGGATAACCCTCGCGCGATAACAGCAGCCTGCCGGTGGGGTGCCCCAATATGGTAGTATAGGGATTGCGTATGGCAGCCAGTACACGTTCCATTGCCTTCTCTTCAGTCATCTTCAGGTTGCTGTGTACAGATGCTATCACCATATCGAAGGTGGCTAATACATTGTCATTATAGTCCAGCCTGCCGTCGTTCAGTATATCTGCTTCTATACTTTTGAAAATTCTGAAAGGTGCCAGTTGCATATTCAGTGCGTCCACCTCTGCCTGTTGTTTGGCTATGCGTTCAGGTGTCAGCCCATTGGCATAGTAGGCTGACTGTGAGTGGTCGCTGATGACCAGGTATTCATAACCTTTTTCTATAGCCGCCTTCGCCATCTTCTCAATGGTTTCGGCGCCATCGCTCCATGTACTATGGCTGTGTATGATGCCTTTGATGTCCTGCGGCTGTACCAGTTGGGGCAATTGATTGGACGCAGCTTTTTCCAGTATAGCAGCCTTCTCGCGTAGCGGAGGTATGATATAGGGCAGCTTATTGGCACTGAATATTTCTTCCTCGCTGGCGGGGGCGGAAAGCATTTCATATTTAGCCTCAAAAGCTGTAAAAAATTCCTGCGAGGCGGAATGGACAAACAACGTCTGATAAAAATTATCCTTGTCGGTAAGGAACAATCGTATGGCAGGTTGATTGGGTGCATCTACGTGCAGTATGTTACCATCAAGACGGGTTGTTACCCCTTGTGTTACGCCAAACTGTTTTTGCAGTGTAGCTGCATCAGCATCGGTCACCATGTCTATAAACTCGACTGTAGGCATCTGCCTGCGCACTTCACCAGATAGTTCAAACTTTTTGCCGGGGTTTACCCTGCTTAGTTGCGACACGAGGGTATTCGCCAATCCTTCCACTTCCGCCCACAGCCTGTAGTTCTGGTTCAGCCGTATAAAGGCGATGCTCTGCAAAATACTTTCCTGCGTTTTAGCGCCAAAACCTTTGAACTGCGCCAGCCTGTTTTCGTTACATGCATATTCCAGCTCGCCTACGCTTTCTATACCCATTTCGCGCCATATCAGGGCTATCTTCTTCGGCCCCAGGCCTTTTATCTGCATCATTTCCAGCACACCTTTGGGCGTGCGGTTCATAATTTCCTCCAGTGCTTGCAGCTTGCCTGTTTCCAGCAGTTCACGAATTTTACTGCCCGTGCTGTTGCCTATCCCCCTGGTGGCAAACAGTTGCGCCTCATCCATCTCGGCCACTTCCGCAGGCAGGCGCTCGATGTTATAAGCGGCTATGCTATAGTTTTTGGCACGAAAGGCATCCTCGCCATGTATATCCATCAGTTTGGAGAGCAAAGAAAAATGGTCGGCTATTTCGCTGTTGGTCATACTGCAAAAATCAATAGGAAAAATTCAAAAAGCAAAAAGCAAGAGAGGAATATGGCGGAACACATGTCCTCTTAGGGGCAGGGGGGTAATTATTGAGCCATTACGAAACTGAGCTATTGAGCAATTGGCCCGTTCTTTCTTTCACCCAACCCAACGCCTTTTTTAGTTGTTCTTCGCGGTTCAGTTGCGTATTGTCCAGCACCAGTGCGTCGCTGGCTTGTGTCAGCGGGCTTTCCTCGCGGTTGCTGTCTATATAGTCGCGCATCTGTATATTGGCCATCACTTCTTCGTAGGTAATGTTCGGATTCTTTACATACAATTCCTGGAAGCGCCTGTTCACACGCACATCCATTTCCGCTGTCATAAATATCTTCAGTTCCGCTTCAGGAAACACTACCGTGCCAATATCCCTGCCATCCATCACTATGCCCTTATCTTTGCCCATTTCCTGCTGCTGCGATACGGCAAATTCGCGTACCTCTTTTATGGCTGCTACATCACTCACTTTTTCTGCCACTATCATATCGTGTATATGATGGAGTACGTCTTCGCCATTCAGGCATATTTCCGACTGGCCTGTCGTTTCATTCTTTATAAAGCTCAGCCTGATATTGCCTAACGCCTCTTTTACTTCGGTTATATTATTGATGTTGATATTATTGCGGAGGAAGTATAGCGTAATAGCCCGGTACATAGCGCCACTGTCTATATGGCGATAACCCAGCGTCTTCGCCAGTTCTTTGGCCAGGGTACTCTTTCCGCAGGACGAATGCCCGTCAATCGCTATGATGATTTTCTCTGCCATAAATACAAAGTTCTGTTATCCCGTCCGGAAATAAAATAGTGCAGATGTTATAAAAATGTGGTAATTTATAGTGCTGTAAATCACCACATCTATCTTTTTCATTACTTTTATACAAAGCATACAGAATATGGGATTTCATATAAACGATAAAAAAGACAACAAGAAAGGTGGCAAATCTGCCAAGAATATGCTTGCGGGCACCAAAACAGCAGGCAAATCAGCCAAGCCATCGGGCGGCGGAGGCAAAAAGATGATTAAGACAGGCGGAACAAGGGGCAGTTGATTATTTAGTCTGCATACTTCTTATAATCTGACCTGTATCCGGCTATGTAAGCAAACGGCTTAAGGATAGTAAAAATTATTTTCTGTACCAGATAAGGCGGCTTCACCAACCTGAATGTACCTGAATACCTGGATGCCAGCAAAACCACCTGCAGGAATCGGGGCATACCATCAGCTTTGATTTTGCCATCTTGGGCCAGGCCCATGGCATTTTCAAAAAAGTATTCAGTATTCATGGCGGGTTGTACTTTCCAGTTTACTATTGCAACTGAAGACGTATCGTTCCACATAGAGTGTATAGTATTGGGCGGCACATGCAGACTGTCACCTTTTTTCAGTACAGTCAGCCCTCCGTTCATTCTTACAGTCATTTCACCTTCCAGTATGGTAAAATCTTCCGCCTGGTAAGGATGATAATGTGGCGGCGGTTCTTTAGATAAAGCGGCGTATACAGATTCCATTTCCAGCAATTGGCCACCGGTATCTTTTGCAGTTTGTACAAATTTTATCTGCTGTCCGGTTACAGGATTGGCAATGACTTTCCCCTTATATGCCATATATCAGTTTATTTGCTCAAGTTGTACTTCCTCGTTCTTCCTTATGCGGCCTTTCTCGTCTTTTACCAGGTTGGCGCATGCAATTTTAGGATCGTGCTCAAAATACAGCAGCCAGTTATTATCCGCAGCCATATTCAACAGCCGTTCCTTTTCAGCCAAAGTATCCAGCGGGCGCATATCGTAAGCCATTACCCACGGCATGGAAATGTGGGCGGCACTTGGTACCAGGTCGGCACAATAGAGGATGGTTGTGCCGTTATAGTCAATACGCGGCAGCATCATTTGCTCTGTATGGCCATCTACATAATGTATGTGTATACCGGGCAGCCACTCTTCACCATCGGGCGTGTCTACAAACTGTAGTTTACCGCTCTCCTGTATGGGTAGGATATTCTCGGGCAGGAAAGAGGCTTTCTCCCTTGCATTGGGATGAACAGCCCAGTCCCAATGCGCTTTGTTGCTCCAGTAGATAGCGTTCGGAAAAGCAGGCACCAGTTGATCGCCCTCGCGTTTGATACTGCCACCGCAATGGTCAAAGTGCAGGTGGGTGAGAAACACATCGGTAACATCAGCCGGTGTATAGCCAACTTTTGCCAGGGAGCTTTCTACAGTATCTTCCCCATGCGGGTGGTAGTAGCTGAAGAATTTGTCATCCTGCTTATCACCCATGCCGTTGTCTATCAATATCAGCCTGTCATTGTGCTCTATCAGCAGGCAGCGCATGGCCCAGCTACACATATTATTATCATCGGCGGGATTGGCCCTTTGCCACATGCTTTTGGGCACTACGCCATGCATAGCCCCACCATCCAATTTGAAATATCCTGCAAGTATAGTATATAACTTCATAGTATCTATCTTACCGATGCCTGTATATTCTTTTTAATAGCTATCGTACGTGCAAGGTACAAAATGATGCCGCCTATGACAAAGAATACGAGTACCGCCAGTACCGACTTACGCATGCTGCCGGTAATATGCTCTATGAATCCGAAAGAGAAGAGCCCGATAACTATAGCCAGCTTTTCCGTCACGTCGTAAAAGCTGAAGAAAGAGGTAGTGTCTTTGGTTTCCGGCATTAGCTTGGAATACGTTGACCTGCTCAGTGATTGTATACCGCCCATCACTAATCCTACAAAAGTGGCGATGATGTAAAACTGCATAACCGTCTGTATGAAATAAGCGTAAATGCATATACCTATCCATATCAGCACTACTCCTATCAGCACGTTCAGGTTGCCAAAGCGTTCAGAAAGCCGTGCCATAGTATATGCACCGCCAATAGCCACCAGTTGTATGATGAGAATGGTGGTGATAAGTTCATCTCTTGCAAGCCCCAGTTCTTTCGCGCCAAAAGCTGCCGCTGCCAGCATTACAGTTTGTACGCCCATACTATAGAAGAAAAACGCGCCCAGATAGGTGCGCAACACCGGCATTTGTTTTACCTGCTGCCATACCTTACGCAGTTCGTGAAAACCATTTGTAAGCACACTGTACTCAGGATGTTGTTTAAGTGGCTCGCCCTTCGGCAATTTACGCAAGGGTATCTGTGCCCAACTAATCCACCACAGCCCAACCAACAGAAAAGAGAACCGCGAAGCGCTGCCCGCATCCATTGCAAACCATTGGGGTTTAATGACAAATAAAAGACATACTATTTGTAACAGAACACTGCCAATATATCCATAAGCAAAACCCTTGGCGCTTACCCTGTCCCGCTCATGTTCAGCAGCTATTTCGGGCAGGTAGGCATTGTAAAATACCAGGCTGCCACAATAACCTATCGCCGCCAGCCCAAAGAGGATAATACCCAATTCAATGTTCTCTTTGGTAAACAGGAACAAGCCGCAGCAGGCAATAGCACCTATATAGGTAAAGAAGCGCATGTACTTTTTCTTATTCCCACGGTAGTCGGCAATAGAGGAAAGTATGGGCGAGATGAAAGCAATAATAAGATAGGCAATAGATAAGGTGTAGTCCTGCAATACGGTATTAGTAATCTCCATCCCGAAGAAGGAAACTTTGTCGGAGGGTACTTTGGTAGTATCGGTAGTAATGGCAATATAATATGCGGGGAAAATGGTGGATGTAATGACGAGGTTGTAAGCTGAGTTGCCCCAGTCGTACATAGCCCAGGCGTTGTGCAGTTTCTTTTTGGCAGATGGCAAAGCAGTGGTTTCCATGCAGCTAAAATATATCTTTTAGCTATGGAAATATACTGTTAGCCCAAACTTAACGGCTATTTGCCCAGCATGAAATTGCACATCTTGTACAATGCGCGCGCGCCTACTATATTGTCTATGCCATCGGTATTCTGCTGCCCCGTGGAAACCTCGTTCAGGTCGAAGCCTATCAGTTGGCGGCCGCTTTCGTGCAGGAGTTTGAAGAGGTAAAACACCTGCTCCAGCTCAAAACCACCCGGTACCGGGGTACCCGTATTGGGGCACAGCTTGGGGTCCAGGCCATCTATATCAAAACTGATGTATACTTTCTCCGGCAGTTCGTCTATGATGTTTTTGCAGATGGCTTTCCAGGTAATGCCCTCATATTGACGTTCTTTTATCTCTTTGTCAAACCAGGTAGATACACGTTCAGGGTTCTGGCGTATCATTACCAGTTCTTCATCACAATAATCGCGTATGCCTACCTGCACCAGCTTGCTCACCTGCGGCACTTCCTTCAGCACATTATACATAATGGAAGCATGCGAGTAGGTAAAGTTCTCATAAGCTTCGCGTAAGTCTGCATGGGCGTCTATCTGCAGTATGCCGAAGTCCTTATGGTATTCAGTTAATGCTTTAATAAAACCCAACGGTGTGCTATGATCGCCGCCCACCAGGCCTACTTTTTTGCCTTTCCTCAGCAAAGCTGCTGCCTGCTCCTGTACCTTGCCTACCATCCATGTACAGCTCTCGTTAACTTCTTTCAGTTTATCAGTGAGGTACTCATTCTCAGTGACTATACCTCCGTCTTCCAGGTGGCGGATGATGAGTTCGGCGCACTGGCGTTTGTAATCGCTCTTGGTACGCATCTCTTTATCGATAGGCAACATACAGATACCCCTCTTCCAGGCGTCTGTCATATCCGGGTCGTACAGGTCTATTTGCAGCGATGCATTGAAAATATGCTCCGGCCCGCGCGATGTACCGTCACGGTAAGATATAGTTACCTCCCAGGGTACGGGTAACAGCACCAGTTCAGCATCTTCTTCTGAAAAAGGTAACCCAAATATGTTATTAGATGTCAGCCCCACCGAGTTGGGGTCAAATGTAGACAGGTCTGCCATGTCAGTTTTTTTAACGAGGGTGCAAAGTTAGGGGTTTACACATTACAACAAACAACGGGTTATGAATCTTAACTACCGCTTTACAGGGGGTTACCTTGCTGTATATATCTTAACTTTCTTATTCTTAAGTTTCTCATCCTTCACCTGTTGCATTACATACCCCGCCTTAGACCGGCGTACAGCCACAAAAGAAGAAAAATCTTTTACATCTATCAGGCCTATATCTTCTTTTTTCAGTTCACCTTTCTTAGCCAGGAAACCCACTATGTCTATCTTGTTCACCTTATCCTTTTTACCGGCAGATATGAACAGGGTAACCCATTTGGGTTTTTCGGGCAGAACAGCTTGTGCGGGCAATGGCACCTCAGCTATTTCAGGGTCTATATATGCCGGTAAATATTCTGTAGGCGATAATATTAGTATAGCCGTACCGCTGGCTTCCATCCGTGCTGTCCTGCCATTTCGGTGCGTGAAGATGTCTTCTGTAGGAGGAAGGTGGTAATGTATAATGTAGCGGATATATGGTATGTCCAGGCCACGCGCTGCCAGGTCAGTCGTTACCAGTACGTTGGCGCTGCCATTCTTAAACTTGCACAGGGCGCTGTCGCGCTCCTGCTGCTCCATGCCACCATGATAAAATACATTCATGATACCCTTATCCTTCATTTTCCCGCTTACCTGTTCCACATCATCCCTATGATTGCAAAACACGATGGACGAACGGTTGTTGGCCATGCATAGCAGTTGAAACAAGGCTTCTGTTTTATCTTTTGAGGGGGATAGTATCTTCTGTACTTCGAGCAGTTTTTCATCCGCATCATCACCTGTTACGAAGTCTAGCTTCTCATATCCATCAAAATGTACAAATTCAGGTATTTCCACCGCTTCTGTGGCCGAAGTAAGTATCCTCTTGTTAAGATTGGGCAATGAATCAAGTATAAACCCTACCTCCTCCTGGAAACCGAGTTCCAGTGTCTTGTCAAATTCATCCAGCACCAGGGTTTCAATACTGCCCATGTTAATGCTTTCCCTGCGTATATGGTCGCCCAGGCGGCCGGGTGTACCTACTATTACAGCAGGCTGCTCTACCAGGCTTTGTTCTTCTATTTCCCTCTTGTGCCCGCCATAGCAACTGGTTATTTTCAAACCGGTGCCCATTTGTTTAAACACTCCTTCTATTTGTGTAGCCAACTCCCGCGATGGAACGACTATCAGGGCCTGCGTGTTTTTGCTCTCTGTATCTATCTTTTGCAGTATGGGCAACAGGTATGCAAGTGTTTTACCCGACCCTGTGGCCGATAACAAAAGCACATTATTGTGCTCAAGGTTGGCTGCTAAGGAAGCTTCCTGCATTTCGTTCAGCGCTTCTATATCCAGGTTGGCCAGTATCTTATCTATGGGGAAATTATCCTTCTGCATCACTGCAAAAATACAAAATAACGGACATAAAATGCTTTATTATACCCCCGCTGTTTTGGCTGGTAGGTATATATTCGTTACATTCAAAGCTCACAACGGTTTTATGGAAGAGTTAATTGCAATCAGGAGGCACCTGCATCAGCACCCGGAATTGTCGGGGGAGGAACATGAAACGCAGCGTTATATACTGGGTTTATTAAAGGAACTGAATACAGATAAAATAACGCCTGTTGCAGGCACGGGTATACTTGTACAGTTCAATGGCAGCAGCAATGGGAAGAATATACTCTATAGGGGTGATATGGATGCCTTGCCTATAGAAGAAACCAATGATTTTGCCCACCGCTCAGTCAACCGGGGCGTATCTCATAAATGCGGGCACGACGGGCATACGACCATCATGTACGGGCTGTCCAAACACTTTGCCGCTAACCGGCCTGAATACGGTAATGTATATATCCTCTTCCAACCGGCTGAAGAGGTAGGCCGGGGTGCGAAGGGGGTAGAAGACAGCGGCATACTTGATTCCCTTGATATAGACCTTGTATTTGCCCTGCACAATGTGCCTTCTTACCCCTTGCATCAAATAGTATGCAGGGTGGGGAGTTTTACACCGAGTGTCACTACGCTGATAGCATGGTTCAAAGGGCATACCTCTCATGCTGCCGAGCCCTGGCACGGGCGCAACCCCGCCGCAGCTATGAGCAGCTATATGCTGGATGCACTGAATTATAATATGGAAGATGGCGAGCAACATCATTTCATCACCATAACGCCGGCATACATGGAATTGGGCAGCATCGCATATGGCACATCGGCAGGCGAGGGCTCAGTACACCTCACCATAAGGGCAGACACCAACGAACGCCTGAGGAGTGCAGTAGATAAGATAACACAACTGGCAAAGCAGAAAGCAGAACAACACGGGCTAAACATACATTTTGAAGAGCAGGAAATATTTGAATCGAACCAAAACGCACCTGAGGCTGTTAGCCTGGTAGAAGCCGCAGCGGCGGAGCTAGGGTTATCATATCATGACAAAGATGAACCATTCCGCTGGGGGGAAGATTTCGGATTGTTTACCAACAGGATCAAAGGGGCTATGTTCGGCATAGGCTCAGGTGAGGACTGCAAGCCACTGCACCACCCGGCTTACGATTTTCCCGATGAAATACTGGCGAACGCAATCAATATGTTTATAACCATACAGAAAAAAGCACAGGCAATATGAAAGATTCATCCGGCATAATACTGGATAAGACTGCTATGAAGAATAACTGGCGCTTTCTGAGATCGTATTTCGGCACAGAAAAAACCATAAGCGCGGTAGTAAAAGGCAATGCTTATGGCCACGGCATAGAAACCTACGTACCCCTGGCCGAAGAGTGCGGGGTCAACCATTTCTCGGTGTTCAATGCGGGGGAGGCGTATGAGGTACACAGGGTAGCTTCACCCGGCAGCACTTTAATGATAATGGGTGCGATGAATGATGAAGACATCAGTTGGGCAATAGCCAATGATATTGAATTTTATGTATTTGATATGATAAGGTTGCAGAGCGCTGTGGAGGAAGCCAGGAAACAAGGCAAAAAAGCTATAATACATATAGAAGCTGAAACCGGTATGTACCGCACAGGTTTTGACATACAGCAGGTGCCGGAAGTGATACGCCAAATAAGGCAGCACAGAGAGCATCTTTTCTTCAAGGGCTTGTGTATGCACTTTGCAGGAGCAGAACATATAAGCAACTACATGCGGTTGAAAAATCAGAAAACCATTTTCAAGAAAATACATAACCTGTTCAGGAAGGCGGGCGTAGAACCTGAAATGGTGCATACCTGCTGCTCTGCGGCAGCCATACGTTTCCCCGATATGCATTACGATATGCTGCGCATCGGCATACTGCAATATGGCTTCTGGCCCAGCCCCGAAATGATGGTGACCTACCTGAATGAGCAAAAATTAGGTCACGGCGACTCGCCCCTCAAGAGGGTAATACGCTGGGAAAGCACGGTAATGAGTGTAAAAAATGTGCCGCAGGGTTCATTTGTAGGATATGGCTACAGCTACCTGGCCGAACATAATATGAAGATTGCCGTGGTGCCGGTGGGGTACGCACATGGCTTCAGCCGGGGGTTGAGCAATTCAGGTAGTGTGCTAATCAATGGGCACCGGCTACCTGTCATTGGCATTGTAAATATGAACTGTATAGCTGTAGACATAACAGGAGAGGCCGATGATGTACAATGTGGAGATACTGTGGTATTAATAGGGCGCCAGGGCGAACGGGAAATAAGCGTTGCATCTTTTGGCGAAATGAGTAACCAACTGAACTATGAATTACTAACCCGCCTGCCTATAAACATACCCCGGTTTGTAAGTGATAACAGTGCTAATTAACCACTGCAACTACCATACCGTCATACTCTTTGATGCCTACGTTCTGCAATATGGTAGCCGTTACCGCTTTATTGCCCGACAGCCATTGGTTTAATCTTCTTACACCCTGCACACGCTCATCGGTGCTGTTTTCGTCCAGCACAGCACCTTCACGTATTACATTATCGGCAATGATTATTGAGCCCGGCCTGGCTAATTTGATTGCCCACTGAAAATACTCCGGGTAAGGTGGTTTGTCAGCATCTATGAATATCAAATCAAACGGGGCAAGTCTTTCTTTTTCTATTTCCGGCAATACATCCAGTGCCTTGCCTATACGTATATCTATCTTGTGCTGTAATTCTGCAAATTCAAAATTCTTATGGGCTACTTCAGCATAACCGGCATCAGCTTCTATCGTTATTACTTCGCCATCATCGGGTATAGCCCTTGCCAGCCATATTGTGCTATATCCGCCCAGGGTGCCCAGTTCAAGTATCTTTTTAGCATTGCACATTTTAGCCAATACCTGCAGGAACTTGCCCTGCACGGGAGAGATATTAATCATAGGCATGCCTGCAGCATGGGTGGCACGCTCTGCATGGCCTAATACATCGTCAACAGGGGCCAGCAGGTTACTGATGTATTCATCTACCTGCATGAAAAGTTTATCATCCATGTATGTGAAGTTACAACAATCGGGGATGTGATAAATTACCTGGCCTTATTGTACAAAGTTTCCAGTTTACCATTGAAGATGTACTGGTATTCGTGCAGCCTGCCGAAGAAGGTTTCTATATCAGGCTTTAGGCCTGTAGTCCACTCCTGCTCCTTAGCGGTTTTAATATTGATAAGCACGGTGTATAGTCCGGAGGAAGCCCCGGAAAGTAAATTACTGAGCACCACAGCTGTGTCGCCCTTTGCCGATTTCAAGCCTATATTATATACTTCTAATGCCATAGGTATAATGTCAAGGCAAGTGGCACAGAGGCCCATCATGGTATCGGTGGCATTTTTCAGCCCTTCCTGCGCTTTTTGCTGCAGTTCGTTTTTCTTCTGCTCATCGCTTTCCTTATCGCGTTGTATCCTGTAGCGCAACATTTCTTTTACTGCTGCTGCATCCTCGTCTATAACAGCCGCTAGGCGGGGAATGTATGTTGTCTCGAGTTCCGTCTGTATCCGCGAGATTTCGTCATGTACTTCCTTGTATCTTTCTTTTGTGGTAGTCAACTTGCATACCGATACCAGCAAATGTGTTGCGGACAAGGCTGACAGGGCAGCTACACAACCTGAGCCCGGCATACCAATACCCTTACTGAAAGTATTGACCAGCTCTGTGGCAGGTTTATCTAAAAGGGAAGACATAGTTAGCTTGTTTTTAATACACTATGCACAAGTTATGAAAAAGCCCTACAGGTAGACTATAGGGCTAATTGATTTTAATATTATTATCATGCATCAGATACTGGCCAGTTGCACTTTTTGCTGCAGTTCCAGCACACTCTCCTTGTATTCCGAATCGGTATCCATCAGGTTTTCAACTGTCTGGCAGGAGTGTATTACCGTTGTATGGTCAAAACCGCCAAAGTGTTCGCCTATGTTTTTCAGTGAGCTCTTGGTGAATTTCTTGGCCAGGTACATGGTTATCTGCCTTGCCTGCACTACTTCGCGCTTGCGGGTTTTTATCAGCAGTTTGTCGTAAGGCAGGCTGAAGTAATCGCATACCATCTTCTGTATGTTCTCAATAGTAAGCTCGCGCGCCGATGTCTTCACGAAGTTTTTCATCACCCGCTTGGCCAGCTCGATATCTATTTCTTTCTTGTTCAGGGTAGCCTGTGCAAACAGGGCTATCATAGCGCCTTCCAGTTCGCGTACATTACTCTGCACATTATACGCTACATACTTCACCACCTCCTCGGGCATTACCAGCCCCTCATGGCGCATCTTCATTTCTAAAATCGCCTGGCGTGTCTCAAAATCAGGTGGCTGTATATCAGCATTCAGCCCCCAGCGGAAACGGCTCAGCAGCCTTTCCTGCATACCCTCCAGGTCTTTGGGTGGGGTATCGCTGGTCAGGATGATTTGCTTACCGCTCTGGTGCAGGTGGTTGAATATCGCAAAAAACACATCCTGTGTCTTGGCGGCAGGTACAAACAGGTGAATATCATCCAGTATCAATACATCTATCAATTGGTAGAAGTTGATAAAGTCGTTAATCTCGTTATTCTTCGAATGGTCTATAAACTGGTTGATGAACTTTTCAGCACTTACGTACAATACAGTTTTGTTGGGGTGCAACCTGCGTACCTCGTTACCTATCGCTTGCACCAGGTGGGTCTTACCCCAGCCTACACCGCCAAATATCACCAGCGGGTTAAAAGAAGTAGCACCGGGTTTCTGCGCAACGTGTATACCTGCAGAACGCGCCACCCTGTTGCAGTCGCCTTCTACGTAGTTGTCAAACACATAGTTGCTGTTCAACTGGGGGTCTACCTGCATCCTCTTCAGGCCGGGAATGGCATAGGGGGTTTTAATATTTGTAGGGTCGTCCCACTTCAGGGGCATATCTACATAATTATTATCCCTCGGGGGAGCATTACGTATACCACCGGGCATGTTTACCGATGCCTGGTTGCGTTGAGTTCCGCCACCATCCATCACAATCCTGTACTCAAGCCGTCCTTCTTTTCCTAAAATACGCTTGATGGTTTTCCCCAGTAGTTCTACATAGTGTTCTTCCAGCCATTCGTAGAAGAACTGGCTGGGAACCTGTAAAGTGAGTATGTTGCTCTGCAGCGACACTGCTTTTATGGGTTCAAACCAGGTTTGAAAAGTGCGCCAGTTTACATTATCCTTTATGATTTCCACGCAACTGCCCCAAACGGCTTCTGCATCGTTGTGTGGCATATTGTCAGAGTAGGAATTGTAAATGTCTTTATTCATATTAAGGCAACCAGTTCAATCAAGTTTTTATTAATCAACTTCTTCTTTCAAAAAAAATACAGGGGACAGGAATTCCTCCAGTCATCTCATTGTACGCCGGTCATTTTCCTCTACTACACACCCGTTCTTTTTTGAAATTTATTACTGCATATCAGATACCGCACACTGATAGTAATCACGCTCAACTATAATTCTGAAGCAGGAGGACGAAATTGCTAACATTTTGTTGAAAAAACAAATCCTGCTTCACTTGTTTGTTTGAAAACTATTACAGAATAGAAAAGACCTGACCTTTCCCTGTATTTATCGGTTTTTCAGGTTTTTTTTTGTGTAGAAGTTCTTTTTATGGATAATATTCACTATATTATAATGATGACAAAAATCAGGCATAATAAATAGTTTTTTGATTATAAAAAATCAGGCTTTTTGTTATTCATTCATTGTTGCGGATGTATTAATGTTCATTACCAGCAAGTTACAGATACGAGGTACAGATAATAACCCATACCTGCGTAGCATCGTAACCTGCTGTTTACATGTAGTTATACATTCTGTTTACTTATTTTTGCAAATATGGTCAGGAATAAAGCACGAGTGTACATCAGGGAGTTAATTGTATCACCAATAAAAGAATTTTTTAACGACAGCCGGGCTGTTGGTGTTACCCTGCTCTGTTGTACTATAGTTTCTATAATCATCAGCAACACTTCATGGGGCGAGGGTTATCTCGCTTTCTGGAATATGGAATTGAATATGCCGGCACCTAATGTGCATATACCCCACACGCCGCTGCACCTGATCAATGATTTCCTGATGGCTTTTTTCTTCCTGCTGGTAGGGGTGGAGATAAAACGGGAATTGCTGGTTGGCGAACTTTCTTCAGTGAGAAAATCCTTACTACCCATCATTGCAGCTATAGGTGGTATGGCTGTACCCGCACTTATATATTTATTATGGACAGGTGGCAATCCGATATTCAGCAAAGGATGGGGGATACCTATGGCAACAGATATTGCTTTCTCGCTGGGTATATTATCCATGCTGGGCAAGAGGGTGCCATTCTCGCTCAGGGTATTCCTGATGGCACTGGCTATTATCGACGACCTGGGGGGCATTCTTACTATTGCCATATTTTATGCTGAGGCCATTGATACAACTTACCTGTTTATGGCAGGTGGTATGTTATTTATACTGGCCATGCTCAACCTGTTGAAGATAAAGCGATATTTTATCTACATGCTGTTGGGGATATTCTTATGGTATTTCTTTTACAATTCAGGCGTACATGCTACCATAGCCGGTGTATTGCTGGCATTCACCATCCCCCTGCATAAAATTGAAGACCTGGTACACGGCCTGCACGACCCGGTTAACTTCGTGATACTGCCCATATTTGCGCTTGCCAATACAGCTATCATTTTGCCGGACACTTATGGGCATATATTTACATCGCCGGTACATCATGGCATTGTTACAGGATTGGTGCTGGGCAAACCACTGGGTATAGCCCTGTTCAGCTGGCTGGCTGTCAAATTTGGCATAGCCGCATTACCGGGCAATATGCGCTGGAAAGAAGTAATAGGGATGGGCATGGTGGCCGGCATAGGGTTTACCATCTCCATATTCATGTCTACACTGGCATTTAAAATACCGGAGATACAAACTACTGCCAAAGTAGCTACTATTGTTGCTTCGCTGGCGGCGGGTATAGCCGGATTTGTTTACCTGCGTATAACATATAGCATGAAGGCAAAGGGTAGGTAATATTAGTCCCTATACGTACAAAAAATAATAGCAGGCTGTATACAGCCTGCTATTATTTTTAAAAAGACTTTATGCTTAGTTACACTGCCCTGTTCACATCAAATGCTTCCAGTTCGTTGGCTACTGCTGTCAGGAAGGCGGCACCCAATGAGCCATCCACTATCCTGTGGTCGTAGCTCATGCTCAGGTACATCATCTGGCGGATGGCTATTACATCTCCGTCTTCTGTTTCCAGCACTACAGGGCGTTTCTTAATGGTACCCACCGCCAGTATAGCTACCTGCGGCTGGTTGATAACCGGTGTACCCATCAGGCTACCGAAAGTACCTACGTTAGTAAGGGTAAATGTACCGCCCTGGGTATCGTCTGCTTTCAGCTTGTTATTGCGGGCAGCGTTAGCCAGGCCATTTACATCCTTACTCAGCCCCAGCAGGTTTTTAGTGTCCGCGTTTTTGATTACAGGTACTATCAGGTTGCCGCTGGGCAGTGCGGTGGCCATACCAATATTAATATCTTTCTTCACGATAATCCTTGTGCCATCCACACTGGCGTTTATCATCGGGAACTTGCGGATGCAATTCACAATTGCTTCAATGAATATCGGGGTGAAGGTGATTTTCTCATTGTATTTTTTCTGGAACTCGCCTTTTACCTTGTCGCGCCATTTCACAATGTTGGTTACATCGGCTTCTGTAAAGCTGGTAACGTGTGCAGAGGTAGCCTTACTACGCACCATGTGGTCGGCTATCATCTTGCGCATACGGTCCATTTCAATTATCTCCACATTGTCGCCGTAGTTCACCTCAGCCTGTGGGGCGGGTGCGGCTGCGGCGGGTTGTGGTGCGGGAGCAGCAGGAGCGGCCTGTGGTGCCGGTGCTGTAGCGGCAGGTGCACCATTTTTGCGGTTGGCCACATAAGCCAGTATATCCTTTTTAGACACACGGCCTTCTGCGCCAGTACCGGGTATATTTTCCAGTTCGGCCATGCCGATGCCTTCTTTGGCTGCAATATTCAATACCAGCGGTGAATAAAAGCGATTGCCGCCTGTAGTGCCAACAGGTGCCGCAGGTGCAGGCTGTGGTGCCGCTGCTACGGGTTGAGGTGCGGGTGCCGGTTTAGGAGGTTCAGGCGCAGCCTGTGTTGGTGCAGGTGCCGGTTGTACAGCTGCAGTGCCACCGCTTTCTATACGTGCTATTACAGTACCCACAGGCACTACGTCATCTACTTTAAAGAGTATCTCTTTTATTACGCCCTCTGCTGTAGATGGTACTTCACTATCTACTTTATCGGTAGCTATTTCCAAAATGGTTTCGTCCATATTCACATGGTCGCCGGGCTGTTTGTGCCATTTCAAAACAGTTGCTTCCATTATACTTTCACCCATCTTGGGCATTACCAGATCTACTAGTGCCATATATATTTTTTATATGCTTTATACTAACGAACCACAAAAATAGTCAAATAGAGCATCTTACCATAATAAGGATAAATTATCATACCTGGCGGGGCTTGCATCGCTTAAAATACTGCATCCCTGTAGTCGCGCCTGCGCAGCAGTTTCAAATCCTGCAGCACAGTAGCTTTTACATGCAGGGTGAAGTTGTAAAACCTTCTTTCGCCAAAAGGCACAGCAGTCAATATCATCTCCCAGCAATGCAGGTCGCGTACTATGTTTATCTGTGTCATCTGCAGTTTTTTCTGCACGAAGTTGAAACTGGTACTGGCTGTCAGCTTCCAACGGGATGTCAGGTTAATATCGCCGTTGATGCTTATGTTATGATTATCTATAGCCAGTGTGTCTTTCTTTGATTCAGGCACATATCTTTTATTCAGCCCGAGGGAATAGGTGAGCCCCAGGTTCCAGGGTACGTTAAAGTCATAATATATATCGTCTATACCATACATGGTCAGCCGCTTGTACTCATCAGTATTGGCAGCGGGGTTGTCTGTTTGTTGCCTGGTAGGCCTCAGTTGCGCACCCATCGAAACGCTGGCATTGGTAAACCGGGCTATACCTGTTCCCTGCTCCCACATGGTTAAGTTTTTCCTGGTATTGCGGGCGGTATCAAACGCGTAGGGGTCGTAATTCAGGTTGGCGGTTACGTTGATGATATTAAACAACAGTGTATTGAACGATACTGCAATATTCTGCCAGTTAAAAGAATCGGCAGCGAGGTTGTAACCCGAGTTAATGGCAAAGTTGTCTATCAGCCTGATATTTTTACTGCCGGTGCTGTCTTTGTTCGACCTTACCTTTGCCTGCAGGTTGTTGTCGAAACCAAATGCAAGTATACTGCTGTAATTGCCTAATTGGGCAGGTGCCCCCAGCAAAGAACCCTCGTAAGGCGAAATATATTGAGGTTCCCCTTTCGGGTCGAGTATGGTTTGGTAGCCGAAATAGTATGGGGCTTTAGCAAAGTCGGGGACATAGTTGAGCGATACCCTGGGCGTGAGTACGTGCCTGACACCCATCAGCTTACCTTTTTTAAACATCTTCAACCCGTATATACGTGTATTGGCGCCGATGTTGGCATTGTAATCCCTGGCTGTATAGAAGCCACGGTTGATATCCTGTAAAATGCTGTCGCCTGTATAATCATACCTTCTGAAACTCTGGCGGGTGTACCAGTATTCATTATAATTGGCACCGAAGGTCAGGTTAACGAAACGCAGAACATTGTAAGAAGCGCTGATAGGTATGGTATGCTTCATAGCATTGTTGAAGTCACCAATGTTGAGCTTAGACAGGTTGAACAGGCTGTCTGTGAATATCAACTGGTTTTGCCCTGTAAACGTGTAACTGGTGGTGATTTTCTCATACCATTTTGTCCCTAAACTGCTTTTTCCCTGGAAGGGATTGAACTGGTTGACAAAGAAAGACAACTCCGGCAGTGTTACGTTTACTTGCCCGGTAGATGCCTCCTGGCTGTGGCGTGCACCTACTGCCAGGGTAAACGGCCTGTTGGCCCAGGATTTGGAATAGGTGATATTAGACTGGTACTGGTTGTTCAGTATCTGCTCCGCATCATAGGTATTGTTGGCGTTGAATGATGATGTACCCGCGTTGACCGATGCACTGAACTGCTGGCCCGGCTTTGCTTTTGCATCAGTATTGTGCAACCACCGCACATTGAATGCCTTTTCTATTTGGGCACCGGGCTCAAAATCTTCACCTGTCTTGTTATAAGCATAGGTGAATACCAAACCGCCATTGTATTTATACCTTTTAGCATAGTTGGTCCGCCCGCTTGTTTGCCAGCTTCCTTTAGAATATATATTGGCACGGGCTTCCAGGTCCATATACTGCCCCAGGTTAAAGTAATATCCGCCATTCAACAAACCCACGCCACGCCCCTCTTCGATAGTATATGTAGGTAGCAAAAAGCCCGAACGTTGCCCTTTGCTGATAGGGAACAGGCCAAATGGGAGAAATAGTGGTGTGGGCACCTGTTCTACTGTGATGTTTGCGGGACCAGACGCTACAACCCTGCCCGGTATCACTTTGATTTTTTGGGCGCGTATGCCAAAGTGAGGCGTGTCTAATGCGCAGGTAGTGTACAGGTTGCGGTAACCGTATATGGACTGGTCGGGGTTACGCTTCACTTGCCCGCTGAATACAAACCCTTCGCCATATTGCGTTTTGGGGTTGCGCACAATAGCTCTTTTGCTTTTGAAGTTATACTGCAGGGTATCGTAGGTGAATTTTTCCTGCCCCTGCGAAAAACTGGGGCGGTCTTTGAGTTTGACAGCTGTATCAGACAATGGGCCTGCCGTCACCATATTGCTCGATTGGTCGTAGATGATTTTACCGGCGTTCAGCTCCATATCCTCGTAATTCACCTTGGCCTTGCCGTACAGGTAATAGATATTCCTGCGCATATCCAGTACTGCAGAATCAGCCGCTTCCGACTTTACTTCTGACGGTAATGCATCGGGAGATATTTTTATACCTAACCTTTCTTCCAGGCTTTGCCGCGCAGCCGTATCAATTGTTGTATCAGCAACCCTTGTACTATCATTTAACAAACTGTCTGCACGCCCTATTGAAGTATCGGTGATTTTCAGGCTATCCGCAAGGCTGTCTTGCAGTATAGTATTAATGCGCTGCTCTTTTTCCTGTGCAAAACCGGCTTGTGTTAAAACAAATGTAAAAATCACCGCCAATATCATAGACAGGCAGTGATTGCTTCGTACCTTTGGCGGAATTGTAAGACGCAGGTTCATCAACGGTCACAAAAATAGTATAGTTATTTGGATACTTAACTTGATGGATTTGTATATTTAACATTTCGCACACTGCTATGCGTTGTAAAGCCTTAATAGTTTTTTTAGTAATATTTTTTAGCGGCATCACCACCTTTGCCGACGACACGAAAGTGAAGAAAATAGTGTTGGATGCCGGCCACGGTGGCGACAAACCCGGGGCCATCGGGCATTTCTCCAAAGAAAAGGATATTGCCCTGGCCGTAACACTGCAGGTGGGCGACCTGATAAAAAAGTACCTGAAAGACAGGGAAGTAATATATACACGCACTACTGATGTAGATGTGCATTGGGTAGAAAGACACGAAATAGCCAACCGTGCTAAAGCCGATTTGTTCGTGTCGATACACGTCAATTCGACACCAGGTACAAGAACTAAGGTAAGAGCAGGGTATAAAACGGTAAAAAGAAACGGGAAGTCGGTAAAGGTACCACGGTATATATATAATTATGACAAGGCCACTAATGCCAATGGCACTGAAACATATGTACTGGGCTTGAGCCGCAACTCTCAGAAAGAAGAATCGATAGGTGAATATAGTGATAACCTGGCCAGTGGTGAACGCGAAGGCCTGATGGATGAAAAAGACCCGATGACTGCCATTATTATAGCCCAGTATTCACAGGCATTCCTCACCAGCAGTGTAGAACTCGGCACCAGGATACAAAGCCAGTTTGCCAGGCAAGGCCGCCTGGACAGGGGGGTGAAACAGATAAGTGTAGAAGTATTGGCAGGCTGTGTGATGCCCGGCGTATTGGTAGAAATAGGCTTCATCAACAACGTAGAGGAAGAAAAATACATGAATTCTCCACAGGGGCAGACAGAAATAGCCCACGCCATTTATAATGGCATTTTAGAATATATCAAGGCTATTGAAAGATAATCAGTACAAAAGACTACCCCCTTTCAGGATATTTTATATATTGTGGCCAGCTACCGGCCTTTTAAACTGTT
>CALEZD010000117.1 GCA_937928385.1 uncultured Bacteroidota bacterium
GAACTCAATTACCCGATATGATACAAATTGGCGTTGCCAGCGGTCGAATAATATCCTAAAAATTGAAGATTTCTTCACTATTGACCTTATAAGTTCAAAGCCGTTCATGCCATATTTTTGGGCTAGTAAAGCCTACGTATTATCCTTCTACAATCCACTACTATATAAAGAAGATTCTAGAAAATCTTTTGTAAAACAAATATATAATGATGTTACCCAAAATAAGTACCGATGTCGCGTATTGGAATATCAATTATAAGCCTTTTCTTCCTGCTTCATTTATTTGTTGATGTTAAAGCGCAGGATAGGCAAAACACGCAATTGTTGAAAAGTCTCTCTACCATAGATGATGAAGAATATTTAGTCAGCGATACTGAAGCTGTTATATATGTGATATTGACAGAAAAGTATTGTGCAAAATGCTTGCTAGAGCTTTGTGATATGAAGCTATCAAAATTTAGCACATATAGTATAAAAGTCATTGGGATTTTAGAATATGATCTATTGCGTATGCTTTCATTGCGGGAAAATTATCGAAAAATGATTCCATGTATAGATGAGACTTTATTTCATTTTAAAGACGGGCGTACGTTTTCAGATGTTTACGATTTGCCTTCTCCACAGTTGATAATCCACGATACTAAGCTAAAGTACTATAACTATGGACAAACAATGAATATGATAAAGTCAGTATCTTCAATGCAAAAATCTATGGATTGATATTGTTAATAGCAAAATGGGATGATTCACTAATTTCCTGTTAGCTTTATGAGACATAATTGTTGTATTTGCGCCAACTCTGCTTCATCATACTATTTTTCTCCATCACTGTCTCTGCATTAGCACAGCAAGACACCGCCCGTACATCTTTCCTGGACACCCTGAGCCTGGGAGAAGTCATCATCAGCGCCAAAACCGCCGTGCGTATACATGGCGATACGGTGAGCTATAGGGTGGACTCGTTCATTACCGACCCGCTGGCCAATACCGAGGATGTGCTGAAACGCCTGCCGGGGGTAGAGGTATCGCGCGACGGCAAGATAACCATAGAGGGCAAACCGGTGAATAAACTCTTCATTAACGGTAAGGAATATTTCGCCGATGATCTGGCGAATGTCATCCGTAACCTGCCCGCCGAGGTGATAGAAAAAATACAGATAGCCGACTGGCGTGACGAGGACGCACAGTTTACCGGCATGAAAGACAACACCACCGAAAAAGTAGTGAACCTGCAGATGAAGAAGAAATATAGCGGGGGCGTGTATGGCAGGGCAGGGGCGGGCTACGGTACCAAAGATCGCTACCAGGCAGGCCTGTTTGCCAACTATATGGATGGCGGCGCACTGCGGCTGACAGCAATAGGCAATGCGAACAACAACGGAGTATCGGACGTAAGCAATGATGAAGGCAGTGCCAACAATACAAGTTGGCGCAACCCCGGCGTAAGAACGGAGCAAAGGGGCAATATCAACTTCTCGTACGAAAAGAGTAAAAAATGGCAACTGAACGGCTCGTACAGGTTCAGCAACAACGATAATTATATGGAGCGTTCATCGTTCCGCACTACCTACCTGCCGCAGGAAGAAAACGGAACGGGCCGCGACAGCCTGCTGCTACAGGAGCAAAACAGCACCCAGAACAGCGCTACCCAACAGCATAGCGTATCACTACGAAGCAAGTACCAGTTCGGCGAAAAGCTGTCGCTAAGGACAGTGGTAAGCGGCAGACTCAGCAACCAGGAGAACGAGCGTAACGCAAGAGATATTACCTACGAAGACAGCACCCGCGATATTAATTTCCTGCGCGAAACAGCTGTTATTTCTGAAAGGCAGAGTAATTCCATGAGCGTGGCCAACTCGCTGATGAAGAGCTTTGCCAAAAAAGGAAGGACACTGCTGCTGAGCCTGAACCTGGGGTATAACGACAATAACGCGGAAACGGATAATGACAACCTCAACCGGTATTTCGCGCCACCATCAACAAACGACGTGCGTAACCATTCTATTGATAACAACGGCAACTTTACCAGTAATGCTACCATAAACTATACAGAGCCGCTGAATGAATACAACAATGTATCGCTGGCATACAGCAACAGCTATGCCAAAAGTGTGAATGACCGCGCTGTAGAAGTGGCTAATAACAATGGTACCTATCTGCCGGACACAATACAAAGCCGGGGTTATGAAAACACGAATATTAATAATAAAATAAGCCTGAACTATTGGTACAACCGTGAGCAACTGACAGCGGGGCTGGGTTTTGAAGCGGAACCATATAGCCGCAAAAGCCTGCAGACCAGCGGCGTGGGTAATGATGTAGAACAAACAGGTGTCAATTACTTCCCCAGACTGTTTACACGGTATAATATTTCAAAAAGCGAACAGTTAAGTTTTAATTATAGCGGCGGTATCACCCCACCTTCTATCAATCAACTACAGCCCATACCCGACTATACGGACAGCCTGAACATCTTTACCGGCAACCCGCAACTGAGGCCCGAAGTAAGCAACAACATTAACCTGAGATATAATAACAATAATACTAAAAGCGGCAGCAATACCTGGGTAAGCCTACAGGCCAATTGGGTAAACCGGAAAATTATTAATAAAACGGAACTGACAGGCAGCAGGCGCACCACTACCCCTGTAAATGCAGATGGCAACTACAACCTGGGCGCTTCGCTGAACAGGATGGAACCGCTGATAGGTAAGAAACTCAGGACTACGTTATCTGTAACCAGCAACCTGGCCAATAATGTATCTATCGTCAACGGGCAATTGCAGGAAATTTCCAATTATACTTTGGCCCCGGGACTGAGGATGGCCTGGTTTAACGATAAGTGGTATGAGGGCAGCCTCGACTATAGCTACAGGCTGAACCGCGTAGAAGGAGCCACACAATCGAATAACACATTGCAGTCGCATGATATAACCCATGATGGGACATTCATCATGCCGGCGGGGTTCAGGTTATCCTACTACCTGTCGTATATATCAAACATAGGGCTGGCGCAGAATTTTCAACAGGAGTTCTTTTTGATGAACGCTATGCTCAGTAAGACTTTTAAAAAACCAAATGGCCTATCCCTGCGCATACAGGCATTCGATGTGTTTAACAATTACCCTACTGTGCAGCGGAATATCGCGGACAATTATTATGAAGATGTAGCCGTCAACCGCATAGGTAGCTATTTCATGTTTTCCGTAGTGTACAAATTCACTTCTTTTCCTGAAAAGAAAGATGAAGAAGTTGAAGATTAACAACTATTGAAAGAACCAATCAAAAATCATCTTCATTATCAATCTTGTTTATGTAATTAACCAAGAGTTAATCATTGAGAAAATATCAGCAGAAATATCGTAACTTGAAACATGCACAACGGGCAACTCATCATAGAAAAGCTTAAAAATGCCAAAACATCCTTAAAAAGGCGTTACGGTGTTACAGAAGTTGCCCTCTTCGGCCCATACAGCAAGGGTGAAGAGCAGGCCGATAGCTATGTTGACCTACTGATTAACTTCGATAAAGCCCCGGGCATCCGCTTTACCGACCTGGAAGATGAACTGGAACAGTTGCTGGAAAAAAAAGTAGATGTAACCCTGCGTAAGGGTATAGAGTCGCAATACTATAAGTCAATCAGGAAAGAGTTGATATATATTTAACGCCTGTGGGGCGGCCTGGGGAATGAAAGCGTAGTCCCATCGCGGAACGAAGGCTTAAAGTGAAATAACATACCCAGGCTGATATAAGGCATCGAGCCCATTTCGCCCGCCGTTTCATCCAACCCATTGGTAAAACCCAATTGCGCGTTAAACCTGACGTATTTATACCCCACTTCAATATTGGCATAAGGTTCAATATAGAAATACATCTGGTTGGTAACGTTTGGCCCGTACTTTGGATTGTAATAGCCTACTGCATATTTGGTAAGCGGGTTGGCTGAACGAAAGCCGTAATACTTAATGCCCGTAAGGCGTGTGCCGAACATTACTGAGAAAATTTTACCGTTGTTAGGCCCGATACCCAATTCGGGTTGCACAGAGTATTTCCAGTATTTGGTATTGTAGTTAAACTCGGGCAGTATCAGCCCCTTGCGGGATATACCACCTGTGCCAAAACTGCCATATAGCCCAAACTTTAGTATGCGCGGCCCTTTCAGGAAATATCCCGCACCTACCTCAACCCCATTCAGGTTAACCCTGCCGCCGATGGTGGAGTCCGTCTGCCCGTAATATCCACTGGTGCCCTGCCCCTCTCGGGTATAGCGGTTGACAACGCTGGCATATCCTGCTGTGACAGCAAAATGATTAGTAATAGCGTAAGCCAGGTCCAGCTCAGGCGCGACACCTGAAGACCTGAAGTTTTCGGACCCCGGCACATTCGGTTCCACGTCTGCCGCCTGGGGTTTAATGGCGGCTACTCCTTTAAATTCACCTTTTTCTGTAAAACCCGGGCTGTTGGCACGGTCGGCAAAATGAATGGTAGGGTAAATGCAGGAACTGAACATAACCAGGCCGGCTAATATAACAGAGTGGTGCAGATGCTTCATAGATAATTGAGTTTTTTATGAATACGCAAGATTTATGCCATACTTCCCTTGCTCACCTACTTATATTCTACATTTACCGACTTTTCGCTCTGTTTAGCCGAAACTTTATTCTGTCATAGAAATGTCTGCTGTACATTTGCGGCATAATTATCATACGGAACATGAGGTTATTTCTACAGGCAGGACTTATATCGGCAGCATTTATATTCAATAGTATGAGCGCCGGGGCGCAAAGCACCATCAGCGGCAGGGTTATTACTTATGGGGGCAAACCGATACCGGCTGCTAACGTGTACCTGCTCAATACTATAGACGGTGCCACAACAGACAGTAACGGGGTATTTAGTTTCACCACTGAAGAAAAGGGCGCACAAACGATAGTAGCAGAAGAAATCAGCCACCAGAATGCAGGCATGCCCATCACCATCAACGGTGATATAAAAGATATAGAGCTGAAAATGAAAACAGGCACTATACAATTGCAGAATGTTACTGTTACGGCAGGCTCTTTCGAAGCATCGGGCAGTGAAGGGACGATATTAAAACCATTAGATATAGTAACCACAGCAGGCTCTCAGGCCGATGTAGTACGTGCCATACAAACATTGCCCGGCACGCAACAGCAGGGCACACAGACAGGACTCTTTGTACGAGGTGGCGATGCAGGCGAAGCTGCTGTAATAATTGATGGCATGGTGGTGCAGAATGCTTTTTTGAGCACAGCACCCGGTGTAGCTGCCCGCAGCAGGTTCGGCCCTTTCCAGTTCAAAGGGGTATCTTTCAGCAGCGGAGGCTATAGCGCACGTTACGGACAAGCGCTGTCTTCTGTATTAGAACTTAACAGCAACGACCAGCCTGACAAGAGCACCATCAATATGGGACTGAATATGGCGGGTGTGTACGCTTCGGCGTCAAAAGTGATGAAGAAATCCAGCATTGAAGGCGCTGCAAATTATACTAACCTGTCCCCTTTTTACGGTATAGCCAAAACCAACTTCGATTTTTATGATGTGCCCAAAGGCGGTGGTGGTTCTGCCAAATACACCTACAAGCCTAATGAAAACGGCATATTCAAAGCAATGGTTAATTACCAGCAATTTCAGAATGGAACCCGACTGCCCGACCCCGCCGATGCTTCTCAAACGCTTGATTTCGGGCTGAAGAACAGTAATGTGTATGGCGTAGTATCGTACAGGCAAACATGGAAGGCCAAATGGGGATTGTATGCGGCAGGTATGTATAGCTACAACCAGGATGATATCAAGTTTAACACCACCCCCCTGGTGAATAAAGATGACCGCTCGCAATTGAGGCTGGAAGGAAAATACTTCGGTGGTACAAAAGTAAGTGTGTTGCTGGGTACCGAAATACAACACTTCACCTACGACAGGACTTTCGCCAGATTCAACAATAACTTTGAAGAAACGCAGATAGCAGGTTATGTAGAAACAGAATGGTCGCCACTGTGTTGGCTGGCTTTAAAACCCGGGGTGCGGTATGAGCATAGCGCTATAATTGACAACAGCGCCATAGCCCCAAGGCTGGCTGCGGCAATACGTGCAGGCCAGCACGGGCAGTTTTCTGTGGCCAGTGGTGTATTTTACCAATTGGCAGACCCGCAGTATTATATACTGGGCTACAGGCCGGGCTTTCAACAATCGATACACTATATAGCCAACTACCAGTACATGCACAACGACCGTACACTGAGGCTGGAAACATATTATAAGGATTACAACCAACTGGTGAGAGAACAAGTGAATAATGGTTTTGACCCTAACAACTTCAGGTTGCCAATTGGCATAGTTGATAATTCAGGCTACGGCTACGCACAGGGAGCAGAACTCTTCTGGAGAGATAAGAAGACGGTGAAAAACGGCGACTACTGGATATCGTACAGTTATATAGATACCCGCAGGCTGTATAAAAACTATACTGCTTCCGTGCAGCCCGACTTCATCGCGACACACAACCTGAACATTGTGACCAAATATTTTATACCTAAATGGGCGACACAAGTCAACGCGACCTACAATTATGCCAGTGGCAGGCCTTATTACAATCCGGCTGCAACAGAGTTCATGAGCGACCGCACACCTGCTTTTCATAACCTGAGCATTACAGTGAACTACCTGCGCTCATTCGGCAAATGGTTCTCGGTGATATACGCAGGGGTAGATAATGTGACCAACAACAAGAACGTATTTGGCTACAGGTACAGCAACGGTGTGCGCACACCTGTGATACCGCCTATATACCGCTCTGTGTTTGTCGGTGTCAACTTTTCGCTCTCTGCGTTTGATATTGATGAACTTTAAACTTATTGAACAATCAAATAAAAAAGATAAAACCAAAAACGATTATGACACGTTACATTTTACTGGTAGCCACAGCGGCCCTCACTTATGTACAGGCTTGCGGGCAGGATATGAACGAGGCGCTGAAGAAAACATTCCTGGCATTTGACACCACGCAGGACATGACTGTAAAAACAGCGCAAGGCAATAAGCTGGCACTAATAGCTAAAAAATGGAATGACCAATGGGCGCCGCATTATTACAATGCTTACGCCAAAACACAACTGTCGTTTATGATGCCGGCAGAAGAAATGGAAAAGAAAGACGCAATGCTGGACGAAGCGGAAACAGAACTGAATGAAGCAATAACCTTGCTGGGTAAAGAAACAGATGAAATATACGTACTGAAAGCTATGCAGGCCCAGGCACGTATGGCTGTTGATGGCAGGAACCGCTGGCAGAAGTATGGCAAGTTGTTTGACGACAACCTGCAAAAAGCAAAAGAACTGAATGAAGAGAACCCGCGCATATACTATTTAAAAGGCACATCTATTTTCTTCACGCCAAAGATGTTTGGCGGCGGTGCTAAGAAAGCACTCCCATATTTTGAAAAGGCAGAGCCTATGTTTGCCAAAGAAGAAACAGGTGATATGAACGAACCCTTCTGGGGTGCTACCGCCAACCAATTCTTCATGATGCAGTGTAAAAATGCGAAAGAGGAGCCTGAGACAGAAGGAGCCGATAGCAAGCAGTAATTTCCCTTTTAGTGATTAGTAATAGTAAAACCCTGTCGGTTCCGGCAGGGTTTTTTAATGTATTAAATAATTGATTATTAACATATTGTATTTGTTTTAACACTTTTTGTTCAACTTAATTTTCCTTACGATGTTATAATGTCAACAAAAACATCCGGAATATGAACAAAGGCATTTTTTGGGGACTGGCGATAGCTGTCCTCGCGACAACGACGATATTTACTGCTTGTACCCAAAAGCAAACCACTACACCGCCGGACAACTCGAAAAGGGCCAGTGTCAGTTTTTACCTGACAGATGATCCTTCCAACTATGATGCCGTATATATAGATATACAGCAAGTAGAAGTAACTATGGAAGGTCATACGGCTATAGCGCTTACGCCCATAAGGCCGGGTGTGTACAACCTGCTTGATTTCCGTAATGGTTTAGACACGTTATTAATGAGGGCTGATTTACCAGTGGGTAAAATTGGACAGATACGCCTGATACTCGGCAGCAACAACTCTGTGGTAATTGACGGGCAAACATATCCCTTAAATACACCATCTGCACAGCAAAGCGGGCTGAAGCTGAACCTGCAACAGGAATTTGTAGCAGGCGGCGCTTATGTAGTATGGATTGACTTCGATGCGGGTAAATCAATAGTAGAAACAGGAAACGGAAAATATAACCTTAAACCCGTAATCAGGGCTTACACACAGGTAACTGACGGCAGAATAAAAGGTTATGTATTGCCACCTGCGGCAATGGCAACTGTATATGCCAGCAACGGCACCGATATCTATGCTGCCATACCGGCGGCTGACGGATATTATATGTTTACAGGCTTGCCTGCAGGTACGTATACTGTAACCTATGATGCTTCATCATTATTATATCTTGATGTGACTTTGAACAATGTATCAGTTGCTTACGGGCAGACGACTAACCTGGGCACTACTATTTTGGTGCAATAAAATAATATTAACCTATACATAAAAAAGACGGGATATATCCCGTCTTTTTTATTGTCATTCAGTCTGATTATGTATTTTTCAGGGAAAGCAATGACTTTACCATGTTCAAACAACTGACCAGACTGCCATATATTATTTGTTATCTCTGTGCATTTGTGCTGGGTATGAAGCAACTGCGCGAACCCGATATCTGGTGGCAGTTGCTTAGTGGCAGGTGGATGCTGGATAACAATGCCATCACGCGTACCGATGAGTTTTCGTACACCATGCAGGGTGCAAAATGGATAAATGTAAAATGGCTGTACGAGGTATTAATAGCATCTGTTGAAAAAGTATTGGGGCCTCACGGGGTTATGCTGTTACAGTCTTTAGTGAATGTGGCCATTGTTTTCATATTGCTTCGCCTGGTTCAATTGCTGGCCAGTCATCTCGGCAGGAAGGCATCTATGTTTTATTCCGTCCTGGCGGTGTTGCTGTTCCTTGCGGTATCTGAATTTCGTATGGCAGGCAGGCCCGAAATGGTGAGCCACCTGTTCACAGCTTTATACATACTTATACTATGGCAATCCCCCGGTTTCTCGTGGAAGCGTATCCTTTGGCTGATACCCCTGCAATGCCTCTGGGCCAATATGCACGAGGCTTACCCTGTGGGCATGGCTGTTGTTGCTGTGTATGTTGCAGGTGGATTTATATCCTACATATTCAACCGTGATAAAGAAAGCTTGCAATCAACTACACGGCTTGGAGCAGTGTGGGCGGGCATGGCATTGGCGATACTGGCCAACCCCAATGGCATACAACTATGGAAACAGCCGTTTGAAATCTTCCGCCAACTGAAAGTAAACAAATACACTACGGAGCTCTTTTCTGCAGCCGAGCCTGAATACTGGACCATACAGGGCAAAGCGCATATCATATTGCTGGCGGCTGTCCTGTTATTCTGGGCGCTTCATATCATTACTACCCAAAAAGACAATCGTAAACAAATATTGTCTCCGCTATTCACGGGCTACCTATTTTCATTATTACTGCTGGGCTATCTCTCATTAACCGCCAACCGCAACATACCATTTGCGCAGATAGCGTTAATACCAGCCTTGCCAATTGTACTCAGCAGGCTGGCTGAACAACTGAAACTGACAAGTAAAAGTTTTTATATCAAAGCCGCAGGCAAAGCTGCTATTATCAGTATTGCTTTGGCTGCACTGTTTTACATAACTATTGTCAGTGACAGGTACTATACATTCACACAATCGCCCAACAAATACGGGCTGCATATCAATACGCTTAAAAACCCGGTTGCTGCGGCAGATTTCTTAGAACAGTACAAAATCAAAGGGCCTGCTTTTTCCGATTACTTTGTTTCATCCTACCTTTTGTACAGGTTATACCCCAATTTCAAATCGTACATAGACCTGCGCGACCTGGATATATTCCCTGCAAAGTTTTTTGATGAATACTTTGATATCTACGGCAAACCCAATAAGTTTTATGAGCTGGACTCAACTTACAAATTCAACTATGTAGTACTCAGCACTTCGCAGCTTACCAACCTGCAACTGATGCTCTATTGGGGTGAGGGTTTCAACGTTGTGCATATTGACCCTATAACTGTTGTTATGGTACGCACTACCGAAGAAAATAAACATATCAATTACGGCCCTGCTGCATCCAAGCTCTTCACCTGGCCGCAAGAGGCAGATGACCCCACATGGGCTACCGTACTGACAAAATTGCTCAACCCATCTGTTTCTTATGAAGACGAAGATGAACGATACTTACCTATACATGCCGGCAAGTTTTATAATATGGTACGCAATACCAGTGTAGCACTACGGTTTATGCGGCCCGCCATACAAACAGAATTTGCGAATGATGCAGAAGCACTGGCCACCATCGGCAATATATATAAAGACCATGCGGATATAGTAGATGGCGAAGAGCTTAAAAAGCGTATGCTGGACAGCGCCCATATATACCTGCACCAAGCCCTGGAGATAGATAACAAGCACCCCGATGCACACATGGGCATGGCAGTATTGTCTGTTAATGGCAGGCAGTTTGCCAAGGCTAAAACACACCTGGAAGCATATATCTCACAAAATGACAAAAACGACTATGTCTATTACCTGGCAGGACTTTGCGAACGCAACCTGTGGCAAACTGACGGCAGCAGTACGCCTAAGCAGGTAATTGCATACATGAACAAAAGCACCCGGCTGAATAAAGGCAATGAAAAAGCCTACCTGTATATAGCCGAAGCGCAATGGGCACTTGGCGATAGAGATGCAGCCAGGGAAGCTATAAAGAAAACCTTAAACCCCGGCATACCATGGGTAGCATACGAAAAAGAGCTGCATGAAAAAATGAAGCAACTGACCGGCATTAAACAAGCAGACTTGCCTAATGAAATACTCGAAGGGCATAGCAACAACCATGAAGGGCATGAGCATTAATCTGTTGTTTTAAGGATTATTAACTTTTACCCATAATGACAACATAAGCTGATTTATTATTTTGGTTGCAAAAAACTATGGAAGTAAATGTAAACCACCTGGCTGTATTTGCCGCTGCATTATCCACGTTCCTCATTGGGGGGCTTTGGTATTCACCCATACTCTTTTACAAGGGTTGGATGAAGGCCAACAGATTCAGCGAAGGGGGCCTAAGACCAATAAAGGATTAGTATTCGGGCTGTCCTTTCTTTTCTCACTCATCATGGCGTACGACCTGGCATTTTTTATCAGCGGGCCGGACACAACGGTTAGCTGGGCTATATCCGCCGCATTGCTGGCAGGGTTTGGCTGGTCGGCGCTTAGCCTGGCTATTATAGCCTTATTCGAAGGACGACCCGCCAGTTATATTTTTATCAACGGCGGCTACATCACTGTGTCCTTTGCCGTTATGGGTTTGATACTCGGCCTGTGGAGATAATCAGAATGCCAGTATAAACCCGATAGTAGGTATTACGACAGGTTCCGACTCCTCCAGTAAATACGGTATGGCGTTGCTGCCATCAGCACGTACAGGCTGACCATCGGTAGTGGCGAAAGCTGTATTATCCGGCGTGCGTTGGAAAGTGTACTGCGGATATTGCGGCTGCACACTGCCATAAGCATTGGTCACGTCTATAAACACATCCAGCGACCATTTGTCAAAGTTCCATTTCTTGTCCAGCCTTATATCCATTGCATGGAAGTTACCCAGGCGCTGGTCGTTGAACCTTGTATTATCGAACGTACCTACACCGGTTGACAGGTAATTGAGTTGAGAAGCGACGGGGTCGAATGGCGTATATGGCGCCCCGCCCTGGAAGCGGAACTTAACACCCAACTCATAGTTGCGGGGGAATTTATAACCACCTATAAAAGACAACAGGTGGCGGTTGTCCCAGGATGCGGGTTCGTACTGCCCGTTGGCATTGGTGAACTCGCTGAAATAATAGGTATAGGAAAGTATCGCGAAGAAATTTTTGGCCAGCTTCTGCTGAAACTGGAATTCACCGCCATAACTCCTGCCCTGCCCTGTGGATGAAACAGGCTCATTGCCCAGCACGCTAAAATCTCCACCCTTATTGGCTAAGGATATTCCATCTATCAGCGATACGGGATAGTTTTCATACTGCTTGTAAAATCCTTCCAGCGTAAGGCGGGTATCGGGTTTGGGCAGGTATTCAAAACCGGCTACGAGGTGGTCGCTCTGAATATATTTACTACCCTTATTGACATACACGCCAGCCTGCTGAAATCCAAGAATTGTGTAGGTAGGTATCTTATAATAGCGTGCCGCGGAGGCATTGAACTTCAGGTTTTCCACCAACAACAAAGACGCTGCTACACGCGGTGACAAAGTTTCTGCCAGGTTGTTGCCATCAGTAGTAAATGTATTACCGTCTGTACGCAGCCCGGCAGAGAGGTCCAGCCTTTCATTCCACAACTTTACAGCACCTTGTATAAATGCCCCGTAACGAACAAAGTTGATAGCAGAATTACCCTGCACAATAAATGCCGGTTGCAACAATTGCCCGTTTACATCGCGTAGTTCCTGCCTTACACGTGTATAATAGTCATTAGTGAATGAGCTGTATTGTGCCAATACACCTGCGCTATAGCTCCAGCGGTTGTAATATTTATTCAGTTCAAAGCGGGTTTTTGTTTCGGCCTCCTGCGAGCGTATTTTCAATATCCTTTGCGATTCAACAGGGTTCTGGTTGTCTTCAAACCTGTCCAGCTCGTTGTTGAGCATATTGCGGCTGAAGGTGAGGTTCCAATAGCCGTTTTTCACTAACCCTTTCAGGCCGTAACCATTGGTATAGCTCCATTGGTTGATGGTGGGGTTGCTCTTTATGGTATATACATTTTCTGGTGTCAGGTCGTCCGGTGTCAGGAAGCTGAAATTATCTATAGCCCCTATGCCCAATGTATAGAAGGTAAGTTTGTCGTTGATTTTGTAGTCCACTTTATACTGAAAGTCCCAATATGAAGGCTGAATGGGTACATCCAGCAGTTTGAATAACAGTTGCAGGTAGGAACGGCGTGCCGATGCCATAAAGGTCAGCTTGTCCTTCTTGATAGGCCCGTCCACCGAATACGCAAGTTCCGTAGCGCTCAGCCTCAGGTTATGCTGCACCTTATCGGGGTTGGCGCTGCGTTGTTTCATCTGCAATACGCCTGACAGGGGGTTATCGTACTTAGCAGGAAAAGCAGAAGTGTACAGGTTTACCTCGTTAATAAAAGAAGTGTTGATAATACCTGTAGGGCCGCCCGCACTACCCTGCGTGGCAAAGTGGTTGATAACAGGCACTTCAATTCCATCCAGGTAATAGACGTTTTCGTTAGGCGCGCCACCACGTATAATCAAATCGTTGCGGTAGCCGCCAACCGAGCCAGATGTACCACCCACACCGGGGAATGCCTGTATGACACGCGATATATCGAAGTTGCCGCCGGGATTGCTTTTTATCTCCTGTGCCGACATAGTTTGCACCGACAGGGGCGATTCGGCAGTTTTTCGGAAGGGATTACTGCGGATAACCACCCCCTCCAGGTTGATACTGTTTTTCTCCAGTTCTATATTCAGCACCTCGGCATTACCGGTGGTGACTACAATATTATACAGGTTAATTTCCTTATAGTCTATTGACTTTATGCGGATGTTATAGCTCTTTGGTGGTATATTATCCAAAGTAAACTTCCCGTCAATATCCGTCACCGTTCCTATGCCCGTCCCCTCCAGCGATACGCTGACACTGGGCAGGGGCTCCTGTGTTTGCTTGTCCAGTATAGTACCGGTGAGTTTGCCGGATGGGCCTGTATTCTGTGCATTGGCCAACAGGGAAAAACATATCAACAACAGCAATAAACCAATTCTACTATACATAAATCGTGTGTGTGCGGATGCTATACAATATTCCGTAAAAATAGTTGTTGTCTTTGTCTTTTGTTGTAAAAATGGGCCTGATAAATGTGCAGGGATTAAACAAGCGGCAGTACAGGTGGGGTTGTTGCCCTGCTTTTGCTTTATATCACTTAACGCCATAGGGTTCATCAACCTGCTATCAAAACAAAAGAGGCGCACCCGACGCCTCCTTTCAAAATATGTAGTTGTAAAGCATTACGCCTGATTACCACCATCAAAGCTCATCATCCAGCTAATGCCAAACTTGTCTGTACACATGCCGAAGTAAGAACCCCAGAAAGTATTGCTCATAGGCATGGTAACCTGCCCACCGGCAGCCAGACCGTTGAATAATTTGTCCGCTTCATCTTTGCTATCGGCATTGATAGAAATAGAAAAGTTGTTACCTGCTGAATAACCCTGGGCCCATTCGCCGCCGGTATCGCTGCCCATCAGGGCGGCGCCATTACCTATCGGCAGTGAGATGTGCATGATCCTGTTGCCCTCTTCTTCGGGCATAGTCTTACCCTCTTGAGGAGGCATTTCGTTGAAACGGCCTACATAGGCGAACTCGCCGCCGAAAACTGATTTATAAAAATTAAAAGCGTCTTCGCAGTTGCCGTTGAAGGTGAGGTACGGATTGATACTTGCCATAATTCTATGTTTTTATAGTTAATAGTTAATGCAGCAAGTTAAGAATAGTATTTGATACGGATGTTAAGGTTGTGAGCAATAGTGATGGCGTTGCAAATGCCTTACCAACTCATCCTCATTGCAAACGAGGACGAGGGGGATGCTCAGACCAGTGATGTATCAACGTACTGAATTCCACCTGAACCAAAGGGTAGGTACTTTTAAATAAGGCAAGTGAATCACTTATGTGAAACCCAATTTTAAAATTATTTGCAACATCCGTTAATTGTAAATTATAACCACTATTCTCCACTGGTAATGCGCAACTCGCCCCCTTAAATTCCCCTATAAAATGGAACCAACCATGACAGTAGTTTTCGTTGTTGTCAGATATAATATGGGTTACTTCGGCATCTTTGTGGTAATCAATACCCAGTTTACTCAATAGCTTTTTGACATTATCCGGGAAAATGCTGTCAATGCGTTTTATATATTCCTTGCAATCTTCACAACTACATGAATGTGAACCTCCATGCTGCACATTTGCATAGGCATTGTAGGTAGCCTGTTTGTCAACAATCAACTCCCAGTTCAAAAAATGAACACTTTCAAACATACAAGTGAAATTACTATCATTTTTTAATCAAAAAAGAGGCGCAGTAGCGCCTCTTTCATATATAACATTGCTCCGCCTTAGGCGGATTGGGGTATTTATATCATATACACCACCAGCCCGTCGCGTGTTTTGGGTTCAAACCAGGTGCTTTTGGGTGGCATTACTTCGCCGCTGTCGGCAATGTCGAACAACTGCTGTATGCTGACGGGGTAACAGGCAAATGCCGCCGCCATGTTGCCACTGTCCACACGCTTTTCCAGTTCGCCCAGGCCACGTATACCGCCTACAAAATCTACACGGTTGTCCGTACGAGGGTCGTTGATGTCTAATAATTTCGTGAGTACGTTATTCTGTAATATGGTTACATCCAGTATGCCTATGGGGTCGTTGGTATAGGTGCCTTCTTTAGCGACCAGTTTGTACCAGTTGCCATCTATGTACAAACCAAACTCGTGCAACTGTTGCGGCTTGTACTCGTTTTTGCCCATTGGCTCAGATACCTCAAAGTCGTTTTTCAACGCATTGATAAACTCTTCGTTGCTCATGCCTTTCAGGTCGGTCACTACACGGTTGTAATCTATTATCAGTAACTGCGTATCGGGGAAGATGCAGGTAACGAAATAGTTGCTCCTGTCATCGGCAGTACCTTCGGCTACCAACGCCTCACGCACTTTAGCTCCCGATGCCGCCCGGTGGTGTCCATCGGCTATATAGGTTGCGGGTACCTTCTCGTCAAACAGTTTAGTGATAGTATCCACCGTTGTTTTATCACTCACTACCCATACCGTATGGCCTATCCCATCTTCTGAAATAAAATCATAGTCAGCTTCGTGTGCCGCCTTCCAATCCTCTATCAGTTTATTTACGTCAGCTTGCTCGCGGTAGGCAAGAAATACGATACCTGTTTGCGCACGGGTGGTTTTTATATGGTTGATGCGGTCATTCTCTTTTACAGGGCGGGTAAACTCGTGCTTTTTTATAATTCCGTTATTATAATCTTCTACCGAAGAGCCGCATATCAGGCCCGTTTGCGCACGTCCGTTCATTACCAGTCGGTATATATAATAGCAAGGCTCCAGGTCCTGCACCAGTATGCCTTCTTCTATCATCTTGTCCAGGTTTTCTTTGGCCTTGTCGTACACCTGCCGACTGTGCACATCTATACCTTCGGGCAGGTCAATTTCAGAGCGGGTAACATGATAGAAATGATAAGGTTCGTCTTTATATGCCCTTGCTTCTTCTACATTTACAACATCGTAGGGCAATGTTGCCACTTCCTGCGCCAGTTCCTGTACGGGCCTTAATCCTTTGAATGGGGTAATCTTCGCCATTATTTATTTACTGTTTATTTTTTATTCAATTCAAATTCCTGCATCACCGCCACTACATACTTCACGTCTTCTATAGTGATGGCATTGTATAACGATGCCCTGAAACCACCTACCGACCTATGCCCTTTGATATTCACTATGCCGCTTGCTTCACAAAAATCGAGAAAGAGCTGTTCTGTCCTTTCGTCCACCGCACGAAAGCATACGTTCATCATGCTGCGGTCTTCTTTTTTTACCGGGCTGCTAAATAAAGGATTTCGTTCTATTTCGCCGTATAAAAGCGATGCTTTTATTTTATTTTCTGCTTCTATCTTATCTATACCTTTTTCCTTTATCCATCGCAAGGTAAGCAGCGATACATATATCGGGAAAACAGGTGGTGTATTCAGTACTGATTTTTTGGCCACATGCTCAGCATAACTGAGCATGGGTGGCAAATTGCGGCTGATGCGTTGCAGCATATCTTTGCGCATAGCTACCAGCGTAGCGCCGGCAGGGCCTATGTTTTTCTGCGCCACAGCGTAAAACATGGCGCAGTTGGTATAAACCACCTGCCTGCTGAAGATATCGCTGCTCATATCGGCTACCAGGGGTATGTTTACTTTAGGCACATCCGGCCATTGCGTACCATATATAGTGTTATTGGTAGTGATATGCAGGTAGGCGAGGTTTGCGGGAATATCCTGCGGCCAGGCGGGCAAGTGTTGGTAGTTATCTTCTTTTGATGAACTGAGCACCTGCACATTGCCATAATATTCTGCATGTCTTATAGCATCGGCCGACCAGTTGCCGCTGTCTATATACCCCGCCGTTTGTTCTTCGCCTAAAAAATTCATGGGTATCATGGCGAACTGCAAACGTCCCCCGCCATGCATCCAAAGTATTTCGTAATCATCATTCAAGCCACAGAGTTCGCGCACCAGTTGCTTGCTCTCATCAAGTATGGCATCAAAGTCTTTGCCCCTGTGCGGTATGCTCAATACCGATACACCCGTACCGTTGTAATCGAGCACTGCCTCGGATGCCTGTTGCAATACCTCTTGTGGTAATGCGGCAGGACCTGAGTTGAGGTTGATGACTTTATTTGAATAAATCATGTTTTTCTTCGTCCACGCTGCTGGTGATACCGCCGCTTACGGCAAATTTCATCGCTTCAGCAGCATTCATTTTTGTAACCGGTTTGATATTAGACGCATCTACTACCACTACCCAGCCTGATATAGCATAAGAGTGCGGCAGGTAAACCGATACTTTTCCCGCCATACCTACAAATGCCAGGTCTTTCTGCGTCATAAAACCAATACGCCACATCTCGGGGTCGCGGTTGGTGCATATCCATACGGGTATATTGAAACGCTTTTTATCGCCCATGAAGGAGTCCAGCACATCTTTAATAGAAGAGTAGATGTACTTGATGCCGGGCGTATGCTGCATCAGGTAGTCGAAAGCATCAATCACCATCCTGCCTACAAACAGCCTGGTGCCGAGATAACCAATCGCTGTTATCACGCCCACTATTATCAGAAACCCTATACCCCTGGGCATTGAGGGAATCAGCGTATCCACACTATCAAAGACAGAATAGATAAGGTATCCCGTCACCACCACAGGGCTGAGAATGAGCAAACCCTGCAAAAACGACCGCACAATAAGACTGGACAACTTACGCATAATGGAAATGTTGTGCGGCAAAGTTACGTGTTTGCAGCAGGAAACTATATTTGTGGCTATATTTGGCAATAACATAATCAAAGAACAAATTTGTAACCTGTAATGGCCAGGCAGCTTTTACTGCTTTTTTTCAGTACTTTTTTTTTGTTGGCGAAACACGCCGAAGCACAGGATAAATGGGATGGAGTAGGTATTGAAAGCAATTTCTTTGCCGGAAAAATATTCCCGCATACACCCAGGTTTCCCAAGCAATTGCCCGATATGGTGAAAGGCTATGAGCTGAGCGCAGTTTTTCAGACTTATGGCAAAAAAGACTGGCACGCCCGGCGGAAGTACCCGCTGGTGGGCTTCTCCTTTATGCTTACCGACTATGGCATAGATTCTGTTTATGGCAAATGCCTGAGTATATACCCCAGCCTGCAACTACCCATACTCAGCTACAAAAACTTCGAGTGGACTTTCAAGGCTTCTTTCGGGTTAGGATATGTAACGCGCCCTTATGAGCGCTACCCCAATTTTGATACCCTGAACAAGGCCATAGGCTCCGGTTTCAACAATTTTTCGCTGTTTGCTACTGATATACGTTACCGTGTTAACCAGCATATAGACATACAGGCAGGTGGTACATTCTTTCATGTGTCCAACGCTGCATTCCGCACACCCAACCTGGGTATAAATACCTACGGGGCGCATATAGGGCTCCGCTATTTTCCCACCACATCGCAGCCGGAAAGGATACAAAGGGAGGTGCAGCCGCTAAAAAACAGGTGGCTGGCACAAGTGAGGCTGGGCATGGCAGCCAAAGAAAACCATATACCCGACGGGCCCATGTACCCCGTATATATCGTATCAGCCTTTGCCAGCAAAAGGTACATGAGCAGGAACAAAGCCTTAATAGGGTTAGATTATTCCTACCACAGCAATATGTACGCGTTTTTAAGAACCAGTGAAATAGAGGTGGGGAAAGAAAAAGCCAACTCGTGGAAGAGCGCTGTGATAGTAGGTAACGAATTCCTGTATGGCAGGATGGGTGTGGTGCTGCAGTTAGGCTTTTACCTGAAGAACTACTACCTGGCCGAAGATTTCTTTTACCAGAAACTGGGCGGTAATTTCTACATCATACAGCAGGAAAAAGGGCTGCTGAAAGAGCTTTCCACATCTATAATGCTCAAAACACATAAGTTTGAAGCCGAACTGGTGGAAGTGGGTATAGGAGCGGGGTTTTAAGAATAATATGACAAATCATAACCATGCATTTTCCTAACTTTAGGGTATGCGTTTGTTCATAGGCATAATACTCTTGCTGGCACCTGCTGTTGCATATTGTCAAACGGCCTCGATGAAGGAGGGCAAAGTATATAGCGGTGAGCAAGTTTATTGCTATTACAAAGAATCGGGCAAGAGAATCAGCACCATGGGATTAGAAAACCCCGGCGCTGTAATGAACCCACTGCCCTATCCCGAAGCGAATAATGATGCATTCAAAGACTATGCCTTCGGCGGCGAATACCAACACTTCATCAAAGCTGATGCAATGGTACTGGCATCGGCCAGGGAAGCGTTTATGGTATATTATTACCGCATAACCATACCCGGCATACAGAAAGAATTAAATATCCGCTACCACCCATTGCTGATACGTTTACTGGCGCAGGACATAGTAAAATACGATGTGATACAGAACGGTTTTCTCAATGAAAAAAACGCACAGAAGCTGGCGGATAAATGGGACAACAAAAGCAATATACTAAGCAGACAACAATTAGCGCAAGGCATTGTCAGCAACTATAACAGCACAAGCGGAAAAGAGCGGGAACGTCCGTCTACCATTAACATAAGAATAGGGGGATAGAATATACAAAGAGGACAGCCTGTTTGCCGTATATGAACTGGATAAACATTTGGGCACAGGCAACACCTGGGGCTCAACAAAGGGCAGTAACCTGTATAAATTGGCAACACCGGAGGGCAACCTGCTGGCATGGGTGAGTGTGCCGATATTGCGCTCATCCTTTTTTCTGCTGCCGGTGGGCGAGAAAGAATCATTGGCCGTAGTGACTACTGACCGTGACGAACAAAAGATCATCGCATCGGCGGTGAAAGTATTGATAGTGCATACTACTGCTAAACAGGGTATCAGATAAGTCCATCGCGCACCAAATCGTGCAGGTGTACAAAGCCTGAATAAACTTGATATTCTAAAAATCAGCTTACTAACTTTATATTTGGAATAAAACAAGCTCTATGCTCTATACAACCGCCCCCACTACCGGCTACAGATTTCTATCCATGTTCCTTGATAGTCTGATTTTTATGGTCGCTATGTGGATTTTGTCAATGCTATTTCTTTTCCCCAATATGCCCAACATGGCCGAAATGATGGAACCCGGCCATGAGCCCCCAACTTTTAATTTTTGGCCAAAATACGTCATGTATTTCATCGGGGCCATATATGCACTCTACTTTTGCAAGGATAGTTTCAATGGGAAAAGTCCTGGAAAAAAGATTATGGGTTTACAAGTAGTTAACCATAAAACTATGTTACCAGCTAACCCATGGAGGTGTATAGTCAGGAATCTATTCAGCATATTCTGGCCTATTGAAGCCATTGTAGCACTTGCAAACCCCAGTCGAAGAATAGGAGATTTTGTTGCCGGTACTGAGGTTGTGAGTTATGAAGAAATAATTAGCGAAAATGAGGAAGTAGAGTATGTGCCTCCACCATCCCCTAAATATTTACAGGCGATAATTTCTTATATAGTTACAGCAATGATATTTTCTTTTATTTCAATTCAATGGACGAATTTCATCTCAAGAAAGATACAACCTCAGTCACTTGTACCATATATCAGTTCATCTTACAATGAAGAAATCAGCAATAAACTAGAGGCCAAATATGACTCAAGTTTTAGGGAAATGATGACATCAGATGTAAGAGTATATGATAAGATGAAGGATGCTGAAGACATAAGTTATGTATCAGTTATCCTGTACGTAAATAAGCCCTTGATTATATCTGAAAAAGAACTGTATGACAGCGTTGTTAATATGGCGAAATACATCTACCCAACTAATACAGTACATGGGAAGGTGCAATACGCAGTTCCTGGTTCAGGACAATCGCAGTCGAGGCATATGGTTACGAATGTCTGGACTTTCTAGGGTATCAGATAAGTCCCTCTCTTACCAAATCGTGCAGGTGCACAAAGCCTGAGTATTTGCCGTTATTGGTCACCACCACCTGCGAGATATTGTGGTTGCGTATCAGTTCCAGCGCTTCTACGGCCAGTTCCCGCTCGTCAATGGTTTTGGGCGAGGGCGTCAGAATATCTTTTGCTGTAAGTGTTGCTGTATTATCGTGTTTTTCCAGCATGCGGCGTATATCGCCATCTGTTACAATACCCATGAGCATTCCCTCATCGTCCACTACAGCGGTAGCACCCAGCCGCTTACTGGAAATTTCGTAGATGATTTCCTTTATGCCGGCACTGATATGCACTTGGGGCGACTGGTTTTGTTTGCTCAGGTCGCCAACACGCAGGTAGAGCCGCTTGCCCAATGCCCCGCCGGGGTGGAAACGCGCGAAATCGTCCGCAGAAAACCCTTTCATACTCAGCAGGCATACTGCCAACGCATCGCCCATTACCAACTGAGCGGTGGTGCTGGTAGTGGGTGCCAGGTTGTTGGGGCAGGCTTCTTTAGCTACGGTTGTATTAATGAAATAATCGGCATGGGTGGCCAGGTACGATTGTTCGTTGCCACAGATAGCTATAACGGGGTTGCCGAAGTTTTTGATAAAGGGCACCAGTACCTTTATCTCAGGGCTGGAGCCGCTTTTGGATATGATCATCACCACATCGTCAGGCTGCACCATACCCAGGTCGCCATGAATAGCATCTGCCGCATGCATAAAGATGGCCGGGGTGCCCGTGGAATTGAGCGTGGCCACCATCTTCTGCGCGATAACGGCGCTCTTGCCAATTCCTGTAATCACCACCCTGCCCACAGAATGGTGCACCAGCTTTACCACGTCGGTAAAAGCTGTATTGACATAATCTTTTAATCCGGTAATGGACTGCGCCTGCAAGTCAATGGTTTCCAGCGCCTGTTTCCTGATATCTTCTTCTGAGAACATATGGGTGCAAAGTTAACGCCATTCGCGGCATTCTATATATAACGATATTATTTGTGTATTCGTACACTGGCATTAAGTTGCTATTTTTGCACATCATGAGTGATAATCTGTCCGTTTTTCTCGCCAAAAGCAAGGTAAAGGCCTCTGACCTGGAGCATAAGCGCAAGCTGGCTTTCAATATTGATAAATACGCCCAGACGGTAGTGAAGGGCAAACAACAATACGCCGACCTGGACCTGGCGCGTAAACGTGCGAAGAATATCAAATGGAAGGCCATAGAAAACCTGGACAAACACCTTGAGATGTTCGAGACGAACTTTACAGCCCGGGGCGGTAAAGTGATATGGGCAGAAGATGCTAACGAGGCGCTGGAGGAAATTCTGAAAATATGCAAGAGTAAGAATGCCAAACAGGTGGTGAAGTCGAAGTCGATGGTGACTGAGGAGATACACCTGAATGACTTCCTGGCCAAACACAATATAGAATCTGTAGAAACAGACCTGGGCGAATATATACAGCAGCTGGACGGTGAAGCGCCCTACCATATAGTAACACCCGCCATGCACAAGAGCAAGGAGGACGTGGCTAAGCTGTTTCATGAAAAACTGGGTACAGAGCCTAACCTGACACCCAGCGAGCTGACACAGATAGCCCGTGTCAACCTGCGGCAGAAATACATTACATCGGATATAGGCGTAACGGGCGGTAACTTTTTGATTGCAGATACCGGTTCGGTATGTGTGAGCGAAAACGAAGGCAACGCACGCCTTACTACTTCTTTCCCCAAGACGATGATATCGATAGTTGGTATTGAGAAGATACTGCCTTCTATCAACGACCTTTCACTTTTCTGGCCGCTCCTGGCTACTTACGGCACAGGGCAAAATGTAACCGTATACAATACCATATTCAACGGGCCGCGCACCAAAGAAGAAACAGACGGCCCTGAAGAAATGTATGTAATACTTTTAGACAACGGCCGTACCAACCTGCTGCGCGAAGAAGTACGTGAGAGTATGTATTGCATACGCTGCGGCTCTTGCCTGAACGTATGCCCTGTATATAAAAACATTGGAGGCCATGCCTACGGCGCAACCTACAGCGGGCCTATCGGCTCGGTAATAACACCTCACCTGAAGGGGATGAGCGAGTTCAAGCACCTGAGCAACGCATCGAGCCTGTGCGGCAACTGTACAGAAGCCTGCCCCGTGAAAATCAATATACATGAAATGCTGCTGGAGAACAGGCATATAGCCATAGAAGAAAAACTGGGCAACTTCCAGGAGGGGATGGCATGGAAGGCTTGGAAACTGGCCATGCTCAACCGCAGGCTTATCAACATAGCCAACGGCAATATGAAAACTAAAGTGGTGAACAACCTGTTTAAAGATAGCTGGGTAAGTAACCGGTCCGAACTAAAATTCCCCGCAAAGTCTTTTAACGAGATGTGGAAGGAGCGTAAATAGTACCGCTTATTTCTTGATGAACACCCTGGTGCCTATACCGGCGAATTTATAGAGTTCATCTATATCACAGTTTTTCAGTGCTACACATCCGTCCGTCCAGCCTACGCCGAGTTCAATCATATTATCGCCGTTTTTCCAGATACCATGTATGCCCACATTGCCGCCAATTCGTGCGCTTTTAGGTATTACCCCTTTTTGTTTCAGTCTTTCAAAATTATCGTAATGCTGTTTATCCGGGTAACTAAGCTCCATGAACTTGTTGTACTTCGAGTTGGGATTGAGCCGGGTGATGGTAAACCAACCTTCCGGGGTATTCCTGTCCCCTTCCATTTGTTTGTTCATGGCAGGATTAGGGCCAAACACCGCCCGGTACCTGCGTATCAGCCTGCGTTTATAAAACAGTTTGAGTTCGTAGTGTGATTTGTCTACGTATATTATGAGTGAATCTTTGTTTAATGTATCAGGCCGTATGGGCATACCCGCACCTACTTTTACCGGTTTGGGCATGATAACGGTTTCTGTCACTATCATTGCCCCCTGCTTATACTGCAGTTCCCGTATAATATTGCCCTTACCGTCTTCGTACTCGCGCACTACTTTTACGTCCTTGGGCCTTTCCGGTTGTTTTGTACCCTGTGCAAAGGCACCTGTGGCTATTAAAGCCACAAAGAAGACCAACAACACCGCACGTACACTTATGTGTAATACTGTAAATAACCTATTGAACATGAGTGCAAACCCTTTCAGCAACTTGCTAAGCTAATGAATTATGTCAAAAATTGCCAGCGGTTAAACAGCATCATTTGTTAAAAATCCGGATTATACGGCTTTTACCGTAAAATAAAATGCCGCTCCCTGCCCGGGCTCGCTTTCCACCCATATCCTGCCGCCGTTTTGCCTGATGAATTCCTTGCACAGCATGAGCCCTATACTGGTGCCGGATTCATTAGCCGTACCAATGGTGCTGGTGTTAGTGGGTTCAAATATTCTGACCTGGTTTTCTTTAGGTATGCCTATACCGTTATCCTTTACACAGAATACCACCATATTTCCCTCAGGGTGCCCGGCGGCACTTATTTCTACTTTTCCACCCGGATTGGTAAACTTAATGGCGTTAGACATCAGGTTGCGCAGTATAAACTTCAACTGGTTTTCATCTGCCAATACTTTAGTGCCTGCTGGCACACTGTTGATGAGCGTGATATTTTTATTATCCGCCGTAGCTTTGAACAGGCGCATTTTACCATTCATGATAGCATCCACATCGCATACCGTTTGGTAAATACCATCTCCTTTTATCTGCAGCTTGCCCCAGTTCAGCAACTTGTCCAGTGTTTCAATGGATGCTTTGGCATTATCCTCAAGAGAATCTAAAATGAATTGCTTTTCATCATCTCCTGTTTCTTTGCTTTTATATATATCTAACAGTACAGGGATGCTGCCTATAGGGCCTTTCAAATCGTGCCCGATAATGGAAAATAGCCTGTCCTTGACCATGTTAGCATCCTGTAACTCCTGCTGCCTGTGCGATAATTCTTTATTTAACCTTCGTGTTTTGGCAAAGACGAAAAACAAAGTAAGCAGCACCGCAGCCAGCGCTATAGCTACTGCCATATACAGGTTTCTTTTTTGCCTGTTCTCTTTTTCTGTTTCCTTCAACATGGCCAGCTGTGCACCTGTTTTTTCCAATTCATATTCAGCTTGAAGATTGGCAATAGCTTTTGCTTTATCCAGGTTAAACAAACTATCCCTTATAACGTCAGCTTCTTTTATAAATGCTATCTGTTCTTTATACTTCCTGTTACCTTCTGCCCAGTCAGACATTCCCATCAATATATCCACTTGCAGGCGCTTGTCACCTATTTCGCGGGCTATATCTAATGCCCTGTATAATGATTGCGTGTTTTCGGGATTTATCTCAACTTCTGCCGCACCCAAATTGTACAAGGCCTGTGCATAATCTTCGCGCATGCCCAATTCTTCTGACAAGGCCATTGCCTGCTTGTGGTATTCCATCGCCTTTTGCAGTTCGCCTTTTTCACGATATATAATACCCACATTCATAAGCGGGGAAACCCTTGCCCGCTCAAAACCTTTCTTACTGCTATATTCCAGTGCTTTTTCGAAATACTTTTTCGCGCTATCCAACTGGCCCCTCCGGGCATATGTCGTGCCTATATTGTTATACAGGAATATTGTATTGGCTGTTCTCTCGGTTGCAGATGCAAACCCCAACCCCTTGTGATAATACTCCAGGGCCTTGTCATAATTTCCGGTATAATCGTTGGCTACCCCCAGTTTGACATAAATATTGATGACTGCAGGCGTATCGTTTGTACTTTCAAAATGTTTTAACGCCTTCAGCAAGTAACTGATGGCGATATCGTAATTACCCTGTATGCCTTCTAACCGGCCCAGGTTAATCTGAGAACGGGCTACCCCTGTTTTGTCTTTCAACTTGCTGAAGATTTGCAATGCTTCTTCCGCAGCCTTTCGCTCTGCATTCACATGCATCTCTCTACTGTAAATACCCGATAACATGAGCAAAAGGTTTGCCCTGCCTTGCAGGTATCCTGTATTGTCAAACAGCTCCAACCCGTCTGTCAGCAGGTTTTTTAACGAGTCAGTACCGGTGTTTTTGTATTCATCAAAAGCTTGTTGGTATATATTCAGCTTTTGTGAATCCAATTTAGATTTTGAAGCTTCTTGCCGGTATTGAGCGATGGGTTTCTGAGCAAATGATAATGCCTGTGATAAAATAAAAACCAATAGGGTAACCGCACATTTTTTATACATCTACAATTCTTTATATACCCGGACAATAGGTAGGGTTGTCCTGTTATTAATATTCATCCACAAAATACGCCGCAACGCCTTAAAAACAAATGACCGATGTCATGTAAAAAATATATAACTATGTTCCATAAAAAAGCCGCCCGGCAGGAATACCAGGCGGCACTTATGCGTGTATTGCCCTTGCTTAAAAATCTATCCGGTAAGACAAGTTGGGCAGTATGCCTAACTGGTTCACTGTTTTCACAGCACCGGCCTCCCTGTCGAAATAGGAATAATAGAAGTTCTGGCGATTGGTCACATTCTGTACTTCCAGCTGGATACTGTGGGTCACCCGTTTATTGTTGATTTTGTAATACACACCCAGGTCGGTACGGAAATAGGCAGGTACCTGGCTGGTGAAATATTGTTTTGGGACAAGTACTGTCTCCCCTGATTGTATAGAGCTGTTCAGGTCAATCGGAGACTCCCTCATACCGCCGCTATACAATACCTTACCGTTGAGGCCCAGTATTTTTCTACCGCTTTTACCTATCATAAATTCTTTACCGCCCACTACATTCACTTGATAGCCCCTGTTGAAGGTTGTATTGTACTCATCGCCCAGGTAATCGGTATAGGTTGACTTATACAATGATGCTGTTGCCAATATATAATAGTTGTTCAGGAAAGGCCGCTCAATGCTGAAGTCTATACCATAATTCTGTCCCGTGCCATCGCTTACTAATTGGCTGGTGTTGAACAGGGAGTATATATCCAATGCATTGATAATTGAGAAGCCGCCTGTGCTATCATTCTCTACAGGTATATTGTACAAGTACTGGTAATATACTTCTGTTTTAAAACGCATATTCAGGGGCAATTGCCTTTCGTATCCTACTACAGCATGGTATGCCTTCAGCAGTCCCAGGTCTTTATTGGGGTAAGTATCGGCCTGGCCTTGCTTTTTGCTCTGGAACATATAAGTAGAAAGATGCTCCGGTTTGCTGTGCAGGCCTGTAGCCAGTGAAAAACTATTCTTTCCTGATGTATATGTAGCCGCCACACGGGGCTCAATGCTATAGCTGCCGTTGAGTGCGAAATAGGAGCCGTGCAAGCCACTAACAAAAGTCAGGTTCTCCGTCATACGGTGCTTCCACTGTGCATAGCCCTGGTAGTATTGTGCGTCGCCTTTACTGTTCAGGAATGATTTCCACTCGTTTGCATGTTCATCAAAATAATTATTACTCAACTTGTAACCCATCTGCTGGGCTATTGCGCCGAAGCGAACTGTGTTTTTATTGTTCAGCTTGGTATTGTATAATACAGATACCCTGTATGCATTATTTACAAACGACTCGTTGGCCACATGTACTGTGCGGTAATCCTGTGCCGGGTTAAGTGTATCTACCAGTTCTTTTTCCTTTTCATAAGAAGCTGACACTACGGTCTTGAGGTAAGAGTTTTTGCCTGTAAAGTAGGTATGCGAAATACCTGCCACACCCATCATATTATCAGCTTTTAAAACGAAGTTGGGGTCGTCGTCTGTCCATTTACTGCTGTCTTTTACGGGGTCTTTGTACGCGCTGTTGTAACCACCCAGCCCCCACAGAGAGAAGGTGCCTGCCTTAGCTGTAGGGAAATTCAGCTTGATGGATGCATCCTGGTATTTGGGCAGCACGCCGCCGAAGCTCACAATGTTATCCAGTAAAGCAAGTGTGGAATAACGGTAATTGAGCAGGTAAGAAGATTTACCACCTTTCTTAAAAGGCCCCTCACTGGCCAGCTCAGTACCCAGCGTACTCAACTGGAAAGTATGTTCGCGTTTTTCTGTATTACCATTGCGGAACTTCATATCAAACACACCGGATAATGCATTACCCATCTCTGCCGGGAAGGCCCCGGTATAGAAATCAGAAGTACCCAGCACATTAGCATTCAGCATACTGATAGCGCCGCCTGTGGTACCCAATCCGCTGAAATGGTTGGGATTAGGTATTTCAATACCTTCCAGCCTCCACAATACATTCTTGGGCGAGTTGCCCCTTACGATGATACCATTGAACATATCACCACCATTGGATACACCCATAAAGTTCTGCGCCATACGGGCAGGGTCGGCAAATGATGCCGCGTAGCGTTTGGTTTCTTCCACAGATATAGAGCGCGAGCTGATGGTGGCAAACTCGTTCAACGCCTTGTCTGATTCTTTTGTGGCGCTGATAACCACTTCGTCCAGCTTTTGCAGACTTTCAGTCATGGCCATGTTCAGTTCCAACTCTTTACCTGAGGTAACCAACACTTCCGATGCCATAGCGGGTTCGTAACCCATATACTGAAACATGAATGTCTGCCTGCCTACCGGTACGTTGCTGATGGTAAAATAGCCATCACCATCTGTTACTGCGTTTAGCTGGTTATCTGATTTGGCAACTATTATCACACCTACCAGTGGTTGTTTAGATTCTGCATCCAGCACCCTGCCTCGTACTTTTTGTGTAAAGGCTTTTTGCTGTGTGGTTTTTACAGGTTCCATTTGTTGGGCTACAGCCGTGTTCAAACCGAAAACAGCCAATGCAATACTTAAAACAAATTTTGTGCGTATCATGATTATTATTGTTTTTCTAAGCGGGTGTACTATGCCACCCTCAATTCGTTTTATTGAGTTTGAATGAATAATGAATGTGTTTGATTACTGAATATCTACCTGCAGGCCGGCAATACCGCCTATGTACATGCGCTGGTAGTAGCCCCATTGGTTCCTGCTCCAGATAACATTAGTGCCGTTATCATCGTACATACTGTCGTTGGAGAAGGCGTAGTTGTAAGTGGGGCCTGCAAACAGCTCTACCCTGTCTCCCAGCTTAACTGCTGCCAGCAAGCGGAAGGATGAATTAATTTGTACCGTAGTCCAATAGTCGGATAGCGAAGTGGAAACAATCTCACCATTCAGCCTGAAGCCTTTGGACAAAGGCAGATGTGCGCCAATACCCGCTTCTGAAGCATATACCGCTGTAGGATACCTGAAGTTGGCACCAATACCTACGATACCGTACAGGTATTTACCACCAGAGCGGAATGTGACTAATGTAGTCAGGTTATCATCCACGGTAGCACCGATAAACATTTCGCCCTTCCTGCTGATATTGATGAGGCCGATGGGGAAATCGCAGCTATCCGCAATGTTCATAAATCCTGACAACTGCACGCCTTTTACATCTTTTGCCACATTGATAAAACCGGCCACCTGGCTGTTGACAGAGCCTGCGATATTGTAAAACCCAGCGACCTGAGTACCTTTTATGCTGACTGCGTTATTGCCGAAACCCGCCACCTGTGCACCATCCACATTTTTGGCAATATTCATAAAACCAGCACCCTGGAAACCATTGACTGATTTTGCCAGGTTTAAGAAACCACCCAGTTGGGCACCTCTTGTATTGCCCGTATTGATATTGGCAAAACCGGCTGCCTGTAAACCCTGGCTGCTGCCTGTGATGTTGGCGAAACCCGCTGCCTGCAATCCGCGTGCATCGTTCTTCACAAAATTCAGAAACCCTCCTAACTGCGCGCCGTTGGCACGGTCCATAATAATATTGGCGAAGCCGGCCGCTACCAACCCGTTGCCATTGTAACGGATATAATTAGCCACTCCTGATGCACAAAACGCTTCTTCGGATGCGGAAACGCCCCCTATAGCATGAAGGGAAAACCTGTTCTTATAATTAACCGCGTCCGTCCAGTTGGTACTCAAAGGATATACAAAGCCTATATGCGCGTTGCTTTCTTTTATTTCCCCCCCTTCCTGCGCCGATGCGGATAAGGCTGAAAACATACATACAACCCCCGCTAAAAATCTTGATGTCATAAAAATCCTGTTGTTTGATAGAATGACACCAAGCGGGGATGATACCCCTATGTAAAGAACTTAAAAAATTGTTATCCCGGCGTTCCAGCCTATCCAACTGCTGAGGTTGGTATTGTAGGCGGTACGCTTGTAACCCGCAGGCAGTATATCCGTCTTATAGCCATCCACTTTGGGTTGCTTATTATCCCAGTAGGCAGAATAGGAAGGCCCTGCAAATACCGCTATATATTTACCCAAATGCACATTCACATTCAGTTGGAGCCTGACCATGCTATTCACTTCCGACCAGTTGCCGAGATATATGGCATGGCCAGTCAGTTCGGGATTGATGGAAAATCTTTTACTTATAGGCAACTCGCTGCCGTAGCCTGTACCCAGTATATAGGCATTGCCGCCCGGCTGCACTGTGGCACCGGCTGAATAGATATTATATAACCAATGCGTACCGGTTTTCAATGCTACGTTATAGGTAAAAGCCTCGTTGGCAGAAAGCGACATCTTATGATAACCCTTCAGCACAAAGCTGAACAAGCCGATGCCCACACCGGATGAACTGTCGGCAATATTCACCAACCCTATCTGTGCCCCTCGCAACCTTGTAGCATAATTGAGGATACCTGAATACTGTACACCCCTCACCGTGCCGGCGCAGGCGTTCAGCACCCCGGCAGCCTGCAGGCCAATAACATCTTTTACAGCCAGGTTAACGACACCGGATATCTGTCCGCCCGTTACATTCTTTACCGCACTGTTGATAACACCGGCAGCCTGTATGCCATCCAGTGTTTCAATAGTAGTATTAACCACGCCCGAAAACTGGCCTCCTTTTACTTTGCCGATTGAGAGGTTGTACACAGAGGCAGCCTGCAAGCCGTGTACCCTTCCCTTCACTACATTAGCCACACCGGCCACCTGCATTCCATTTACAGAATCCATCACCTGGTTGTACACCCCGGCAGCCTGTATGCCTGCAGCATTGCCACCTGTGATATTGAATACACCGGCAACTTGCATATAACGAACACTCTTCTTGTTGATATTGAACAGCCCCGCCATCTCCAACCCGTTGACGCCCGCAGTATAGCCACCCAACATGTTGAAAGAAAAATTGTTGATTACCTGCGCGCTCATACGCCCCTGCGAACTCACCCCGGGAATAATTGAGCCCTGTACCGGCATATCTACAAAGAACTTACCAATGTTGAGGCTTTGCATCCTGAGTTTAGAAGAGAGGAATACTTTGCCTAACCAGGTACCCTCAACAAAACTTTCTTTACTGCTGATGACTACAGTATCCATTGATATAGACCGGGGATTGAGCGTTACTTTTACTTCCTGGTCCACGCCGGGCTTGATGTTAATCAATGTGTCGGTGTATAAGGATTTGCTGACGTTGATACTGGTAGATGGCATTTTATCTTTCAGCTTTAGTTTGAAGTAGCCCTGGTCGTTGGTGAGTGATGCCACCAACTGGCTTGCGTCAAATACACTTACATCCCTTACCCTTTCACCCGTGAGGCCGTCAACCACATACCCGCTTACATACCAGTATTGCCCTGCAGTCGGAGACTGTATAATCAGATGGTTCGGGGTTTCTTTATACTCAAAACGTCCGGGCTTGAATATCATATCCAGCGACTGGGCTACGGTTTTGTTCCATATATCAACATCTACCAGGCTGTCGGCAGGCACTACCTTGCTGTTATAAGAAAAGTAGAATTTACCCTGCCTTCCTATAATATCCAACACTTCCTCTATGCTCTTTTGCTTTGCCTTTACAGATACGCCCTTGCTTAAATGCGACTGCGCCCCGCTGATAAGGGGGAACAGAATAATAGCCAATATGGTGATGTATAGCCCTGCAGGTTTCATTTCCAGTTCAAATTATCTGAGCACAATATTTTTGCCATTCTTTTCTACACGCACATTCAGTGTCTGGCTGATGACATCCAGCACACTGTCGAGGCTTTGATTTTTAAATGTAGTGGTGATTGCCATATCCTTCAGTCTGGCATCGCCTATCTGGATGTTTACATTATATGCGTCGTTCAGTACATCTACCAGCCGCCACAGCGGGGTGTTGTTGCATACCAGCTCTTTGGTGCGGTAGTAGTTATACAATACATCGTCCACCGCTTCCTTCACCGGCACCTCGCTGCTTTGTAGCACCGTAGCTTTTTCGTTAGGTTTAAGTGTTACCGCATTTTTCTTCTTACTCACCTCTACTATGCCTGTCTCTACTATTACTTCGGTTTTTTCATCAGTCGTTTTTACGTTGAAAGAAGTGCCCACCACTTTTATTTTTGCATCATCGGCGGTGATGATAAATGGCTTATCCTTATTTGGGGTTACATCAAAGAAAGCCTCACCTTCCAGTGTTACGTTACGTGTATCGCCCCTCATGCGGCTGTTGTACTCCAGCACCGCACCCTTGTTCAGGGTTACCGTTGTGCCATCGGGCAGTGTTTCTGTTACGACCATATTACCTGCCACCAATTGTGTATTGGTACCCCATACCATATAGCGCGCCATCCATGCACCACCTACCATCAACACCAATATGGCAGCAACACGCATCCAGTTGATGCGACGGCTGAGGGGTATTGTCTTAGTTGCAGGCTTTTCTGTGGCTACCCTCTGCTGAAAACGTCCCCAGGCTGCATTTTCATCTATAGTGCTTGCAGCAGCAGGGCTTTTGCTGTTATCCCATATCAGTTTGAAATCGTTGTAGTATTTCCTGTTGTTGTTGCTCTCGTTTACCCATGCCTTCACCTCGGCCTGCTCTTCGGCCGTAGCCTCACCCAGCAGGTGCTTTACCAAAAGGTCATCATTTATATGGCTCTGTTCTTTGTTCACTTCCGGTTATTTTATCAGGGTTAATAATAACAGCCATAAAACACTGATATAGTCTGCAAGTTTCGTTCTTAATATTTTGAGGGCCTTACCCATTTGGTTTTCAACTGTTTTCACAGAGAGCCCCATTTTATCCGCTATCTCCCTGTACTTCAATTCCTCAAAGCGGCTGAGTTGAAAAATGGTGCGGCATTGTTCGGGCAAATCCGCCAGCGCCTCAGCTATGCGATGTTCCAATTCTTTGGCAGTGGCCGTGTCAGTAGCCTGGCCTGCAATACTGCCGTGGTGCACCGCATGAGCCTCGTAGGTCATTTTCACCTTTTCGTGCTTCACATAGTTCATACACTCGTTGTACACCGAGCGGTACAGGTAGGCCGGTACCGACTGCAGTTCGCCTATCTTTTCTTTTTTCTCCCAGAGCTTATAAAACACATTCTGCACCATTTCTTCCGCTTCGTCCTCATCTTTCAAAATAGAGCAGGCGTATGCATGCAGGTTTTTAAAATGTTCTTTAAAAACCTGTTCAAATACCAGGTTAATATCCCTGGCTGTCGTTATTGCACCGATGTCCGGCATCCTGTGAGTTGCTGTTTCGGGTGCAAAGATAACCGCTTGTTGCATGGCCTGCATATAGTAGTGACACCTTATAAGGCAAATACCCCTATACTTTATAGAAAAATGGTGTAAAAACATGTGAAATTTGTTAACTAACAGTATTGGGAGTTTAACCGACAGCAATATCGGAACTTTGCAACTAACTGATTTTAAATGTATTAAGCGCAGTTTGTTAACTTTTGTTAACTGCAACAGTATTGCTTTCGGAAAATACATACCAACAAAAACCCCGCCTTTTGAGCGGGGTATTATATACCATAAATCCAACATGTAATATTTTTGATAGCCTGGCGGGTGCATAGGTTGCAATAATTTACTATAGCAAATATACGCCAAATATTTAAAATAAAAAAAAGCCCGCACACGAAGTGCAGGCTTTTATAACAAAACAGAGAATACGTATAAATTACTGTACCACTACTTTTTCGGGGGCGAAACCTTCCGCATTGAGTATATATACCCCGGCAGGCAGTTGTGCTGTATTGATGCTGTTTGCGGTATTGAATGAACTTACCGTGCGTCCGTTTACATCCATAAGCACACCTGAAACAGTAGTGCTAAAGAATACCTGCCCGTTTACAACCGGGTTAGGATATACATTCAGTTTGTTGAGGTTAGTGTGTATGTTCTGTACAGACACAGGCGATACTTTTACTTCAAACACCGCAACTGTTGCGCTGACTTCGTTGGACACGAGCAGGTAATATTTGCCATGCGGGTTTTTATCTGCATGCAGGAACTTGATATCCTCAGGGCCGTTGTCACCACCAAAGGCAGCTGTATCGCGTGTGTTGATATAATCTACAAACACGGGTGAGGCAGGATTGCTGATATCATACACCATCACACCACCTATACGCTCCAAACCAATAAACGCGTACGTAGTATCGTGTATGGTGCCGATAGCTACCGCTTCAGGCTCGGGGCCTTTGGCGTCACTACGCGTTCGAGGCGTGTTATCGCTGTTACTGGCGTTGAAAATATTACCCACCTTAGGGTCAGCCAGTGTAATCTGTTCAAACTGGTCGCCACTTTCAAAAGCCGTTGCACCTGTGGCTGCGTTTTTAATGACGAAACCACGCGTACCGAATACATATATCTCGTCAAAGTCGCCATCATTATCCGTATCGCCCAGTGTGTTGGTAGCTGCCAGGCGGCCTATACAATAATCTTGTTTGTACAAATCACCTTCAGGAAACTTTGTGGGGTCAAGATCGTAGCTGCCACTCTTGATTCTCGCTTCTTCTTCGAAAGGATCGTATTCGCGTGCATCACCCTCGTTTGTAAATACGATATAACTATTGCTACCTACAGTATATGAAGCTATGGCATCGGGCATATACAATCCACGTACCGGCCAGTTGGCAATCAATGGTTCGGGGTTACGGTCGCTACCGTCTATACCTTTGCCCGGCTGGCTGTGGTCAACATAACCCAGTGGCATAATCCTCACAAATGTTTTGTTGGCAATATCCAGTACTGCCACCGCATTGTTTTCCTGAAGGCCAACATAAGCTGTATCACCGTTTTTGTTTATGGTAATATATTCGGGCTCAATATCCTGGGCTACTGTTGGGTTGTTGTAGCCGAATATCCTCACACCCTGTGTTATCAGAGATGCCTTAGCACCATTGAAAGAGTTGAAACGAACATGTGAAGAAGTAGCATTTGCCGCACCGTTGCTGATATCAACAATGGTTACTGAACCTTCGGGGTCAATAGTGTAGGCAGAATTGGGTTCACCTTCGTTGGCAGTGAGTATATATTTACCATCGGGGGTAAAGCAAATCATATCGGGCAACGCACCTGCTTTCACTTGCTTCAGCAGGTTGCCGTTTGTATCTAATATTACTATAGAACCACTGTCAGTTTTGGGGCTGGCTTCCACAGCTACAGCCACCATGCCATTCATGACAGCTACCGAGTTAATACCACCACCATACGATGACATATCAACGGAATCCACCTTTGCTACAGAAGACGGGTTAGCAAAACTCAGTATCTGCAGCACATTTTTCAAAGAGTTGACTGTAAATATCCTGTTGGATGCACTGTCATAAGCCAGTATCTCGGCAGATGAACCTGAAGCAGGCATCGTGTACCGTCCTTTAAATTCCAGGCTTACGTTCTTACGCGCAACGGGCGGAGTGTAGTCATTGTCTTTTATATACACTACGGTAGTAGCATCGCCAATGTTGCCATTTACCGGATTTGATAAGCGCAGTGCAAAATATTCCTGCGACTCGGCAGCCATATCATTGTTGATAGTGACATTGATATATTGTGTGTCCGGGTCGGGGGAGGTTGCGTTGAATGTCAACTGTGTTGTAGCCAATGTCATATCAGCATTGTTAGTAGTACCAAAGTTGCTGACAACTGCCACACTTACTGTTGTAGGAGATGCATTTTTACTTTTTACAATTACACCTATCTTGGCAGTACCGGCAGCTTCATCAAACACCAGTACATCATCCCTCATGTCGATATCCTGCGCTGAAGCTACGGCAGAATATGCCAACATGGAACACAAAAAGAGTAGTCGTTTTTTCATCATGTAATATTTTGTGCAAAGCAACTTAAATAAGATACTAAGTAACAGGGCTAACCTAATGTTGACAGAAGCTTCTTGATTTGGTAATTGAAAAATCATCTTGCTTTAACGTTATGTTTACACAAACACAAAAAAGGCGGGTTGAATAACCCGCCTGAAAAACCCCAACTTATGAAAACTTATAACTTTATTATTACCACCTTCTCACCTGCCCGTCATGTTTCTGCCTGTATATATTACGGCTTGCATGCGCCTGTGTGCGGTTGATGAGGTTACGCTCGCGTGGCGTAATACGCCCATCGGCCATTGCCATCTGTTTGTAATGGCGCACCTTAGCCTGTTGTGCACGCAACATTCTTGCTTCCGGCATTGTCAGTTGACCGTTATGTACACCATGCTGTATGCGCTTGTGCTGGTTGTATTGTTTTTGTGGTACCCTGGGCCCATGAGGATGGGCTTCTGCCGTTTGTACTGCAAACACTATAGCCAGTGCCGCCAGTATTGTTGTAATTTGCTTCATAATATTTCTCCTTTAGTTCTGTATCATAGACCGGTAAACAGAATATGGATTTAAGCCACGAATGTTAAACAAAAACAAAAAACCCCCTTGCGATGCAGGGGGCTTAGAGCATAGGCTATAACAGAAATATTATTAGTCCGGCTTTTTGCCTTGCAGGAATGTATTGATACTCTGCAGGTCGGCTTTGCCTTCGTTGTCTTTGTCTTTATCGTTAACACCCACACTGTACCCGCTGTAGAATGTATCAGAAGAAGCGACTGTATCATCTATACGTATGTTCTTGCGTACATAAGCAGGAACACTTTCCATATCATCGGTACTTTCACCTGCCTTCACATCAAAGCTCATACGGCGCAAACGCTCAGCCCTTTCTTCCAGTGCGCGTTTTTGTTCTTCAAATATGCGTTTCTCCTCCAGTTCTGCCGCTGTAAGCACCCTGCCACCGGATGCAGGTGCAGGCTGAGGTTGCATTGCCTGCGGCTGTTGCTGCATAACAGGTTGTGCAGGTTCAGTTGGTTGCTCGTTCTTAATGACCAGTTCCAACTCAGGTGCTGCGGATGTTTCTTTCTTTTCTTCTTCCGGCAGTTTTGCGTCCGGTGTTTCTTCGTGCATCACCAGTTGCAAAGTTTCGCGTGGTGTATTATCCACCGGGAAATGCGGTTTTGCATCTATCACCACCCTGTTCTGCACCTGTGGCTCTTCTACCAGCTTAGGCGCCATCGGGTCTTCCTTTGCAGGTTCAGGCGTAGTTTCAGCAACAGAGGTTACTGCCTGTGTTGTATTTGTTTCGCCCAGCTTTACTATGATTTTCTCAGGCTCGTTTTTGCGTGCAGGCAATTCTGTGTTCAACCCTTTGTGGCTGAAACCTGTTGCGATAATGGTCACCGCAATCTTATCGCCCAGGTTGGGGTCGTGTCCCATGCCGAGTATTACATCGCAATCTTCGCCCGCCTGTTGCTGTACATAAGCCTGGATAGCTTCCGCTTCGTCCATTGTATGTTCAAACTCGCCGGCGGCAGATGTGATGTTCAGTAGTATCCATTTAGCACCTGTGATGTCGTTATCGTTCAGCAGTGGTGAGCTTAGTGCTTCTTCCACCGCTTTCTCTGCACGGCGCTCGCCCGCCACCTCTGCGCTACCCAGAATGGCTACACCTCCGCTTCTCATTACGGTGCATACGTCTGCAAAGTCCACGTTTATCTGGCCGGTGGTGTTAATTACATCCGTGATACACTTTGCTGCTGTTGCCAACACATTATCGGCCTGCGCAAAAGCCTGCGTAAATGGCAGGTTGCCATACTGCTGGCGCAGCTTATCGTTAGAAATTATCAGGATGGTATCTACATTTTCGCGCATACGGTCAATACCTTCCTGCGCCTGTTTCATACGCTTACGGCCTTCGTAACTGAAAGGCGTGGTCACAATCCCCACTGTGAGTATGCCCAGATCTTTGCAAATCTTGGCCAAGACAGGTGCACCACCCGTACCTGTACCACCGCCCATACCGGCAGTAATGAAAGCCATACGGGTGTTTACGGACAGTATTTTGGAAATATCCTCCAGGCTTTCTTCACTGGCCTGCTTACCGATTTCGGGATTAGCACCTGCCCCCAACCCCTGTGTGAGGTGAGGCCCGAGCTGTATCTTATTGTGCACGGGACTGAGGGTAAGCGCCTGCGAATCTGTGTTGCAGACAACAAAATCTACGCCTTCTATACCAAGGCTGTGCATGTAATTGACGGCGTTTCCACCGCCACCACCTACGCCTATCACTTTGATGATAGACGATTGGTTTTTGGGGATTTCAAAATGTATCATACGATTCTCTGTTTTTATTTGGGTTAGTAATGAAACAGTCAGTTTTTATTATTAATTAATGGGTTATTCAATTTTTTCATCTTCTACATCCTCAAAGAGCGCGATGAATTTGCCTTTCAGCCCGTCGAAAAGTTTTTTCATTTTTTCTGCTCGTTTTGTTGTCTTTTCGTCTTTCGGCTCTTCAGTATAATCTTCTTCATCTTCCTCTATTTCAGCCGTGGTGTGCTGTGCTGATATGTAGTTACCTCCATCACCCACGAAGCGCATTTTGCCATTTTCGAAGTCGTGGTAACCGCGCAGTATCAAACCGATACAAGTAGAATACATGGGGTTCATCAGCGATTCGGCATAACCGCCAGCCAGGTGCTCGTTGGGGTAACCAATGCGTGCGCCAAGCCCCGTAGTATATTCGGTGAGTTGTATCATGTGCTTCAACTGCGCACCACCACCGGTAAGGATAATGCCACCATAAAGGCGCTTATCCAACCCTATCTGCTTGAGATGAAACAGAACATAATCCAATATCTCCTGCGTGCGGGCCTGTATGATATGCGCCAGGTTTTTCACAGATATTTCCTTAGCGGGTAAGCCACGCAGTCCGGGAATTGTGATGTATGCGTTAGCGTTGGCCTCGGCTGCCAGTGCGGTGCCATACTGTACTTTCATAGCTTCAGCCTGTGCACGCAATACACCAAGGCCACTGCGTATATCGTTGGTGATATTGACACCGGCATAAGGTATTACCGCTGTATGTTTCAATATGCCGTCGTAAAACACTGCCATATCAGTAGTACCACCGCCTATGTCCACGATTGCTACACCTGCTTCCATATCTTCATCGTTCATTACCGCAGCAGCTGATGCCAATGGTTGTAACACCAGATCGCGGGTAGTGAGTGCAGCCTTGTCTACACAGCGCTTGATATTTCGGATAGCGTTTTTATCGCCCGTGATGATGTGGAAGTTCGCACCGATTTTCACACCGTTCATGCCAATAGGCTCCAGCACGTTGGGAGTACTATCAATATTAAACTCCTGCGGAACGATATCAATAATCTGGTCGCCGGCAGGAATGTATGTTTTATACTGGTCGCGTATCAGCAGGTCAATATCCGCCTGGCTGATAACGTCATCAGAATTTGTCCTTACCCTGTCGCCACGGGTTTGCAGGCTCTTGATGTGCTGGCCGGCTATACCTACGTACACCTCGTTGATGTCAAGATCAGGATTAGATTCCAGGCATTTGGCAATAGCCTGTTCAATAGAGCGGATACACTGGTCTATGTTCATCACAACGCCATGACTGACACCGGCAGACTCCACTCGCCCGAAAGCCAGTATTTCCAGCTTTCCAAACTCGTTTTTCCTTCCTGCGATTGCAGCCACTTTGGTGGTACCTATGTCCAGGCCTACAATGATGGGTTGCTTTTTGCTCATACTACAAACGTTTATACTTTTTTTATTGGCCTCCGTATATATACTTCGGCTTATTATCCTCTTGTTTTTTCTCTTTTACTTTTTCAGGCTTAGGTTGTTTAGGTTCAGCTTTCTTCGGCGGTGCTTTTCTTTCGGGTTTTGCTGTTGTTTCGGGTTGAGGTTCCGGCTTAGGCCCTATCTTTACCTCTGCCGGCACTTCTGCCTGTATAGGTTTCTCCGGCGTAGCAGGTACAGGTGTTGCAGGCTTTACTTCAGCTGGTGCAGTTGCAGCCGGTGCAGGGTTTGCAACAGCCACCTGTTTGGGTTTAGGGCTTTCGCCGGTAATGCTGCTCACCCAATTGATGCGGTTGATGACCTTATCCACAGGTAGTTTCCAATTCAGCCCGGGCGATGCCACCAATTGCCCCTTGTAGCTCAGGTCCAATACATTGTATTTATCCCAGCCTACTTCATTCAGCACCTTATTATAAAAAGCGAACAGGTTGTCGAACTTCAACTGCATATCGGTAGTGTCGCCAAAAATGATTTGCTGCTCGCCTAATACAGGCACAATTTCAAACCGCATATCATCGCGCACTATCAACTGCGATACCTGGGCGTTCCAGAAGGTATCGTGGCGGATGAATTGCACTAATGCCATTATCTGTGCTTTTAATGCGTTGGACGCGCTATCACTTTTCAATTCGGGCACGTTGGTCACTACTGTTGTATAATAATTGTACTTAGGCGACAATGGCAGTGCCTCCATATTCTTATCTATGTAGTAGCTGTTGCCGTTTTTCTCAAATATCCTGACAACAGGTACCCGCTGAATTACCAATGCGTGCAGTCTCTGTTTATTGTCCACATATACCTGGGCGTCTTCCACCCAGGGGTTGGCAATTACCACCTTCTCCATCTGCCGCACATTCAGCTTCGACAGTTTTGTTTTGCCGGGCTTTATTTCTCCATCGCGCAGGAGGGTTTGTTCTATCTCTTTTTCTGTTACAAAACCGTACTGTTTGTTATTAATCCTGATGTCTACATCAGCCAGTGTCCTGTTTTTTTGCAGCTTAGTTGCGCTCAATACGGCAGCAACAGACACACCGGCCAACACCAGTGTCAGCAGTGCCTGTATTATTCTACGTGCCGATATTTTGCGCTTTACGCTCATTTACGCTCTATTATCTTTTTTATGGGTTCCACCAGTTTATCTATATCGCCTGCACCTGCTGTAATGAATAATTCCAAAGGCGCAGCTTCTACATATTGCAGCAGCCCTTCTTTACTCAGCAGCGTACAGTTGGGGTTGCCCATTTTCTCCTTTATCATTTCCGATGTCACACCTTCTATGGGTTCTTCACGGGCCGGGTATATGTCCAGCAGTATTACCTCATCTGCCATATCCAGGCTATGTGCAAACCCTTCCGCTAAGTCCCTTGTTCTTGTAAACAGGTGGGGCTGAAACACTACCACACATTTTTTATCACTGAACAATAGCTTCGCACTCTTTATCAACGATGCCAGTTCTTCAGGATGGTGGGCGTAGTCATCTATATATACCAGCTCATCATTCTTCACTACATATTCAAATCTTCTTTTTACTCCTTTGAATTGCGGAAGTACTTCTTTCACTTTTTCAGGCTCTATTTCCAGCAACTGGGTAATAGCAATGGCGGCCACCGCATTTTCTACGTTGTGCATGCCACCCATATTCAGTTGCAGCCCTTCTATTACCCTGTCTATATAATGCAGGTCAAACTCGTAACTACCATTCTTCATCATAATGTTGGACGCATATACGTCGGCAGCATCATTTTGCAGGCTGTAGGTCAATACATGTGTGGCTTTCAGTTCTCCCGTGCGCTTCAGTCCGTGCTTGGCAAGCAGCGTGCCGTTATGTTTTATGTTGCGTGTATATTCTATATACGCATTCTCCATTTCCTCAGGCGTACCGTATATATCCAGGTGGTCGGCATCCATGGCAGTCAACACCGCTATATCGGGGCGCAGCTTCAGGAAACTCCTGTCGTATTCGTCGGCTTCCACCACGGCAGTAGGCGTATCGCTGCTCCAGTAGTTGGTATTGTAGTTTACCGATACTCCGCCCAGGAAGGCATTACAGCCCATACCCGCTTCACGCAGCAGGTAGCTGATCATGGTACTCATGGTGGTTTTGCCATGCGTACCCGCCACAGTAATTGAGAAGTAGCTCTCAGTAATCCACTGCAGCACATCACTGCGCTTGTATACAGGGTAGTTATTATCCCTGTACCAATTCAGTTCTGCATGAGTTTTAGGAATAGCGGGCGTGTACACTACCAGTTCAGCATCTTTATCCAACAGCGATATATCATCAGTATAATGAACGGACATGCCTTCGGACTGTAGTTTTTTGGTCAGGTCGGTTTCGGTACGGTCGTACCCGCTCACCACTACCCCGCGTTGCGCGAAGAAGCGGGACAGGGCGCTCATACCTATGCCGCCTATGCCAATAAAATATACCCTTTTCAGTCCTTCTAAATTCATTACAATTTTTTACCGCTTATTTCCAATACAGTTTTTGCTATTCTTTCGTCCGCATCTTTTATCGCCAGCGCCCGCAGGTTGTTATGCATCAACTCCTGCATGGCTCTATCTTTCAATAATTTTTTCAGCTTGGCCACCAGGTCTGTCTTGGCGTCGCTGTTCTTTACCATCATGGCGGCATTGTGTTCTACCAGCGCCATCGCATTGCTAGTCTGGTGGTCTTCTGCCGCAAAAGGGAATGGCACGAATATCACAGGCTTCGCCACGATACACAGCTCAGCAATAGCCAATGCGCCTGCGCGGGATATCACCACATCGGCCGCCGCATAGGCCTTCTCCATTTCCTTTATAAAATCAAAGGCCTTTACTTTATCCTTAAATGCTTCAGCCCTGCTCTTCGCCTGTTCGTAATAGGGCTTGCCTGTTTGCCAAACTATTTGCACTCCTTCCTCCAGTATTTCCTCCAGCCTTGCATCTATCGTTTCATTAATAGACTTAGCTCCAAGGCTACCGCCCACCACCAGTATAGTCTTCTTCTGCGGGTTCAGCCCCAGCCATGCCAGCCCTTCTTCACGGCTCACGTTTGAGTGCGTGATGTTTTTACGCACGGGGTTGCCCGTAAAGATGATTTTACCCTTAGGGAAAAAGCGTTCCATATTATCATACCCTACACAAATAGCCCTCGCTTTTTTACCCAGTATTTTATTGCTTTTGCCGGCATAAGAATTCTGCTCCTGCACCAGCGTGGGTATACCCCTGCCCTGCGCTGCATTCAGCATAGGGAAGCTGGCATAGCCCCCTACACCGACTACCACGTCGGGCATAAAACTGATCAGTATACTTCTCGCCTGCATATAGCTCTTAATAATTTTATACGGCAGCGTTATGTTCTTCAACATATTGCCCCTGTCAAAACCCGCAATGTCCAGTCCCACTATCTCAAAACCCTCCTGCGGTACTTTTTCCATCTCCATCTTTCCCTTCGCACCTACAAAGAGCAGTTCCGTACCCGGCGCCAGTCTTTGCAGCGCGTGCCCAATAGCCACTGCGGGAAATATATGCCCGCCTGTTCCACCACCTGCTATTATCACTCTCAATCCGCTCATCTTATCCCAAAGCAGGTTTTACATTCATACGCTCGCTTTCTTCCACTGCTTTCGTCATCTCCGCTTTTTTCTTTCCTTCCGTTTCATCTACATATCTGCTTACACTCAATATCACGCCTATAGCCATACTGGTGAACCAAACCGATGAACCACCCATACTTACCAATGGCAAGGTTAATCCGGTAACCGGTACCAGGTGTACATTCACCGCCATATTCAGCATAGCCTGGAATACCAATGTAGTGCTCAAGCCCACAGCCAGGAAAGCCCCGAATGCATAGGGACATCGCCTGAATATCAGGATGCTCCGCCACAAAAACAGCAGGTAGAAAAACACCATCAGCGCACCGCCAATCAAACCGTATTCTTCTATTATTATGGCGTAGATAAAATCGGAATAAGAATGCGGCAGGAAATTGCGCTGCTGGCTATTGCCCGGTCCGCGCCCTGTAAGCCCACCGTTAGCAATAGCAATCTTCGCATGCAATACCTGGTACACTTCCTCCTTTGGTTTACCGTCTTCTTCTGAGCCTATAAAATCTACAATACGTTTCTCCCATGTTTCCGCACGGCCGAAACCGGTAACTTTTGAAACACCATATAAGAGTAACCCACCTATAATACCCGCAAATGCTAACAGTGCAATATGCCTTACCCGCACACGTCCTATAAAGAACAGTATGCAACAGGTAATCCCTATCATCACCGCCGTAGAAAGGTTGGCCGGAGCAATGAGCGCAGCCGTTAATAATACGGGCGCCAATACCGGCAGGAAACCTTTTTTGAAATCCTTGATAACTGCCTGTTTGATACTAAGCATACGCGCCAGGAACATAAACAGTGCCAGTTGCGCTAATGCAGATGTCTGTATCGTAATACCCGTACCAGGCAATGATATCCACCTCGAACCTTCGTTGAGCTTGACACCAAAGAAGAGTGTATATATCAACAATGGTATGCTGATGAGATAAAACAAAACTGCCAGGCGGGCGAACTTGGTATAGTTGATTCTATGAATGAAATAAATGAATATCAACCCCAGGCCCAGTATAACTACCTGCTTCACTAAATAATAGTTGGCATTGGTATCATGCTTATACGCCAGCGAACCGGTAGCGCTGTAAACAGCCAGCAGGCTGATGAACGATAGTATAATAACTACCGCCCAAATCACCTGGTCTCCTTTTGTCTGTTTCAGCAATTGTTTCATCCCGTTGTCTTCTATGCTTTTATTTTTTTACAGGTTGCGTACGGCTTCCTTAAACTGTTCTCCCCTGTCTTCATAATTGGTAAAAAGGTCGAAACTGGCACAAGCGGGCGACAACAGCACTACCTCATCTTTTTCAGCCAGTGCATAAGCTGCATTTACAGCGTCTTTGGCCGACTTTGTATCTACTATTGTTTCTATCACCCCTTCAAACGCAGCATGAATAGGGGCGTTATCTGTTCCCATGCACACTATCGCTTTTACCTTTTCCTTCACCAGTTCCAATATTTCGTTATAGTCGTTACCCTTATCCTGGCCGCCCAGTATCAGTACGGTGGGCTTGGTCATACTTTCCAGCGCATACCATACCGAGTTTACATTCGTGGCTTTGCTATCGTTGATAAAATCAACACCCCTTATTGTTGCGACAAACTCTAGCCTGTGTTCCAATCCTTTAAAGCTCGAAAAGCTCTCCCTTATCTTTTCCTTCCTGATACCCGCAATACGGGATGATATGCCTGCCGCCATACTGTTGTATAAATTATGTTTGCCTTTGGTAGAAAGATCATGTATAGACATGTTCAGTTCTTCACCGTTAAAGCGAATGTTCATTTTGTCGTCGTTGATAAATCCTCCCTCGTTGGTAATGTTTTGGTCGCTCATCGTAAAGTAAATTGTGTTAGATTGAATAAAATGGGTTGTGATGTGTTCTTTAATTACAGGATCGTCATAATTCACGACGAAGTACTCTCTCTCTGTCTGGTTTTCGGCAATCCTGAATTTTGCTTTTATATAGTTCTCAAATTTGTAATCATACCTGTCTAAATGGTCGGGTGTTATGTTCAGCAGTACAGCCACATCCGGTTTGAAACTGTGTATATCGTCCAGTTGAAAACTACTCACCTCCATGACATACCACTCGTGCGGGCGCTCTGCCACCTGGCGTGCAAAACTGTAACCGATATTACCTACCATAGCCACATCATAATCCGCTTCCTTCAGTATATGATAGGTAAGCGCCGTAGTGGTAGTCTTTCCGTTACTGCCAGTAATTGCTATTATCCTGCTGTCGTTTTTATACCTGTAGCCAAACTCTATTTCGCTGCACACTTCAATACCGGCCTCGCGTACTTTCTTCACTATAGTTACCTTATCACTTATGCCGGGACTTTTCACCACGCAGTCCGCATTCAGTATTTTTTCTTCTGTATGCGTCTTTTCTTCGTAGTCTATTCCCGCTGCCTGCAGTTCTTCTTTGTACTTATCTTTTATGATTCCGCCATCGCTTACGAACACATCCCAGCCCTGCTGCTTGCCCAGCAACGCAGCGCCAATGCCACTTTCCGCAGCACCCAGCACAACCAGCCTTTTATGTTCGTTCGTGTTCATTATTGCATTTTCAATGTTACAATGCTGAGTATAGCAAGGGCAATACCCACTATCCAGAACCTTGTTACTATTTTACTTTCGTGGTACCCTAACTTTTGATAATGATGGTGTAGTGGCGACATCAAAAATATCCGCCTGCCTTCACCGTATTTACTCTTAGTGTATTTGAAGTAGGCCACCTGTATCATCACCGATAAATTCTCCATCACGAAGATTCCGCAGATGATAGGTATCAGCAGCTCTTTACGCATCATAATAGCCAGTGTGGCAATGATACCTCCCAGCGCCAGACTGCCTGTATCGCCCATGAATACTTGTGCCGGATAGGCATTATACCATAGAAATCCTACGCAGGCACCGATGAATGCAGCGATGAATATGGACAACTCGCCGAGGTAGGGTATATGCATGATGCCCAGGTAATCTGCGAATATATAGTTGCCCGATACATAGGCGAAAACACCGAGGCAAATACCGATAATAGCAGACACACCGGTTGCCAGCCCGTCAATACCATCAGTGATATTGGCACCGTTAGATACAGCGGTAATAATGAAGATGACTGCCAGTATGTAGATAATTGGTGTCATTATATCCACAGCGTTTTTCCCAAATACCGCGGCTATTTTGCTGTAACTCATTTCGTGGCTTTTCACAAAAGGTATAGTGGTAGTTACCGATTTTATATGCACATAAGTATGCTCTTTACCTGCCTGGTCAATACGGGTAAATGGCTTTGACACCTGCTCTTCGGCCTGGTTGTACAGGACAGGTTGATTGGGCAGTACCTCGCGGGTAATGACTACATGGTCGTTGTAGTATAAAGACAAGCCGATAATAATACCCAGACCTACCTGCCCCATTATTTTGAACTTACCTGCCAGCCCTTCCTTATTCTTCTTAAATACTTTTATATAATCATCAAGGAAGCCAACGAGGCCCAACCATACAGTAGACAACAGTATCAGTATGATATATACATTGGTCAGCTTAGCGAACAACAAAGTAGGTATCAGTATAGCAGCTATGATGATGATACCACCCATAGTAGGTGTACCCCTCTTCTGCGCTTCACCCTGCAGGCCCAGGTCGCGAACGGTTTCGCCTATCTGTTTCCTGCGCAGGTAGCCTATCAGCCCCTTGCCTATAATAGTGGTGATGACCAGCGAAAGAATGATAGCCATGGCAGCACGGAAGGTGATATAATAAAATATCCCCGCGCCGGACAGGCCGTATTGTTCTCTCAGGTATGTAAACAAGTGATATAACATCCGCTCGCTATTGTTCTGCTTTTATCTGTTTAATAATTCAAATGCTTCTTTTACTACTTCGCGGTCGTCAAAATGATGGCGAACGCCTTTTACTTCCTGGTAGGTCTCGTGCCCCTTACCTGCAACCAACACTATATCATCCGCGTTAGCCAGGGTGCATGCTGTTTTTATCGCCTCCCTCCTGTCTGTTATTCTCAACACTTTTTTACTATGCGCTATAGACAGCCCGGCTACCATATCGTTCAGTATGTCCTCGGGATTTTCTGAACGTGGATTATCTGATGTCAGTATTGCCTTATCGCTATGCTCACAAGCTACTGCTGCCATCAGCGGACGCTTGGCTTTATCCCTGTCGCCACCGCAGCCCACTACTGTAATCACTTTCTGCCCGTCAACCCGCAACTGGTTGATGGTTGCCAGTACATTAATCAGCGCATCGGGCGTATGTGCATAATCTACTATACCCAGTATTTTATCCTGGGTTGACATGATGGTTTCAAACCTGCCCGCCGCACCATGCAGGTTGCTGAGTACCGACAGTACTTCCATTTTATCTTCGCCCAACTGCACAGCCACACCATAAGCAGCCATCAGGTTATAGGCATTAAAGGTGCCTATCATCCTGAAGTGTGCTTCTATATTGTTTACATCCATCACCAGGCCGGTGAGGTTATTTTCCAGCACCTTGCCTTTAATATCCGCCGGCACGCGCAGGCTATACGTCAGTTTTATTGCCCTGGTGTTTTGCAACATCACCATGCCACGCTTATCGTCTGCATTGGTCAATGCAAAAGCTGTTGCAGGCAGGTTGTCAAAGAACATTTTCTTCACCCTGATGTATTCATCAAATGTTTTATGATAGTCCAGGTGGTCGTGTGTGATATTGGTAAACACTCCGCCTGCAAAATGTATGCCTGCAATGCGCTGTTGGTGTACTGCATGAGAACTTACCTCCATAAACACATGCGTACATCCAGCGGCGTACATATCAGCCAACAGGCCGTGTACAGCAATAGCATCAGGCGTGGTGTGTGTGGCGGTTACTACTTTATCATGTATGTGGTTTTGCACCGTAGATATCAAGCCGCATTTATACCCCAGCTTTTCAAACAGCTGATACAGCAGGGTGGCAACCGTGGTTTTGCCATTAGTGCCTGTTACACCTACCACCTTCATGTGTTGCGTAGGGTTACCGTAAAAAGCACTTGCTAGCAATCCGGCACCAGATGCGCTATCCTTCAACTGTATATATACTACATCATCTTTCTTATCAACGGGAATTGTTTCAGCTACAATGGCAACCGCGCCCAGTTCTATGGCTTTATCAATATACTGATGCCCGTCAACCTGTGTTCCTTTTACTGCAATAAACAGGCTGCCTTGTTCCACTTTTCGTGAATCAATATGCAAACCAGTTACAGTAACAGATATATCACCTGTTATTTGCAGAGGCTGCACCGCTGATAATATGTCTTTCAGTTGTTTCACGTACCCAGTTCCAGTATTATTTCCTGTCCGCGTTTGGCAATAGTGCCGGGCGCAACTGATTGCGCCCGGACTCTTCCCTTGCCCTTTATATGCACGAACAAGCCTTCCTGTTCTAATAAGTATAATGCGTCTTTCAGGCCCATGCCTTTTACATCGGGCACAAAACCTTTGTACACTTTCTGTTGCTCTGCCACTATATGCTTAGCTGAATCTACCTGCACATGATGTATAGTATTATATACAGGTACATTTACATGCTTACCCACAGCGCCCAGCAATACATTATAACCCGTGCCAGTAGTCTTCTGGGCTATCATTGGCTTTGCATCTTTTTTATCCAGGCTGTCCGTTGGTGTTTTCCAGCCCTTACCTGCTGCAAACACGCGGTCAGCTATCATCCTGAATACGGGTGCAGCAACAGTACCACCGTAATAACTGCGTGCATGTTTTTTGGTGCGCATTACTACAACGATGGTGTACCGGGGCTCATCTGCGGGAAAATACCCGACAAAAGAACCCTGGTAAACGCCATCGCTGTATTTAATTCCTTTATCAGCTACCTGTGCTGTACCTGTTTTGCCTGCTATAGTGTAATAAGGGCTTTGAATACTCTTAGCTGTCCCGGTCAACGCGACTTCTTCCACACAAGCACGCAGTTGTGCAATGGTAGAAGAATCGCCGATGGCCTGCTCCAGTACCTGCGGTTCTTTTTTATAAATAGTAGTGCCGTATTCTTTCACTTCGCTGATGAGGTACGGGCGCATCATTTTACCATTATTAGCCACTGCATTGTACAACATGCAGGTATGCAGCGGTGTTATCTGCACTTCATACCCTGTACCCATCCAGGGCAGGGTTGTCTTACTCCACGATTTACTTTCCGGGTTCTTCACCACCGGCCTCCGTTCGCCTGCCAGGTCAATACCCGTCTTTTCATGCAGGTGTAGTTTTTTCAGTTGGGCTAAAAATTTCTCCGGCTCTTTATAATAGTATTGCTGCGCCAGCTTAGCATGTACTGTATTAGATGAATGCGCGAAGGCATCCCTCAAAGTCATTTTCCCAAGGCCGAGGTGAGAGTCTTTCATGGTCAGGTTGCCAAAGCGTACTTTACCACCTTCAGCATCTACAATTGTTTCTGATGTTAAATACTTATCATTAAATACCGCGGTAAGTGTTGCCAGCTTAAATACCGAGCCCGGCTCTGTGGGTATCATGGCATAGTTAAAATCTTCAAAGTAGCTGCCATCATCCTGCGCACCGAGGTTCACCATAGCGCGTATTTTGCCTGTGGCTACTTCCATCACTACACAGGTGCCATATTGCAGGTCGTATTTTTCGCACATGCTTTTTACCGCATACTCTGCTATACCCTGTATATCCAGGTCTATTGTGGTAACGATGTCTTTCCCGTTCTGCGGTTCCATTACACTACCTTCTACAGGCATCCATCCACCGCCCGTCATCTTCTGCTCCACACGGCTGCCTGTATGCCCGCGCAAAAGGCTGTCGCATGTAGCTTCGAGCCCCACAGTTTGTGCATTCTCCCTCCACAAGCCAATGGTACGATAAGCCAGCATTCCATACGGGTTAATCCGGTTCATCTTCGACTCTGCTATAAAACCACCCCTGTTTTTACCTTTATTGAATATGGGCAACCCCCTCAGTAACTGGTATTGGTCGTACTCCAGGTTTTTGCAGAGCGACCAGTATTTCTGCTCTTCAGCATAAGCCCTCTTCAATTCACTTTTATACTTTACAGCGCTTTTGTCTTTGAATAACCCCGACAGTTCCTTTGCCAGGCTATCTACATTTTCTGCAAACAAGGCTGAGTCGATTACAGAAAAATCAATATGCACGTCGAACATGGGAATGGTAGAGCAAAGCAGGTCATTGTTCTCTGTATATATATTACCACGCTCAGCAGGCAGTATAGTATTACGCGTGTGCATATTCTGCGCCAGCGCACGCAACCTTGGGCCCTCTTTTACCTGCATTACAGCAGCCTTCACCAGTATGGCCAATCCTAAGAGGCACATACATGTGAATGCAACATATACCCTGAACCGTATGTCTTTTTTAATGTTCAATTGGTTGGCGGTTGTGCAGGTTGTTCTTGTTTTTCTATTTTAAATGCCGGCATCAGCATGGGTTTCAGGCCCAGCTTATCCGCGTTTTTTATCACTTCTGTTTCCATCTGCGCACGCATCATCTGCGACTTCGCATCCATATACTCCCAACGCAATTCTTTCAGCGTATCATTCAGTTTATTTAATGCCCTTTGGGTTTCTACAGCGCGCTTGTTGCTGCTGATATACAACACACACAAGAGGGCAACAAAAGCCAGGTAGGGGACATTGCTGACGATAGCGGTGTAAGAAAACTTCTCCAGCAACGCTTTCCAGTCGCTGCGGACACGTTGTGCAGGCGTGGAAGCCTCCTGCACATGTATGTTATTTGCCTCTTTACTCATTTACAACCGCTCTGCTATGCGTAAACGTGCACTACGCGCACGTGGATTTTCTTTTAGTTCTGCTTCCGATGCCTCTACAGGCTTGTTCGTCAACGGCTTTAGTTTGGGTTCGGTAAGGGCACGTCCAAAAACATCTGTTTCCACTTCGCCCCATACACCACGCTTCATGAACTGCTTCACCATCCTGTCTTCCAGGGAGTGGAAAGTGATAATGGATAACCGTCCGCCCGGTTTCAGGCATTGTACCGATTGCTCCAGCAAATCCTTCAATGCACCCAGTTCATCATTCACTTCTATCCTCAGCGCCTGGAATACCTGTGCCAGGTATTTGTTAGGGTTGCCTTTCATCACCTGGGCAAGCATGGCTTTCAGCGAATCAATACTGTTCAGCGCTGCTTTTGCCCTGTTTTCCACTATATATTTAGCCAGTTGCTTTGCATTCCTCACCTCGCCATATTGCTCAAACATTTTGTGCAACTCCTGCTCACTGTAGGTCTTCAAAACCCGTTCAGCCGTCAACTCCGTCCTGTTGTCCATGCGCATATCCAGCGGGCCATCGAAACGAATGGAAAAACCCCGTTCCCCTGTATCAAACTGGTGAGAACTTACCCCCAGGTCAGCCAATATGCCATCTACCTCGGGGCAGCCATGCAACTTCAGGAACCTGCGCATGTACCTGAAGTTTTCATGTACATCTGTCAGCCTGCTGTCTTCCGGTTTGTTGCGCCAGGCATCGCTGTCCTGGTCGAAGGCTATCAGCCTGCCCTGTTCACCCAAACTTTTTAAGATCTCCCTGCTGTGCCCGCCGCCGCCAAATGTCGCATCCACATACACACCGTCTTTTTTTATCGCCAGCCCATTCACCGCTTCATGCAGCATTACAGGGGCATGATAAAAGCCGGGCGCTTCCATATCACTCACTATCCGGCGTTTTTGTGTTACCGCTTGTTATCTCATCGGCCAGGTCGCTGAAGTTGTCCTTGTGTTCTTCGATGTACGAATAGTACGTATCTTTATCCCACAACTCTACCTTGTCGCCCTGGGCTGTAAAAACCATATCTTTTTTTATGCCGGCACGCTCCAGCAACATCTTTGGAACCAGTATCCTGCCTGCGGTGTCTACCTCGATAACAGTAGCCCCGTTGCGGAAGAGCCTTTTAAACTCCCTGACCTTTGGCTTAAAATCATTGAGCTTATCTACCTCGGCAGAAATCCTGCTCCAGGTCTGCATGGGGTATAATACCAGGCAATTCTCAAAACCACGGTTGATGACAAACTGCTCCCCGCTGCCTTCCGGCAGTTGCTTACGGAACGATGCGGGCAGCAAAAAGCGGCCTTTGGCATCTACCGATATTTCATATTCACCGAGGAGGTTGAGCATTTTATTCTTTAAATACTATAAAAATCAATGACTTTAGACACAAAATAACACATTTTACCACAATTAGCCGCGATTTGGAAAATACATATTTTTCCACAATATTATATATGCCTAAAATTCAATACAGGCAAGGCTTTCGGGCATACAATCCCCCTGTTGTGCATAATGCCATGTTGAAATCATGTGAATACCTGTGGATAACCTGTTAGGTAGTGTTCAAAATGGCGCAATCTTCTTTTTAACAGAGTTTTACGCCCCATTGATGGTTAACACAAGGAAATATATTAGCTTTGCACCTCTTATTATGGCTGTTTCTGCTCGCAATCTTTTGTTTTTCATGACTATCGTAGTCCTGTTGGCTTCGTGCAAGGGCTATGAAAGTGTTGTGCGCAGCAACGATGTGAATTACAAACTGGAACGCGCCAATAAATACTACGACCAGAAAAAATACCCGCAGGCCAACGCTATATACGAGAGCCTGATACCGGTAATGAAAAATACCAAAAACTACGAACCGCTGTATTACCGCTACACATATACCTTCTATTATATGAAGGATTACCTGTCGGCATCGTACCACTTCAAAAACTTCGCGGAGTTCTTCCCGAAAAGCAAGGATGCAGAAGAGTGTGAATATATGCACTCGTATTGCCTGTTTAAGGAATCCCCCAAACCATCGCTGGACCAGGCTTATACCGAAAAGACCATCGGGGCGCTACAAACATTTCTGAATGCCTACCCGCAAAGCAAATTCGCCCCCGAGGCCAATAAGATAATAGACCAGTGCCGTAGCAAACTGGAAATAAAAGATGCCGACGCAGCTAAGTTGTATTATAACATAGGGCATTACAAAGCTGCCAGCGTATCTTACCAGGAAGTATTGCTGGAATATCCAGGCTCTGCCAGGGCAGATATGTACAAATACATGATTGTAAAATCGTGGTATGAGTACGCAAAAATAAGCATTAAAAGCAAGCAGGAAGAGCGTTACGCCAATGCACTGAACGCTTACCGCGAACTGAAAGAAGAATATCCGAAATCAAAATACATAACTGAAGGAAACAGGTATTACCTTCAGGCCAACAACAATATTAAAAAAATAAGAAATGAGCAGTAGCAGCAACAAAAGGGCTATGGCAGCCGTTAACCCACTGGTTGAAACCCGTGATAATATAATCATCAAGAACAAGACAGGCAACCTGTATGAGTCTATCGTGGTGATGTCTAAACGCGCTAACCAGATATCGGTGACTATGAAGGAAGAGCTGCACCGCAAGCTGGATGAGTTCAGCAGCAGCACTGACAACCTGGAAGAAATACACGAGAATAAAGAGCAGATAGAAATATCACGCATCTACGAACGTATGGCTAATCCTGCATTGCAGTCTATTACCGAGTTCATGGACGACAAGATATACTATCGTAAAAAATAGTTTCGTTTACCTGTCAAATATATAAGAGCTGCCTCGCTTACGGGGCGGCTCTGACTTTTTTACAGGCAACCGTGCTAACTTTGGCAACTGCTGATGAACAAACAATATAAACATATCTTCTTTGACCTGGATCATACGCTGTGGGATTTTGACCGCAACTCGGCCAATACCATAGAACGGCTGTACAGGGAATATAAGCTGGATGAAAGAGGCATTCATGACTTCAATTCGTTTATAGAAATATACAACGCCCACAACCACGAGCTTTGGGACAAGTTCCGCAGGGGGCTAATCCGTCGTGAAGACCTCCGCTGGAAGCGCTTCTGGCTGACATTACTGGACTTTAAAGTACCCGATATGCTGCTGGCACATGAGCTGAGCAGCGCCTACCTGGAAATACTGCCCACACAAACACAACTGCTGCCCTACGCAAAAGAAACGCTGGACCATTGCAAGCAGAAATATACACTGCACCTAATTACCAACGGCTTCGACATGACGCAACGCATGAAGCTGCAATACTCAGACATCAGCAAATACTTCACGGAAATCATCACATCAGAACGCAGCCATGCAATGAAACCCCACCCCGGTATTTTCGATTATGCACTGACTGCTACCGGCGCTACGCTTGACGACTGCATCATGATAGGTGATGCGCTGGAAGTGGATGTGCTGGGCGCTAAAGATGCCGGTTGGGACCATGTGTATTACAATCCCGCAAAAACAGCACATGAGCACAAACTCACTTACGAGGTAGATTGCCTGAGTAAGTTGATGGATATCTTCTAATCTCCCGTCGGAACAATATTAGCCGTTTCCACCATCAGCATTACTACACGCTTAGGTGCGCGCGGGCGATGCATCATACCTTTGGTAATGGTAACACCCTGTTTAGGGCCTAGTTCTATAGTTGGGCCACCTTCTTCTTCAATATCTATGTACAGCGTGCCTTCTACCACATAAAAGAATTCATCATCATTATCGTGCTTGTGCCAGTGAAAGTCGCCCTCGATGATGCCAATGCGCACCACGCTGTCGTTGACTTGTGTGAGGGTCTGGTTCCACCATTTTTCTTTGCAGGCATCTACTATTTCGGGTATGTCTATCAGCTCCTGGTGGCCATGCCTGATGTCCAGGTTGATATTGTATTTGGAAGTATCTACGTCTGCCATAGTATGGTTATTTAACGATGATTTCTGTAATAGCGGTTTCGCCCAGGTATTCGTTGATGGTTTGTATGAGTTGTTGCTTGCCCATGTTCAGTTCCTGTTTCAGGGGGGCTACGTCTGTGTATATGGTCAGCGTACCGTTGAATACTTTCAGCTCGCGGGTGTATTTGGCAATTGTTTTGCCAGCTATCTGCTCCCACTCCTGCCTGATGCGTATTTCGGTGGCTTTGGGTTTCCAGCCTGATTTCTGCATCAGCATTTGTATGGCTTCGCCTATACTGTATTGTCCCATACTTACAAAGATAAACCCCAACCCCTAAAGGGGTTAACATTATTTCGAAAAGAATCTAAGTGATGGCGAAAGTCCCACCTTGTACACAAGCAACACATACGAAATGACCATATTATATATTTTCAAACCATACACTTTTTACTCTAACTTCCTCTTTTAATTCTATTTCCACACCTAACTTAAGCTCTTTCAATTTGTCACACAATTGTTCACCATCAATCATGTCAATCGGAGGGGCGCCATCACGTGTAGCTTCTTTTAATGCATCTCTTGTAAAAGTTCCCGTTGTTATGAATAATCCTTTATCTGCACGACCCTGCATGGCACCTCTAAAATCCCGTATTTGACTTGCTGTAACAGAACTCCTATAGCGCTTGCATTGAAAGATTACATGGAAGCTTAAAAAACCATTAATTCTCACTATTCCCTTTCCATCAATCCCACCATCACCTGTTTTGCCAGTGACTTCAACCTGTGTAAATCCACTTTCACGCAGAATCCGTTGTGCCAGTCTTTCAAATGCAGAAGGTGAAATATTAAAAAGCTTATTCAGAAGTTGTTCCTTCCAAGGAGCAACTTCGTCGCTATCAGTGTTAATTTCTTCAATTTTGCTTTCCTTATTCTGTGCTTTTTCTCGAAATTGCAATCGAGCACTTTTAACGATTTCATCTGGCTCGATATTATCTATATTTATGTTTTGGTTTGCTAAGGCCCAAACACCTCTAGATGAATTTTCCAATAAACCCACTTGCTTCAACAATGTTCTTGCCCAAGCCAACCTATACTCAACTTCGCTCCTCCCATCTGCACCATGTGGTATACTAAGAATGGTATCTGCCAACTTCATTATTTGGTATACACCCTCATTAATTTCCTCTATACTGCCGGAACCTCCAAGATCTGTCAGTGCTTGTAGTACTGGTTTAAATAAGTCGTGTACCTGAGGCACCATTGGATTATTCTTGCGACGAGCCATGGTTGTGATTGTTTAACTTTATAAAAATAAAATAATGGCTCATAAACTGAGCCATTACAATACATTAACTTAAATAAATTTTACGCATTCACTTCCTTCACAGCTCCCAGCTCTTTGCCTACTTTTATAAAGGCGGCTATGGCTTTGTCGAGGTGTTCGCGGCTGTGGGCGGCGGATATTTGTACGCGTATGCGCGCCTGCCCCTTGGGCACTACGGGGTAGAAGAAACCTATCACGTATATACCTTCTTCCAGCAGGCGGGCGGCCATTTTTTGGGCCAGTACCGCATCGTACAGCATAATAGGCGCTATGGGGTGCGTGCCGGGCTTGATGTCGAAACCGGCGGCAGTCATTTTTTCGCGGAAGTACATGGTATTATTTTCCAGCTTGTCGCGCAGTTCGGTGGTTTCGCTCAGCATATCCAGCACGGCTATGGTAGCGCCCACTACCGCCGGGGCAACCGTGTTGGAAAACAGGTAAGGACGGCTACGCTGACGCAGCATATCTATTATTTCTTTTTTACCGCTGGTAAAACCACCCGATGCACCGCCCAGCGCCTTGCCCAGCGTACCGGTAATGATGTCTATCCTGTCCATAACGCCGCAGAGCTCGTGTACGCCACGGCCTGTTTTGCCCATAAAGCCCGATGAGTGGCTTTCGTCTATCATCACCAGCGCATCGTATTTATCGGCCAGGTCGCATATCTTATCCAACTGGGCTATAGTACCGTCCATAGAGAAAACCGAGTCCGTCACTATCAGGCGTGTACGTGCGCCTGAGTATGCTTTCAACTGCTCCTCCAGGTCTTCCATATTGTTGTGCTTATAGCGGGCGCGCTGTGCCTTGCAGAGGCGTACGCCATCTATTATAGATGCATGGTTCAGCTCGTCGGATATAATCACATCCTGGTCATTCAGCAATGGTTCAAACACACCACCGTTGGCATCGAAGCAGGCTACGTAGAGTATAGTATCGTCCGCACCTACAAACTTTGATATCTTCGCCTCCAGTTCTTTATGTATATCCTGCGTACCACAGATGAAACGCACCGAGCTCATACCATAACCACGATTGTCAATTGTTTTGTGTGCCGCCTCTACTACTTTGGGGTGAGAAGACAGGCCGAGGTAGTTGTTGGCGCAGAAGTTGAGCACCTGTTTACCGTTCACGGTTATTTCAGCACCTTGCTCCGATTCTATAATGCGCTCGTTTTTGTATAAACCCGCTTCCTGTATCTCCTGCAGTTCGGCCTGCAACCTGTTGTAAAATGAAGGACTTGACATAATTATAATTCTGTTTGAAGGGCAAAAATATGCAAACGATATGTTTATCCCTATAATACGGGGGGTATTGTTCTTAAAGTATTGTCAAATACAAACTAATAGCTATTAGCATGGTTATAAGTAAATTAGATTTGTAACATTATGAGGGCGATAGCCGATACATTGTTTTTGAGAGTACTCGTATTCATATTTTGCTGCCTGGCAGCGTTGCCATCCATTGCCCAAACCTTGCAGGGCAAGGTGAAGGACGGCGCCACAGGCGAACCGTTGTACCCTGTAACGGTGGTGAACCTGCGTACCCAAAAGGCTACGTACACTACACCGCAGGGCGATTTTACCATTCATGCTGACAAGGGGGACATCATATCCTTCAGCTATATAGGGTATAAACCTAAGGAGTATAATATGCCGGTGGGCGTGGGGGCATATACCGTCAACATCAGCCTGCAGCGTATCAGCTACCAGCTGCAGGAGGTGATACTGATGCCGGGGTATACGCAGTACCAGATAGACTCGATAGAAAGGAAGAGGACTTACAGGGCAGCACTCTCGCGGAGAAAGAGCAGCCCGATAGGCAGCCCCTTCTCTTTTGTGGCCGAGAAGTTCAATAAACGCAGCAAACAGATATTTAAGTTCCAGCGCAACTTCAACCAATGGGAAGACGAAAAATACATTGACACCCGCTATACTACCGACCTGGTGTACGAAATGACGGGGCTGGAAGGGGACAGCCTGGGGCATTTTATGAACGCCTACCCCATGCCCTACGACTACGCCCGCACCGCCACCGACCTGGAAATGAAGATGTGGATACGACACCACTACCGCGAATGGCTGAGTGTGATAGATACTGCGGGATTGCCCAAAATAGATGAAAGCTTGCTGCAGGAAAAATGAGAATAGCGTTCTATATACTCTGCATACTGGCCATGTATATACCGGCAAATGCACAATATGTACGGGGCGTAGTGCGCGATATGGATGACAACAAATACCTGCAGGATGTTTTGGTGGTAAACACCCGTACACAGGCATCCACCTATACCAACGATAGCGGTTACTACAAACTTTATGCATCAAAGGGTGATACCATTGCCTATATGCTCATATCCTACCGTACGGTAAAAAAAGCGGCGGATGCCGGGCAGCCTTTACAAAATATTTATATGGAGCGGGCCGGCTATATGCTGAAGGGAGTGGACATCTTACCCGCCCAGGAAAAATGGGAAGAGGAACACAAGGAAATGCTGAAGCTATATAACAAAACATTTACCGATGCCAGGAGGAAACCCACGACCACGTTAAGCGCGGGAACGATGGCAGGCATTACTGTAGACGGGTTGATTACCGAAATGGCGGCACGTATATCGGGGCAGAAGAAAAAGGATAAGCGTTTTCTGAAAGATTTTGAACAAACTGAGGAGCAGAAATATATAGACCTGCGTTACAATCCTGAAGCAGTGATATATGCTACCGGTACCACATACGATTCCGCCGTGCGGTTTATATATCACCATCCAATGGAAGTATCTTTTGCTCGGGATGCCACTCCTATTGAGTTCGTGATGTGGATACGTGATAACTACAGGAAATGGTTGCTCTACAAAGAAAGCCCTGCCGACAGTACTAATCTTACAGATTAATTTACTTAACTTTAGTACATGCTACCTGAATGGCAGAAGGCTGTAGTAATACGCATAGAGCAGGCGACACCCAATACCCGCCGCTACTGGCTGCAATTGCCCGAAACCGAACGCTTTGATTTCAAGCCGGGGCAGTTTGTAACTATGGACCTGCCCATTCACGAAAAACGCAACAAGCGCTGGCGCAGTTACAGCATCGCCTCCATGCCCGATGGCAGCAATATCATAGAACTGGTAATAGTACATTTAGATGGCGGCCTGGGCACCAACTACCTGTTCAATGATGTGGAGCTGGGCTCGGAACTGATACTACGCGGGCCGCAGGGTGTTTTTGTTCTTCCTGATGAACTGCCGGAAAATATGTTCTTCATCTGTACGGGTACGGGTATAGCGCCGTTCCGCAGCATGCTGCATTATATCAATACGCATAACATTCCACATGGCAGGCTGAACCTGATATTTGGCACGCGCCGCAAGGATGACCTGCTGTACTACGATGAGATGCGTGAACTGGAAGAGCAGATCCCAGATTTCACATATTTCCCTGTCCTGTCCCGCGAAACATGGGATAATGATACCGGCTATGTCCATGCCATATACGAGCGGCTTTGCGAAGGGCACCCTCATGCGCACTTTATGCTTTGCGGCTGGAAGGTGATGGTGGACGAAGCCAAACAACGCATACAATGTATGGGTTACGACAGGAAGGATATACACCTGGAGCTATACGGTTAGCGCATTTTACAATTCCAGTTTCCAGCAACTATAGTAATCGCAGTGGTTATTTACGAGCAAGACGTTTTTGAAATTGCCTTGCAGGCCGGGATATACCCTGTGCCATAGCATACCCAATGCAAAAGATGATGCTACAGGATACTCACCACATAGTTGCTTGAAGGATGTAACAGGCAAACCCGTTACCAACTCTGTGCTGATACGCTGATAGAAAGCATGGTTAGTCTTTTCACCGTTTGCCCCTGACAGGAATACATCAAAAGGCCCTGCCTGTGCTACGAATTGCTTTATTCTTTCAAAGGCAACAGTCGTATCCGCTTTAAATACGTCCAGTGCTGATACTTTTACTGATTGTTTGTTTAATGGCTGCTCAGTTGCTGAAAAGAATGCTGCGCCCTCGCCACATACAGGTGCGGAAAGCTTGCCTGCAAGTACATCCTCCAGTGTATAGTTTTCTTTAGCTACCGCCCCGGCATATTGCAGTGCCTTCACACTATTGGGGGTCTGCTCTTCTATAGCGCCTACCAGCATATGGCTGCCGGGGTACTGCTGCATATGCAGCTTCGCATTGATGAGGGCGTGTTCAAAAGAATGGCCGCGGTGCACATAGGTAAGGTTGTGGCCGTTGCACCCTGCCAGCAATGCTACCTGCCCTGCTACCGTATTGTGCGTTGACTGGATAAAAGCTGTTGGCGTGAGCATCTGCTCATCCTGGTCAATCATCTTGCCCAGGAAGGATTCCGTATCCTGCAGGCAGCCATAGGCTGTGCCAATGCTTATAGCATCCGGGCTTTCAATACCGGCTTGTTGCATGGCAGTTTTTGAAGCCACCACACCCATACGTACCGCTTTGCTCATACGGCGCAGTTGCATGACGGGTATGTATTCTTTATAGTCAGGTTCAACAGTGGTTAATGCATAAGCTGAGTAATCCGGCACCTGCTGCAAAAACCCGTCTGACATATTATTGCCCGCCCCGCTGATGATACCCGCGCTATTGATATATAAGTTCAGATTCAACATGCCGAAAAAATCAATGATGAACAATTACCACCGAAGCCAAACGAGTTGGACAATACATGCCTGATGTTCTGACCTGTTTTCAAGTCCGTCACTACCTGCCAGTTGATATCTTCCATCTGCGTTTGCCAGCGCAGGTTGGGGTAGACAATGCCATCGCGTATGCTTAGCGTACTGAACACCGCTTCCACTCCACCCGCAGCGCCCAGTGTATGTCCCGTATATCCTTTGGTAGAAGATGCCATGGGTACATTACCCGCAAAGATGGCTTCCACAGCTTTACCTTCAGAGCTATCGTTATTGGCCGTACCTGTACCGTGCAGGTTGATATAGCTGATATCAGCCGGCTGCAATCCAGCTTTTTTCAACGCGTTGCCCATGGCCAGTTTATTGCCTGTACCATCGGGTGACGAGGCTGTCTGGTGGTAGGCATCGTTTGCATTCGCATAGCCACTGACTGTACATATAGCCTTTGCATTGCACTGTTGTATAGCTTTTTCACTCATCAGCAGTACGTATCCGGCTCCTTCTCCCAGGTTCAGTCCGCGACGGTTATTATCAAATGGCTGGCAGGGTTGCTTGTCCAATATCATCAGTGTATTGAAGCCATTCAGCGTAAACCGCGACATACTGTCCGCACCGCCAGCGATGGCTATATCCAGCATACCCGCTTCTATCATCTGCGTGGCCATCATAATACTGTTGGCCGATGATGAACATGCCGTACTGATAGTGGTGACAAAATCATATATGCCAAAATGCGCTGCCACTATTTCTGTAATTGCGCCACACTCGTGGTTGATGATTTTCTTCAACTCAACTGAATGTACATCTGTAATGAAATCCTTGTACACATTTTCTGTCAGGTCCATACCGCCCACTGTATTGGCAGAAAAGAGGCCGGTGCGCAATCCCGCGGCTTTGTCTTTATAAGGCGTCCATGCCTCTTGTACAGCAATAGCACTCAACAAAGCTGTGCGCGGCCAATCAGCGCTTACACCTGTTTTTTGTGCCAGTTCTTCGTTGGTGAGTTTTACTTCAGCCACGGGCAATTCGTTCTGCCAATGTGTTTTAAGTATTTCAGCTTTGCCTACGCCTGTCTTACCCTCCAGCAACGATTGCAGGCACGCGGCAGTGTCGTTGCCGATGGAAGTAATAATGCCTGTATGTACTACGTATGCTTTACTCATTATTATACAGTTGCTGTAGTTTCTCTTTTGTAAAAGATAAGCCGCCGTCTTGCCTGCTTACCCAAAAGAAGCATATGTCTTTATTCATATCATACACATCAGCCCAGCCGCAAAGACAGGCATCCATACCCCGATTATTCAGCAGGTCGCTTACCCAAAAATATAGTTCTTCCGTATTGAATTTTTCATCCACCAGGCAGAGCTGTTCACCCTTAAACCCATGCCTGATACTGATTTCGCCCAGCATGATATTAGGCAAAGTATATACAAACAATGCCGGGCTGGGAATGTTCTGCATCCCGGCCAGGTATTTTTTATCTACATCTATACAACCATGCGCTGTCATCAGCACTACAGCCACTTTATTTTTATCAATACCCTCGTACACTGCATTTCCCTCGTCAGTCAATAAAGCTTCGGCACCCAGCCATGCCCATTTGCAAAGCAGGTCCATTTTGAAAAACTTCATGTAGTTGTACTGCAACAGGCGGTACACATCCTGTGGCTCCTGCGCTGCAACATAGCTATCCTGCAGCATCGGTTGTCCGTCCTTGGTTGCTGTGCGGCTATTGAGGTGTATCCAATTTTGTATTGATAAAGTCAAACTCAATGATTACTGTTTATTCGCTTCGTCATTCACGCTTTCTAAATAACGTGCCAGTGTGGGCAGGTTCTTTTCTCTTTTACTTACGAAAGGATTGGTTTCGTCCCATACATAGCCTGCCAGTACCGAACATATCTGCCCGATGATTTCGGGTTTCTTCAGGTCGCTGAAGAATATTTTATACAAAGTGCCGTCGTACCAGCGGTTGACATAAGTCCGGAATACATCTATACCCTGCATCATCGGCTGCATGTATTCACCCTCCCAATCTACTTTCTCTCCATTGAGGTGCCTGACAACCAGGTTGGCTGCCAGTTGTGCGGATACTGATGCCAGGGTAACACCGGATGAAAATATAGGGTCGAGAAATTCTGTTACGTTTCCCGTGAGCACAAAACCATTGCCGTAGAATGTTTCGGTAGTAGCGCTCCAGCTTTGCAGGGTGCGGGGTTCCCATGCCATTTCCGACTCGCCGAAGCGATAAGCCAGGTCGGGTTGCGCACTCACCAGTGCACGAAACTGTTCTTCGGGTGTACCGGGGAACTGTTCAAAGAATTCAGGATTGCCCACATAACCCACAGAGGTGAGCCCGTTGGAAAAAGGTATTACCCATATCCATGTCACAGGATCGAACACGATAGCCGTAATACGGTTGGGTTCGAACACCGTATCACGCTTGGGGTCGGTCATATGGCAGAATACAGCTTTGCGCGGGTATTGCTGTGAATCTTTTTCCAGCCCGAACAGGCGGGGTATCACCCTGCCGTAGCCGCTGCCATCCACTATAAATCTTGCTTTGATGGTTTGCGTATCACCGTCAGCAGTTTTGATGGTTGTAACAGAATAGCCGTCAAAAAACTCTATACCGGTCACTTCGGTTTGATAGTGCACAGGTATCCCCATCTTAACACATTCATCCGCCAGGGTGGTATCAAAGTCTGCGCGTGGCACCTGCCATGTCCAGCCCCAACCCTGTGTATGCTGCTCAGCAAAAGTAAAGTCGCAGACCTTATCGTCCATTACGAACTTCGCACCATCCTTTTGCTGGAACCCTTTGGCTTTTACCGCATCGAGGAATTTCGCTTCTTCAAGCGCTTCCATACACCGGGGTAACAGGCTCTCGCCTATTACGAAACGAGGGAACTGCATTTTCTCGACTATCTCTACAGACAGCCCGGACTGTTTAATGATAGATGCTGCAATAGTACCGGAAGGGCCCGCGCCAATTACCAATACATCTACTTCTTTAGGGGTACTCATAAAATATAATTAGTTATAGATAAACGGCTTATTTCTTTTTCAATTCCAGTATAGTATGAACCTGGCCTATATTATCGCGCTGGGTCACTACTTCAAATCCTGCTTTGTCTACCAGCTGCAAAAACACTTTACTATCGTACATCTGGCTATTGCCATTGGCCATAGTAGTAAAATACAACGATGTCATCTGCAGGCTGAAAGCTGATGCCTCAAACTTCTGCCTGTCCCAGAAGAGTTCGTTGATGAACACTCTGCCATTTTCATTCAGCGCCCTGTAGCATTTCTCCAGTATAAATACTACTTCATCATCGGCGAAACAATCCAGGAACTGGCTCATCCAGATAATATCATATTCAGCCGGCAACTCTGAGTTTTTATCCAGCACATTCCGCTCGTGGAATTGCGCCCTTTCTGTAAAACCCGCATCGCTGATATTTTGCTCCGCCACTTTTAGCTGTATGCCCAAATCTACCAGGCCCAGCTCTACATCTTTATTATAGTTAAGGCAATGCAAAGAGAACTTACCTGTATTGGCGCCGATATCCATAATCTTTTTGGGGTTATGTTCAAATATCATGGGCATCGCCTCCGGGAAGGTATGGTCGCTGTAATAATGGTCGAAATTGAACCAGCTTGTTTTGGCAGGTTCCGGCAATATAGACAGCCCCTGGTAGATGGTAGGCCAATCGCCCAGGTATTTCAGGCCTTCCGGTTTGCTGTTTTCTATAGATTTCTCCAGTTCTTTAGCCCCCTCATAGCACACATCGCGCATAAAGTCAGTATTCACCCTTGTCATGGCATCGTTCAGGAAGAAATGCCCTGTTTTGGAGAGGTAGTATTTATCCTCCTTCCTCAATACCAGCCCGATTCCTAATGCTGCCTCCAGCAATATACGCACCCCGTAGTGTGACATATTTACCTTTGATACCACATCTTCCAGCCCTATACCATTTTGCCTCGAAGATTCTACCGTAGTTAATATTCCGCTGTCGCGCAATATTATTGAGGCATTGAATATATAAGGTGCAAAAGCTATAAACTGAGCCTGCGATATGGCGTCCAGCGCCGATTTCTTTTCCTGCTCAAACATACCCGCTTTGGGTGCCGTTGTTCCTCCCATAATTATTTGATAATCGGTCAAAAATAGCAAACAATAACGGGAATATATATTTAGCCTTCCTGCTATTACATATAGAATAACCGCATATCACATAAGTAATAACGGGGGTGTGAAAATCGTTCCCCATCCGAACCGGTTCAGCCGGTTGGGAATTTTTTATTCCCATTTTGCACCACAGGAAAATCCAGTATTAGGAATCGATAAGTTACTATTAAAAATGTTCCCGCTTTGTTTCCTGTTCTTTCAAATAAAAAACTTTAAAGAGCCCGGTAACAGCATATATCCTATATTGCAATTACTATGCAAATATACGTAATAATATTGTATTTTAGTTTTAATATGACCAGTTGAT
>CALEZD010000118.1 GCA_937928385.1 uncultured Bacteroidota bacterium
CATAAACATTATGAAAATATTTAAAATAATATAATCCTTATTATATAGGTGTTCACCTCATTTTAGCTACCTTTGCACCTCATTTTAGAAAGATACATGGATCGTAATTCAGTCACCGGCTTCCTGTTATTGGTATTATTGCTGGTAGGGTATATCGCATACAACAACTATTCTCAATCAAAATTCGAAGAAGCCAAGAAGGCCGACTCGGTAGCTAATGCCAAAGCGCACCCTAAACCACTGGCAAAAGATACAGCCATTGCACCGGTTGCTCCGGCAACACCCGAGGTAGCTGCCGTCAACGATTCGATACAATTGGCTAAACCACCGGCATACAGGGGCGAAGCAAGAACAGTTGTATTGGAAAACAAAGACCTGGCGGTTGAATTCACTACAAAAGGCGGACACCCCGTAAGCGCACTGCTGAAAAATTATAAAACATATTCCGGCGAGCCTTTGCGCCTGTTTGACGGTGAATACAACAAGCTGAGCGCCTTGTTACCAGTAGATAATGGTGCCACCGCTACTTCTGACCTGTATTATACAGCTGAAGAAACCACCGATACGGCAGGCAATAAAGCTATAGTATTTACAGCCGATATGGGCGATGGCAAAATGACACGTATTTCCTACAGCCTGCCTGCCGAAGGGTATATGCTGCAATGCAACATCAGCCTGGCAGGCATGTCGGCCACCAACCTGCCGGTTACATGGCAGACGGAAGCACTGCATACCGAGCGGGATATCAAAACTGAACGCACCAACAGCCAGGTGTACTACAACTTTACGGATGGTGATGAGGACTATTTCAGCTTCATCAATACACAGAAAGAAAGCCTGGATAAGTCGGCAAAATGGCTGGGCTTCAGGTTGCACTTTTTTGCGACTGCCCTGATACCTGAAGATGGAATGAACCGTGTAAATATAGAAGGCAATACGGGTGTCGAAAACGACAGCTTCGTTGCACGGAACTCCAATACATTTGAACTGCCTGTAAAAACAGCTACCAGTCCCAACGCCAATATGCGCCTGTATATAGGCCCCAACCACTATACTACATTACGCTCTTATAAAATAGGCCTGGAAGAAATGGTGCCGCTTGGCTACGGCCCTATGTTCTTCGTGAAGTATATCAACAAATGGCTGATTATACCCATTTTCAATATGCTCAGCAGCTTCATCAGCAACTTTGGTATCATCATCATGCTGATGACGGTAATCATACGATTGCTATTGTCGTTCTTTACTTATAAGAGCTATCTCTCGTCGGCCAAGATGCGCGTACTGAAACCTGAAATGGACCAGCTACGCGCCCAGTATGGTGACGACCAACAGAAGTTTGGCATGGAGCAGATGAAGCTATACCGCCAGGCGGGTGTTAACCCATTGGGAGGATGTTTACCCACATTATTACAGTTGCCCATCCTGTTTGCCATGTTCTATTTCTTCCCTTCTTCTATCGAGTTGCGGCAGGAATCATTCTTATGGGCGGATGACCTTTCTACCTACGACAGCATTGTCAGCTGGGCAGGTAATATACCCGTACTTAGTTCTATATATGGTAACCACGTCAGCCTGTTTACTATACTCATGACTGTATCCAGTCTGTTCCTGGCATTATACAACAGGAATATGACACCGCAAGACCCCAACAACCCCGTGTTGAAATACCTGCCGTTTATATTCCCGTTCATGCTGCTGGGCGTGTTCAATAAGATGGCTGCGGCACTTACATTCTATTACTTCTTCTCCAATATGCTCAGCATCCTGCAGCAGTTCATTATTCAGAAGTATGTGATAGATGAGAAGGCCATACACGCCAAAATACAGGAGAATAAAAACAAACCCGCTACGCAGTCTAAATGGCAGCAGAAACTAGAGGAAATGCAGAAAGCACAGGTAGAACGAGCCAAGCAACAACCTGTACGCAAAAAGAAGTAAACAAAACTATTTAATATTATAAAAAAGTGGTGTTAGATATCTAACACCACTTTTTTTGGTAATTCCCGAATATGTAAATAATTTAGTGCATCCTTATTTAACTTGCCCTACAAGAGGATATGCTATCTTAACTACAACCGTCTATCGTACAACATATTTCATTTCCTGTATAACAGGATATACGTTGCTTTCGTTTCAATAGGGGTAATGTTCTATTGCATTTAGCAAAGGACATAAGAAAGTCCCGCTTTCCAGCGGGACTTTGTATTTATTCTATTTCTCGTTACAGATACTACAGAGCCAGGTCTGCATCGTTGTTGTCATCTTGCTTAGGCGCTTCTGCCTGTTGCGGGCGGTCGCCACCGTTTTCGTTGTGCGGACGTTGAGGACGGTCGCTACGGTTATCGCGGCGGTCGCCACCACCTCTCCTGTCGCCTCCGCCACCACGACGGTCGCCACGGTCGCCACCACTACGGCGTTCACCACGGTCGCCCCTGTCGCTGCGCTCGCGCTGCTCAGGTTCTACGTAGCCCTCAGGCTTAGGCATCAGTGCTTTACGGCTCAGGCGCAGTTTGCCCGATTTGGGGTCTGTACCTATCAATTTGATTTTCACTGTATCGCCTTCGCTCAATACACCTTCCAGAGTATCGAGGCGCTTCCAGCTTACTTCACTAATGTGCAACAAACCTTCTTTACCCGGCATGAACTCTATGAACGCACCGAAAGGAACGATAGACTTCACTTTACCTTCGTAGGTCTCGCCTACTTCAGGCACAGCTACTATACCTTTTATCCATGTCAGCGCCTTATCAATTTTTGCTTTGTCCGATGCGAAGATTTTCACCTCGCCACGGTCGTTCACTTCTTCTATTGATATAGTAGTGCCTGTTTCGCGCTGTATCTCTTGTATTATTTTACCACCCGGCCCTATCACAGCGCCAATGTATTCGCGGTCGATGTTCAGTTGAACTACGCGTGGAGCATGTGGTTTCAGGTCGGCACGAGGGCCTTCTACTGCCTCATACATTTTATCCAGTATGTGCAGGCGGCCGCGACGGGCTTGCGCCAGCGCTTCGCGCATCACATCCATGCTCAGGCCATCTACTTTTATGTCCATCTGTATACCGCATATACCATCGCGGGTACCGGTTACTTTAAAGTCCATATCACCCAGGTGGTCTTCGTCGCCCAGTATGTCGGTAAGTATGGCATATTTACCATCTTCCGATATCATACCCATAGCTACACCGCCTACGTGTTTGGGGAAAGGTACACCACCATCCATCATAGCCAGTGAACCTGCGCACACTGTTGCCATAGATGATGAACCGTTCGACTCCAGAATATCAGATACGATACGTACAGTATAAGGGAAACTTTCTCCACTTGGCATCATCTGCGCCAGCGAACGCTTAGCCAGGTTACCATGCCCTACCTCGCGACGGCCGGGGCCACGCATAGGCTTGGTTTCACCGGTAGAAAACGGCGGGAAGTTATAATGCAGTATAAAGTTGATATAATCAGATGTAGCGGCTGTTTCTACCAGCAGTTCATCGTCGCTGGTACCCAGTGTTACCGTCGTCAGCGATTGTGTTTCGCCACGGGTAAACAGGGCCGAACCGTGTGGTGAAGGCAATACATCCGTTTCGATAGTTATCGGGCGTACTTCTTCCAGCTCGCGGCCATCCAGCCTTTTGCGGGTGCTCAGTACCATATCGCGTATTACTTTCTTCTCCAGCTTGTAGAAGTATTTGCTTACCAGTCCTACCAGTTCAGCATCTTCTTTTTCCTCGTCGGTAAGTGTAGCGGCAAACTCTTCGCGTATCTTCTTAAAGCCTTCGCTACGCTCGTTCTTAGGCAGGGCGCCCCCGGCTATAGCCAGTATCCTTGCGGCAGCAAAGTCGCTTACGCGTTTCTTCAGTTCTTCATTTTCAGGGGCGGGGGCTACTTCGCGTTTGCCGGTTACACCTTTTTTATCACGCAGTTCCAGTTGTGCTTTTATCTGCACCCTGATGGCATCGTGTGCCAGTTCCAGCGCTTTCACTATATCTTCTTCCTGGCACTCTTTCGATTCGCCTTCCACCATCATGATGTTCTTTTCGGTAGCGGCGATGATGAAGTCCATGTCAGCTTCTTTCAGCTGCGTGCGGAAGGGGTTCACTATATACTCACCGTTTACACGGCCAATGCGCACTTCAGATATTACCTCTTGTATAGGCACATCAGATACAGCCAATGCTGCTGATGCTGCCAGGCAAGCCAGTGAATCGGGCATTACCTCGGGGTCTGAAGATATAAGGGTAACCAGTACCTGTACTTCGCATACATAATCGTCGGGGAACAGGGGGCGCAGTGCGCGGTCTATCAGGCGGGATACAAGTATCTCGCTATCGCTGATACGGCCTTCCCTTTTAAAGAAAGAACCGGGTATGCGGCCTGCAGATGCGAATTTCTCCTGGTAATCTACTGTTAAAGGGAAAAAAGATTGTCCCGGTTTGGGTTCTTTAGCAGCTACTACGGTAGCCAGTATCATACAGTTGCCCTGGCGCACTACAACGGCGCCATCGGCCTGGCGCGCCATACGCCCGGTCTCTATGCTCACCTCCCGGCCATCATTCATCTTGAATGATACGGAAATGGGGTTTGGAATCATAAAATAATTTTTAATGTGTTCAGAAAAAACTATTCCCAACCAAGTAGTTGGGAATAGTAATGGAATAATTTATTTGCGGATACCCAGCTTCTCTATCAGTGCACGGTAACCGTCCAGGTTAGTGCGGCTCAGGTATTGCAGCAGCCTCTTGCGCTGGCCTACCATCTTCATCAGCCCGCGGTGGGTAGAAAAGTCTTTTTTATTCTCTTTCAGGTGGCCCGAAATAGAATTGATACGCTCTGTGAGCAGTGCGATTTGGCCCTCTACAGACCCGGTGTTGGTTTCGCTGCCACCGTAAGTTTTAAAGATATTAGCTCTTTTTTCAGCTGTTAAATAAGACATTTACATCAAAATTTTAATATAACCACAGTTTTTCAGCTTGCAAAGATAGGGAAATCCTTTAATAAAAGTCAAAATCCAAATTTCTTAACAGAAAATGTTTTTGGGGGTGGTGAGATTATTATTGTACGGGGTAACAAGTGTTACCAAAGTGTTGCCATATAACGTGAATTAAATTCAGCGGCAGGGCTACTAATGTTCCATATGCACCCGGTTTTGGCTTTGGGTCGCTATTCAGCTGCCCTTCATTTCTTTTATCTCGTTCATAATGTCTTTTCAGTTGCCTCAATGAGTCGCTGCGCTTGTTGCCCCTCCAAAAGAAACGAAGCAAAGAAAAAGAGGCCGAGTGCATGTTACACCTGATGCCTCGGTTATGCCCCTGATTGTCCTTAGTGCTACTGTGCTGCCAAGCTGTATTTCCCTGATTCATACAATATAATATGTCCTGGTATTATTGGTTCCATCCTATTACGATTTTGTGCGGGTTGGAACAAAATTGTGCTGGTTTTTCGCGTTTTGTTCCTAAAGTGTTGCCAAAGTGTTGCCATTTTTTTGAATTTTTTCGCCGGAGCAAAATGCAAAGTGTTGATTGCCAAGCAGTAAGTGATTTTGTTCTCCCGTACGAACGGGATTCCCGAAAAAATTGAATAAAATTTTTGGGCCCACATAAGAGTGCCCGGCCAGGGGCGGGACGGGGTGATGATGCGATATGATGAAATAGCGGTTTCATGGTTCTGTGGTTTATTATTACCCCGAAACGGTCGGGGCTTCTACAATCCCGCATCCCGAATGGCTCGGGACAGGCAGCGGGACTTCAATAGCCCCGCATAGGCGGGATTTCCGTAAATCAATTCTGATTTACTACAACAAATATACGTTATTTATTACATAAAATCAAAAATTAATTCTGTTATTGGCTCCAGTTTTTTCCTGGAGCAATGCTGCTGATTATGAGGGTAAAACGGGGTTAATACCGGTTGTGGTTTTGTAGTTTTTTATCGCAAGTCGAAAGACTTGCGCCAAATGGGCTATGCTTGCCTTTCCAAAAATATCGAACAGCGGAAGAAAGTTACGCTGTTCGGGATGTTCTGCAAGGCATCCCGAATACACAATAGAAAGCCGTTTTGTAAACGGAATTAGTATAGATGAAGTTCAGGCAGGACATCTGCATCTCAACAGCGCTTACTGGATACCGTTCAGAGAACGGGTGTCTATTGTATGTTCCACATGCCCTACGGAACATGTAGAACAGCAGGGGATGGGGAATGAAAAGACTTGTGTCAAAAAAAATGCTTAAACATTTTGCTCGTATTTTTTTTTGCATACTTTGGCACTACTGATTAACCGGTTGACCAGGAAACCAAACTACTCTATCGGGTTTACGAAAAAATACTGATTGAAGCTGCCATTGTGCGACGCTTTGTACTGTTATTACACCTGAGGCTGTAAGGTATAGGGCTATCTTACATTGCTTGTAAATCAGAAAACATTTTTTAACACTTAAATCAAAAATGAAAATTTATGAAAACAATTATTATGGCAGCATCTCTCTTCGCTGCGAGCTTTCTTTTACCTGAAATTACACATGCTGCCCAAACTGTTACGACCAACGTACCTAATCGCGAATTTAACTGTACCGAGGATCCTGAGTTGGGTCCAATATGTGGTTGCCCCGAGTCAACTATATCTAAATGTGTGATTACAGTTACCTTTTACGGTCCTTATGACATTGAGGTCACTATAGGTTCTGAATTAGGAACTCCGGGTACCCCAATTAACCCAAGTCCATTAAATGGCAACAATGCGGAAGAAGTTGCTGCTGAAGTTGCTACTATGATTGAAAATGGCATGATGTTTTCTTACGAGCCATAACAGCAGTAGAATTGTAATCTAATATTATAAAGATAATAGGCTGCTCTCAAATTTGAGGCAGCCTATTTATTCATAAAAATATAAAAATGAAAAAAAACATACTATTTATCATCATATTAACAGCCTTCGCTACTGAAAATTTTGCCCAATGTTTTTTACTAAAAGTCAACCTGAACGATTGTGCACTATGTACCGCACATAGCGCCTTTTTGAATCCACTAAAAACAACATTACCTGCATTTGCAATTTTCCCTACATCAAACAGGCAGGATAGCGTGGACTTGGAATATCTTGGAAAATTTTCAGAAAATAATATACGAATCATATTTAATGATACTTGGAATAGAAAATTAAATTGCGGCAATGGTATGTCATGCGTTTTTGGCTTAAGTCGGGATGGGGAAATTGAATTTTCATCACCACTTAAATTATTAACTGATAGACACATTGATAGCTTTTTGCAGAAAAACAGCGCTATACGAAGTACAAAAAACCTTCAGCATGATTCTTTGTCATACACGATGAATGAGTTGGGTGTTATCAAGATACATAATGCGGCTACCAACAGTTTAGCACGCACGATACGCTGTACTGACTTTGACCTTCAATTGTTAGCGAACAAAATGCCCATTGATGAAAAGAAACGTTTCGAAAAGTACGGCGAAATAATTAATAGAAGAACAAGTCAGTTTATTGCACGATTTGCAAATATACATTTAGGGGAAAATGGTGATTTACTTGTTAAACTTTCTTTCTACACTACCCCCGATAGCTTGACGGCAAACATTACAGATCAATATGCAATAATTCATTACGATGGTCTGGGAAATTATAAGGATGTCTATCTTATTGAGAAGTCTAATGATTTTTACTTCAGCGATAATAGTTTTTTATGGGCTAATGAAGATACCGTCTATTTAGTTATCAAAAATAATATCATGACAAATCAGTCCCAAAAGCCTGGAGACGAAGGAAACTTCATAGGTCTATTTATAAAGAAAAATGGTAATTATGTTTTTGATAGCTATGTACCATATAGTATGCCTTCTGTATATCAACAAAAGTACCATTATAATTATCTAAGTTCTAGCTCTTCGTATTACCCACTATTCGTTAATAAATTTTCTAACGATGTCTATAATTTAAATACAAAGGAATCTGTATTTATTATTGATAGCTTGGAATATATAACCGGAATAAACAATGCAGCTTTTGATCCTCAGGTATCAATAAAAGCTGATGAGAAGCTGAATGTATGTGGCGTAGCACCTGTATTTGGATGGCCTAATTTATATTCTGTACCTTTCATATATGACAACAATCTCTTTATTAATTTTTATACAGAAGATTTAACAAAAAAATACACCTATAACTGGGGACCAGCAGTTATAGCAGGAAATTCAATAGTCTCTGCCAGGGGAATTAAAGGAAAGGATGCGCTTTCAGTAATTTATGTCAATAAGGATAAAACATGGACATCTGTTGCTTTACCAATGAGTCTTTTCATGCCTGAAAACTTAAACTAAATTCTCACACCTGGCGCAAGCCTTTCCTCCTTAGGCGGACAAGTTCGACTTGTAATCCTACACCCCCTTTATAGCATGTAAATAATCTATTATCTGCCTGCGCTTAACCGTATCTCTTATAGGGGCGTGATACTCGTTAATCATTTTGTCCACCAGCTCTTCCCAGGTGGCGTAGCTCATGCGGGGCTGCATCTCAATATAGCGCAGCGAGTGGCAGGGCGTGCAGTAGCTTTCTACCAGGGCTACATGGCCCGCCTGCGGCAGCACGGTCTGCACATCGCTTACATCGGTAACGGGGGAGATGTCGGCTCTGGTTGTAGCTGCTTCATCCTGCGTGCCGGCGTTGCAGTTGCAGAGCAGCATCACCACTACAGGCAGGCTATATTTCAGTAGTTTCTTCATTGCACTACCAATGGTAAAGATTCTATTTCGTTGCGCATATACCCGCTGCGGTTCCAGTGGCGCGTGGGTTGTGTTTTGCCGGCTGCGTTCGTGGCTTTCACCAGCAGTTGCACATTGCCCTCTTTGGGCGGAGTATAAGTATAATGCCACCTCCTCCACGAGTACCTGCCCAAATCGTGCCCCAGCCTTGCAGGCTGCCATGTAGCACCACCATCACTACTCAGTTCTACTTTCACTATGCCTGCGCCGTCGTCCATAGCCAGCCCCTGTACTTCGCAGGTTACTCCTTTTTCTACCACCGTACCCGGCTCGGGGTGTACAAACAGCGAGCGTACATCCATCCTGCTGATGGGCACCAGGTTGCGGCTGAGATTGGCGGGATTTTCGTTGGCATCTACCGCATCGGCGGGTATGCGGTAGGCTTTGTCCATCCAGAAGTTGTCAAACGAGTCGGCATGCAGGGATATATGGCTGAGCATGCCCACCCAGTAGGTAGCGTACCAGCCCGGCACCACCAGCTTCAGCGGGTAGCCGTTCAGGTAGGGCAATGGTTCGCCGTTCATAGCATAAGCCACCATCACTTCTCCATCCATAGCATGCGCCAGTTCCAATGATTTGATAAAGTCGGGCGTATTGGGAAACACGGGTTGGTCCAGCCCGTTGAAAGCCACGGTTTTTGTATTGACCCGCGCACCTGCCATCTGCAATATATCTTTCAGCCGCACACCCGTCCACTCGGCATTACCCATGCCGCCGTTCTTCCATTGCGCACCCGGCACGCGGGGGTCGCAAAAGTTGCGGGCGTTGCCGGCGCAGGCGCATACCGCCACCAGTTTATAGGGTTCAAATTGTGTCTTCAGGTCGTGCATGCTGAGCGCCAGCGGGCGCGCGGCATTACCCGTTACTCTCAGTTGAAAAGTATCTTCGCTAACCGGCTGCGGAGGCACCGGCAGGTGCCAGCGCACGAAGAAGACATCGTTGGGCGTAATATCCTGCATGAAATAGCTGAGCGGGGTCTCCAGGTTGTACGGCCTGTCCGTCAGCAAGCACAGGGGCTTTTTGCCCGGCGCAGCCACCAGCCTGTTCTCCAGCGAGTCTTCTATCCTGCGCTCCCTGGCATTATAGTCGGGTGTTTCCGTTTCGCCACAGGCAGCCAGCAGCATAACCATTATGGCCGCCGATACATAGCTGTATAATGCGAAAGATTTCATTGACTGCTGCAGTGCGTGGGATTAAGATACATAATGTGCATGGGAATCCCTGTATAATCCCCGTTTTTACTTTACACTATAGCAGTCAGCCTTAATCCTTCAGAAATTATATGCTGATGTTATTATCAAACAGGAAGTAGTCGTGATGGCAGTATTGCGGGCCCCCGGCTGTCGATGTAGTATCGAAGCAAACTAGTATGGCCACATTATCCCTATAGGGCTGTACCGCTTCGTCCAGCGGCAGTTTCTCTTCCTGCATATTGCGGAACATTTCATCGAACTGGTGCTGGGCTGCGGGCACGATGATAAAATTTTCAACCGGTACGCGGTAGGGCTTCATTACTTTTCCCTGGAAGGAATACAACTTGCTGACGATAGCGCGGGCTTCTGTCAAATTCATGCTTTGTGTTTTTATTTTTTGTTTACAATGATGTGTACCCCCGGACGGGTACGCGCTCCTCTTAAATAGCCCTTATTAAAACAGGGTGCAAATATCAACCTGCAGCATATCGTTTTCCAAATTAATGCCGGTGCTTAACATGAGGATTGTATAATCGTTAACGAGGTGTTTGGAAAAGGGAAAAGTAATTGTACTGTCATTTTGTTGCTATTGCCCTGTTATCGGCAACTTATAATTCTTAACTTTAAAGTAAATAAAACCTTCCTTGTATGAAAAACCTGCTCTCCCTTGCAATTATTGTACTGCTGATAACGGGCGGTTGTAAAAAAAATGACCCGGCTGCACCTAGCTCCACAGAAAAATACGACTTTAATTATAGCACTGATCCTAAAGCCGGAGATAGTGTACAGTTCACAGCTATGGGTACAACGTCAACTAATATCACATGGACTATCGGTTATTATAGAGATGCTTATTACCTGGAAGACACTATTAAGGGGACGCCTGTCAAACGGTATTTCCCCAAGCACGGAACTTTCAAAGTGCATATGATAGTGGACGGGGATACCACCAAAAAGGTAACCAAAGAAATGAAGGTGAAAGCCTATGATATATTATTCCTGGATAAAGACTGGCATTGGGCGGGCATACATATCAAGTGGGGCCTGAATACACCCAGAGATACTACTGCAATAGATACCTTTATGGAAAGAATTATTGTAGTGGATGACACAACTGTAGAATTCCAAGGCTCGAAGTTTAATGTAGAAGGGGTCAATCCGCAGCAGGATAAGATTTACTTCAAAGACCTGACTGGTTATTACTGGAAGAGATCTTTATACGTCCAAAAGCAAACAGTTTATTATTTCAGTACAGGCGGCAGCAATGGCGGCTATACCAAGTACATGAATACTGTGCAGCCATAAGGCGGCAACACTTATAGGTGATACTACTCCACCCGCATCTGCTCCAGTTTCTCCAAAGTCAGCGTGGGGTCGTATATCACTCCTGACTGTCGGGCGTATTCTTCTACCGTAGTTTCAAAGCCCTTGCTCTTTCTCATTTCGTTAATATGCTCGGGGCTTTTTACAGGACTGATATAATAACGGGTTACTATTTTGTTGGTGGCTTTGTCGAGCATCTTTACCCCTGTATAGTGCGAGCCGTAGTTTTGTGTCCTGCCTTTTTCCGCCAGTATATGGTCCTCCAACATGGCCACGGCGTATTGGGGAATTTCACCCATTGTATAAGCCTGGTTCACCCGCGGGTAATACTTCTGTTTCTGGTCCGAATGTAATATCACCGACAATGCCACTAACTGTGTCTGTTCTCCCACCAGCGATTTTCCGGGGTAGTACGCATCACTGGTGCGGATGATTCTTGCCACCACCGCCAGGTTTTCACTGTCATTTACCGCCTGCAGCTTGTCCAGGTGCGCCTCTACATCGTTAGGTTTTATTTTAAAAGCTTTAGCCAGCGAATCGCGGGTAGCATCCTTCATGCCTACAAGATATCTGCGGTATTGCCAGTCTTTTATATGCACCGCATCCAGGTCTTTCTTAGCCACGGGGTCAAACACTATAGCGAATAAATTTTCATACTCCTGATCCTGCCCTTGCGCATACAGCGTCGGCAGGAAAAGCAACAGGCATAAAAGGGCGGTTTTCATATACTGAATATACATATTATCCGTTAAAAAACAGCTTGCTGCGACATCAGTTCCACCGCGCAGCGGGGAGTATTATTCTAACGATACGTTATATTTTTCTTATTCAGTACCCTCATTTTTTAATTATTCCTGTCCACAGTTTTATCGTACCCCGCCATGCAGACTTGCTATACATTTGCCTCCGTTCAAGACTTAAACAAATCAGTAAAAATGTATGAAAAATAAAATGTTCCTTATCATTGTCGCGGTACTGGCCATATATGCCTGTAATAAAAAGAACGCGACTGTAGATACCAACCTTAACAAGCCGGGCAAGACACCCGACTTCCGTTCTTATGCCCTTATGGGGCTGGATTCGCCCTTCCTGTTGCCCGATACAGCCAATGTAATGATACAGAGCTACCTCAATAGTATTGAAAATGAGCCTAATCAATTAAAATCGCTGATAGTGGACGCTAATGCGTTGCGGTATTACCTGCAGAATACCGATATAACAAGCGTGAAACTGATGTTTGCACATAAAAAAAGCTATATACAGCAGGCTACCAACCTGGATGATATGGATTATCGTGCCCTCACCATTGTGATTGCAGGCTTTGATGAGGATAACAATTATATTTATAGTCCGCAGGGGGCGGTAATGGATTTTTGCGTGCCTTGTCCATTAGATTGTCCAACTAACGGAACTGCATCAAATGATATACTAATTGATTAACAATGGATCCCAATAGCCGTTATTACATTTATCTAAGCGTATTGCTTCTCGCTATTCTAGGTGGAATTCGCAAATTAAACCACAAGGATAGCTCTTATAAAATTCTAATAGGTTTATTATGCCTTACATTTATTAGTGAGCTTACTTCTTATTGGGCGGCTATAAAAATTCAAAACAATATGTTTGTTTATCATTTTTTCGCCCCACTACAACTCATCATTCTTGGAAAATATTTCGATAGTATAAATCATAATAAAAAGCAGAAAATCGGTTTTATTATAGGCATTATTGGTGCTATTATCGCAGTAGTAAATACCATTTATTTTCAACCGTTAAAAATACTAAATTCTAATTTTTTACTTTTTGAGGGACTTGTAATAATGGGGCTTTCCCTTTATACATTTCAAGGTATTTTAACTAATGAAAAGATTGATATCTACAAGTATGGTCACTTCTGGATGATTGTAATATTTATTTTCTTTTGGAGTATCACTTATACCTGGTGGGCATTATACACTGTTTTGCAAGAAAAAGAACGATTCTTGTTATTGAATGTTACACAAGTACTTTGGGCAGTTAACATTATTACGTATTCAGCTATCGGGTTTGTACTAATATATTTTTCAAGCGAGCGAAAGCAATTAGCCAATGAATGATAATTATCTTATTCCGATTCTCGTAGCAGGCTCCATTCTCATCCCCTTGTTCATGTTTTACATTACAACATTTGTAATAATCAGCAAAAACAAACAAAGGAAAAGTGAAGCGGAGAAAAGGCAAATGGAATTTCGATACGAAAAGCTGCTGCTGCAAACGATGCTGGAAGTGCAGGAGAAAGCCCTGAACCAGGTTTCGCAGGAGATACATGACAATATAGGACAGGTGCTGGCCGGCGTGCAGATGAACCTCATTTCCTTATCAGGCGGAATGGCTGAAAACCCCGACCAACTGGTGCGGGATACCAAAGAACAGGTATCGCACGCACTGAAAGACCTCAGGGACCTGAGCCGTGTATTGAACAGTAAGTATATCAACAAAATAGGGCTGGAAGAGTCGTTGAGGAAAGAAACACAATACCTGGGTACCTACAATAAAATACAATTTGAAATAGATGTAGAGGAAGGGGACAGGCAGCTGCCCCCTGAGCGTGAACTAATGGTATTTCGCATAGCACAGGAGTCTTTGTCAAACATTATAAAACATGCTGAGGCAACCCATGTGCGCATAATCATTGGGTATCTACCGCTGGGGTTTAGTATGCTGATAGCTGATGACGGGAAAGGCTTTGATATGGATAATGACAAGGGTGCCGGTATTGGGCTGATGAACATGAAGCAAAGAGTGGAGGTAATGAACGGCACATTGGATATTACCTCAGCCCCCGGCTCCGGCACAAAAATCGCAATACATATACCTTATGAATAACAATTACATGAAAATAGCCATTGCCAACAGCCAGCTATTGGTAAGAGATTCAATAAGCAGGATGTTATCTGCTGATGCGGGTTTTGAGATATGCATCAATGCAGCCAACGGAAATGAGTTGATTAACTCATTGTCACGGGTTAGTACATTGCCCGACTTATGTTTGCTGGATGTGCAAATGCCGCAAATGAACGGATATGAAACCATGAATATTATCAGGCAATCCTGGCCGGGGTTGAAAGTATTGGTATTCTCCCAACTCGAAGATGATTTTGTAATAGAGAGTATGCTGAGCCTGGGCGTGAAAAGCTACCTGGGCAAGGATTGTACCATAACAGAGTTGCAGAAAGCCCTGGTCAGTGTACACGAAAAGGGATATTATCGTTCCGCACTAATGGCCCGCATTTCGGAGTCCGCCGGAAATAAGTCTTTATGTTTTGATGTACATGAATATACTTACCTTAAATATTGCCATACCGAATTGACAGCCAAAGAAATAGCAGGCGTGATGAATGTCAGCCCGGCGGCAGTATATAGCTACCGCAAATCTTTGTTGGAAAAACTTAAGCTCAGTACCCGGCAGGGGTTGGCCATGTTTGCACTCAAAACAGGAATAGTAGCTCCGGGTGACATAAAATTTATCAGCCACAGCCGTCATTTACCTGCTACATAAGGGTAAGGGCAACCTGTATAAGCAGGGTGTTATTATATGCCATCTATACGGTTGTTTTTAGTTCGATATTAGGCCCGGGAAAAACCTTAGTCCTTATAAATTAGTGTATATTTATCGGCACACACTTAATCCAGGTTTAGCCGCCTATTCTGAATTAATATGACTGAGCAAGCTGCAATTCTGATTGCTATAGCAGATGACCATGCCGTGGTGCGGGATTCTATCAGCAACATGGTCTCAGGCGGAGGAAAATTCAAAGTGATAATAAAAGCCGGTAATGGCCGGGAGTTGATAGAACAACTGGCTAAAGCAAATCCATTGCCTGAAATATGCATACTGGATATACAAATGCCTGAGATGAACGGCTACGAAACCATGGAGTATATCAGGCAACATTGGCCCGATCTCAAAGTACTCGCATTGTCGATGTTAGAAGATGAGTTTGCCATAATCAGGATGTTAAAGCTAGGGGCCTGCGGCTATCTTTCCAAAGCCAGCGACCTGGAAGAATTGCAAAAGGCGTTGATTTATATACATGAGCGAGGCTATTACAGTTCGGAGTTTATTGCGAGTAATTACTTACGGTCTATAAAACACAATCATCCTGCCACTATTAATATTACTGACAGGCAGATGGAATTTCTGAAATATTGTTGTACCGAATTAAGCATGAAGGAAATAGCTGATAAAATGTCTATCAGTACCAGTACCGCCCTCAGTTACAGAAACGCCTTATGTGATAAGTTGGGATTGACTACCCGCCAGGGATTAGCTATTTATGCTATTAAATCAGGGATAGTTTCCTTTGAAGACTTATAAGATCTTTACCGGACTGTACTACATTTAAAAAGCGGCATGAGGTTCATGCCGCTTTTTAAAACTAAGGTCAACTTATATTATTAATACCACCATGGTATTTTGTTAGTTTCCAGCCTGTACATAAACGTAATGGAGAAAGTAGAATAACCATCCAGCACGTCTTTATTTCCTCGTGGTGAGCCATAAGCGTTTTTGTATGCAGGCTCTATGTACCATGATTTATCATATACCTGTTTGGCTATAGCCGCATCTTCGGGGCTCAGGTGCCTGTCGTAGTAGTCAGGAGTAAGATAAAAGCTACTCACGTTATCCAGCCTGTCTGTAGTAGTGAAGCGGTATAACCATTCAACACCAATATTCATATCACGGCCTATATCCCAACGTAGCCCCAGCCCTACTGGTACGCATACCTGCCACAGGTTGGTAGCTACAGCGCCTGAATTGTCTATGCCTTCACCCTCCAGCCTGAGTTCTTTGGTTTCTACCCACTTTTTGCGGCCGGTTATGGGATCTATCAATGAAGTTTGCGGCCTGAAATGGAAACCGCCCGCTCCGAAAGCTATATAAGGCTGCATTGATTTTTGTGCCATTTTACTTTCAGAGTTAAACCTCAATGGAGATATTTCCAGCATTACGGTTCCTTCCCATACATTGGCACGGGCATCCTGGTTGCGCAGGTAACGCTGATAAGCATCCTCTTCAATAGATTTGGCTTCCTCAGCTTTAGTCAGGTTCCAGTCGTCATTTGCATACAGGGTACCATAGTTCAGGTTTAGCCTCAACGCCCAGGATGGGTGCTTGACAAAACGCATGAATATGCCACCCATAAAATGGGGCTTGCTCCAGTAGCGCTCGTTGACATAATGGTCTATGGGGCCTTGTGTACCCACATCACCCCACAGGTCGGCAAGGCCGAAGTTGACACCAACGGATACGCCCGGGTGCTCTACGTATTTCCTGGGTATGTCTGGCTGCGCAACTGCTGATACTGTAGTAGCGCTTATTCCGATTACTAATAGGCTACGGATAAAACTCTTCCGCATGGGCTCAATTTTTTTTGAACGATGAAGATATAAAATATTATTTACCGTTAAAAGCGGCCTTCCTTTTTTCTAAAAAGGCAGAGGTTCCTTCGCGCATGTCTTCCGTGGCAAAACATTCACCGAAACGCTCTATCTCATTAGCAAAACCGGCAGGGTCAGCCTTTGCGGCATCGTTAACACAAGATATAACTTTTGCAATAGCAATGGGAGCTTTTGCCTGAATTTTTTGCAGAATTTCCCTTGTTTTGCCCAATAATTCGGCCTGGGGAAATACATGGTTCACCAACCCAAGGGCTTTGGCATCTTCAGCACCTATCATGTCCCCGGTCATCATCAGCTCCATGGTTTTGCCCTTGCCTATCAGCTGTGTCATGCGCTGGGTACCGCCATAGCCGGGTATCAGACCCAGGTTTACCTCGGGTTGGCCAAATTTCGCGTTTTCGGCAGCTACCCTGAAATGGCAGCTCATTGCCAGCTCGCAACCACCACCAAGTGCAAAGCCATTTACAGCGGCTATTATTGGTTTGGGGCAATTTTCTATCTTATTAAATACACCATCCTGGCCTTTCTGCGCCAATGTTTTTCCTCCTTCGGCGTCCAGCACGGTAAATTCTGATATATCGGCACCGGCTACAAATGCCTTTTCGCCTGCGCCGGTGATGATGGCTGTTTTTACGTCAGCATTGTTCATTACTTCATCTATAGCCTGAGACAGCTCGCTGATTACGTCTTTATTCAGTGCATTCATTTTGTCAGGGCGGTTAATAGTTATAGTCATAATGCCATCCTGCAATTCAGTCAATAATGTTTGGTACATATATTTATTTATTGTTAATTATAATAGATCTTTCCTGTTTTCTTTCACCCAGCCGGTTATATAATCTGCTATGTCAGCAGTAGGCGCCCCGGGGGCAAAGAGTTTGCCCACACCCATTTTATTCAGTTCAGTCATATCCTCGTCGGGAATGATACCACCGCCTGTAAGCAATACATTATACAGGCCTTTTTCCTGCATCAGACGGATGACCTTTGGGAAAACGGTCATGTGCGCCCCACTCAATATGCTGATGCCTATGGCATCCACATCTTCCTGCAGGGCTGTATTCACTACCATTTCGGCCGTTTGGCGCAGGCCTGTATATATTACCTCCATACCCGCATCGCGCAGGGCTGTGGCTATCACTTTCGCTCCGCGGTCGTGCCCGTCCAGCCCTATTTTGGCCACCAGCACACGCACCGGCCTGTTCATACGCTCACTCATTGTATTTAAAAAAATGCCCGTAAAAGTAATAATTTATAGTCCGATACCAACATGTATTATATTTGCGTCATAATCCAAAGCATTCACTTATGAAGTTACTTAAAAGCCTGGCCCTTATGCTGGCCCTCGTATTATCATTCAATACTTACAGCCAAAGCTTTTACATACAACCCTGGATAGGCGCCGGTATAACCAGCACTAATGAATCCTGGTGGACTAATGGCCATGCTATTCATGCTACTACAGGCGGCGTGAAACTAGGATATTCATTCTCCCGTATTCGCCTCGGCATTGGAGTAGGCTTGCTCAATACCGGATTTGGGATGAAAGGCCTGATATTCGAGTCTCAGTACAATCCTCAAACAGGATATGCGATGGAGACTGTTGATGTAAGGCTCAGATACAGCGAACTTTTTGTGCCGGTAACCTTCGGAGTGAAAATTCTTGACGCCGGCAAATTCACCATCCTGCCGGAAATAGGCCTCGCGCCTATCTATACGGTGCGCTACAGTGGTAAGCAGATAAGCCAAACCACCGGGAAAGAGGTCAGAACTGTCGTGACAACTCTGAATGAAAGATTCTCACTGCTGGGGCTGGGAGCCGTAAATATTACCTACAACCTGCATCCCAAACTGGGTATAGTGCTGACACCAACCTATTACCGGATGCTGAATGACATAACGAACTTGTCTGCTACCCCCAACAGGTATGCCATCACAGCAAATGTCGGTGTGGTATTGACACTGTAGGATTTTAATTAAATACCTCCAGCACCTTTTTAGAGCCCTTCAGCAGTTTGCTGTCCGATTCAGGTTTTACCTGGTCGAATTCGACAACGTGCGGAGCTTTTTCCAACGGCCAGCTCTGCATTATCTGCTTTACATTTATCTTATTGGCTTCAATAAATTCCATCAGGCCCTTTTCTTTTTTGTCTGTCTTACGGCCTTCTTTCAGATCCCAGGTTTTCACCAGGTCGCTTTCTATCAACATCTTCTCCTGCGGAATGTAGGATATGATATACTCATCGGTATGGTTCGATTGTTTATTCAGCAGGTAGAGTTGTATTATCCGGTCGCCGGCGCGTATCTCCTGTTTGTTCAGTATTACAAACTGGAATTTGGGTGTGATGAATTTCTTCACGCGTACGTCTTTAGAAAACAGGTGCCTGTTAACAGCTATGTCCTGGAAGTAAGAGCGGTTGCCTTCTGTGGTCACAATCGTTACACCTTCTTCCATGAAGGGGCGTACGCCACCCATCAGGTCTGGGTGCAGGTGCGATACCACCAGGTATTTTATCTCCTTGCCGGGGTAGGCACGTTTGATGTTGTCCAGCAGGGTATAACCTGCTTCGGGATTGCCCGGCGGTTCAAACACTACCAGGTAATCCTTCATGTCTGCGATGACACTTTTATGGTTCCATTTGGGCAACAGCACCAGGTATAGCCATTCGCCAATATTTTTCTGAGACAGCCGCACAGTACCATATTCTACACGGGGCAATATTTCTTTCAGTTCTAAATTCAGGTCATAAATGATATTGCTGTCTCTTTTGATGATTACCTTACTAGGTACCTGGTAACCATCCTGTATATCATATTTGCTGAAGAATATGCTGCGGTAATAGTCCCCGTTCACTACATCGTACATAGGTTGGTCTATTCTTTCCAGGAAGTAGGTATTGGCATTGATATACAGGAAATACGCATCGCCCGATGCGTTGTTGTGCCTGATGATATGATAATTGTCGGTAGTGCTGATAAAACTGTTGCGGGATGCATCCTGCAGCAGCACCTGTAGCAGCAGGTTGGGCGAAAATACCAGTGACTTATACAGGTACCTGTCTTTGTCTTTATCGGTCAGTTTCAGTTCTTCACCGGCTTCTTTTATGTTGATATGTTCTTCGTCAATATCATAAAAAGAGGCAATAATGTCTTCGCCCGTACGGCTGAAACTGTCTTTCCTTACCAGTTTGCCGCCACCATCGCCCAACTCAATATCACCACTCATCATAAATGCCCTGGCCGAGCCGGGCTTATTGCTCATACCTTCATAATTGTATGTGCCTTTGATGTGCATTTTTACATCGCCTACACTGTTATTGTAGTTCAGTTCGCCATATACATCATTCAATAATGTATGCGCACGTTCTATATTATTAGTAACAGCTACATTAGGTTGAGCCGACAGGCTGCCTGCAACAATTGTCAGAACAGCAGATAAGGTAAAATATTCCCTGAAAAATCCCTTGAACATCGTTAAAGATAAGAAAGTGGTAACATTGCGGCAACATACCGGCTCTTAAGCTGTTGTGAATTTTCGCCTGAAAAAACTATTGCTGCGTATTGCATTGAAAATCAAAATTATCGGATATAATGCTGCTATGTAATATTAGTACAAGTCTACAATATTGTTCCTGATAGCATATATCACCAATCCTATCCTCGACTTTACGTCCAGTTTGCCAAACAGCCTGTCGCGGTAGCCGTCTACCGTCCTTTCGGACACACCCATTGTATTGGCCATTTCTTTATACGTCATCTCTGTACAGGCCATTTTCAGGAATTCAACTTCAGCGGAAGAAAGCATGATGGTATTCACATCCTGCAGGCTGTTGAGTATATCGCTTGTTATCAGTTCTGAGTGGTAAAAGCCCTGCTCCTTAATCCGTTTCAGTGCTTCTACCAGCACATCAGGTTCAATGTCTTTCAGCAGGTAGCCGTTGGCACCGTAGCGCAGCATCCTGATAATATTATCTTCGTCATCGTACATCGAAAGGGCGAGCATCTTTATTTTAGGAAAATGCCTTTTGATGTACTTAGCAGTGTCGTAACCGTTCATCTCAGGCATATTGATGTCTATAATGCATATATCGGGTTTTCCCTCTGCTGCATGTATTTTATCAATAAGCTCCTGCCCGTTGGCAGCGTCAAACAGCACTGCTATATGCCTGTAAGGTTTAAGGATAGAAATAAGCCCTCGCCTGAACATAGTATGGTCATCAGCAAGCGCTACCGTTATTTTTTCAGTTTTGTTCATTTTGTCACAAAGGGTATATTCAATATTACGGTTGTCCCTTTATTCAGTTCAGATGTAATGTGTACAGCGCCGTCAAGCAGCCTGGCACGTTCCTCTATATTCATCATACCTACTCCTCTTTCCGGTTTCGATTGTGTAGTGTCAAAACCTCTGCCATTGTCTTCAATCCGCACTTCCAGCATAGTGGGGCAGTATTGCAAAGTAACGGATAATGCTGCGGGTTGTCCGTGTTTCACCGCATTTGCCACACTCTCCTGTATAATACGAAACAAGATCAATTCCCTGTCTTCGCCCAGGCTTTGCGCCTGTCCCGATTGGGTAAAATTACATTTTATCCTGTGTGCCGCAACTATCCTGTCCAGGTCTTTTTCAATGCTTTCTTTCAGCCCCCTGCGCAGCACATAGGTGCCGTTCATCAGATGGCTCATGCTGCGTACGTCGCGTATGGCATCGCGCATCGTTCCGGCAGCTTCATTGGCCATAGCGCGCTGATCATCATCAGCAGCGCCGGCAGCCAGCATGTGCAGCTGCAGCTTTACTGCACCCAGCATCTGTGCAATGTTATCGTGCATCTCCGCCGACATGTTTTTCAGTGTCTGCTCCTGTACCTCCAGGCGGCTCTGCATCAGTTGGGTGGCAAACCTGTGCTCCATTTCCTGTTTTTCCAGGTGGTGATGGTATTGTTTTTTCTTTTGCAGTGCTATATACAGTATAGTGAATACCGCAAAGAGGGTAAACAATAATGTACCGAATACCAGCACTAATATGGATGTAGTTTCCGTCAACGGGGCAGCAGTTTCCTGTAAAATAAGAATACTAAGCCAAATCCTGTATAGGTGATGATGTTAATAGCCCACATCATGTAGAGTATATAATAAATATTAGCAGAGACAACACCTGGCATTGATAAACTGGCCAGCCATCTAAAAAATGTAAAGCTCCAAAAGAGTAATAACAGGCATGAAATCCAAAAATCAGGTGTTGTGAAATGCTTTGTTATGTGCTTTGTATTTAAAAAATCATAGAAGTAGCACAATGTCATAGATATGACGAACAGAGCTTCAATGATTATGAAGTAAGAATTAAGTGAAGTAGTTGGTTGCTGAATAAATAATGAATTCACTATTGATATCAACAACCCTGTCACCCCAATGGCGTAACCAATACCTTTTGGTTTAAAAAAACTAATTATTTGGTTGTAATATGCTGATAGTATTAACAACTGTATAGGGTTGTATATGTGATACACAATCACGTTATACTCTCCGTTTAAATACAGAAAAAAAGAAACCCCTTCTGATACTGTCGTTACCAGCATGTATAAGCGAAAAAAATTAGCAGTAGCATCGTTTTTAGTTCCTTTATTAAGGGTCAACATTGACACTACGGCTAACAACGCTAAATATACTGTTACCAGTGACGACCACATTAGAATACAATATTGTCATTAGCAGCAAACCCAACTGTGGGGCATAAATCCGGACATGGCGTTAGATTATCCAATATATTCCCATCAGTCGTTAATATATAATTACCGGCCGCATCGTAACCCGCCACCACCAGGGTAAACACCTGTTTGTCAACGCCACTTTCACTCACTGTTCTTTCCCCCAGCATGAATTTTATGTTTTGTATTTCCGCATTGGCCAGGTAGTTGCGCAACAGGCCTGCATCCAGTATCATAGATTTTACCGGCGCCTTCCCGGTATGGAAATAGTTGGCGAGGAAACGGTTGATATATTCGTTGGCTGTTTCAACCGGTATTTCAGCTCCATTAATAGTCGGCATCTTGTTTGTGTTTTTACGTGAGTGAATTGAATAAACACATAAAGGTAGTTACAAACCTACTCATCAAAATACAGTGTTTTTCCCCTTAGGTTTTCTCATTATTTTTTATATGGAGTAGTCTGCGTGCTACCACGATGGCAAGACAGGAAGGTATTATTCAACTTTTATACCCTGCCTTGTAAGGCTATCTGCCAAGCGGTTATACAATCCTTTATAATCAGGTTGGCCGGGCATACTATTATTACCATAATATTTCGCTGCGAGGTAGTAAAACTTCAGCTTGTCCCGAAAATAAATATTCCCGGAAGTAAGTATTTGCCTGTTTTCGTTGATGAGTGTAGAGCCCTTCCCGGTATCGTTGATACTATGTGTTAATTCGATAAATGTATTGTTGATACCGAATATTCTACCCGGATTTTTGCGTTCAACCCAATACATCTTTGCTTTTTCAAGATAAAAAAGTGCCGAGTCGGCTTTTTTCTCATTGATATATACCAGTGCCATATCATACATGCTTACAGCTATCCCCGGTTCGTAATTTTTAAGGCTGAAGTAACTCACAGCTGCCCGGATATCTTCTTTGGCAGTTGCATAGTTACCCATCCTGGCTTTCAACATACCCATGTACTTATACATATTCGCCATTTCAAGCGTGTCATTGTCGTTTCGGTGAACAACAATGCTTTTCTCTACATATTGCAATGCCTGTTGGTCGTTATGCAATAGCTCATCGTAAGCAAACGCTATACTATGCAGGCAAATGGCCATATCTTTTGAGTTAAGGCCACGCTGATATAATTCATAAGCTTTCATAAAGTTGGTGATTGCTGCTTCAGCTTCCCCTTTACTGTAGTATTCACCCCCTGCCTTCCGGTATATTTCAGCCAGCTTATTTACACTGTCCGGGTTCAATTGTCCGGGTTCAATAGCCTGTGCATATAACATAGTGCCGGCCCGGGCTAGTACCAACAACACTAATGATATATTTTTCAGCAATGCCATATCGTTGTTTTTGAATATAATTATACAACAAAAACGCCCTGCATTCGCAGGGCGCCCATATCAAAAGCTGTTATTATTATACATCCAGTTTGGCATATTTGGCATGGCTCTCTATAAACTCCCTGCGGGGTCCTACCTCGTCGCCCATCAACATTGAGAATACCCTGTCGGCCTCGGCGGCGCTTTCAATACTCACCTGCTTCATTTGCCTTGTATCGGGGTTCATTGTTGTTTCCCAGAGTTGGTCAGCATTCATTTCACCCAAACCTTTGTAACGCTGTATGTTCACACTGTCTTCCTTACCATTGGCCAGGCGCTCTACAGCGGCTTTGCGTTGTTCTTCCGTCCAGGCATATTCCTGGTCTTTACCTTTCTTCACCAGGTAGAGTGGCGGCTGCGCGAGGTACACGTGCCCCTGCTCTACAAGTGCCGTCATATAGCGGAAGAAGAAAGTGAGTATTAAGGTGGCAATGTGCGAACCATCTACATCGGCATCGGTCATGATGATGATTTTGTGGTAACGCAGCTTCGCCAGGTTCAGCGCTTTGGGGTCTTCTTCGGTACCTACAGATACACCCAGTGCCGTGAACATATTTTTAATCTCTTCGTTCTCGTATATCTTATGTTCCTGCGCTTTTTCTACGTTCAATATTTTACCACGTAATGGCAATATAGCCTGGTAGCTACGGTCGCGGCCTTGCTTGGCTGTACCACCGGCTGAGTCACCCTCCACCAGGTACAGTTCGCAACGCTCAGGGTCTTTGTCTGAGCAGTCGGCCAGTTTGCCTGGCATACCCCCGCCGGACAATACACTCTTACGTTGTACCAGTTCGCGGGCTTTACGTGCTGCGGCGCGCGCCTGCGCTGCTATTATTACTTTGTCTATTATTAGTTTTGCCTGTTTGGGGTTTTCTTCCAGGTAGGCTTCCAATACACGGCTTACCGCTACATCCACCACGCCGATCACTTCGTTATTGCCCAGCTTGGTTTTGGTTTGCCCTTCAAATTGCGGTTCAGGTACTTTTACTGAAATAATTGCACTCAGCCCTTCGCGGAAGTCATCACCGGTTATTTCAACTTTTGCCCTTTCAAATAATTTGTTTTTGTCGCCGTAAGATTTGAACACGCGGGTAATAGCCCTGCGGAACCCCGCAACGTGTGTACCGCCTTCTATAGTATTGATGTTATTAACATAAGAGAAGATGTGCTCGTTGTAAGATGTATTGTAATTCAGCGCTACATCTACTGCAACATTGGTTTCGGGGTCGTGCGTTTCTACGTATATAGGCATTGCCAGCAATGGGCTGCGTTTAGCTGATTCGTCCAGCATCTGTACGAATTCCACTATACCACCCTCGCTATAAAATACTTCTTTTAGCTCATTACCGTTTTCATCCTGCTCCCGGGTATCTATAAGTATTATGTTGATGCCTTTATTCAGATAAGAAAGTTCCCGCAGGCGGCCGGCCAGTATTTCGCGGTTGTATAGTGTTTCTTTGAAAATGCTGTCGTCCGGATGAAAGTGCTGGTGTGTACCACGTTTATCACTTACACCTATTTCCCGTACAGGGTACATGGGAATACCTTTTTCATATTCCTGTTCAAAAATTTTGCCATCGCGGTGTACTGTAGTATGCATGTGCTTACTGAGCGCATTTACGCAACTCACACCTACGCCGTGCAAACCACCTGATACCTTATAAGAATCCTTGTCAAATTTACCGCCTGCGTGCAACACAGTCATTACCACTTCCAGTGCGCTTCGGCCTTCTTTAGGGTGTATGCCTGTGGGTATGCCACGGCCATCGTCCTGCACGCTGACAGAATTATCGGTGTGTATGGTTACCGTAATGTTTTTGCAATGCCCCGCCAGCGCTTCATCTATAGAGTTATCTACCACCTCGTATACAAGGTGATGCAGGCCTTTTACACCAATATCACCTATATACATCGCCGGGCGTTTACGCACAGCTTCCAGACCTTCTAATACTTGTATACTCGCAGCATCGTAGCCGGTAGGAGTGGGTGTGTTAACAGCAGTATTTTCTATACTCATAAACTTGTTGAACAGCAGGGCTTCTCAGCCCCGGAATGATTTGTTGGCAACGGCAAAAATGCATATTGATTTTGCCTTATATACCAGGTTAAATATAACCTTGCAAATATAGCGAAAATCCCCTGTTTCAGCAAGGAATATCAGGGGTATTAACAATATATAGAATGCAGTATTTTCAATGGTTTAAGGGGATTCGTCCAACCGGTGGATTTACTTGCCCGCTATTACACTGATTTCCACATTTACACCTTTAGGCAGGCCTGCTACCTGCACCGTTTCGCGGGCGGGCGCGTTGTCGGCAAAATAGTATCCATACACTTCGTTAACCAGCGCAAATTGCCCCATATCCATTAGAAATATGCTGGATTTAATGATGTTTGAAAAATCCATTCCCGCTTCAGCCAATACAGCTTTGAGGTTTTCCATTACCTGGCGTGTCTCCAACTGTATATCGCCCTGAACCACTTCGCCGGTAGCCGGGTCAATAGCAACCTGGCCCGAAACAAATAGCATGTTCCCGTATTGAATAGCCTGGCTGTAAGGCCCTATAGGCGCAGGCGCATTGTCAGTGCGAATTACTTTCTTTTCCATAAGTGCAAACCTACATGAAAGAACTGATTTCCGCCACCGGGGCGGGTAATGTATATTTGCAGTCCTTTATGTCTTATATCCTGCATATTGATACCTCTGCCGAAACAGGCATTGTGGTATTGGCCCAAGACGGCGAGTTGATTGCCGTGAAAGAACAGGCGAATGCCCGCAACCATGCCGCTACCATCAATAATGATATCGACAGCCTGCTGGAGGAAAACAATATAGGGTTGCCGGACATTGCTGCCTTTTGTGTAAATGGCGGTCCGGGCTCCTATACAGGCTTGAGGATAGGGCTGGCTACAGCAAAAGGATATTGCTATGCATTGGATAAACCCTTAATGATGCATAACAGGCTGCTGTTATTATCGCTGGGAGGAATATATGACACTGCTAATACTGCAAGTGTATATATGTCTGTTTTGCAGGCCAGGGAGGGGGAGTACTTTGTAGCTGCCTACGATAAGGCACAGAATACAGTATTAGAGCCACAGCATATAGATACGGCAGGTATAGCCCGTTGTATAGGGCAGTTTCAAGGGAAACTATATATAACGGGACATACAGACGCCTCGGTAATAGCTGCCTTTGCTGATAGGGACATAGCAGTAAACAACACAACCCTACCTGATACCCATGCATGGATCCAATATGCATTCGAAGAGTACAATTGTAACAGAATTGTCAGTTTAGCCCATGTTGAGCCTTTTTATTTAAAACAGGTTTATACGCATAAACCAAAGGATATCAAGTGATTAGAGGTTTATTGTATT
>CALEZD010000119.1 GCA_937928385.1 uncultured Bacteroidota bacterium
ATAGCTCAGTTGGTAGAGCATCAGCTTCCCAAGCTGAGGGTCGCGGGTTCGAGTCTCGTTTCCCGCTCTTTTTCTTCGTTTTTCGGTGTGGATTTTGTTCCGGAAATGGCAAAGTGTTGCCAAAGTGATGCCGGAATTTTCAAATTTCTGCAACCGCGTTTTTGATAACTGGTTGAAATTCAATTTCAACTTCAAAAGTGTTGCCAAAGTGTTCCCGAAAAACGGAATAAAAAATTGGAACATAATTATTTGAAATTAGTCCGGCGCGAGTTGACCCCCTATCCCGATAGCTATCGGGACCCCAGACTGGGGACTTGTAATATGAAATGTTCCAAAATGATGCCTGAAAAATTGGAATAAAAAATGTCTGGAACTGTAACTGATTGTAACAACTGCATACGCTTGTTTTCATGTCAAAGAGCTTCGATACCCTGCTTGATAAGCAGGCGGTATTAAATGTAAATATACGTAAATTTGTTGTGTTTTACAAGTTAATGTTTATAGCAGGTCTATTAATTTTGCATGGTTATCGCAAGTCAGGGGACTTGCTGCCGGGCGAGGCGTAGATGGGGTCTACGTCTAACGGGACAGAGACAGGGTCTATGCCTACCCGGGGCGAACGAATCACGGGTGTAGCTCCAAAGTCGCAGTAAATAGCCACTCTGTAGTTGTATAACCCACTACAATACGTTTGAATCGATGCTTCCTTTTTTTAGAATTTCCGGATGTATATCTATTATATTTTCTCAACGGTTTGTGCCCATGCCCGTTTGTTACAGATTCACTTTTTTGAGCTTCTACAGGAATGATATATAATTTGCCATTTAAAACTATTTCTAATGTAGCTAGCGAAGTATGCCCCTTATGTTTTTTGTACTTGACAAAATCTGTGAATTTTCCAGAGTTAGGCACCAGGCTATCATTAACTTGTCTGTAATAGCCTGAAGACCCGGTCAGTGTATCTGTAATGCCGTTGCTGTATATGCGCCATGTGTTAATTCGTATAGTATCACTAACCGCAGTTTGCAACCCCTTTAGTTCAAATATTCCACCTTTATTATCCAGTCGAAGCCGCAAGTCATTTTCTGTAAATCCTGTTATTAGTACGTTAGGGAAAACTGTGGTGTCAATATTTTCGGAATACAGCTGTTCAGCTCCGGCATACCTATGATTCATAGCCAATTCATCCCAACCTTGCCGATTTTTAGAATTATCCAGGTAAGAAGGTATGAATCCTGTAAGGGTATCAATAATAATTGTTTTACCCTGTGCTCCTGACTTTGATGGGGTCATTAGGAGAAAGTAAAGAAGAAACACACCAATAAGCTTACTTGCATACATTAATTCAAAAGTAAATTATCTACGAAATAGTTAATGCACATTCTTAGCTTTAATATTATAGCAGTAGTTATCGCAAGTCAGGGGACTTGCTGCCGGGTGAGACGTAGACGGGGTCTATGTCTCACAAATTGAATTTTACTCAATAATAACATCATTGTTATGGTAGTCATCAAATGGGATACTACCAAAGTCCTTAGTAGTTTTCACTACTTTTACTACCTTCTCTATTACATTATCATCAGGATTGTTGGTATCCCAATTTATTATATTTCGCTCCAAAATGACCTTATATAGATAGAATTTGTCAGTTTCTTTAGAGTACTTGAAAGTGATGGTTCTAGCGTCTCTTGAATCGCGATAACCTTCATAGTGCTCAATAGAGAAATAGCCTTTATTCACAGCTATGCCCATAAAAGGGTTACCTGTCATTAAGTTGTCACATATTTTATATACAGCATTGTTATTTCTTGCTAACAACTTGTATTGATTACTATCAATACCCAGTAATATTAATATGGGTCTTTCAGCACAAGTATCTCGTTCATTTGCCTTACAAATGACTAATACTAGATCTTTAATTCTATCATTATTAAAGTCGCCAAATGCTGTATCTAATGTTACAAAACCATCTGGTATAAAAGTTGCAATATTTTCAGGCAGTGATTGTATTGGTTCTAAATGTTGGTGATATTGATTTGGGACAACATTATCGTCTTTCTCATATTTTTCATTGCTTTGCCTGGCAATACTATCCCTTGTATTCTCTTTATTTTGAAAATCATTAGATTCACATGAAAGAATAATTAGTGCGGAAAATATAACAAAGGATATAGATAGTGTCGGTTTCATAATGATTCAAAAAGTTTTTCAAAACTTATTCTTCCACATCATACTCTCTACGGGCATATTGTGCTGGTTGCTGTATTTGGCGTTTTTCTTCTGGTTGTATTTCACTTCTATCTCACCATCTACGGGGAAGTATATTAATTGCCCTATGGGCATGCCTTTGTATACCTTCACGGGTTGCTTTACTGAGATTTCCAGTGTCCAGTTGCCGCAGAAGCCCACATCGCCCTTGCCGGCCGTGGCGTGTATATCTATACCCAGTCGCCCGGTGCTGGACTTACCTTCTAAGAAAGGTACATGGGCATGTGTTTCAGTGTACTCTAAGGTAACGCCCAGGTAAAAGATATGCGGGTACAATACAAAACCTTCTTCCGGTATATCAAACACATCTATCTTGTTGTGTTCTTTGGCATCCAGTATATGGTTGCGGTAGGTGGCAAGTGTAGGCCCCAGGTGCACATCGTAGCTGTTGCTGCCTAAATCCGCACGGTTATAGGGTTCTATTTTGATAGTACCTTTTTCCATTTCTTCCAGTATGCGCTTGTCAGAGAGTATCATAGGCGCAAATATAATAGTCGCACCCCAAACCCCTGAAGGGGCCTTCCTGTTTTTTATTCCCAGAATACCCCCAAACACGCAGGTAGGGTTATCTTTGTAGCGTTGGTAGTCAAGTTTAAAAGTTTTCTAATTTAAAACAGCTCTTCCGCCTGAGGCGGAGAATCGGAGGGGTATGCCACTATACAGAGAATGGAGCAGCGATAAATACAGCCTGGCGGCTATATGGAAGATAGAGGAGCCGGAGAGCTTCTTTATTGAGCGCACCGATATGCCCGCACCGGATATAAAGAGCGACAAGCGCCGTATAGAGCGCCTGGCGGGGCGTTTCCTGCTTAAATACCTGAAACAGGACTTCCCGCTGCTGAATATACAGCCCGATGAGCACGACAAGCCCCGGATAGATAATAACCACTATTATTTTTCCATATCACATTCATGGCCTTATGTAGCCGCGGTGGTGAGCCCCTATGTAGAGTGCGGCATAGATATACAGTGCTGGCACCCGCATATGGAGGCCTTGCAAAACAAATTCCTGTCGGAGCGGGAGCAGGTATTTTTCGGCAACGACCCTCAACTCATCACCCTGGCATGGAGCGCCAAAGAGGCTGCCTATAAATGGCAGGGCAGGCGGGGAGTGGAGTTTATAGACCACCTGATTATCGAAAAATATTCTGAGAATGAATATAACCACGAATTTGATATACATCTGCAACTGACCAACCCGAAAATGCATATATCTGCGCAAGGTGTTGTAAGAGAAGACTTTGCAAGTGCAATAATCGTACATGATGATATCATTCATCCATCCTTCTGATAAATTAATTTTTTTAATTATATCTATATTTTATAGTTTTTTGTCAAAAATTTGGATGATTTGCAGGAATTAATTTAGATTTGCAAAAAATATAATCTAATGTCTTCTTTACGTTTTCTTGCATTACAGGACCTGGCCAGGGAGGAGAAAAAAATCGGGCACTATGCCGGTAAAAAAATCACTTCCATATTTGGCAGCCACGTATTTACAGAACGCGCCATGCGCGAGCACCTGAGCGATGAAGCTTATAAAAGCCTGATGGCATCCATCAAGGCGGGTGAAAAACTGGACCGCCGTATAGCCGACCAGGTAGCGGCAGGCATGAAATCATGGGCCGAATCGCATGGGGTAACACACTTCACCCACTGGTTCCAACCGCTGACAGGTACTACGGCAGAGAAACACGATTCATTTTTTACCATAAAAAGCGATGGCACAGCCATAGAAATATTTGAAGGCGGCGCGCTGATACAGCAGGAGCCCGATGCATCCAGCTTCCCCAATGGTGGTATACGTGCTACGTTTGAGGCGCGTGGTTATACCGCATGGGATCCTTCTTCTCCTGCTTTCATTATAGAAAGCGGCCAGGGTAAAACATTGTGTATCCCTACCATATTTATAGCTTACAACGGTGAGAGCCTGGACTACAAAGCGCCATTGCTGAAATCTATCCACGAGCTGAACAAAGCCGCGGTGGATGTTTGCCACTACTTTGATAAAAATGTAACCAAGGTAACCGCTACCCTGGGCTGGGAGCAGGAATATTTTGTAGTGGATGAAGTGATGGCCAACGCCCGCCCCGATCTGGTGCTGTGCGGCCGTACACTGGTAGGCCACGCACCCGCCAAAGGCCAGCAGTTGGACGACCACTACTTCGGCACTATACCGGAGCGTGTGTACGCCTTTATGCAGGACTACGAGCAGGAAGCCTATAAACTAGGCATACCGTTGCGCACCCGCCACAACGAGGTAGCGCCCGGCCAGTTTGAATGTGCGCCGATATTTGAAGAAGCGAATATAGCAGTAGACCACAACAGCCTGCTGATGGACGTTATGACCAAGGTAGCCAAGCGTCATAGGCTGAAAGTACTGTTGCACGAAAAACCATTTGACGGTGTAAACGGCAGTGGTAAACACAACAACTGGAGCCTGGCAACCGATACAGGTGTCAACCTGCTGTCGCCCGGTAAAACACCGCGTACAAACCTGATGTTCCTGACGTTCTTTGTGAACATTATAAAAGCGGTGCATGATAACGCTGACTTGCTGCGCGCAGCCATCGCCTCTGCCGGTAACGACCACCGCCTGGGTGCCAACGAAGCGCCGCCTGCTATTATATCTGTATATATAGGCCAATACCTGACGCAGGTGCTGAACGAAGTGGAAGAGCGTGTGAAAGAAAAATTCAGCGAGCAGGATGAAGTGATACTGAAGCTGGATATACATAAGCAGATACCAGAACTGCTGATGGACAATACGGACCGTAACCGTACCAGTCCGTTTGCGTTCACGGGTAATAAGTTCGAGTTCCGCGCTGTGGGTTCTGCAGCCAACTGTGGTTCGCCGCTGATGATTATCAATACCATCATGGCCGACTCGCTGAAGAAGTTCAAGGCGGAAGTGGATGGGTTGATAGAAAAAGGCGATAAGAAAGAAATAGCCATCATGCACGTACTCCGCAATTATATTGCCGAGTCGAAGAAGATACGTTTTGAAGGTGACAACTACAGCGACGAGTGGGCCAAAGAAGCAGAAAAACGCGGCCTGAGCAATATGAAGACCACGCCCGAAGCGCTGAATGCCTACCTTACTGATAGCGCTAAAAAGCTATTCTTCGAGAACAATATCTATACGTCGCGTGAGCTGGAAGCCCGCGTGGAAATAATGCTGGAAGAATATGTGAAGAAGGTGCAGATAGAAGCCCGTATACTGGGTTACATCGCTACCAACCATATATTGCCCGCAGCCATCACTTACCAGAACTCGCTGATAGAAAATGTACGTGGCCTGAAAGACCTGGGCTTAAGCGAAGACAGCTACAAAGCACAGTTGAACCTGGTGGAAGTGGTGAGCAAGCATATACAGAACATCAACGACAATGTAGAGAGCATGATAGACGCACGCAAGAAGGCGAACAAAGTGGAAGACAGCCACAAACGCGCCGACCTGTATTGCAACGATGTGAAACCGCACTTCGATAAAATACGCTACCATGTAGATAAACTGGAACTGATAGTGGACGACAAACTGTGGCCGCTGCCTAAGTACCGCGAGCTGTTGTTCTTAAGATAAACACAACAAGCCCCGCCGCATGGCGGGGTTTTTAATTATAGTAATGATGAATGAATACAAAATCAGGTTAGCAACCGTGGATGATGCAGACAGCATTTTAAATGTTTACACTCCATACGTGTTGCAAACGGCCAGTACATTTGAATATGATGTGCCCTCTGTGGAAGAGTTCAGGAACAGGATAACGAAAATAAGTGCGCAATACCCCTACTTAGTTTGCGAGTATGATGGGGAAATAGTTGGTTATGCCTATGGCAGTACCCACCGGGAAAGGATGGGCTATAGCTGGTGTGCCGAGGCAACGGTGTATTTGTCTGAAGCTCATCACCGCAGGGGCATAGCACGCATATTGTACGATGCCCTGTTTGCATTGATGAAAGAGCAGGGGTATAAGAGTATATACGTAAGCATACTATCTGTCAATACTGCTAGCCTTGCCTTTCACCGGGCTATGGGTTTTGAAGATATAGGCATGTTCAGGAACATTGGTTATAAACTGGGCGACTGGCACAGCAATATATGGATGCAGTTGTTCCTGGATGAACATCATGCTGAACCGCCCCTGCCTGTGGCGTTTATTGCCATAGATGAAGGATTAACTGAAGAAGTAATGGCGCAGGCGAATAAGCGGGTAAAAATGGTAACTTCATATCATGGAAATGAAATCCAACTGCGAGAACTGCCATAAAGAACTGCAACAGGATGGCATAGCCTACGTTTGTAGTTACGAATGTACTTATTGCGACGAATGCACTATTGAAATGAACAATACCTGCCCCAACTGTGGTGGTGAACTGGTGAGAAGGCCGAGAAGGGAGAAAAAGGAGCAATCTTAAGCGCTTCACATAATAAGACAGATATTTTTCAGGTTTATTACAAAAGCTTATTCATATATGAAACTCCCCTCATTAAACACACTCATTAAGAACGCTGCCGCAACTTTCTACAGGTTTCCGCTGTCTATATTGATTGCCTTGACGGGCTGCATAGCCGCGACAATATTGATTGAAAATGATTTCAAGCAGAATCCGTTTGTGCTGAAATTGTTATACACTACAATGCTGGGTTTGCCGCTTACGGTAGGGGCTGTCTTGTATGCCGAAAGGAGAGGCAGCAGGACTATAATGGCAGGCGTGCATGTAGCATCATTACTGCTGCTTGCCGGGTATATGTATTTCCTGGCGCCTGATACTTACGCGGAGCAGTTTCAACCATTTTTGGTCTTCTCTATTTTGCATATTGCTGCCCATTTATGGGTGGCGGTGGCTCCGTATATCGGTTTCGGCGAACGTACCGGTTTCTGGCGGTTCAATGAAATGCTGTTTTCGCGAATGGTATTATCAGCGATATTTTCAGCTGTATTATTCGGCGGACTTTGCCTCGCGCTATTCGCTATGAACAACTTGTTGAAGATTGAGGTGCGTGATGAGCGTTATGGGGAGTTATGGGTGTATATAGCGGGGTTATTTAATACATGGTTTTTCCTGGCGGGGGTGCCTGCGGATTATAAAGAAATAAATACTGAGAAAACATTCCCCAAAGCGCTGAAAATATTTACGCAATATATCCTTATCCCCTTGTCAACCATATACATGCTCATATTATATGCGTATGGTTTGAAGATACTGTTTCAGTGGAACCTGCCCAAGGGCTGGGTGAGTACACTGATTATGTGGTATTCGCTGGTAAGCATACTGGCGCTACTGCTTGTCAACCCGCTGAAAGATGATACTGCCAACGGTTGGGTACGGTTATTCATGCGCTTTTTCTTTATCGCGCTGCTGCCGTTGCTCATATTGCTGTTTGTAGCTGTAGGTGTGCGCATTGGCCAGTATGGCGTTACAGAGCTAAGATATTATGTATTGTTGCTGGGTTGCTGGCTGGCTGCAATGGCCATTTATTTTATTTTCTCCCGGCAAAAAAACATTAAAATCATCCCGGTCTCATTAATGATTACAAGCCTGTTAACACTGTTCGGCCCATGGGGTGTGTTCAGTGTATCAAACAGGAGCCAGTTAAACAGGTTGGAAAAACTGCTGGTGAAAAATGAGATGTGGAGTGAAGGGGGAAAAATAAAAGAGCCAAAGAAAGAAGTAGCTAAAAAAGACAGGCAGGAAATACAGGGTATAATAGAATATATAGTAGAGCACAACCGGGTAAGCTCCTTACAACACATATATGATGTGGACCTGGAAAAGTTAGAAAAGTCTGTTTATCCGACGGATACTCTTGAGGCCAATGCGTATGTTTCGCGATACAACCGTAAAAGTAAAATGGAAGATACGCTTATCGCTATGCTGCATGTGAAGCAGGTAGATAAGCGCTGGTACCTTAATAGCTACTACTATACCGAGGAGGATAAAATAGATATACAGGGTTACAGCAAGTTGTATTTATATAACCATATCAGTAATAATAAGGAAGAAGAAATCATAATTCTGCCCGGCAACGACACATTGAAAGTGATGTTCAGGAACAACCGCCATGAACAGAACTTAACTATAGAATGGGGCGCGTTTAAAAAATCAGTAATGCACCTGGAACCGATTTTGAAAAGGATCGAAAAACTACCGGAGTCAGCATCTATTCCCGTAAGCTATATGACCGTATATGCTGAAGGTGACAGCAGCAGTAAACTTGTCATCAAAAATATGGATGTCAATAATAATACTGACGAAGACAGTAAGAAAATTGAGCGGCTGGAAGGGTACCTGATGGTGAAATAGGTAGTAGTACGATGTATACCTGTCCCATATTATTGACATAAATTTACAATCATGAGCAAACAACACCTCTACACAACAACCATAACCTGGACGGGTAATAAAGGAACAGGTACCAGCAGGTACGATGAATATGAGCGGGCACATACTTTTTCTGTAGCAGGAAAGGCGGATATTCTCTGTTCGTCAGATACGCCCTTCAGGGGAGATGGCAGCAAACACAACCCTGAGGACATGCTGGTGTATTCACTCTCCAGTTGCCATATGCTGTGGTACCTGCACCTGTGTGCTGATGCGGGTATTGTAGTGACCGAATATACAGACAATGCCACAGGCGTATTGGATATGGATGCCCCCGGCGGTGCGCGTTTTACGGAAGTGGTGTTGCACCCTGTGGTTACCATTGCCGATGCATCAAAAAAAGAACTGGCCAACAGCCTGCATGATGCGGCGCACGGTAAATGTTTTATCGCTGCTTCAGTCAATTTTCCTGTGAAGCATGAGCCGGTGTGTCAAATAAAATAAGCATGTACAGTATAGAGCGGTATAACAATAGCTACAGGGAGAGCCTGCTGAACATATTTTGCCAGCATGTACCTGTGTTTTTTGCGGAGCATGAGGAGAAAGACCTCATCAGTTTTTTAGATAATCACGCCCAGGATTTTTATGTATGCAAAGACGGCGACAAAATAATTGGCTGCGGCGGGCATAATTTTGACGGTGAAGATACAGGCGTATTATCATGGTACATGACAGATGCTGATTATATGGGCAAGGGCGTGGGCGCTATGCTGGTGCAATACAACCTGGACAGATTGCGTGAGCACCGGCACATAAAAAGGATACGCGTACGTACATCTCAGCTCACAGATAAGTTTTACGAAAAATTCGGGTTTCAACTGATGTTCACCAAAGACGACTATTGGGGCAAGGGCCTGCACCTGTACCAGATGGAAATGGATGCATGATATGAAAGACCTGAAACAACAACTGTACAGTTTGTGCCAACAGCATATTGCTAACAGTATTCGTGAAATAGAAGCTGCCCTGGCTGACCGCCGCGAAGCCATGCATAACGAAACCAAAAGCAGCATGGGCGATAAATATGAAACCACCCGCGAGATGCTGCAACAAGATATTAATATGAACCTGGACAGGCTGAACAAAGCGAAAGCTGACGAAGCGGCACTCATGAGCATCAATCCTGAATCATCATCACCGGTAGTGGTGCCGGGCAGCCTGGTGCATTGCAGCAATGGCAATTTTTACATAGCTATCAGCGCAGGGCATTTTACTATAGAACAGGCTAAGTATTATGCAGTATCCCTTTCCTCGCCTATAGGCAGCCAGCTGAAAGGCAAACGGGCAGGCGATACATTCTTGCTGAACGGGAAAACCCATACTATTCATGAGGCCAGTTAAATACAACATTATCAATTGCCCTGATTTGCGATTAACTATTCGCAATATAATCTGCGGGCCAAAGCTTGTACCTTTACATGCAGCAATATGATAACAGTAATATCAGGAACTGACAGGAAAGATAGTATGACACTAAGGGTAGCGGCATTATATACCCGCCTGTTGCAGCAAAAATCTGAAGATGAAGTTCACCTCTTATCGCTGGAGGGGATGAACGTATGGGAGAAACAAGGTAAGCTGAAAGAGGCGGAGGAACGCCTGCTGATACCTTCTGACAAGTTTGTATTTATCATGCCCGAATACAATGGCAGCTTCCCCGGCGTACTCAAAACCATGCTGGACAATAGTGATATACGCAAATGCTGGTGGTACAAAAAAGCCATGCTGACCGGCGTAGCCGACGGCCGTGGCGGCAACCTGCGGGGTATGGACCATTTTACAGGCGTACTCAATTACCTGAGGGTAAACGTGTTATACAATAAAATACCCCTCAGCCGTATCAACGACGAGATAGATAAAGAGGGTAATCTATTGAAAGAAGAAACTGTTAAACTTATACATAATCAGTTGGATGAGTTCCTTATGTTCTAACTTTGCATACCCGTAATGAAGACACGTCTTTTCATTTTCCTGACTGTAGTAGCGCTGGCTGAGATTTATAGTTTTATTGCTGTACGCTCGGCCCTGAAATCTATGCCCAACTTCTGGAGGTACGGGTTGATGGGTTTATACATCACAGTCACACTTGCTACGTGGCTAGGCTTTACACTCTTCCGCGCGCACAACTGGGAGTCTGTACCCCTGGGTGTCAGGAATGTTTTCGTAGCATTTACCATGGGCCTGTGGGTAGGCAAGATACTTGTAGGCGCCATCATGGCTATAGATGATATACGCCGCCTGGTGATGTGGATAGCAGGGCTCATATTCGCCTCTACATCCAAAGAAAATGCAGACGCTGCCGGTGGTATCGGTGGCGGCATTACCCGTTCCGTTTTCCTGAAGCAGGTAGCATTAATATTAGGTGGTACGGCTCTCGGGGGTTTCATCTACGGCCTCAGCAACAGGTACAACTACCAGGTACGGCGCATGCAGATGTCTTTTGCCAACCTGCCCGCAGCCTTCAAAGGCTTGAAGATTGTACAGATATCAGACGTACACTCCGGCAGCTTCGACGACCATCGTGCGGTAGCCAAGGGCATTGAAAAAATAATGAATGAAAAGCCGGACATCATCTTTTTTACCGGCGACCTGGTGAATTACAAAACCGACGAGGTACAACCTTATAAAGAGATATTCGCGCAACTTTCGGCACCGCTGGGTGTATATTCTACACTGGGCAATCACGACTATGGCGATTATAGTCAATGGCCTACGAAAGAAGCTAAAAAGCAGAACCTCGACTGGCTGAAACAAACCCATGCCGAAATGGGCTGGAAGCTGATGATGAACGAGCACGTGGTGCTGGAGCGTGGTGAAGATAAAATAGCAGTGGTAGGTATTGAAAACTGGGGGGCCAAAGCGGGTTTCCCCAAGTACGGCGATATGCACAAGGCTTATGAAGGGCTGGGTGAAAAGAACATTCCTTTCAAAATGCTGCTATCGCACGACCCATCGCATTGGGACAACCAGGTAATTAAGGATTTCCGGGATATTGACCTTACATTCAGCGGGCATACGCACGGCATGCAGTTTGGCATAGAGATACCCGGCTTCAAATGGAGCCCCGTAAAGTATGTATATAAAAACTGGGCCGGCCTGTACGAAAAAGACAAGCAGTTCCTGTATGTCAACCGCGGGTTTGGTTTCCTCGGTTACCCCGGCAGGTTAGGTATCCTGCCCGAAATCACAGTCATCGAGTTAGTGTAAAGCCCTTTTAAGCAATTGCTCTATGGCTTCGGCACGCGGAGAAAGTAATTCTTTCTTATCATTGCAAAGAACATACTTCAACTCGCTGACCAACCCCTGTAAACTATCCGGCTGCATATCTATCGGCTCTGAGGGCTGCGATTGTAACGGGTGAATAACTGTAAAATGATTAAGTAAAGTTTTGTGCATAGACTGGAAACGGTTTGTATATTGAAAGAACGTAGCGGTTTTATCTTTATTGTATTAAACGAAAAAATATTGTTCGATTTTTAATAAATAACATATTTGGGTCTTTATATATATGCGATTTATTTTTAATTATTTGCTATCTTAGGCGTTAACAGGTAAAACCAATGAAAATCATAGGCATAGCCGGGGGGACAGGGTTAGTAGGCAGGCATTTGGCCCGGCTATTGGCTGACGACGGTTATGAAATCATCGTCTTTTCCCGCAAGCCCGACAAAAACCGCAAATACATAAAAAATACCACCTACGCCCTTTTCGACCCCCTCAGCAAAAAGATAGATACCGAACAACTGGCTAAGCTGGAAGCGATGGTGAACCTGGCAGGCGAAGGCATAGCCGACAAGCGCTGGACCGAACAACGCAAGACCGATATACTGGAAAGCAGGACCATCAGCACAGCCTTCCTGGTAGAACAATTGAAACTGCATAGCCCCGATTGTAAAGTGCTGGTGAATGCATCTGCCACAGGATATTATGGCAATGACAACGGCCAACAGCCCTTTACAGAAGACGCACCCCCTGCCACCGACTTCCTGGGGCGTACCTGTATGCAGTGGGAGCAGGCTTCCGCTGCGGCTGAAGAGTTTACCCGCAGGGTAGTGCTGCGCTTTGGGATAGTGCTCTCCCGCGATGGTGGCTATTTCCGCGAGTTCTGCAAAAGAATGATGCTGGGCGTAGCGCCTGTATTGGGCAATGGCGAGCAGGTAGTAAGCTGGATACACATCGGCGACCTTACCCGCATGATACGCTTTGCCATAGAGCGGGTAGAAGTGAGCGGCGTGTACAATGCTGTAGCGCCTATACCCGTCAGCCACTCCATACTCATACATACCATGGCCAAGGCAAAAGGCGGGCTGAGAGTACCCATTACCGTACCGGCATTTGTCATCAGGCTGATGCTGGGCGAAATGAGCATAGAGGTATTGAAAAGCTGCACCGTTAGCCCGGAGAAAATTATAGACAAAGGTTTCCGCTTCGACTACCGCGATATAGAAACCGCGGTAAAAGATCTCTGTACCAAAAAGAAAAAATAATCCCCTTATTGATATGCATAGTCCGCCAGGTACTCGTATTCAGGCGTTAGCTTGCCGCCCTCGCATATAGTGGCGCGGCGGATGATATCGCTATCCCCCTCCAGCAGTTCCTTCAACACATATTTTTCAAAGTGCGAGCCGAAGTAGTGCGATGCATCTTTGGGCAATTCGTTGGGCAGGTTGTCCACAGCCATTACATCTATGGTGTCCATAGTGTTTTGGTAGGGCGCTGCTTTTTCAAAGTTACTGCGGTTGATACCATATACAGGCTCGGCTATTGTGCTGGCGCCTACGTTGATGGGTACGGAGCCGTCCACATCGCAGGTGATGTCTGCTATTACGCTGATGCGCCAGTCTTTGCGCTGTATGTCTTTTTGCTCAAACAGCCGGGCAATATCCGCATCCCAGTATATGCCGTTCATCAGTATATCCGTTTGGGCTATGTAGTTGGTAAAAAGGCATTTGTACATCTGCGGGTTGGCGTGAAAATCGTCGCGAAAAAACAGGTTATTGTCTTTGCGTGCATACAGGTGGCTGCCCTTCAGGTGGGTGTACACGGGGTAGTCATACTGGTGCGTCAGGTAGTCTTCCGGCTCTACCGATTCTATGTCCAGGTGCGTCATCACCTCTACCACCCCTGTTGCTACCCGGCCCGAACCCGTTATTGCTATTTTTATGGCAGGCAGGCGATTTTTTCTGTAGGTATTTATCAGCGCGGGAAAATCTTCTACCGTATGTGCAGGCGGCAGTTCGTATTTGCCAAACTTTTTGCCATAAGTCAGCAGCCCGTTGTGCGCGCCCACTATGCCTGCAAACAGCCCGAAGCCCAGTATGCGCTGCTCGTCTTTAAAAGTCAGGCATTCGTAGTCTATCATGCGGATGCGTTTTTCTATCAGCGCGTGCATCAGGTGCCGGTTGTGCGGCTGTTTCTTTTTGGTGTGAGAAAAGAAGAAGTAAGTCTTACCCGGCATCAGCTGTTCCACAGGCACTTCCTTTACCCCCAGCAGTATATCGCAGTCCGCCAGGTCTTCAGTTACCTTTATGCCCTCGGCCCGGTATTCATCATCTTTATAGCACCTCACGTCCGACGGCTCAACCACTATCTCCACCCCGGGGTACTTGGCCATGATATGCCTGCACTGTACGGGCGTAAACAACACCCTGTTGTCCTCCGGTGTTTTTCTTTCTTTTATCACGCCTATTTTAGTCATCTGTCAGCCATTTTGTTGGTAAAGATAACATGCGGAACTTTGCCCGATGGTTAACTATTTTGAATTGTACGGCATACCGCAGAGTTTCAACCCCGACCCCGCCGTGGTTAAAGCTAAATATTATGAGCTGAGCCGCCAATACCACCCCGACCGTTTCAGCATGGCGGAGGAAGAAGAACAGGCGCTGGCACTGCAACTGTCATCGGCCAACAACCAGGCATGGAAAACCCTGAACAACCCCGATGCCACTATGTCCTATGTGCTGAAACTGGAGGGCATGCTGGAAGATGAGGAGAAATACAGCCTGCCGCCCGCCTTCCTGATGGAGATGATGGAGCTGAACGAACTGCTGAGTGAATACGAGATGGAAGATGCCGGCGAAGAAACCCTGGAGCGCGCCCGCCACATGCTGCAAGAGCTGCTGCAGGACTGGGAAAACGAAACCCGCCCGCTGGTCGGTAAATACGACACAGGCGACCATAGCAGGCTGCTGCTGGGGCAGATAAAAGAGCAATATTTCAGGAAAAAATATCTGTTGCGCATTCAGGAAAGAATGAATAGTTTTGCAACCCGCTGATACAATCAGCAACGGGCCCAGATGGCGGAATTGGTAGACGCGCTAGACTCAAAATCTGGTTATCGCAAGGTAGTGCAGGTTCGATTCCTGTTCTGGGCACAAAAAATGAGGAGAAATTAGTTTCGTTACTGATTTCTCCTCTTTTTATTTTTCCCGATCAGGATCCGTATTGGTATCCGAATAAAGGTCAAAACGGTAAAGCATCGATGGCATGGGATATTGAAAATATTAGGCAGTGGTATGCGACCGGGAAGGACAATGATATTTTGGATTTGTTCGATGATTTGCTATGTAAGGGGTCAATAGCAATCCGGATATTAAACTATTGACGGTAACTGATTCTAGTCCAATATCTGTGGCAGCATTCTTTGTAGTTTTGTTATAAAACCATTTGTTTAGTAACAATAGCATAGATACCACTGTAATACTAACTAATAATGCACTTAAGATATATGGTAGTTGCGCAAACCATATGCCTGAAAGATGCATAACAAAGAATGCTGCCAAGAATATCAGAAATATTTTTGAAATTGCCAATGGGCATAACCTATTTATTTTGCGCCCTGCTTTGCAGGTATGTTTTTGTTAGCTTATAAATAGCATAAGAGCCGGGTATCATTGGCAATATCGCAGTCCACATACCTGAGAAGTAGTATTCTCCAGTAGTTTTGTAATAATAGTTGGGCATGTCTGCAACTTCAATGCCTTGAATAACTTGTGTAACATGGTTAATATTTTCCGGTTGTATGTTTGGCTCTATCAACGGAAATATAAAGTGGGTAAATTCCGCAAACCCCGGACCAATGAATATAAACCAAGCGACAAAGCCGGCAAGAGGCACACGATAATATAAACCAAGAGTAGTTAGTGTGTAGATAATGGGACCAATCATCATAAATACCATCAGAAAGCTCTGTTCAGTCCAAGGCACGTCAAATATTCTTGATACCGCAGGGCCGAATCCTGTAAAATATTCTTCAACCATATGGGTTTGGAGTGCAGCAACCGTTAAGATAAATATTGGTAGTATCAGTTTAGGGTCGTTTGGTTTTTTCAGATACGTGAAGTACCAAAAGAAAAAACCAATAATTGCTGACCCACCAACTATAATAACAGGAGGCCAACCGATTTTTATGTACCCTATTATAGGGGCAATAATACAGACTGCAATAGCTACAAATAAGCTTGCTTTTTGAGAGAGTGTGAAGTTTTGCATATTAAATTGATTTTATGATGCAAAACTATTTTGAGAATATGGCTTATTTTTTTACAAATGATAAAAAGCTAAAGCGTCGTAATAAATGATTGAAAGAGACTATGCAATGCAATATCCGGTCATCGTTTTGAGGGTGGAATGTTTTTATACCTGGATAGTATTGCCTTAAATTGTTCCGGCTTTACAGGGTTATGAATTTTCAACTTAGTGGGTGGATATTGTGCCAACATTTCATCAGTCCTAACAGGTCTTTGTTCAAAACCTCCGCCACAATTTGGACAAACATTATAGAGTATGTCATTTACACAGTCTGCACAAAATGTACATTCAAAAGAGCATATCATTGCTTCGGCGCCATCTGCTGGAAGGCTCTTACCACAGTGTTCGCATACAGGCCTGAGTTGTAGCATGTCTTGAAATTTCGTTTGAGATAATATTTTATCACAAAACTACTACAGCTATCCAATCCTGTTTTTTACAATTGATAAAACTTACTTGTTCGCTCTTATTCTGCTTAATGAAACCTGCGTAATACCTAAATAGTTGGATAGGTCGCCAAGGCTAATACGTTGAAGCAATTTCCCATTATCATCAAGGAAGTGATTGTATCTTTCAGTAGCACTTTCTTCCAGCATTTCACTTATACGTTTCATCATGTTGATAGTGGCTATTGATAGTAATTTGCTGAAGGCAGCTTCAATACAATGATGCTTTTTACACAGTATTTGTAAATCTGTCCACGTAATATAAGTTACTGTAGTATTTTCGAGTGCCATAATTTCATACGTAGATGGAGTTTGTCTAACGAAACTATCGACAACAGTAAATAATGCATGTTCAGCAAAAAACTGCATAATGAATTCTTTTTCTTCATTTGAAAAGAAGGTTTTCGTTAGCCCTTCTTCAATGAAGTATAATTTCTTGCAAACCTCACGCCGTCTT
>CALEZD010000120.1 GCA_937928385.1 uncultured Bacteroidota bacterium
GTGTAGCGGAATTAGCTCCTGTGAAGATACCACCATTAACAATATTGCTCCAGCTGATACCATCTACAGAACCCTGCCATTGGTAGCTGAGCGGATAAGTGCTGGTGCCGGCAACAGTGTATGTAGTATTGTTGCCCTGGCACAGAATTTTGCTTACAGGGTGTGTGTTAACAACAGGGTTGGTTTTGACAAATAACAGCGCGGCATCAGATGTATCAGGTGGTGTACACGCTCCACTCACTACGCAACGGTATTGGAAAGTATGCACTGCTGCTGTAGCTGCTGTAAGCGTTAATGTATTAGAAGTAGCACCACTATAAATACCACCGTTGGTCACATTGCTCCATGAAGTGCCATTATATACCTGCCATTGGTAGGTGAGCCCTGCGCCTGTGGCTGCTACGGTAAATGATGTATTTGCGCCGTTGCATATAATACTGTTTGCAGGGTGTGACGAAATGTTTGGCGCAGTATTCACGGTTAATGATACTATATCAGAAGTATCTGATGGTGTACATGTGCCGTTTACTATTGCCCTGTACTGGTAGCCATTGTAGCTTGCGGTAGCTGCGGTAATAGACAGAGTTGACGTGGTAGCTCCGCTGTAGATACCTGTATTGGTCACATCGCTCCACGATGTGCCATCATGCACCTGCCACTGATATGTTAAGCCTGTACCTGTCGCAGTTACGCTATAGGATGTATTGTTGCCTTCACATATGGTTTTATTTGTAGGGTTGGCAGTGATGTTTGGTATTGTATTAAAGGTTAGTGTTACTTCAATACTGGTTTCACTCGGCGTACATGTGCCACTTGCTATTGCCCTGTATTTGTAGTTATTCATACTTGCCGGTGCACTGGTTAAGTATAGCACGGTATTGGTAGCACCACTATATATACCACCATTACTAACATTGGTCCAGGTGCTGCCACCGTTGGTGCTTACCTGCCATTGATAGGTGACGTTGGTACCTATAGCGAACAAACTAAAATTCGTGCTGCCACCGTCACAAATGGTTTTATTAGAGGGGTAGCTGATTATGCTGGGCGCTGTATTGATTGTCAGAGATGCTGTATCAGAAGTATCTGAAGGCATGCAGCTACCGCTTACTATCGCTCTGTATATCGTCCCGTCGTAGCCGGAGGTTGGGTTAGTGAGAGCTAGTGTGTTAGTAGTCACACCGCTGTATATGCCGCTATTGCTGAGGTTATTATAGCTGATACCTCCGTTGATGCTGGCCTGCCATTGGTAGGTCAAGCCCGCACCTGTAGCTGTAACGCTGTATGTAGTATTACTACCCGCGCATATAGTTTTGCTGGTAGGGTCTGCTGTTATATTCGGTGAGGTGTTAACTTTCAGGGATACTAAGTTTGATGTATCCGGTGGCGCACAGGTACCGGAAACTTCTCCTTTGAAATAAAGCCCATTGATAGTTGAAGAAACATTCGATAATGTCATCGTGCCGGTGGTAGCACCACTTACTGTACCCCAACTATATGTACCATCCATCATATAAAGCATCACTAATCCTAAGCTATCAGTGTAATACCACTGATAAGTAAGCCCCGTACCTGTCGCTGCCATAGTATAGGTAGTGGTGTCGCCTTCGCAAATGGTTCTGTTAACAGGTTGTGTTGTGATACTCGGTGCGGTATTTACAGTCAGAAGTGCTGAATCACTAGAATCAGCAAGGGAACATGGACCCATCGCTACTACGAAAAATTTATAGCCACTGATCGAGCTCGATGTGTTGGCTATGGCTAAGGTATTGGTGTGACTACCTGAAACAATACCTTGCGGATAAGTACCATCAGTAACAATACCTGTGAATGATCCGGTGAAGCCATACCATTGAAATGAATCTACCGTTCCTGTAGTAGTTACAGAGAATGTCACACTATCACCATCGCATATTGTTTTGGGAGTAGGCTGCGTAACAATGTTAGGCGGAGTATTAATAAATATCTGAGCTGAATCAGATGTGTCTGTTCCATTGATAACTACACGATACCGGTTACTATCCACATTGCTTGTCGGCGCTATCAATAGTAATGTATCATTATCAGCTCCGCTATATATACCGGTGTTTGTCAGGTTGGTCCAGCCGCTGCCGCTATTTACCTGCCATTGGTAGCTGGTAGCACTTGTTGCTGTTACTACAAAGGCTGCATTATTTCCGTTACATATTGTAGTGTCATATGGCTGTTTGGGAATGGTAACAGGTGTGGACAGCAAGGCGCAAACAAACGTATTTCTATTGGTTGTAGTGCCGTCTCCTAACTGACCGCTAATATTCTCACCCGTTGCACAAAATTTATTTCTCTGGGCATTTAACACCATTGTATAAAAGTATCCCCCTGAGACGCTAACCCATTCTTTTGACGTACCTACCTGTACGGGGCTATTCCTATTTGCAGTAGTTCCATCTCCTAAACTGCCTTCATCGCCGAAACCCCATGTCCATAAAGTGCCATCAGCTTTGATGGCTGCACTGTGATGCCCTCCGCCAGCAGACATTATCCAATCATTTGCTGTGCCTATCTGCACCGGACTATATCTGTCAGTAAATGTCCCATCTCCTAACTGACCAGCATAATTATGCCCCCAGCCCCATAGTGTGCCATTTGATTTCAATCCGGTAGAAAAGTTTAATCCGGCTGATACACTCACCCAGTTTGTATCTGTACCTACCTGCACAGGGCTACTACGATGGTTGGTAGTCCCATCTCCTATTTGACCAGTAAAGTTACGCCCCCAAGCCCAAAGCGTACCGTCCGATTTCACTGCTAAACAGTGATAACCACCTGCTGTAATATTTACCCAATTGGTATCCGTACCTACCTGTACAGGACTGCTTTTATTCGAATTCGTACCGTCTCCTAACTGCCCGTATGTGTTACGCCCCCACGTCCACAGAGTCCCATCGGCTCGCAATCCTATTGTAAAATATTGTCCACTTGCAATAGATACCCAGTTTGCGCCTGCACCTACTTGTATGGGGCTGTTTCTTTGTGTATTGGTACCATCACCCAGTTCTCCGTATCCATTATAGCCCCAGGCCCAAAGCGTACCGTCGGTTCTCAATCCTAAAGAATGATAGTATCCGGTCGAAATACTTACCCAATTATTTGCTGTGCCCACTCGTATCGGGCTGCTGCTATTATTGGTAGTGCCATTACCTAACGATCCGTAAGTATTATCACCCCATGCCCATACACTACCATCTGTTTTAAGACCTAAACTGTGCCTATAGCCTCCCTTTACCTGCACCCACTCAGCAGGGGCGGTGCGCACCTGTATTGGGCTACTCCTATTAGTATTAGTACCATCTCCTAACTGCCCGTACGCGTTATTACCCCACCCCCATAGGGTACCATCAGCTCTCATCCCTAAGCAATGATACCAGCCTGAAGCAAGGTTTACCCATGTATCAGCACTACCTGCCTGTACCGGGCTGCTTTTATTTGTAGTAGTGCCATCACCTAACTGGCCTTCAAAATTTCTGCCCCATGCCCAGAGTGTACCGTTGGCTTTCACGCCCATAGAATGAAACCTGCCCGCAGTTATGTTCACCCACTTATCAGAACTGCCTGTCTGTACAGGGATGCTTCTGTTAGTAGTAGTGCCATCACCTAACTGTCCATAGCCATTCCAACCCCATGTCCATATTGTACCATTTGCTCTCAAGGCTATAGAATGAAATTGTCCTGCTGAAATATTTACCCAATTATCAGCAGTACCTACCTGTGCAGGGGTGGTTCTGTTTGTAGTTGTACCATCACCCAGCTGACCTACGAAATTATAGCCCCATGACCATAGTGTACCATCTGCCCGTAATGCTAAAGAATGACGACTACCCCCTTTCACACTTACCCAGTTATTGGCAGTACCTACCTGTACCGGGCTAAATACCGGTGTTGTAGAAGTGTTATAGCCTAATTGTCCCATAGTATTATCCCCCCATGACCACAGCGTACCATCAGATTTAATTGCTAATGTATGGTTCACACCTGCTGCCACACTTACCCAATCGGTGCCTGTACCAACCTGAACAGGGCTATATTTATTATTACCGGAACCGTCTCCTAACTGACCCCAATAATTTGCTCCCCATGCCCAGAGTGTACCATCCGCTCTCAAGCCTAAAGAAAAATCATCCCCACATGCCGCACTCACCCAGCTATCACTACTACCTATCTGTACAGGAGTCTTCCTGTTAGTAGTTGTCCCATCTCCTAACTGGCCGTAATCATTAAGCCCGCTTGCCCAGAGTTTACCGTTCCTTATCTCCAGAGTATGGTTACCCCCCGTAGCTATTTTACTATTCTGGTATTTACTGCCGCGGCGCAGATTACGGTCTTGCCGGTCTCCGGCATGCATGTGTGTGGCGTTCAATAATATGAAGCCCAAAAGGAATACATAAAATTTACTCATAGCTCTATATGTTGTATGTCAAAAAAAATGATGATGGTAGAGAAATGCACTTAAGGATAAATAATCATGTGTAGTATGCATACACGGCAATTACTGCTAATAGGTTAAGCACTATTATCAGTAATGTCCATATTGAATATTTATCTGCAGTGAATTTCATCTGAGACAAAAATGCAATACAGTATGCCCGTCTGCAAGTTTTTGAAGATGCAAAAGCGTGACAGGTATAGCTACAAATGTGTGACGAGTTTCTGATTGATTATCAGGTACTTATGCGTGGGCGTTATATCGTTTCTAACAGGGTAAACAGCTCTTCATTGTTGTCCACACCTATCTTTTTCATTAACCTATACTTGTTTGACCTGACTGCCGGTTGGGATATGCCCATCATGCCCGCCATTTCGCGTGTGGATAATCTGAGTTTACTCAGAACGATAAATCTGATTTCGGCGGGGGTAAGGTCAGGTAGTTTATTTTTTACTCGTACGATATAGCCGGGATGTACCTTTTCAAAAGTTGCCTTAAAATTATCCCATTGCTCATCTGTAAGCAGAATCGATTGTTGCAATTCACTCAGTAGCAGTTCACTTTCTGTCGTTGCATCCGCTCCTTCTGTTTGCAACTTTGCAATATCGGCTGATATAGAATCGATGAGTTCGTTCTTTTCTTTAATGTTATTGGTCAATACTCTAAGTTGCTCTTCTGCATCTCTTCTTTTCTGCAGATGCCTAATTTTTTGCCTGTTTACCCATAGCAGGGCCGACACGCCTGCAAGACACAAAATGATGATAATCATGTTCCTGTCGTTATGCCTCTTTTGGATTTCCTGGTCTTTCAATAAGTTAGCATACTTTAAGGAGTCCGTTGTTCTCCTCACTTTAAATTCGGCCTCAGCCTGGGCAAAAGCTTTCTCCTTGCTCAGATCATTAATGCTATCCTTAATAGCTATATATTGATTTAAATATTTATAACCTTCCTCGTAGTTGTTGAGCAGGGTATATACCTTACTCATATTGCGGAAAGTATTGATTCGGATATAAGGTGTGCCAATCTGGTAACTTAAGTTGAGTGCCTTTTTACTGTACT
>CALEZD010000121.1 GCA_937928385.1 uncultured Bacteroidota bacterium
AACTAAACTATAAAAATATTTAAGATTTATTATGACAATAAAAAAACGGCTCCCAATCGGGAGCCGTTTTTTATATGAGTGTGTTTAAAATAACTCTTACCTATTGAGCACGAAACGCAGGTTTGTTACATTGCCATCTATGGCCACATTCACCTGGTACATGCCGTTGGGCAGGTCGTGCTGCAACTGCACCGGCAGGTCGATGTTGACACCACCTGCATTGTATACCTGTGTATATACTGCCTGGCCTACAGAGTTGGTGATTTTAACCATCACCTCTTTGTCTGCCACAGGCTTGCTAAGTGTACCCTTGATGTTGAACTGCCCTTTGTTGGGGTTGGGGTACAGGCCCAGGTCTGCAAAGCTGTTCGACAACTCGCCTACGCCCGTAGTCAGAGACCTGCTGCTTACCTGTAGCAATTCAGGGTTCACACAGTCCTCGCTACTTGCCATCAGTACATGTATCTTATCAGTTTTGCTGATGCCTACTGCGTCATAAGTTTCGCTGGTAGCGCCTGATATAGGTACAGTATTTTTGTACCACTGGTAAGACGGGTTAGGTCCGCCATTTACCGGTATAGCTGTAAACCTGAATGTCTCGTTACCTATATAGTAAACTATTACGCTCACCGAAGGATCCAACAGCGGGTTGACACTGAATGTCACCGGCAGGCTCTCCTCGGGGAATACGCAGGTAGCGCTGCTGATGAAGCGGCACTGTATCATATCGCCATTATTCAGCGACGTTGTTTTCATAGTACCACCTGTTTCGCCGGGTATATCCTGTCCGTTCAGCATCCACTGGAAGGATGGGGTAGCTCCACCATTGGTGAAGAAGCTATACATCGTTACTTCCGCTTTTGCGCACACCACGCTATCGGGGTTGGGCGCTATTACTATGCTTGAACGTGTAGTCTGGTTGATGGTCATCGTCAGTGTGTTGCTGGTTACCACAGTTGGCGAGGGGCACTTGAGGCTGCTTGTGAGCCTGCAACGCACCTGGTCTCCGTTCAGCAATTGTGCAGTAAGGTAAGTATCTATGCTCGAGCCCACTATCTGGCCGTTCACCTGCCACTCATACATTGGCGTCATACCACCGTTGGTAATGTTGGCCCTGAATACGGCAGGTTTGCCGCTGCACCATGTGGTGCCTACGTCCGAAGTAACCACGATAGTTGGTGTTGAGTACGGTGTCACTTTCATTGTAATGGTATTGTCGCTGCGTACAGTTTTTGGCAGCGGGCATACCGCGTTCGATGTCATATCGCACCATACCTCATCGCCATTAGCAAGTGTAGTAGTGGTGTAAGAACTACCTGTACCCACTGTTGCACCATTGCGCTTCCATACATACGATGGGCTGGTACCACCGTTTGTTGGAGAAGGCGTGAAGGTAACCGAAGTACCAACGCAAATATCATCGTTGGTCACGTTCACCACTACCGATGGCAGCAGCAGTGGATTAACTGTAAGCGTAGCTACCGAAGACGTAGCCGTTGGCGTACATACACCCGTGATGAAGCAACGGTACTGGTATCCGTTCATACTATAGAACACGTTAGACAGTCCGAGGTTGGGTGTAGTCACACCGCTGTAGGTACTGTTGTTCACCAGGTTGTTCCATCCGCTGCCCGTGTTCAGTTGCCACTGGTATACCAGTTGCGACCCGGTAGCTGTTATTTTGAAATTGAGCGGGCCTGTGCTGTCGCAACGTGTTATGTTCGATGGATTGGATGTAATTGTGGGGCGTGCATGTACAGTAATTGTAGTAGTATTTGAACTCACCACATTACAGATACCTGTTATTACACAACGGTATTGGTATACAATTGTATTAACCGGCGCGGCCATATTGCTGATGTTCAGCGTGGCGGTGGTAACGCCTGAATAAGTACTGCTGTTATTCAATGCGGTCCATACACCGTTCACGTTCAGGTACCACCTGTAGCTGATACCGGTGCCCGTAGCACTTACCGACAGGCTGGTATTGCTGCCGCTGCAGAAAGTAAGTGCAGTGGGCGTATTGGTATTGATGGCTACCGGGGTATTAACCGTAAGTGTAGCCGAAGTAGAAGTTTTAACCGTAGGGCATGAGCCTGTCACTACGCACCTGTACCTGTAGCTATTCATTGTAGCAGGCACGGCTGTCAGCTTCAGGTTGTTGGTAGTAGCGCCGGTATATACACCACCGTTGGCAACATTAGCCCAGCTGGTACCACCGTTTGTGCTTTCCTGCCACTGGTAGGTAATGTTAGAACCCGTAGCGCTGATAGCGAATGAAGCATTCTGCCCTACACACTTCACCTGGTTGGATGGGTTGATGCTGATCAGCGGAGCTGTTTCAACAGTCAGCGTAGCTACGTTGGTAGTAGCAGCAGGTATACAGCCTGTATTCAGCTCGCAACGATACCTGTTAAAAGTACCTTGATACACACCTGTTAGGGTGAGCGTAGTAGTGGTAGCGCCGGAGAAGATACCACCGTTGGCGATGTTGGTCCAGGTGATACCATCTACAGAGCCCTGCCATTGGTAGCTGATGGGTGCGGAACTTGTAGCGGTAACCGTGTAAGTGGTATTGTCGCCTGAACAAACTATTTTATTAGTTGGTTGCAAAGTTGTTACCGGAGAGTTGGCAACAGTTAATGTCATGGCATTGGATATAGTTGCTACAAGACATGCGTTGGTTACTACACAGCGGTACATATAACCACTCATAGACAATGTGGGGTTTATAAACTGAAGCGTGTTGGTAGTAACACCTGCATAAAAACCGCCATTGGCAATTGGTGCCCATGAGCCACCGCTGTTGGTACTCACCTCCCATTGGTAGGTATTAATATACCCTGTTGCTGTCAGGCTGGTAGAGCCTGTTGTTCCTGTACATACCACTTTAGATGGTGGCTGAACAGTGACTACCGGTGCTGCACCCATTATTAAGCGTGCTTCAGAGGTAGTAGCAAACGGAGAGCACGAACCGCTGATGACACAACGGTAACGATAGCCGTTCATCGTACCGGGTGCGTTGGTAATGTTTAAAGTAGTAGTGGTAGCGTTGTTGTACACACCACCGTTGGTTATGTTGCTGTACGATACACCACCGTTGGTACTTACCTGCCATTGATAAGCAATGCCCGAGCCGGTACCGCTGCACGTAAATGAAGTGCTGCCGTTGGGGCATATCGTTGAATTCGTTGGGTTAGATGTTACCGCCGGTGCTGAATTAACCGTAAGTGTAGCTGCATTGGTAATAGTAGAGCATGGGTTAATAACGCAACGGTATTGATTGTTATTCATACCTGTAGTTGCTGACAATACAGTCATTATTGCAGTAGTAACATTGCTGTATGTGCTGCCATTAGTAATATTAGCCCATGTGCCACCACCGTTAGTACTCACCTGCCATTGGTAGCTCAGGTTTGTTCCTGAAACAGTAGCGGAGAAAGTTGTACTGTTATTTACACATATTATCTTGTTTGCAGGATGCGCTGATACAACCGGCACAGCGTACACATTTAATGTAGCACTGTTTGTATTAACTGAAGTGCCGCAGTCGTTGGAGGCAACGCAACGGTACAGGTAAGTGTTCATAGTGTTGGGAGGAGCTGTCAGCGTTAGTGTACCGGTTGTGGCGCCACTATATACTCCACCATTCGTTACATTGCTCCATGTAGCGCCACTGTTGGTGCTTACCTGCCACTGGTAGCCTACTGTAAGGCCCGTACCTGTGGTTGCAGCAGCTGTAAATGAGCCATTGCTACCCACGCATATCACTGTATTGGCAGGTTGTGTGGATACAGTAACCGAAGGGCATACCAGGTTTACATTGTAATCCTGTGTTTCTCCGTATGTATATCCATCGCAGGCAGATGAGCTTGTTTGTGTAGTGCTGTACCGGAGTTTCACACGCATTTTTGTAGTGCCGGTTAATGCTGTTGCAGGCATATTCCAGGTTGCACTTTGTGTAGCTGTTGATGTCGATGTTCCTATACTGATAAACTCTGAAGCATCAAAAGTACCGCTATGGTCAAAGTCAATCCATGCCGCTCTATGATCAGAATACACACCGGGTGTAGTCACGCTGATGCTATACCCTGAGCCGATTGTAAGTGAAGGGGCGGCAACAGTGCCACCAAAATCGCGATAAGCTATAGTAGAACTTGTACTGGCACAAGTAGTATTATTATTCAGTGTACCTATGGTTACGTTCAATATCTCATCGTTATCCTGGCAGCCATCAAAAGATGAGCTACCGCCGATGGGGGGTATGCAATAACAGTTTATGAAATTACTTACTGATACCAACACAGGTGTAGAGGTACCTGTACTGGAACTATTGCTACACGTAACCTGGCACCTGTAGTAGGTAGCCGATGTGGGCATAGCTGCGTAGGTGTTTGACGTAGCGCCGGTAATATTAGAGTAAGTAGTGCCATTAGATGATGATTGCCACTGGTATGTTATACCTGAACCTGATACTGCATTTTGCAAAGACAATGTAGTACCCACTGCAGGGCATACGGTGCTACTGCCTGCTATAGTATTGCCGGGGCTGGGTGTGCCGGTACATGGCGGCGGGGGCGTATATGTAATACGTATGCGTGGGCGCCTGTTGGCGTATGTAGATGATGACAAAGTGGTAGAGCTAGACGGAGCAGAGCTGCTTGCATATCCTATTGCATATCCTGTTGCCTGGTCATAATAAAAGTTGTTTGATCCGCTCGCTGTTCCTGATTTAACATGGTCAGTCAATATTATCAGGTTCCCACCGGAATAACTATAGGATGTGCCGAGCGTAAATGACTCCCAACCGCCGGTAACGGTGAAACTTTGTGTATTGCTGGCATATACCGAAGTTGCACCGGTTACTAATGTGCCCCAAGTAGTACCAAGAGATAAAGAGGTAGAACTTGAATTATTCAACCAAATATTAAATGTGTTATTACCCGTTAGCGTACCACTAACCTTGTACCATTCTATTTTGGTAATGGTGGCACCTGCAGGGATACCCAGTTCACTTGCAGTGTACAGATAGGCATAGCGTGAGTAGTTGAAGGTTGAGCTGGAGGAGCTTCGGTAATAAGGACCATAAAAGTATGAAGAACTAGTACCTGTACCTATTGTTACGGTAGTTTGCGCCTCAGATTGTAACGTACAAAACAGTAATAATACTGTCATGATTACTACGCTGCAGTTTTTTGTAATTGTTCTAATCATAAAATAAGAATTAAAATCAAACCGGGGTTTTATAAAATGTTTTTTCATACACAACACCATTACAATGGAGTCTTAACTGGTTATTTATTATCTTAAAAAAGTCAATAACCCTTATACACTCTACTCTGTTACAGATTTCTGTAAAGAATAAACTGTTAAAGAAATTATAATTATCTCCAAGTTAATAAATAAATATTTAAACTTGAAGTGTTAGTATAGAAAATATTTTTTCTTTTACTTGATATTAATGTATAGCCCGTAAGTTGATGAAAATCAATATTATGCATTTGTTGTAATGCATGTCTTTATTAATGTCGTTTCGCATCAGTCCACTACAATGCTATTGGTGTTAATATATAGGAATTACCGTATTTGTCTTATTTCGTTTTAATCTGAAAAGCCCAAATGCAAGAATTAAGCATCTTGCTGTTAGTTTTAGCATCAACTGTTTTCTCTTAACTTAGCCTACCGGAAAAAATCGGTATTATATAGCCGGTTAAATATGAATATGAAGCCTTTATTTTTATTTTCTCTTATTGTTGCTGTTTTAACTTTATCATCACTCTTGTCCGTTACTGGCTGCGGCGATAGTGTACAAAGCGTAGCGTCAACTGATACAGTAATAAAGCTACATACCCCCCCAGACACTGCTGATATACCTGATAACGAGTTGGGCGATATGATAAGGTACGGCAGGGAATTGGTTATCAATACACCTTACTATATTGGCCCCGATGGTATTATCAGCAAAAACCTGAACAACAAGATGTCGTGCAACAACTGCCACCTGGATGCGGGCACACGCCCCTTCGGGCTCAACTTTTTCAGCACACATGGCAGGTATCCGCAATATCGCGGGCGCGAAAACAGGATACTCACGCTGGAGGAACGCATTAATAATTGTATCGAACGACCGCATAACGGAGTTGGCCTGCCGCTGGGCAGCAAAGAGCTGGTGGCTATGGCCTGTTATGTCAAATGGGTATCTGAAGGTGTGCCTGCAGGTGAGCGTGTATATGGCGATGGCAGCGCCGAACTGGACTACCCTGCCAGGGCTGCCGATGTAGAAAACGGTGCCAGGATATATGCACTGCATTGCAGTGAGTGCCATGGTATGCAGGGGCAGGGGGTGTGGAAACCCGACTCTTCAGGATATACCTACCCGCCGCTCTGGGGTAATGACAGTTATGCATCAGGCTCGAGTATGCACAGGGTACTCAAAATGGCCAGGTTCATCAAGGCAAATATGCCTGACAAAAAAGCCACTTGGGACAAGCCATTCCTCAGCGACCATGAAGCTATAGATGTAGCCGCTTATGTAAACGACGACAGGATACACAGCCGCCCAATAAAACGGAACGTTGACAATTACCCCGTAGTTAAGTATAAACCCATAGATTATGACAAGGGGCCTTTCGCCGATACCTTCTCTGAATTACAACATAAGTTCGGCCCTTATCAGCCGATAATAGATTATCATAAGGATAACAACCTTCCCGTGATTTTTTGATAAACGGAAAGTGCTGAACAATAAAAATGGCTGCGCATCAACGCAGCCATTTTTATGTTTTGGGCTGTTCAATTACAGCCTGGTAAATCTTATGACATCAGTAATTTTCTTTTCGCTATTCAACGCATGTACAGTATATATGCCCGGTGCCAGGTTGGCGATATTGATATGTGTTACACCGCTATGTACAATATCGCCTGCAGCTACTATCCTGCCCAGTTTATCTGTAATCCTGTATGCGGTTATATCCGCATTGGCCGAAGGTTTAATCATTACATCATTGCCACCGGCAGGGTTGGGGTAGAGGGTGATACCTGCATCGCCGGTGATAGTGTTGACTGATACAGGAGGGTTGACGTACAATACGCCGAAGTTGCTGGTATCGGGTTCTGTCGCACAACTGCCGCTACCTTTTATGATACACCTGAACTGGAATTCATCCTGCGCCCTGGAGACACCAAATATGGTAAGCTTGTTTGTTTTGACACCCTTGTAAATACCACCTTCGTTAATGTTGGCAAAAGAATCATTGTAACCAACTTGCCACTGGTAGCTGATGCCCACACCTGCAGCTAACACAGTAAACACGGCTGTTTCACCCTGCTCATGTGTCTGGTCTTGCGGAGGTGTAACGAATGAGGGCAATGGCGATACCACCATAGTCATATCTGCAGAAGTATCGTCGCCACATTTACCTTCAGTAACACACCTGATGATGGCGCCGTTCAGTGTATCCTCAGAGCTGAGTACGTGCAGCGTGTCGCCGTTCAGCACAAACGGCAGGCTGGTAATATCTACAAAGCTCATAGACGATTGGTCGTATATCTGCCATTTGTAATTGAGTATATCACCTTTGGTGGCTACGTACAGGCTGGTAGGCAGTCCCTTGCAAGTACTGTCAACAGTTTTTTGCCCGGTTATTTCTGTGAAATCAATGGTGTTCAATGGCACCCCTACTCGCGGGCTGGTGCAGCTTGAACCCTTCTCGTAACGTAATGTGCCGGAGAAAGTACGGACGGTAAACCATGAAGTAGCCCATAGACTGCCCGCTCCACGCCCCTGGTACACTTCAATATCACTATTAGAAACTGCAACAGCTCCCAGCGTAGTACCGTTGGTGTAACCTAATGACCCACCGCTGGAGGCATGTACATAAAAGGCGTAAGTTTGATTGGCATTCAACTGTTGCGACATCGTAATTGGGATATTGGTCAATGCATTGGCAGTAACGCTGAAACTGGAAGAAGTACCCAACAGAGTCCATGCGCTGCTGTTACTTTCCGATCCCACCATCGTACCCGATTTGAAGTAAACGCTGACAGTATAGTTGCCGCTGGAACGGGGCACAAAGTTCATACCAGTAATCGTCATATTTGTTAAGGGCTTGCAGTCAAACATTGCCACTACCTGCCCGTTGTTGGGGGTCAGTGTATTGATGCTGTCCTGTACCACAACACCTCCGTCTGATGCTTCTGCATAAAACACCGATGGTGTGGTTACATTGTTCACTGTATATGTAGCACCCGTATACAGCAGGTTGCCGCCTGTCATCTGGTCATACCATTTTATGGTATTGCCCGGCTTCGCTGTGGCGCTAACGCTGCCGCCGGCTCCCAAACATGCTTCGCCGGGTGTAGTACCCGTTATTTCACAGGTAGATTGCGCTGCTGCACTTATGCTAAGTGCGGATATTAAAAGGGCGCTTGTGTATAATTTTTTAAACATAATCGTATGAGGTTTACCTGATAACTTACAAATATTTCGCATATGAATTTAAGGTATTACCGGCACAGCTGACGATAACAAACATTAAATATGGGTTAAATTTGATTAAATCAGCATGAGTTTAACCGGCAGTAAATAAAAAGGAGGCTACCAGCAGGTAGCCTCCTTTCATAAGTAGGTAAAGTTATTATTTACAGTCGGGTAAACCTTACCGAACGTGATTTGAGATTATTTTCATCGTACACCTGTACGGTATATATATCGCTGGCAAGGTTGCCAATGTTTACGGTAGTATTACCTGTTGGGTTCAGCTTGCCTGTACTTACCACTTTGCCCAGCTTATCTATTATTTTGTATTCGCCTGCTATGAATTGGTTGTTATGTTCAGCGCGTACAATTATTTCATTGCCTGCTGCCGGGTTCGGGAAAACAGTGACCATGTTACCCGTTGCCAGTTCTTCTACAGATACAGCTGGGTTTACATATAGCACGCCAAAGTTGCTGGTGTCGGGCTCTACAGCGCAACTACCGCTACCTTTTACAATACACCTGAACTGGAAACCATCCTGCACACGCGATACGCCTGTTACAGTAAGCTTGTCAGTTTTCACACCTTTATATATACCACCATCGTTGATATTGGCAAAACTATCATTGAAGCCGGCCTGCCATTGGTATTTTACGCTTACACCGGCAGCTATTACCTTGAAGGTAGCTATGTCACCGGGGTCCAGCGTAATATCACCGGGGCTGGTAATTACTTCGGGTACGGCATTTACCACCAATGGTATTTGCTTGGTAGTATCCCATCCGCATACACCTTCTACTATACAGCGTATTTTGGCGCCGTTAAGCGTATCCGGTATATTATCTATCAGCAGTGTGTCGCCCATATTTATAAAAGGGTTGCCTGTTATGTCTACAAACATATTGTCGTTATCGCTCCATATCTGCCACCTCCTGTTTATTATCACACCGTCATTCTTTACATACAACCTTGTTTGCAGGCCAATGCAAGATGTGTCGTTGATGGTTTGTCCCACTATTTCTGTATTAGGCAATATGGTCAGCACAGCTGCCTCTGATGTATCCCTTACGTTGTTGGCGCATGATGCGATAGCTATACAGCGGAAGGAAGCCAGGTTCATGGTAGAGGGGGCGTTGGTGATAGTAAGAGTAGCTGAAGTAGCCCCGCTGAAGTTTGTGCCGTTAGCTACGTTTGCCCAGCCGGCGCCCGCATTCTGCTGCCACTGGTAGCTGCCTGCGTTGGTGGCTGATATCATAAATGCCGCACCGCTGCCATCACAGGCAAATGTATCGGCTGGTTGTGCATCAATGGTGGGTGCTTTACAGATGGTTACTACATAATCTTCAGTCTCGCCCCAGCCAAAGCCGTGGTAGTCGGTACAGGGGTCGCTTGTGCTGAATGTATATGCATAGGAACAGCGTGTACGCATGCGCACTTGCCCGCCTGCATTGGCAGGAACAGTTATAGACCCGCTGGGCGTGGTAGATGTACCTGAAGAAACAGCGCCTTCGCTGGCTTCAAATATACCGTTATTATTAAAATCTATCCATACGCCAAATCCCTGGCTCCAGCTACCGCCGCCTACCGTAGCCGACCAACTGTAGGTAGTGCCCGGCACCAACAGCCATGTAGGTGTAGTGTAAAAGCCATAAGCACTGCTGGCACAACCGCTGCCGTTACCGGTAGATGTAATGCTGTTTAATGTAAAGCTGTTAATCAAATCTCCGTAAGCGCATGTCATGGCCGGTACATAAGTGGTAGAGCACTGGGCTTTCGCATCCCTTACACCAAATGTTGCCAGGATAAATAATGCAAGTAAAATTCTGTTTCTCATAAAATTTTAATTAGTCTGATGATTAAAGTTTACAGCCTGTGGCATTTTCTGCATAACTCGAATAGCAGACAATTATGCCATACAATTGTAAACTGTTACCAATTTAACATTTTTTTTAAAAACAATAAAATACTTAACAAAAATTAATCACCCTTAATCCCCCCTTAAGGAATAAAATTGGTACAATGCAATATTGTTAATATGAATTATAACAACCGGTTAATCACCTGGTTGGCCCAGGCCTCGGTATATGGTACAGTCACTTTGATGTAGTTGTCCGTATACCCCTCCATAATGCCGTTTTTGCCGGCACTTTCAAACAATACGGGCCGCTGCTGCCCGGTATGGAGATTGGTGAAATACTCCATTTTCTTATACGACAGGTTGCGCAGCACCTTATTCCGCTCGTTGCGGATGTGCTGGGGCACTACCGGCTTTATGTCAATAGCCAGAGTATTGGCCCGCTCCGAATAGGTAAATACATGTAAATAAGAAATGTCCAGCCCGTGCAGGAACTCGAAAGTCTCCCTGAAATCCTCCTCCGTCTCCCCCGGGAAACCTACTATTACGTCCACCCCTATACAGCAGTGGGGCATCAGCTCTTTGATGCGGGCCACGCGGTCGGCATACAGCTCGCGCTGGTAGCGGCGGCGCATATCCGCCAGTATCTTATTGCTACCACTTTGTAACGGTATATGGAAGTGCGGCATGAACTTCTTGCTCCCTGCCACAAATTCTATTATTTCATTCGTCAGCAGGTTGGGCTCTATAGACGATATACGGAAACGCTCAATACCCTCCGCCCGGTCCAGTTCCTGCACCAGTTCGTAGAAACTCTCTTCGCGTTTTTTGCCCCCGTTGGTGCCCTTGCCAAAGTCGCCCAGGTTGATGCCTGTCAATACGATTTCTTTAGTACCCGCCTGCGCCAGTTCGCGCACATTGGCCAATACCCCCGCAATGCTATCGCTGCGGCTGTGGCCCCGCGCCAGCGGTATAGTGCAAAAGCTGCAATTATAGTCGCAGCCGTCCTGCACTTTCAGGAACACCCTCGTCCTGTCGTTTACCGAGTACGAACTGTGGAAACCCTCCACCGCCTCTATATCGCAGCTATACACCTCCGCCCGCGCCTTGCTCTTCGTTAGCTGGTGCAGGTGGCGTGGCAGGTTAAACTTCTCCGCCGCGCCCAATACCAGGTCTACCCCCTCTATGCCCGCTATTTCTTCGGGTTTCAGCTGGGCGTAGCAGCCTGTGATGACCACCATAGCCTCCGGCGCGCGGCGCTGTATGCGGCGCACTATCTGGCGGCATTCCTTATCGGCATTGTCCGTCACACTGCAGGTATTGATCACATACACATCAGCCTCCTCGTCAAAAGCCTTTTTCACAAAGCCCTCCTGCTCCATCATCCGCCCCAGTGTGGACGTTTCGGAGAAGTTGAGCTTGCAGCCCAGTGTATGAAATGCTATAGATTTTTTGCCCTGCATATTTCGCCGCGCAAAGGTACGGCAATTTGATAATGTGACAATCCCGTAATTCGACAATGTGCCAATACGATAATTTGTTGTTGCCTGATTGTATTGCCCCTGGTGGATTGTGCTGCTGCATATTCTGCTTAATGCTGGAGCAGGATTGGCACAGTAGTGACGAGGACTTGCCAAAGCTCCCGGCAATTAGCCCCACAACCTTTTCTTTAATACATTTGTTATGGAATAGAAATAATCACACTAAAAAATACACCCGATGAAAAAGCTGTATGTATTACTCTTATGCTGTGCGCCCCTCATGTATTCAGGATGCGCTAAAAAAGACGGTGGCGGAGGAGGTATCAACCTGTTTACCATAGAGGATGATAAGCAATTGGGCCTGCAGGTAAAGGCTGAGATTGCGTCCAAGCCGGGCGAATTCCCCATATTAGACCCCGCAACCAATGCGTCTGCTTACAACTATATCAACAGCATCCGCAACGAAATACTCAACAGCGGCAAGGTAACATATAAAGACCAGTTTGCCTGGGAGGTGTATATTGTAAAAAACGATGAAATACAGAACGCCTTCTGCACACCGGGCGGTTATATCTATGTATATACGGGGCTTATAAAATACCTTGACAGCAAATCGGCGCTGGCAGGTGTCATGGGCCACGAAATAGCCCATGCTGACAAACGCCACTCTACAGAGCAGTTAACAAAAATATACGGAATACAAACATTGCTGGATATAGCGCTGGGTAACGACCAGGGGCTGCTGACACAGGTTGCCTCTCAGTTGGTAGCGCTCAAGTTCAGCAGGGATAATGAAACGGAAGCTGATATGGCATCTGTAACATACCTCTGCCCCACAATATTTGAAGCGGACGGAGCTGCATTGTTCTTCCAGAAGATAATAGCTGATGGTGCCGCCACACCTCCCGAATTTCTCAGCACACACCCCAACCCAGATAACAGGGTAGAGAATATACAGTCCGAGGCGGACAAACAAGGGTGCACTTCTACCATTACCGAGGCAGAAGAATTGGGCGGCTACCAGGAGTTTAAAGCTTCGTTGTAATCATTACAGCAAGGGGAGCCTCACTACATAATTCCCGTTCTCTTCGCCATAAGATATGGTACTGTCGGTGATGAGCGAGTAGCGTTTGCTGATATTAGCCAGTCCCATACCATTGCGCTTCTCTTTGCTCATTTTGGGTTGTACCGGGTTAGATATCACCAGTTCGTTGCTCTTTGCGGCAATGCTAATAACCAATGGCTGCGCTTTGGAAATGATGTTATGTTTCACGGCGTTTTCCACCAGCAGTTGCAGCGCCAGGTAGATGATTTTCTTTTCGGCAGCTACCTGTGGCGGAATATCAAGTACTATCTGCAGGGCTTCGCCAAAGCGGCTCTTTTGTATATGGATATAGTTCTCAAGTATTTCCAGCTCTTCAGATAACGGTACGATATTCCTGTCGGTATGTGCCAGCATATTGCGATACAGGTCCGACAGACGGCCGGTATAGTTGACGGCGGCATTGCTGTCTTCTTCTATCAGGTTGGCCAGGGTGTTCAGGCTGTTGAACAGGAAGTGGGGGTTCACCTGGCTTTTCAGGTATTCGTATTCAAATACCACCCTGTCGTGTTGCAGGTCGGCTACCTGTTGCAGGCGTTGTTCGCGCTTGCGCATATACATATAGGCTGCTGTAATAAATATGAGTATGATGGCTATAATAAACAGCGGGTGTTTATAAAAAGGAACTGCGATATGGAAGCTGTAATTTTCTTCAACAGGGTTTGCAAAGCCGGGATGTATGGATGCCTGTACGGTAAAGGTATAGTCTCCGGGGGGTAGGTTGGGGTATATGATGCCTTCTTCATCTGTAGTCAGCCACTTGTCGTAATAGCCCTCTAGTTTATAGCGATACCTGAGAGATCGTGTATCTGTAAAATTGATGCCCGTGTACCTGAAGTTGAAGAAGTTTTCATCGGGCGCGAACCTTGTTTTCTCATCGGGTGATTGTAGAAAAAGGTAGGTATTCTTCGCGGTGGCTGATGAGTCGAATAATGTCGGCAGTTTGCCCTGTTGGCGGATAGTAAGCAGGTGGTCGAGGTAGTCATTTTTGGGTACGCCCATATTATGACTGTAAAAATCCAGCACGGCATTGACGGCAGCCATAGCGCAGTTCACCTGGTTTCTGTCACCTGTTTCCAGTGCATATTTAATCCATCCGCCTGTATATATAAAATATAGCTCGTGGCTGGCATTTTGAAACCTCAACAGGTATTCAGGCATATTCACAACTACGTCCTCATTTTTTTGCAGCCAGAACATGAGGAAATTATTATGCCGGGTCCGTAGTTCTTTATCTTCCGTCAGTGGAGTAGCCTGTAGCCAATTGATGGTGGGTACTACCAGGTGGGTGTAATGGTCATAATTCCATCGCTGGTCGAGTACAAGGGTATCGGGTATAATACCCTTGCCGGCCGGGGTAGTATAACCGGGTGTAGCAGCAAGAAGCAATAGTATGAATAACAGTCGGTTGCAGAAGAAGCGGGACATGTAGTAAAAATATCATTTTTCTATGGATTGCATACAAGCACGGGGTATTACGGAGTTTTTTGTTGTAGGATATATGGCTAATCCTGTATTTTTATCCCGTAGATGAAGAAAACCATACTGATATATGGACTGGCCATGGCAGGGCTTACCACCCTGCTCAAGGTGATTGAGTATAAGTTCCTCGTCCGCGACATAAGCCTGGAAATTTACCTGGGCATTATAGCCCTGTTTTTTACCATAACAGGTGTGTGGGCAGGTACTAAACTTATAACAAGAAAAACTATTATAAAGGAAGTAGAAGTGTTGGTGCCGGTGGGTGCCAATGCAGAGTTTGTGCAGGACGATGCACAAATGAAAAAACTGGGCATCAGTCAGCGGGAATACGAAGTGCTGCAACTGATGAGCGAGGGCTTGTCGAACCAGGAGATTGCTGATAAATTATTCATATCCCTGCCGACTGTAAAGACACATACTACCAACCTGTATATGAAGCTGGATGTAAAGAGACGTACTCAGGCGGTGCAGCGAGCTAAGGAACTGCAACTCATACCATAGTATGGCATCATACTTTGGCATGAAAATGCCTGCGTGTCAAGGATTTCATACTTTGGTATGAATGGAAAAATGGTTTGGCGATGTTCTTTTGCCTCATAAACCAAAAATAAAGTATTATGAAAAAAATCGTTTTAGTCTTCAGCCTTATTGCAGGCATCATCACAGCAGGAATGTTATTTGTTACCATGGCACTCGCGAAAAATGGTGTCATGGAGCCCAGCGCTTTATTAGGCTATGCCACTATGGTACTGGCACTGTCAGTCATTTTTCCGGCTGTGAAAAACTACAGGGATAAAGAACAAAATGGAGTTATCAACTTTGGAAAAGCATTTTTAATAGGTATTTATATATCACTTATATCCAGTGCTATTTATGCACTTGGCTGGGAAATATATATTGGGACTACCGGCATGACGGCTGTAGAACTAATGAACAGCATGTACGAAAGTCAAATAGTATCTATGAAAGAGGCAGGTGCATCGGCGGATGAACTAGCAATGTACCAGATAGGGGATTGGTATAATAATCTGATTCCCCGGTATTTGTTTACCATGTTCGGAGAGATGTTCCCCGTAGGTTTGATTATATCATTGATATGCGCGGGTATACTTAAGAAAAAACCTCAAACAGTAAAAGCTTAAAAGATATGGAAGATAAAAAAACAGGCCGGGTAGTATGGATGGACCTGACCATACCCGATGCCGGAACAGTCAGCGAATTTTATAGCAAGGTAGTAGGCTGGGATATACAGGGGCTGGATATGGGGGGATATGAAGATTATTGTATGAATGACCCTAAAACAGGTGAAACAATAGCTGGCGTATGCCACGCACGGGGCAGCAATGCCTACCTGCCACCCCAATGGCTGGTGTATATAACTGTGGAAGACCTGGACAAGAGCCTGGCAGCGGTAACAGAGCAAGGTGGAAAAGTTTTAGGTGAAAAAAGAAGTGATGTCAAGGGTGGGCATTACTGCCTGGTGCAAGACCCTGCAGGCGCGTACCTGATGATAGCGGGCTGAAGATGGCAGAACCACCGTGAGTAATTGTAAGAGAGAGTAACGAAAATGTCCTGCAATAACGCAGGACGTTTTTGTTAGGTATTATATCCTCTTCAGCCAGCCTGCAATGCTCATACGCGGGCGGGTAGCGGGCCTGACATCATGCTCCAGTTCGTCACTTTTGAAGAAGGCGCATTTCCCACCTGTAGGTAGTATCAGCCGGCAATCAGCGCCCCCACAGGGGTAAACAGCCAGATGCCCGCCTTGTTCTTCTTGCCAGTCTTCATTCAGGTAAGTGATGAAACTGAATTTGCGCCCGGGGTTGGTTTTAAACTGGTCGAGGTGGCGTTTGTAAAAACTACCCGGTTCGTATAGGGCATAGTGCAGTTCATAATCGTTAATGCCTGTGTAGCAGGTTCTGTTCAGGTATGCGATAAAGTCATCAACTATGCTTACATATTCCAGTTCGCCAGGGTCTGTGCTGGTTTTGTCTATCCAATATATTTTATCGCTTCTTATCTGCATATCATACGCCCTGGATATACCCCTGCCGATACCTGCAGGCGCAAGTAAATCCTGTGTATGCAACAATTCCAGTCGTTTGCGGAGTTGTACAGTAAGAGATGGGTGGAGAAAATGGTGGCTGATGCCCACCTTGTTGTTGATATAACCGTTTATCAGTTCGTCAAAGCTATCATCCATCGCACTGCGTCGTATTTATGTGAACTGATTATGTATGGTTGCTTTAATGCCGGTTAAAGCGCGACGAATGTATGTGAAACTTTTGATGCAATAACAGCGTATTTGTTCAACATGACAAAATTCATCGGCTTATTAACTAAAAAATCAATATTTTTATTGGATTATATTGATTGCACATTTAAGAAAATGAAGAAAATTTATTTATTGTGGGTTTCGGCCCTGGTGGCTACACAGGTAAGTGCCCAACTGCCACTGATTGAAGATGCAAACGGTAAGCCGGTAAAACTGGCTGATATCGTAACTGCGTACGAACAGGAACATGGCGTACACAGGACTCCTGAAGAAGAAGGGGGTAAAATCCGGGAAGGTAAACACTACCAGTTTGACCGCTGGCGCTGGTATTGGGAACACCACCTGGATGAAAAGGGGTATATGGTGTCTGCTGCGGCTAACTACTTAGAAGCTATGAAGCTGGACAGGACACGCATGAAAACTACAGTCGACCAGTCGGACTGGAAGCTGCGCGGGCCGTTTATTTCATATAGTGGTTATGGTGGTATAGGGCGTATTAACTGTATAGAGTTTCACCCAACAGATAGCAATACCTACTGGGTGGGCGCATCGGGTGGTGGTATATGGAAAACTACCAACGATGGTATGACATGGACCTCCTTGTCCGACAACTTGCCACGAACAGATGTGTCTGATATTGATGTAAACCCGTTGAATACTAATACTATTTACCTGTGTACGGGCGACCGTGATGGTGGCAGTGCATCTTATAACAACAATAACAGTATTGGTGTTCTGAAATCTACCGACGGTGGGCAAACATGGAATACCACCGGTATATCATGGACCACATCGCAGGGGCGTACTACCAATTGGTTGCTCATCAACCCGCTTGATACCAACTCGCTGACACTGGCTACCAGCCTGGGTATATACAAATCTTTCAATGGAGGTGCTACATGGAGCCAAAGGCAGTCGGGCAACTTTATACAGGTTTTGTACCACCCTACAGATACCAGCATTATGTATGGCTCGAGGAATAGTGATGACAGGGAAATATACCGTTCTTCTAATGGCGGCATGACCTGGAGTGTGGTGACCAACCTTAATAACGCTCGCCGTATAACCCTGGCTATAACCCCTGCTAATGTAGCCTTGGTAAGGGCTATGGTGTGCAACAGCGGCAACGGGTTGATGGGTATTTATGAATCTGTTGATACCGGAAAAACTTTTACACAGGTATATGCACCCACAGGAACCAATTGCAATGCCAGCGCATCAAATGCAAAAACAGGTGACCTGATAGCAAGTAGCCCGAATGGGAAGGGTTGTGGCGTACAAGGCTGGTATGACCTCGCTTTTGTAATACACCCCCAAAACCCCAACATCGTATTTGCCGGTGGTGTGAATACCTGGGGCTCAACCAATGGCGGGCGTAACTGGACCCTGGTGAACCAATGGACATCAGTAGTTTCAGGAGTACAGACTGTACATGCAGATAAACATTATTATGCATATCACCCGCTTACCGGAGAATTGTTTGAATGTAATGACGGCGGTATATATAAGACAAGAAGCCCGTTCAGTCCTTTATGGACAGATATATCCAATGGGTTGAGTATAACCCAGTTCTACAGGAATGCTGTTTCCAATGCCGCAACCGGTGTGTTGGGCGGTAGCCAGGATAACGGCTCAAAAGGACTGCAGGGAGCTACCTGGTACGACCTGACAGGTGGTGATGGAATGGATTGCCAGGCAGATCCAATTGATTCTAATGTATATTACACTTCTACCCAAAATGGAGGTTCTATATACCGGACGTTAAACGGGGGCGGCAGTATCTCTAACATTCAGAACAATATACCCGGCGACCCGTCGGGCGGATGGATAACGCCTTATATTATTACACCGGACAGTAACCGGCACCTGGTGGCAGGGTTTAAACATATTTACTTTAGCCCGGACAGGGGTAATAGCTGGATGTCCATTCAGGGCTCTGCTATCACGGGAGGAAATTGTACACGGGTAGCAATGACAGGAGGCCCAACACCTACTATTTATGCTATTTTCCCCGACACGCAGGTAGTGTTTTATGCTGATAATTACGTGCGTGGCAATACGGCAACATTTGATACTATAAAAGTACCATACAGCGGCACTATCTCGGATATTAAACCACACGCCACAGACAGCGGCAGGTTTTATCTGACCTTCAGCGGCTACGGAAACACGAAAGTAGCTCAGTATAACAACGGCGTATGGTCGCAGCTAAATACAGGATTGCCAAGCGTGCCTGTACGTTGTATAGATTATGATACAGCTTACCAGGTAATGTATGTGGGTACAGACCTGGGTGTATTCTATATGGACAGCACAACAGCAGGTGTATGGGCTTCATTCCGCAAGAACATGCCCTTTATTGAAGTGCTGGACATAGCTATTAATAATACTACAAAGGAAGTATGGGCAGCAACGTACGGACGTGGTATGTGGAGCTCTGTATTACAGGGTTCAGTAGTAATACCGCCGGACACAACAGATACTACTGACACTACTAATATTGTGGTAGTAATACCTTATGCGGATGATGTATTTAAGATAGCGCCCAATCCTGCTAAGGATAATTTCAAAATTATCGCTGGCCCATCTATGGTAGCAGGCAAAGCTATTACCGTAAACATCATAGACTATACGGGTAAAACCGTTTGGCGCAGGCAAAGCACATTTAACGGTGGCCAGGCTGATATATCTACCGAGAACCTGGTACCCGGTGTGTATATAGTAGAATTGAGTGATGAGCGTGCTGTGTTGGGACGAAAACGGATAATACTACAATAGATAATATTAAAAGCGGCTGAAGGCCGCTTTTAATATTTGCTGTCCAGCATGCTGAACGCCATGTGTGACAGGAATGACTTGAGTTCTGTTTTTATTTTTCTTTTGTCAAAATCAGTAAGAGATGGCAGGTAGTGTGCGAAGAAGAGCTGGTGATGGGCTGTTTCAACCAATGTGCTGGCCAGCGAATGTGCAAACCTGTATTTGGCGTTGTAGGTGTTAAATAACTGCGATATGCGGTGGCACAGATCTTTATAGGGCTTAAACATACGCGCTTTATTATCTTCTTCCACATGGTGTGTGAAGTATAGTTTGTTACTCTCAGAAGTAACTATATTATATAGCTTGTCTTTGTTGATATGGGCAGATATAAACTGGTCGTCCAACTCAAATACCAGGAGGCTGATGAGCGCATTTATATTTTGTACCGGGTCTTTCACCGTGCCGGTATAAAAGCTGAACTGGTATTCCATCCATGTCCAGTACCAGTTAATAATATAAGAGAGTAGCCTGTGTTTGTTTTCAAAATAGCGGTACACGCTGGCTTCGGTAGTATTGATGTTGGCTGCCAGTTTTTTGAATGTAAAGCTTTCGAAACCAACGTCATGTATCATTTCGATGCTATGCTTAATGATATTGCGTCCCAGTTCAGATTGCTCAGGGTCTTTTATATAGAGATTCGGGTTGAGCCTTATTTGTATCTCCATCATTGAAATTTAAGCAAAAATACAAAATAATAGCTTCACTTTTATAAATAAAACCTTTACTGTCATAGACAATAGTATTGCTATCATTAATGAAAGTTACCTTAGATTTGCATAAAACGTAGCGGTTATGAGGCAAAGGGGCCATATTTACAGGATACTGGAAATACTGAAGCACGAAAAGCGAGAGATATATGCTATCTATTTTTACGCTATTCTTGCTGGACTGGTGCAGTTATCGTTGCCCCTGGGTATACAGGCCATCATCAGTTTTGTGTTTGGCGGCGCTATCTCTACATCTGTAGTTTTGCTGATAGGGCTGGTAGTATTCGGTGCATTTATATACGGGTACTTCCAGGTAAGCCAGATGAAAATAATAGAGAAGATAGAGCAGCAGCTTTATGTGCGTTATGCCTTTCAGTACGCATATATACTACCACGGCTCGACATCAGGGCAACGGAAAACTATTACAGGCCTGAGTTGATGAACCGCTATTTTGACATCATGATACTGCAAAAAGGTATATCTAAACTACTGCTGGATGTTCCTACTGCTACCATACAGATTCTTGCCGGCTTACTGCTGCTTACTTTGTACCATCCATTGTTTATCTTTTTCGGTATACTGGTAGTTTTGGTAATTGTACTAATATTGTACTTCAGCGGTAACAGGGGGGTAGAAACCAGCCTGCAGGAAAGTAAACATAAATATAAAATGGCCGCCCATCTGCAACAGGTAGCCCTCAATGCAGTGGACTATAAGTTTTTCAGGGAGGATTTTAACCTGGGTAAGACTGATAAAAACATTACCGCATACCTGAAAAGCAGGACCAACCACTTTAAAGTACTCCTGTTGCAATACTGGTCGTTGGTGTACCTGAAGGTATTTATAATAGCCGCTATGCTGATAGCGGGGGCAGTGCTGTTGTTTGGCCAGCAACTGAATATTGGCCAGTTTATAGCGGCTGAAATCATCATCATACTCGTTATTAATTCGGTGGAAAAACTCATCATCAACCTGGAGCAGGTGTATGATGTGATAACCGCAGTTGAAAAGATAGGGGAGGTAACAGGTCTCCCGGTGGAATCAGAAGAAAATACCCTTTTTGAACCGGGAGATATGCAAGGCGTGCATATAGAGGCAAATAAACTCAGTTTTTCTTATGAAGACAAGAATGACAGTGTGCTGAAGGATATCTCTTTTGAACTGCTGCCGGGAGAGCGGCTGGCCATTAGCGGCAGCAGCGGTTCGGGAAAATCAACCCTATTGAAACTTGTTGCCGGTATTTTCAAAGCAGATAGGGGGACTGTGCTCGTGAACGGCTTGCCGGTGCATAAATACAGCCTGTTGTCGTTACGCAACAATACCGGGTTGATGCTGCAATCGTCGGGATTGTTTGACGGCACGCTGATGGAGAATATACTCTGTGGCAGGGATATACCGTATTCTGCCATCAGCAGGCTGGCTGAAATAACAGGACTGAAAAACTTTGTGGAAAAACATAAAGACGGGTATGATATGCGCATTTACCCCGGCAAGTATGACCTGCAGGACGAAACCGTAAATCGAATATTACTGGTGCGTGCGCTTGCAGGCAAATCGAAGTTGTTGTTAATAGACTATCCGTCTACATGCGATAGCGAGGTGACAAAGCAAGTGTTAGAATACATAGATAGAGAGATGAAAGGCATGACAGTGATAATAGTATCGGAGCAAGCGACTGTACAAAACTGGTGTGATAAACAGTTGGTATTGTAATCTTTTTAAAAAAATTATCAAACTGATAATAAAAGATGAAAGAAATAAAATCGATAGTGACCGGTGCTGTGAAAGGCTTGCCCATGCAGGCTTTTAGTAGTGTGTATATGGTGGATAAATACAGCAATATACGCAGGTGGTTTATTAGCATCATCGTGTTCCTGATTGTGCTGTTGTTTTTGCCCTGGACACAGAATATACGCGCCAGGGGATATGTAACCACGTTGAAACAGGAAGAACGCCCACAGGAACTGAATGCCATCATTCCGGGACGGATAGTGAAATGGTATGTGCGTGAAGGTGATTGGGTGAGTAAGGGTGATACCATAGTGCAACTGGCCGAGGTGAAAGATGAATACCTGGACCCGGCCCTGATAGAACGTACGGGACAGCAACTGGATGCCAAAAAGTCAGCCGTTGATTTTTATAACAATAAGGTAGCTGCCGCTGATATGCAGATAGGGGCCTTGCAACAAGCATTGGAGCTGAAACTGCAACAACTGAAGATGATAGTAGTGCGCGACAGCATAGAGTCGCGTGCTGCGAAAAATGCTTATGAAATTGCCGGAGAACAATACCGCAGGCAACTCATTATGTACGATAGCGGGCTGGTATCTAAAGTGCAACTGGAGCAGCGCAACCAGCAATACCAGAATGCACTGGCGTTTAAAATGAGTGCAGAGATAAAATATGCCAACTCAAAAGTAGAACTGAAACAAACGGAGCGGGAATATGCAGAGAAGGTATACAAGGCACAAAGTGAGAAAGCAGCCGCACAAAGTGAAATAGCTGCGGGATTGGGTGAAATAGCCAAGCTGGAAAATCAATATACCAATTACGTCATCAGGTCAGGGCAGTATTACCTGCGCGCCTCGCAGAACGGGCAAGTAGTGAAGGCAAGTAAAGCGGGTATCAATGAAATAATAAAAGAAGGAGAGAAACTGGTAGAGATAGTGCCGGACAGCAGCCAGCCTGCCGTAGAGCTGTATGTGCGCCCGGTAGATATGCCACTGCTGACGGTAGGGCGCAAAGTGCGCTTCATTTTCGACGGGTTTCCTGCAATTGTCTTCAGCGGGTGGCCGCAGGCATCGTACGGCACGTTTGGCGGTGAGGTAGCTGCTATAGAAAGCAGCGTGAGTGCAAACGGGAAGTTCAGGGTGCTGGTGAAAGAAACTGAGGACGAAAGGAAATGGCCGCCGGGATTACGTTATGGTTCCGGTGCTTCATCCATCATACTGTTGAAAGACGTGCCGGTATGGTACGAGATATGGCGGAATATCAATGGTTTCCCTCCTGATTATTATACTGAGCAACAACAGGGAGAAGGTAAGAAAGAAAAGAAGGGGGATAGATAGTATGAAACAACTGTGGCTGATACTCATATTCCTGTTTCCCTGCGGTGTTAGTGGTATGCCGCAGGACAGCCTGCTGTTGCTCTCTAAAGACGAACTACTTAGCATCGTCAGGGAATACCATCCTGTAGTGAAGCAGGCAGACCTGTCAGTAGAACGCTCGGAAGCGGCGGTTACGGCAGCCAGGGGAGGCTTTGACCCAAAGCTTGCCGCCGGCATGGAGCGAAAGACATTAGACAGGGAGTTTTATTACAGCTACTTTCACCCCAACATCAGCATACCTACCTGGTATGGACTGGAACTGAAAGCCGGGGCGGAAGAGATAGCCGGTAACAGGGTGTCGCGCGAAAGGACATTGGGTACTACGAGTTATGCGGGCGTACGGTGGTCGGTAACACAGGGGCTGTTATTTGACGAACGAAGGGCTACGCTGCGGCAGGCACAAACACTGGTGCAACTGAGTGAAGCTGAGAGACAACAGCAGGTGAATACTATATTGTATGAAGCATTGTCGGCCTATTGGTTGTGGGTGAAGCAGTATAATTACTACAACATATACACGAATGCGGTAGCGCTGAACAAGCAACGACTGATGATGGTAAAAGCGGAATTTGAACAGGGTAACCGTCCCGCCATTGATACTGTGGAAGCTTTGACACAGTTGCAGGTATACCAGTTGTTGCAGAGCGAAGCACAAATGGAATTCAGGAATGCGGGTTATGATTTGTCTAACTACCTGTGGCTGGAAGGCAACCAGCCGGCAATGTTGGGAGATAATATTATACCGGATACTACGAATATATCATTGTACACCGAAATGCAGGAATTGCCGTCGCTGGAAGAACTGGTGGTGCAGGCATTGAATAACCATCCAAAATTGCGGATGGCAGCTTTTAAAATTGACTATTACGATATTGAGCGCAGGCTGAAAGCGCAGTACCTGGTACCCAAACTGGATATAAACGCCAACCTGCTGAATAAACGTTATGAACTGCCTGCTGAACTGACCGTACCCTTTATGGAGAACAATTACAAGCTGGGCATTGACTTCAGTATGCCATTGTTATTTCGCAAGGCGAAGGGAGAATATAAGCAGGCAAGGATACAACAACAGGAAGCGAATATTGAAAGGGACTATACCGCCCTGCAAGTAGAGAACAAAATAAAAAGCTACTACAACGAAGTGCTGACACTGAAAAAGCAGATAGAGTTGTACGAAAATGCCAATGAGAACTACAGCCGTATGCTGACGGGTGAACTGGCGAGGTACCGTATTGGCGAAAGTAACTTGTTCCTCGTCAACTCGCGGGAAAACAAGCTGCTGGAGGCCAGCAGGAAATTATTTGAATTGAAAACCAAATGGCACAAAAGCTACGCAGGTATGCTGTGGGCCGCCGGTATCATGTAAAGAAATTACAGCACCTGCACGATTAAAAACTTCAGGTATTGCGTAGTGGGTATATGCCAGAGTATGGGGTGGTCCGATGCCTGTGTTTGCCAGGTAACCTGCCTCAGTTTGCGTTTGGCGTCTTTGGCTGCCATCTCTATCGTTTTCAGAAACATGTCAGGCGGCACCAGGTTGGTGCATGATGCTGTTACCAGGAAACCGCCCGGCTTTACCATCTTCATACCGCGCAGGTTTATTTCTTTATAACCGGTTACTGCTTTCTGGATATTAGCCCTGCTCTTGGTAAATGCCGGAGGGTCCAGCATCACTACATCGTATTTTTTGCCCTCTTTAGACCAGGTTTTTAGCACATCAAAAGCATTTACTGCTTCAAACTTGCAGATGTCTTCGTAGCCGTTGAGTTGTGCATTAGCCGTGGCAGTAGCTACCGCTTTTTCTGATATGTCTAAACCTAATACAGATTTGGCGCCATAATGCGCGGCATGTAGTGCAAATGTGCCTGTGTAGCAAAACCCTTCCAGCACGTCAGCGCCTTTTACTATATGCTCAATAGTGCGGCGGTTGTCCTGCTGGTCGAGGAAGTAACCGGTTTTTTGCCCGTTGACTATGTCCACATGAAATTTCAACCCGTTTTCGTTGATGATGATGTTGGTGTCAAATGGTTCGGACAAGAAACCCTTTTGCTGTAGCAGTCCCTCTACTTCGCGCACAGGTACATCGTTGCGCTCGTATATGCCTTTGGGTTTGAATATTTTTTGCAGCGCATCTACTATAGCCCCTTTCCAGATGTCAATACCCAGCGCCAGGGTCTGTATTACGAAGTAGTCGTTGAACTTATCAATAATCAGTGCGGGCAGTTCATCCGCTTCACCAAAAATGAGCCTGCAGTTTTCTACATAGCCTATCTGTTGCCGGTATTCCCAAGCTGCTTTTATCTTATTATAAAAGAATTGATTGTCTATCTGCTCATCTTTATCCCTGCTCAGTATCCTTATCCTTATCTGCGACGATGGGTTGACATAGCCCTTGCCTATAAAAGAGCCATTATATGAATATACTTCTACTATATCTCCCGGTAGGCAATCGCCTTCCGTGTCGCCCAGCTCGTTGGAGAATACCCATGGGTGCCCGTTTACCACACGGTCGCCTATCTTTTTGCGTAAGAAAAACTTAGCCATGCCGCAAAAGTATGTAAACACCCCGTCTATTTCATATTCGTTTCATAAACTGCGATATAGTTATTTATTTTTGTGTCCAGCCAATATGTTACAGAAACTCAGTATCAGTAATTACGCCATCATAGACCAACTTGAGGTAAAGCCCGCCCCGGGGCTCAACATCGTAACCGGGGAAACCGGTGCCGGTAAGAGTATCATATTGGGGGCACTATCTCTGATACTGGGCGAGAGGGCGGACACATCGGTACTCATTAACAAAAATGAGAAGTGCGTGGTGGAGGCTTCGTTTGATGTGAAAGATAATGCGGCGTTCAAAGCAGGGTTAGAGGAAGAAGATATAGACTACGAGGATACCTGTATTATACGGCGGGAAATAAATACAAGCGGCAAATCGAGGGCGTTCATCAACGATACACCCGTTCGCCTCGATGTGCTGAACAGGCTTACGTCACTACTGGTAGACCTGCACCAGCAATTTGACCACCTGGCACTGGACGACAGCCATTTCCAGATGGATGTGCTGGATGCGGTGGCGGGTAATGGGGCAATGAGAAAAGAGTATTCAGTGTACTATGCTGAATATAAAAACATCTCTAAGCAACTACAGGCACTAAAAGACAGGAAGGGCGAATGGCAGAAAGAATCGGACTACAAACAGTTTTTGCTGGACGAACTGAATGAAGCGGCCTTTGCAGCAGATGAAATAGAACAGGCTGATCAACAATTGAAACAACTGGCACATGCGGAACGTATTATACAAGTGTTGCAGGAGTCGTCACAAAGCCTGGGCGAAGGGGAGCAGCCATTGGTGAACGAGATAAAACGCCTGACACAGCAACTGGAGAGCATAGCTGAACTGATGGCAGGAGTGAAAGAAGTAGCTGCGCGTATGAACTCGGTACATATAGAGCTGAAGGATATTGCAGGAGAGGTGGAAGCGCTGGCCGGTAACGTGAGTATAGACGAAGAGCAGATGCAGCGTATGCAGGAGCGTATAGACCTGGGGTACAAACTGCTGAAAAAACACGGGGTGCAAACTACCAACGAACTGTTGGCGATACAGCAACAACTGCAAACAGACCTGCAGGCCAGCCTGGACATTGAAGAAGAAATTGCCGGGACGGAGAAGAAGAAAAAAGAATTATACACACAGCTATCGGGCACGGCGGGCAAATTATCAGCAGCACGTACCAAACAGGCAGTTGTTTTCTCCGCCGAAGTAAATAAACTGTTGAAACTGGTGGGTATGCCCAATGCCCTTTTTGCTGCAGAAGTGAAGAAAAAGGAACAACCCGGAGAGTTAGGTATGGATGATGTGCAGTTTTACCTGGACGCCAACAAAAGCGGTAAACCACTGCCCGTGCATAAAGCAGCATCGGGTGGCGAGATGAGCCGTATTATGCTGTGCATCAAATCGCTGACGGCAAAAGCCATGCACTTACCTACACTTATTTTCGACGAGGTGGATACAGGCGTATCCGGCGAGGCTGCCAAACAGGTGGGCATACTGTTGCGTAATTTGTCTGAATATCACCAGGTGATATGCATCACACACCAGCCACAGGTGGCAGCCAGGGGTACACACCATATTTATGTGTACAAGCAGGCGGAAAAAGGGAAGGCCATTACTACCCGTGTAAGCATATTAAATAATGAAGAGCGTGTACTAGCTATTGCCAAAATGATAGGTGGTGAAGAACCCGGCCAGGCTGCATTGCAAAACGCTCGCGAGCTGATGGCGTAAAAAAAGAGCAGGTGATTAACCTGCCCTTCTTTCTACAATAAAAAGTATCATTTAGAACACCACCATTTTACTCTTGGCAAATACGGTATTGTCTTTTATTAGTTCTACTATATATGTACCCCGTGGCAGGTCTGCTTTTATTGATGCATTACCACTGTTGCTGATGTTGATATTGTTGTTCCATACAGTAGCACCGGACAAATTAAGGATGCGTACATTGGCCTGTTTGCCCTTCAGCATCGCATGCCGAGTGCTTATTTCAAACGCACCATAGTTGGGGTTGGGGGCTATCGTAATCACATCGGTAGCTAATGGAATGGTATTGGCAACCCCTACTGTAGATTTGTGCGTGGGGGAACTCCACATACCACGTCCATAAGTGGCAGCCCATATAGTATTCGTTGTGTTGTTGATGCCCAGGTCGAAGACTTCTACATTGGGCAGCGTTCCGTTGTTGAAGTAATTCCATCCTGTGCTGTCGTACTCGCGGTAATATACTCCCAGGTCGGTACCTATGTAGAATACTTTATTAATCGCATCGTAGGCGATGCAATTAACAGGCACCTCAGGCAAATTCACATTGAACTTACTCCATGTTTTGGTTTTTACATCTATTATAGCCACTTTGTCGCCTGTATAATTACGATAGGTTACCCAAAGAGAATCTTTGTGATAAGGGTCAACCATAATGTCTGATATATTGCTTTGTTGCGCAGACAGGCTGGTAAGGTCAGTCCAGTTGTTGCCAAAATTGGCTGTATAACGCAACGCGCTGTTAGTGTTCGCGGTAGTTAATGTGTAAATATATTCGTCATCGAGCGTAGTAACAGCTATCCTCGTCATGTTGCTGATAAAATCAGGAGAAATGGCAGTCCAGTTATCACCCTGGTCTATGGAATAATACAATTTGTTATACCCCGCCAACAGGATGTTGGTGGCTGTAGGGTGAATCAGAAATGGGGTTATCCACGCACCTTCCGGGTCGCCAGGTATGCTGTTCTGAATATCAGTAAAGTTTTGGCCACCATTGGTAGAGCGGCGTAGTTCTCCGTATTGTTGCGATGTATACAATGTATTACTGTCAGTAGGGTCGATATGGCAATCCATGCCATCGGCGCCGGTCATTTGTTTAGATGTTCCACCTGTTAGCATTTTGGTGCCATTGTCCTGCGAGCCGCCTAATACATAAGCCGCATTGTCTGCTACGGCATTCCTGTAAAACTGGGTGATACCCAGTCCCTCGCTGAGGTTTTGCCAGATAGCATTTGAACTCATAGGAGCTAAGGTCTTGTATAGGCCTCCATCATTACATTCGTAAAGAATAGCCGGCTGCAGGGGATGGAATTTGTGGAAGTGTTTGTCTGCATGTACAATGGTTACACCTGTTACCGTATTGTTCCATTGGTTGGCTACGGTCCAGTTTCTGCCACCATCGATAGAGAACCATGTGTTGACACCGCCCACAATGACATGGTTCTCGTTTGCCGGGCTTATTTGTATGGTCAGGTCGTACCACCCTTGTCCACCGCATTTGTTGCCCCTCGATGAACTTGCAAGGATATTGCTGTCGCAGTTCTGGTCGTCAAATATTTTGGTAAATGTTTTGCCTGTATCTGTTGAATTATAAATGCCTTCTAATCCATAAGCGGTATTGGCAACCACGAGTTTTACTATTGCCGGGTTGGCCTTGGTTACAGCCATCTCTATCCTGCGGGTGCCAGGAAAGGTTCCTGTAATTTGCCATGAAAAGCCGCCATCAGCAGAGCGGTACACCTGGCTGGTGCCGGAGGCGATTGATCCTGAAGCATACATAACAGCCGTGTCAGCAGGATGTTGTATAATCTGCTGAAAAAAAGCTGTGTAGCGCAATTGCCATGTTGCACCCGCATCATAAGACTTATATATTCCTGCACTGGTAGCCAGTGTAAGCGAGTTGGTGTCAACGGGGTTAACAAGCAGCCCGTTAGTTTTTTTCAATTCTGTAAAACCATATTGAAAACCTGTGGTATCCCATGTGGCACCACCATCTGTACTTTTGAAAACCCCCATGCTGTATGTGTCGCTTGCATCGCGGTCACCTGTGCATATATATATAGTATTAGGGTTTTGCGGGTTGTAGTCAATGTCTGATACGCCAAGCACCGGCAGGAAGTCATTCAACGCAACCCAGTTTTCACCATCATCGGTAGTGCGCCATATACCACCGCCCGGGCTGCCTATCATATAGGTATTGGTATCTTTCGGGTGAAATTCAATAACATTAATACGCCCCAGTCCGTAGTTGCCGGCCAGGGGATTTTCCGGTCCGTGAAAAGTCCAGTGTACATCTACAGATGTGCCTTTGGCGGCAGCCCTGTTTTTCTTTAGCGCCTCACGTACTTTTACGGCTTCCTCCCATTGCTTGCGCGGCGATACAAGGTAGCCTTCCTCATCTGTGCGCCCCTCCCAATAATATAACCAGCGGCTGAAATGGTAATCTTTTTTCTCAAAATGTATTTCGTGGTCTGAAATAGCCTCAGCCTCAGGTACTTTGCTACTCCTGTATGCATCTACTATCTCCTGTAGCTTAACACGTTTGCCCTCATGTTTGTCCAGCCATGGCTGCGCTTGAGTACTGATGCTTGTAAATACAAATGCTGTAAGAATGTAAAACTTATTCATATCGTTTATTGTCAGGGCATAGCTATGGTGGGTAGCTTAGTGATTTTTTCTACCGGCAAAGCCTGCCATTTTCCGTTCGCTTCTTTATAATAAATAATGTTGTTTTTGTCTTTGGGTATTTCATTGGGTATAGGGTGTTTGCCAATCGAGATAGGGTAGAGCTCTAGCGTATCGCCTGTTTTATACGTAATATTACCCTTGTCGTTATTTTCATAATTCAGGTCTTGCGGCATACCGTTATCATTGACGGCTAATGTTTTGAAATTTTTCACTTTAGTGATATTACATGCCTGCCAGCTTTGTTCACCCCTCCAGTAAAAGGCAGATGGTTCATTTGCACTTTTCCAAACGATTACAAACCGGTATTCTGTTGTAGGCTCGCTCTCAGGCCTTCCGGGCAAAGTTTTCTGGCTGGTTGCCTGCAACAGGATGGTTTTATCAGCCTGTTTCGTCACTGATTTTCTTTTCGAACTTTGCTTTTTGGTTTGTGCGCAGGCACTTAATGCTATAGCGGTAGCTACAGCCAGGAATAATACCGATATGTTGCGGCTCTTCATATACATAATCATTAGGGGAGATATTAAACAAATAATAGCTTGTAAATATACGAAAACTACCGGTAGCATACCGGTAGTTTGTCATGAAAACGTCTTATTAGGTTCTATTTGCCCTTCAGCCTCAGCTCGTCCAGCAGCCAGCCTGCTTCACCGTATTTTTCAACTATAAATAATACATAGCGAATATCCACGCTTATGTTTCGGCACAGGTTGGGGTCGAAGTACAGATCGCTCATAGTTCCCTCCCATATCCTGTCGAAGTTTAACCCGATTAATTCTCCCCTGGCATTTAGTACAGGGCTGCCTGAGTTTCCACCCGTGGTATGGTTGGATGCGATGAACGCTATTGGCACGGTGCCATTAACTGCCCAACGGCCAAAGTCTTTTTCCTTATGTATCTGCCTCAGTTTTTCAGGTATATCAAATTCTTCAACTGCGGGGTTGTGTTTGGCAATAGCTTCGTCCAGGTTGGTTTGGTACGAATAGCCTGCAGGGCCGTCCGGGTCAATGCCCTTTACATTCCCATAAGTCAGTCTTTGGGTCAGGTTGGCATCGGGGAAGAATTTAGTTTGTTTGTCCAATGTCATCTGCGCCTTCATATATAGCCTGTTCAGGTACTTCATCTGGTCATAATACACAGACAGTACAGGGTCAACGCGTTCAGCTTTCAATTGGCTGATAGCATTATATAGTATCCAGGCAGGGTCAGTTACTATGTTCAGGCTGTCGGCCGATGCTGTGGATGCGGTTAATTTATCCAGTTTTTCCTTGTCAGTCACAGCGGATGAGAAAACGTAGTTTGCCCATTTCCCGTAGTCAGCGCCCTGCCTGTTATATTGTGCTTTGTACAATGCCGGCACGTATTCAGGGCATTTTTCAAAAAACAGCGGCATCATGGCCACAAACACATCTTTATCAGTAGCAGCATCATAATTTTTGTAAAAGCCACCCCATTGTTTGCCCAATTTTGTAAGACTGTCGGAAAGCATACTGCCGGTAAGGCCGCTGCGGAAAACCGATAGCATCTTATTTAACTCTCCGCCTTGTTTCACCAGTTCTACGGCCATTACGGCCTCTCTTATGTATTCTTCTGCTTTTATAGCGTTGTCGGAAGCCAGCGATATAGCGCCGATTCTTGACAAAAGGTTGTCGGCATAAGGCAGGCTTTCGTCCATGCTTGCCCATCCCTGGAACTGGAACTCATATCCCGCTTTTTTCTCCGGAACATTGTTCAATCGCAGCCCGCGCACCTCTCCCTGCCACTTTTTCCAGCCGTTGGCTATTCTTTTGTGCTTGGAAGTGTATTTCAGAAATACATCCCTGAATGCGTCCATATTTTTGGCCCATGTGTCCAGCAGTATGGTGCGTGCTTCAATGCGTATGGGGTCGATAATAGTATATACCTGGTTGAGCTGGTAAGAGGAAATGTACTGCTGTGTAGTGCCCGGGAAGCCATATACCATAGTAAAGTCGCCCTCGTTGTAGCCGCCTATATTAATGGACAGGAACCTGTCTGTTGTATAGGGTTTATTGTCTTTGCTGTAGGGGGCGGGTTTGTTATTGGGACCGGCATATATCCTGAAAATACTAAAGTCGCCGGTATGGCGTGGCCACATCCAGTTATCTGTATCGCCACCAAAAGACCCTATTCCGTTGGGCGGAAAGCCCACCAGCCTGATATCAGTATATTTCTCCATGAGTATGGCCCAGTATTCATTCCCGTTATAGTAGGGTTTAATCATTACCTCATACCCCGTGGTGTATTTATAGCCTTTAGACAGGTTTTTGATACGTATGGCAATGATGCTGTCGCGTGCTTTTTCCGCAAGTGTGTCTTCCAGCCCGGTCAGTATCCTGTCCGACACGTTTTCGATACGGCGGATAAATGTAACCGATAAGCCAGGGCAGGGCAGTTCTTCTTCATGGTTTTTAGCCCAGAAACCATTGGCGAAGTAATCCTTCTCCTTGCTGCTGAGGCCCTGTACCGTGCCATAGCCGCAATGATGGTTGGTCAGCAACAGACCTTTGGGCGAAATTACTTCGGCTGTACAGCCGCTGCCAAACAATACTACGGCATTGTTCAGCCCCGTTCCATCGGCATTGTACAACATGTCTACCGGGATGCTTAATCCGGCTGCGGCTATCTCCGCTTCCTGGTTTTTCAGCAGCGGGGGCATCCACATCCCCTTGCGGGCGGTAGCAGATGTGCTGATACTAACTAATATGATAATAATTAATGTCTTACGAAATAAGAGTAATTTTGATTTTTTCATAGAAGCAATAAAAGAGGAAATTAATTTTGAAAGAAATAAATATACGGTTTTGCTATAAAATTTTTGGGCAAATTAGTTATATTAGCCCATTAGAAAGTGAAACTCTTTTCAGTATTATGAGAAAAAGCCTGTTATCGGTAGTTTTTTTGATGGGTTCATTTATGAATTCTGTCAACGCCCAGGAGGATTTGTTTAAAGCGCCAGATACGGTTTGCGTAAAGCAATCTATACAACTGGTGAGCAATTTTCCTGACAAGCAGTCACATTATTGGGGATTTTGTTCGGGTTATGTCTACAACAGACCTACGGGTTTGAAGATAGACGGCCTGGGCCTGGACGGGCCTGCCGGCGTAGAGATTGCAAAAAATGATGACGGCAATTATTATGGCTTCGTTATTGACCCCAGCAATAAGACTTTCAAACGTTTAAATTTTGGCACCAGCCTGGCTAATACCCCTGTGGTGACGGACTTTGGTGATATGGACGGAATTTTGCCTGACGAAATCAGCTCCATGTACATGGTACGCGACCCTGAAGACCAGCGTTGGTATATATTCATTACAGCCGGCTCCAGCCAGGCCTCTTCATTATTAGGCCGTATCGACTTTGGTACATCCCTGGCCAATACGCCCAACATCGTAACATTTGGCAACCTGGACAATAAGCTGAATATACCAAGAGGTGTTTTTGTAGCTAAAGAAGGCGGTAAGTGGTATGGGTTCTTCGTGAACTATGGCCTGAACCAACTGATGCGTTTTGACATGGATTCAAATATATCCCTTACGCCTACCATCACTGATATTGTACCTGCCAATGGTGTTTTATCCGGCCCTACTGATATAGGCGCTATAATGGATAATGGCCAATGGTATTTCTTTATTACAAACGAGGTTGGCAGCAGCATAGCACGCGTAGATATGGGTGCCACACTCACCAATACAGCGCCAAACGATGCGATTATAAGCAATGCATTAGTTGACCTGGAGGCACCCTCCAGCATTATGTTGCTGAGAGACTGCGGCAGGATATACGCTTTCGTGACGTCGAAAGGCGGCCACGCCCTGATAAGGGTAGAAATGCAGACTGTAGAAGGCCCATATTCTTCTACGGACTTTGCCAACCTGGGTGCTTCAGGCCAGATATTAGCACCTACATCTATATCCAGGGTAGTACGCGACAGGGATAATGTATATGCTTATATTTCCAATGAAGCCAACAGTTCGTTGACAAGAGTGTTGTTTGAACAATGTACTGCGGCCAATATCCAGTATTCTACAACCAACAGGCCGCCGGAATACAAGTATACTGATACAGGCTTATTTAATATATATTACGCCATTAATGAAGGACAGCCTGATATGCAGGTGCAATGCAAGCAGGTAAGGGTGTTGCCTACTCCGGCACTTATTATGACAGGTGATACTACTATATGCCAGGGTGATACGGCATACTTGAGGGTGATATCTATCAATGCAATATCTTATACATGGACGCCGATTTATAATATTTCATCTCCTGAAAAAAATGAAATAAAAGTGTGGCCTGAAATAACAACTAAGTACAATTTGCGCATGCCATTCCCTATTGGCACCTGTATAGTTGATACAGCCGTTGAGGTGACAGTTAAAAAACTGCAAGCTGATGCAGGGCCTGACAGGACAATTGCCGACGGTGGCACCACGCTTTTGGGAGGCCCATTGACATCCCAAAGGTTTGACTATCTGAGAAAATGGACACCTGACCAGTATATAGATGATGTGTACGCATTTAATCCCAATGTAAGCCCGCCACATGATTTTACGTATTACCTGACTGTCATTGACTCTTCAGGCACATGCTCTGCAACGGATACAGTTGTAGTACATGTACAATGCGATGATATGAACCTACCCAATGCATTTGTTCCTGAATCTAACGGGCCAAGGTCTAAGTTTGGCTTAATGAACAGGCAGATAGCAAAACTTGATAAGTTTAATATATACGACCGCTGGGGCAAGCTGGTATTTACTACCACAGATATGACCAAAGAGTGGGACGGAACTATCAGCGGCGAGAAGGCTGCAGTAGGTGTATATATATACGAGGTTGATGCTTTCTGCCTCTCCGGGAAACGAATATCAAAAACAGGTAATGTCATGTTGATACGATGATGTTATCTTGAAAAATATAATACAAGAAGGGAACCTCACAGGTTCCCTTCTTTGTTAATTGAAATGGCTTATTTTTTCATAAGCAAACACTATCGCAATTCTTTTGTCTTATTGTACTGCATGTACGACCTTCGCGCAGAATTTTTTTAAAAAAAAATAGTACAAGAAAAATGAGCAACAATTGTGTTACAGTAGGTAGTAAGTTTCCGCAGTTTAACAAAAAGGCAGTAGTGTCGCTGGAGAAAGGAAAAGAGTTCAGGAATATTGGCAACAGTGATATAGAGGGCAAATGGGCTGTGATGTTCTGGTGGCCTAAAGATTTTACATTTGTTTGCCCTACAGAAATAGCTGAGTTTAATAATAACTATATCAACTTCGAAGACAGGGATACAATATTATTGGGTGCATCTACAGACAGTGAGTTTGTACACCTGGCATGGCGCAAAGACCATGACGACCTGCGCGACCTGCAATTTCCTATGATAGCCGATACATCGAAGAGCCTGGCCGAAGACCTGGGCATATTAGAGCCTAATGAAAAAATAGCTTACAGGGCTACTTATATAATAGACCCGCAGGGTATAGTGCGTTGGGTGAACATTAACGACCTGAGCGTAGGCCGCAATGTTGACGAGGTGCTGCGTGTGCTGGATGCACTGCAGACAGATGAACTGTGTCCCTGCAATTGGAAAAAAGGTGAAGAAACACTTACGCAACAGTTGGAAACAGCATAGTATCTGACAGGTAAATTAACAGGCATCCACCCACCATGGGTGGATGTTTTTATAAATAAAGGAATATGGAAACTAAAGAAACGCTGAACGTGGCAGCACTGAGTTTGCTGGCAGAATTGGGGATAGATGATACATATACCTCCCCTGGCTTGCAACGTATGGCAGGTACTGACAGCAAATACCTGCGCGACCTGAAACTGAATGTAGCAGCGGTGTTGAAAAGCAAAAACCTTAATGCAAAAGAAGCTGTACTGTTAGCTTTGGCTACTGCGGCAAACGAGAAGAATGAAGTATTGATAACCGCATTTGAAAAAATGGCGGCGAAGGAAGGGGCTACAGCTGAGGAAATATCAGAAACACATGCGTGCGCATCACTGCTCAGCCTCAACAATGTTTTTTACCGTTTCAGGCATTATATGAAAGGGAATGAGTATTACAACAATACACCCGCAGGCATACGCATGAGCATTATGATGGCACCTGCCATAGGCAAAGAATTGTTTGAACTGATGAGCCTGGCTGTGTCTGCGCTGAATGGTTGCGAGCAGTGTGTTACATCGCACGAACATTCGGTAAGGGAACTGGGTACAAGCGAAGCCCGTATATATGACAGCATCAGGCTGGCAGCAGTAATTAAAAGCCTGTGCGTAGTGATGTAAGCAGCCTGTTAACTTTCCTGCACGATAGGGAAGTACACGGAAAATGTGCTTCCCTTTCCTAATATACTATCTACCTTCACCTTGCCGCCATGTGCCTCTACTATGGCTTTCACATAACTTAACCCCAGCCCGAAACCTTTTACATTATGGATATTGCCGGTATGGGCACGGTAGAATTTTTCAAATACCCTCGACTGTGTTTCTTTATTCATGCCTATGCCGTTATCCTTCACCTGCAGCACAAACATGTCTTTCTCGTTCTTCGTGGTCATTTCTATCACCAGGTCGCCCTTAGAATATTTAATAGCATTATCCAGCAGGTTGAATACTACATTTGAAAAATGCACATCATCTGCCTCTATTTTGAAGTTTTCTGCTTCAAGGTTCAGGAATAATTTGCCATCTTTATCTAATATCTGCAGGTTAACATTATCCGCTACTTTGCTGATAATCTCATGGGCGTTCAGGTTTTGTAGGTTCAGTTTTATGTCCTGTTTTTCTATGCGTGCCGACTGTAGTATTTTTTCTACCTGCTTATTCATCCGCTTGTTTTCATCCTTTATCATTCGGCTATAGTATCTTATCTTTTCTGTATCATGTATCACTTTTTCATTAGTGAGTGCATCTATAGCCAGCGATATGGTGGCCAGGGGTGTTTTTAGCTCATGGGTCATATTGTTAATAAAGTCTGATTTAATTTCAGAAAGCTTCTTCTGGTTGAACATTGTGCGGATGGTGAGGTAAAAAGCGGAAATGATGATGATGGTAAACAAAATAGACCCGGCTATATACCAGCCTATTTTACTGATGATGAAATTACTCTCTTCTTTTATGTACAGGTGTAATACTTCGTCATAGTGAGCTTTGGGGTCATCCAGCGTTAATTCGATTTCTATGGCTTTTTCCTTCATTTCAGGTTTGAAACCCTTAGACCTGACAATATCTGTTTGGAAAATGTTGGTAATAGCATATTCATAAGCTTCCCTGATATTATACCGTTTCAGCGCGGTCTCTATCTTGCTTTTTATTTCTTCAGGTGGTATTTGTTCAACGGTAAAACCGAGGAGATAGAAGTTTTTAGAGTCTTCGTTCAGGAAACCAATATTACCCCTGTTGAAGAGATACACATCGTACAATGATTGTTTTATCTGTGTGCTTGCATGCAATAAATCCTGCTCCCGCTGTTGTTTGCGCAGCTCTACAGAGTTGTGTATCCACGACATCTGTATGAATATAATACCCAGTACAGACAGCGTAATAAGAATAATAATAAGAGGAAATACTTTCTTCATGCAGGGGTAAAATTACGTAAACACATACAGCAACACTTGCTGTATGCAGTGTATAAATATAATTTATTTTATCGTTAACATTTACAAACTGAATTATAGCTGTGTTCTTGTTACTTTGTAATAATTAATTGTGTACAGGTGCCGGAGCATATTGCAGAAGTAAAAGGGCTGACTAAAAAATTTGATGATTTCATTGCTGTTGACGATTTATCCTTCGCCATAGGCAAAGGACAGGTATATGGTTTCCTGGGGCCAAACGGTGCTGGTAAAAGTACAACCATACGCATGTTGACGGGTTTGATACACCCTACGGCAGGAGAAGTGCTGATAGATGGGGAGTCTTTTAGCCGGAATAGGATGCGCGCTTTACAACAAATAGGTGCCATTGTAGAAAGGCCGGATATGTATAAATACCTGTCTGCGTGGGACAACCTGAGGATATTTGCCAGGCTGAGCCGAAAACACATACCGGCAGACCGACTGCATGAAGTAATAGAACTGGTGGGCTTGAAAGGCAGGGAAAGCGATAAGGTCAAAGCCTATTCGCAGGGTATGAAGCAGAGGCTGGGCATTGCCATAGCATTGGTGCACGACCCCGAACTGCTGATACTGGATGAGCCTACGAATGGCCTGGACCCGCAGGGAATAGCAGAAATGAGGGAATTGATAAAAACATTGGGTACCCAGATGGGAAAAACCATACTGATATCATCGCACCTGTTATACGAAATTGAACAGGTAGCGACCCACATGCTCATCATACACAAAGGTAAAAAGGTGGTGGAGGGCAAAGTAAGCGACTTGCTGAACCCTAACGAGACTATATTTGAAGTGCGTATTCTGCCCGACGATAGCATCATGAGTAAGCTACAGGAGAAGGGATGGGGGCAGTATGTGGCCGAGGGTGGCAACTCATCCACTTTATTGTTCAGGATGCACCCGCGCAAGATGCCGGGGCTGAACAAATACCTGGTTGAAGAAAAAGTGCATGTGCTGGAAATCAGGTCAAAACACTCGCTCGAGGAATATTTTTTATCACTGACAAACGAAAACAATGCTGGGGCTGGAGCTGTATAAAATATTCCGCAGGCCGCGTACCTACATCAGTTTCCTGATTATGACGGCGGTTACCTTCCTGATACAACTGGCCATGTATGTAGATGGCAAGAGTTTCGTGTCTTTTGCCATGGCGGGGGTGGGCGAGCAGTTTGATATAGGCGGCAACATACTGAATGGCTACCTGGTAACATATATAGTATTACAGTCGTTGCTGATACATATACCATTGCTGGTGGCCCTGGTAGCTGGAGATGCACTGGCCGGTGAAGCCAATATGGGTACGATGAGGCTGTTGCTTACCAAACCAGTATCACGCACTAAGGTTGTCCTGGTTAAGTTTATTGCCGGTATTATTTATGCATTATTGCTGCTGGTATGGCTGGCTATTGTAGGTTTGGGCCTGTCTATATTACTCTTCGGTACCGGCGATATGATTAACCTGAAAAGCGATGCCTTTGTCATGTTGCTGGAACATGATATTATATGGAGGTATATGCTGGCTTTTGCCTTTGCAGCCCTGGCCATGACCACTGTAGCTGCATTGGCTGTATTCCTGTCGGTGTTTGGAGATAACTCTATCGGCCCGATAATAGGTACTATGGGTATCATAGTTGTGCTCACCATTTTCTCCAACCTGGAAGTGCCTTTGTTCAATACGATTAAACCCTGGTTGTTCACCACGCACATGATAGCCTGGAAGGGCTTTTTTGACGCACCTGTGCCTTACGATGCCATCTGGCAGTCGGTGGCGGTGCTGTTGTTATACATCGTATTATTCATTACCGCAACTATAATAGTATTTAATAAAAAAGATATTCAGTCATGAGAAGTGTGATGAGGGTAGGGGTTTTGTGGGTAATGCTGTCTTGTATCAGCATACAGTCTTACGCACAGGCAGATAGTGCAGCCGTATTGTTTGAGAACCTGCGGTCGAGGTTGGATGTCATTAAGGATTATGTAGCCGATGTGCGCATTAAAATTGACATTTCATTTATGAAAGTGCCGCCGTTGGATGGCAAACTGTACTTTAAGGCGCCTGATAAGATGAAACTGGAACGAAAAGGCGGTGTATCCATACTGCCCAAAAACAATGTCAGCCTCACGCTCAATAGTATGTTTCCTACGGGTGGTGTCACCGTGATAGATGCCGGAAGGGATATAATCAACGGCAAAACGGTAAAAGTGATAAAAGTGATACCGCTGGAAGATGCCGGGCAGATAATACTGACCAAGATATGGGTAGACGAGGCAAGAAACCTGGCATTGCGTACAGAAACTACTACCCGAGATAATGGTACAGTGAAGATGGACCTGGCATTCGGCAACCATCTTAAGCTGGGCCTGCCGGATAAGGTAATAGTGTACCTGGATGTAAAAGAGTATAAGCTGCCCAAAGGTGTGACTATGGACTATGATGCCAGCCAGCAGGTAAAACCTGCCGTAAAAGGAGATAAAAAACGCCAAAAGGGTAAAATCGAAATTAACTACCTGAAGTATGAAGTGAATAAGGGGCTCTCAGATAAAATTTTCATGGAAACTAACTGATTTTTTATCCCTAAAACTTTTGTAACAACAGGATATTCATTAGTTTTAAGGGTTAATTATAACTAAACTATGAGATATAGCTTACTGGTATTATCTGTTTTGATGGTTGTGTCATGTACCAAGAAAGGGGAAGAAACCAAGTCCAGGCAGGAAATATTGAGAGAATCAAGATGGAGCCTGGATACAGGCACCAGGCACGATATATGGAAAAAAGATGGTGTTACAGTACTGGTAGATGTCAATCAGCAAACACCTATTACCAAGCCGGAATGTGCCCTGGATGACAGGCTCGTGTTCCGCGAAGGATATGATGGCGCGCATATACCAGGAGATTGGACCTGCTCTATCAATGAAACTGCAGAAATGCAATTCAAGTGGGGACTGATAGATAACGATTCCAGGATATACATTTACGATGCAAACGAATTTTTCAGGCAAGACGTAAACGCCGATATCCTTGAGTTTTACAATGATAAGTTCACCATCAGGTATTATGAGTTGAAAGACAAGCTGGTGGATGATGGTATGGGTACTAAGACATGGGTGAGGGATTCTACCATTTATACGATGACGTTTATGGCTGAAGGGGCCGGTGGTTAAAACTATTTAGTGCAAAAAACTTGATAACCGTCCCGCCGATGCGGGATGGTTTTTTTATTTTATGTATTACAAGCGTGCAATTTGTAGATTTGCACCCTGATTTAAAGATGAAGACTAGATTTTTATGATCAATATTACATTACCCGATGGCTCTGTACGGCAATATGAGGCCGGTGCAACGGCTATGGACATAGCCATGTCCATTAGCGAAGGGCTGGCAAGAAAGGTACTGGCGGCTGAGATAGATGGTGAAGTGTGGGATGCTACCCGCCCTATTAATAAAGACGTAAGCCTGAAACTGCTGACATGGGGCGAGAAAGGCGCTATCTCTACGTTCTGGCACTCATCGGCCCACCTGATGGCAGAGGCGTTGGAAGAGCTGTATCCCGGCGTGAGGCTGGGTATAGGCCCTCCCATCGACAGTGGGTTTTATTATGATATAGACCTGGGCGACAGGGTGATAAAAGAGGAAGACCTGGCTGCCATAGAGGCCAAAATGAAGGAACTGGCCAAGAGCAAAAGCGCCTATACACGCAAAGAGGTATCTAAGGCCGATGCTATTGCCTACTTTACAGAAAAAGATGACCCTTATAAGCTGGAGCTGATAGATGGCCTGGAAGACGGGCAAATCACTTTTTATACCCAGGGCAACTTTACTGACTTATGCCGTGGGCCGCATATTCCGCATACAGGGCATATCAAGGCCATCAAGCTGAACAGCATAGCAGGGGCTTACTGGCGCGGCAATGAAAAGAATAAGATGCTTACCCGTATATACGGGGTTTCCTTCCCATCGCAAAAGGAGTTGGATGAACACCTGGCGCTGCTGGAAGAAGCAAAAAAACGCGACCATCGCAAGCTGGGTAAGGAACTTGAATTATTCGCCTTTTCTGAAAAAGTAGGCAGCGGATTACCACTATGGCTGCCCAAAGGTGCCATGCTACGCGAGCGCCTGCAACAATTTTTGCAGAAAGCGCAGATGGACAGCGGTTACCTGCCGGTGGTAACTCCCCATATAGGCAGCAAACAGCTATATGTAACTTCCGGCCATTGGGAAAAGTATGGCAAAGACAGTTTCCGCCCCATAACTACCCCGCAGGAAGGTGAAGAATTCATGCTGAAACCCATGAACTGCCCGCACCACTGCGAAATATATAAAACATCGCCGCGCTCATACAAAGACCTGCCTTTGCGCCTGGCCGAGTTTGGCACTGTGTACCGTTACGAGCAGTCGGGCGAGTTGCATGGCCTTACCCGTGTGCGTGGCTTTACCCAGGACGACGCCCACCTCTTCTGCCGTTCTGAGCAGGTAAAAGAGGAATTCAAAAAAGTGATAGACCTGGTACTGTATGTATTGGACTCTCTTGATTTTAAGAACTTCACCGCACAGATTTCCCTGCGCGATAAAGAAGACCGCAGCAAATACATAGGCGACGAGGCAAACTGGGTAATTGCCGAGCAGGCTATTATTGAAGCTGCCACAGAAAAAGGGTTGAACACAGTAATAGAGTATGGCGAAGCCGCCTTCTACGGCCCTAAGCTGGACTTTATGGTGAAAGACGCAATAGGCCGCAACTGGCAGTTGGGTACGATACAGGTAGATTATAACCTGCCTGAACGATTTGAGCTGGAATATGTTGATAGTGATAATACCCGCAAGCGCCCGGTAATGATTCACCGTGCGCCCTTTGGTTCGCTGGAGCGTTTTATAGCCGTATTGCTGGAGCATTGCGGTGGTGACCTGCCCCTGTGGCTGATGCCGGTACAGGTGAAAGTGTTGTCTATCAGCGATAAATACGAAGCCTATACCAATAAAGTATACCAGGCATTGAAGGATGCAGGAATAAGGGCTGAACTGGATGACCGCAGCGAAAAAATAGGTCGGAAAATAAGGGATACTGAAATGATGAAAGTGCCGTATATGTTGATAATCGGCGAGAAAGAAATGAATGAAGAACAGGTATCTGTACGTAAGCACAAAGAGGGGGATAAAGGTTCTGTACCATTGCAGGAGTTTATTGACGATATCCTGAACACGGTTAATATCCAGACGACAGGGAAAAAGCCAGTTGTAACAACTTAATTATTAGGTCAGTTAAAATATTGATTGAATTAAACAAATAGCTATTTTTGCTGGAATTTTAAAAATCTTTAATGCAGAGAAGAACAAGGCAACCTTTCCTGAGGCACAAACCTCAAAACGAACATCGGACAAACAGAGAAATCACCGCGCGCGAAGTGCGCGTAGTAGGAGAGAATGTAGAATCAGCTGTTTACCCCTTAGAAGAAGCGCTGAAAATGGCCCAGGACCTGGAAGTAGACCTGGTGGAAATTTCACCTACAGCCACTCCGCCTGTGTGCCGGCTCATTGATTATAAGAAGTTTCTGTACGAAAAGAAGAAGAAAGAGAAGGAGCAAAAGGCAAAATCGAAGCAGTCTGAAGTAAAGGAAATACGTTTTACCCCCAATACCGACGACCATGACTTTGATTTCAAGGCCAAACACGCATATAACTTTCTACAGGACGGTAATAAGGTAAAATGTTATGTACAGTTCAAGGGACGTGCTATCATGTTCAAAGACAGGGGAGAACTGCTGCTCCTGAAATTTGCTGAAAGGCTGGCTGAGGTGGGTTCCCTGGAGTCGATGCCCAAGATGGAAGGGCGTCGTATGATAGCTATATTTACACCTAAGAAAAAATGAGTTTAGAGTATATACAAAAAGTTTATACCCATATTCGACAAAAAAAATAAAAAAAACTTAACCCCATTTGCAAAAAATGAAATTGGTACTTACCTTTGCATTACCAATTCAGACAATCCGGGTTGAAACTCAACCTTCGATATAAGAAGTTTTCATGGTGATAGGGTTTATAGGGGCTGGCCTGTTCTCGGGCCGGCTTTTTTATTTTTTGCCTATCTTCGGTTTTCAATAGCACATGTGTATGCCTGTAAAAGTAGTTGTATCCTTGGTTCTGGCAGTTGTTTTCCCCTTAACCGGTTTTAGCCAGTTGTCTACCTACGTTAATATGCAAAACCAGGTAATGGTGTGGGACAAAGGGCTGATAAGAAAGATAGACTACCTGCCGCCTATTGAAATGAAAACGGGGCGTACAGCAATACCATATATAGACAATGCCCGCTCTTTCAAGATATACTATGGCGGTGGTATGCGTGTCATCAATGCGGGGTTTACCAACGAGTTTAAAGTAAGCGATAACCTGGTGGCATATAAAAACAATACGGCATTAAGTGTATTTGATAAAGGCAAAACCAAACAATTGTCCACCTTCTGCGAGCAGTATTACCTGGGTGATAGTGTACTGTTGTTTTTTGATGGTATCCGCAGCGAGTACAAAGCATACTACAATGGGGAAGTGTACCCGATAGAAGGCTTCCTGGCAGGCAACCCGCTGGAGGCCGTAAAGGTGACGGATAATATCGCCGCTTACGATAACTATGCCAACCAGTTCAGGGTCTTTTTCTGGGGGCAGATAATACCACTGGAAGATTATGCAGTGAATAGCTTTGAAGTAGGTAGAAACACAGTGGGGTATATAGACATCAACAGGAGGTTTAAGATATTTCATGAGGGGGAAACCTATATTGTAGAGGATTTTCCGCCAAACTCTTACCAGGTAGGCGATAACGTGGTGGCCTATGTTTCCAACGATGGTTATTTCAAAGTCTTTTACGACAACAGTATTGAAAGCATTGGTTTCTTTGAGCCATCAGATTACCGGGTAATTGATAATATGGTTTGCTATCGCGACCAGAGCGGTTACTTCAAGGTCTTTTACAAAGGAAAGATTTACACCCTGGAAAGCTACTATCCTGATAAGTACCAGGTGCAGTATAACTCTATAGCCTATGTAAACAGGATCGGTATGTTGCGCTTGTTTACCGAAGGGGAAATATTTGATGTGACCAATGCCCAGTTGGAAGACTGGCAGCTCTCCTACGATGTGATTAAATACCAGGTAGGCAAAAACATGTTCCGTATCTACTACAAAGGAATGGAATACAGCGATTAGCAATAACGCTTTATTACCCTCAGTTTATGTGTGCGTTTCTTCAGCGATATGCTGATGATGCCCCCCTGGTCTATCTTGTCTATGACCACGCGCCCGCTGGTATCGGTGGCGTGCAGTATGCTGCTATTGTCCAGCAATATACCTACATGTACAATTTTGCCCTCATCATTATCAAAAAAAGCGAGGTCACCTTTATGAGCATGTTGCAGAAAATCTACCTGCTCACCTTCCTCTGCCTGCTGCGCTGCATCTCTTAATATAGCCTTGCCGCACATTTTAAAAGCCATTTGTGTCAACCCGGAACAATCTATGCCTGCTATGCTGCGGCCACCCCATAGGTAGGGGGCGTTCATGTAATGCATCGCAGCCTCTACTATGTGTTTAGGTGCAAGTTCTAAGTCCTTAATTGTCAGTTTTTTACCTTTGTATTTTCCATCTTTTTTCTGTAGCAGTTTCATACCAAATAAGTCGGCGCCCATGGGTATCCATTGTTCGTCCTGTTCATATACCAGCTTGTTTTGGTGTTTGTCTGCTATATAGCGCGGCGCCTTGCGATAGTCTTTTTTGTGGATGATGGTTAATTGCCCCAGCTTGCACCAGCCAATATAGTCGTCGTGGTCGCAGCGTATTTTAGCCCATTCTTTCTCATTGATTTCCAGTACTTCAGCTTTTTCGCCAAATAATAACTGATTGACCATTTCGGCCCTGTGAGAAGGCTCTGCCCTTACAGGCATCAACGAAGCATTGCAGAAAGCATAGGATAAAACCATTATGTAAGCCGGGTCTGTTTCTGTACACAATATTACAACCTAATTAACTATTAATCAGTCAATCTTACCTTCCGATATACCGAAATCTTTTATTAATTTCGTCCGCTAATATCAAAGCCAAACCGTATTGCTTATTTTTTATATATGGAAAAGGCGTTTAGAAATGGAACAATTTCAAAGGTTTAAAGTAACACAAAATGGAATCAACAATATTAATTGCTGTCGTCTCAGTGGTGGCAGTCCTTATAGGTATATTTCTTGGTAAACAAATATTTGCGAAAAACACCCAGAAACAGGTAGAAGAAGCAGAACAGCAGGCTAAAAAACTAACAGAGGACGCAAAACAACTGGCAGAAACCCTTAAGGAAAAGAAAATACTGGAAGCCAAAGAGCACTTTCTGCAAAAGAAAAGCGAATATGAGCAGGAGGTAAACAGGCGCAACCAGAAATTGACTGAAAATGAAGGGAAGCTGAAGCAACTCCAACAGAGCCTGAACGATAAAAACGCAGGACTGCAGAAGCAAATCAACGAGTACAACCAACTGAAAGAGAACCTTGATAAGCAGTTGGAGGTAGTGAACATCAAGCGTACCGAACTGGAGCGTCACCAGGAAGAGCACATAAAGCGCCTGGAAAAGGTAGCCAACCTAAGTGCTGAAGAGGCCAAAACCGAGCTGATGGAGGCCGTGAAAGAAGAGGCACGTACCAAGGCCATGTCTCATGTAAAAGAGATAATGGAAGAGGCCAAACTGAACGCGACCAAAGAGGCCAAGAAAATCGTTATACAAACCATACAGCGTACAGCAGCAGAGCAAACTATTGAGAACGCCATCACGGTCTTCAACCTGGAGACGGACGAAGTGAAAGGGCAGATAATAGGCCGCGAAGGGCGTAATATACGTGCTATAGAGGCTGCCACCGGGGTAGACCTGATAATAGACGATACCCCAGAGGCTATCATCCTTTCCTGCTTCGACCCCTTCCGTCGTGAGATAGCAAGGCTTTCGCTGCAAAGGCTGGTACAGGACGGGCGTATACACCCCGCACGTATCGAAGAAGTGGTAGAAAAAACCCGCCGTCAGCTCGAAGAGCAAATCATGGAGATAGGCGAGCGTACTATTATAGAGCTGGGTGTACACGGCCTGCATAAAGACCTGGTACGCCTGGTGGGTAAAATGCGTTTCCGCTCTTCTTACGGACAAAACCTGCTGATGCACTCTAAAGAAACAGCTAACCTTTGCGCCACTATGGCTGCAGAGCTGGGGCTGGGACAGAAAGTGGTGAAACTGGCAAAACGCGCCGGCCTGCTGCACGATATTGGTAAAGTACCCGATGAAGAATCAGAACTGAGCCACGCATTGCTGGGCGCCAAAGTAGCTGAGAAGTGCGGTGAACATGCAGCCGTTATCAACGCGATAGGCGCCCACCACGATGAAATGGAGATGACCTACATTATCTCACCGATAGTGCAGGCCTGCGATGCCATCAGCGGCGCACGCCCCGGCGCAAGGCGCGAAATTATGCAGAGCTACCTGCAGCGTATCAAAGACCTGGAGGCGCTGGCAATGGCCTATACAGGCGTAGAAAAAGCTTATGCCATACAAGCAGGCCGCGAACTGCGTGTGATAGTAGAAGCAGAGAAAGTGAGCGATGCAGACAGCGACAAACTCTCGTTTGAGATAGCTGATAAAATACAAAAGGAAATGCAATACCCGGGACAGATAAAAGTAACCGTTATTCGCGAATTGCGGTCGGTGAACATAGCCAGGTAATTTCATGATATTACTATTGAAGCACAGCGCAGGCAATATGCCTGCGCTGTTTTATTTGCCCCTGTTGCCATTGTTAAAATAATTGAGCTACATAATAATAGATAGGCATACCGATTGTAATATTGACCGGAAAAGTAACTGCCAAAGCCATCGGCAGAAATAGTCCCGGATTGGCTTTCGGCACTGTTATTTTCATGGCAGCCGGCACAGCGATATAAGAAGCACTTGCCGCTAGTATGCCGAAAATAAACCTATCGCTGAACTTTTGGGTAACTAATGCACTGGCGGCTGCAAACACGCAGCCATTAATTAGAGGTATTATCATCGCAAAGGCGAATGGGAACCATCCATGTTTGAGTAAAGTGCCTATTTTTTTACCACTTACAATGCCCATATCCAGAAGGAAAATGGCCAGGAATCCTTTGAATATGTCATTTGTAAAAGGTTTTATGCCTTCTGCCTGCTCTGCGTTTGCAAAATATCCTATAAGAAGGCTCCCCATTATCAATAGAACACTACCATTTGTCAGTGAGTGTTCTATTGCGTGTCGTTTCTGTATTTCGTCTGTTTTTTCCTTATTGAATACTGATATCAGTACCAGGCCTGCAATTATAGCTGGAGACTCCATCAAGGCCATTATTGCAACCATGTATCCATGGAGCGTTTCGCCCATACCCTCCAGGTACGAAACTGCAGAAACGAAAGTAACGGCGCTGACAGAACCATAGGCAGCTGCTATGGCGCCGGCGTCATAGACATTCATATACCGCTTTAGCAGGAAGAATGTATAGATGGGTATTATTAATGCAATAACAATGCCCAGCATTATCGATCCCAATATTTCCAGGGTAAAGGTTTCGTGAGATAATTCCTGCCCTCCCTTGAATCCGATGGAAAACAGAAGGTATAGCGATATGAATTTGGATGAACCGGGTGGAATTTCGAGGTCACTTTTTAACTGCACTGCTATTATTCCAAGCAGGAAAAACAGCAGTGCAGGATTTGTCAGATTATCAATCAGCAGGTTGATGTTCATTTATTTTTGTTGTTGATAATTGTAATGTAAGCATTGATTGAACATTGAATTTCGCATCTGTATTTTCGTATTCCATTAGCAGGTCATTTATAGCCCGTCTTGTTTCTTCCAGTTCTTTTATACGTTTTTCTGAATGTTCATCAGGCCGTCCGAACCGTATGTCGTGGCTGAATGTTTTAAGCTGATGAAATTGAATTTTACTATTGAGAATCGTCAGTAGTATTTCCCTGGCTTCACTTACGGTATAGCTGCTGTCAATAAGTTTAAACTGATGCATCTTGTTTATGTTTTTTTTTGTGATGAATAATATTTACTGTCCCTGTCCCAGCGAGTATCCGCGTTCGCCGTTAAATGTGTACAGGTTTTCCGTTTTTATAGTTTCTATGCTGTGTTCTTCCGCCATACTTAATAATTGTATAATATCTCTGTGCGTAACTTCAGTTTCCTGTTCGGGAGAAAAGCGGCAGCGCCAGTGGTCGGTGCAGTAAGTTTCTTCAAATCCGTCGGGCCACACCTTTATACCGCGGTTGGTTATCATGCTTAATTTCAGGTTGCTATTGCTTATAGATTTCAACTGCTGAGCCAGTGTTTCGGGTTGGTCACCACGCCAGTGCACAAATATGTCAACTCCGGCCAATTCTTTAGCAGCGGGAGATTTACGTTGGTATTTTGGCAGCGTTATTTTTCTGTTGCCTGAGGCGGTTGCCCGCATCAATTTTTCAGGATGCATGCCCAGCCGTGCTATTACTGCCGCCGCGAATTCGCTGGTGCTTGCCTTTTTTATGCTTAGGCCCTCTGTATATACGTCAGCAGTATGTATGCCATCTTCTATGGTTTTCAACCATGCGTTCTCAATTTTTGCAGCTACATCAGGTTGGCCTATGTGTTGTAGCATTAATATAGCTCCGTTAAGCAGCCCCGAGGGGTTGGCTATATTTTTACCGGCTATGTCGGGGGCTGAGCCGTGTATCGCTTCAAACATCGCACACTCTGTCCCGATATTCGAAGAACCTGCTAATCCTACCGAACCTGCTATTTGCGCCGCTACATCCGAAAGGATATCTCCATACAGGTTGGGGAGCACCACCACGTCAAAATCTTGCGGCCTGTCTGCAAGCAAGGCCGCCCCTATATCCACTATTCTGTGCTCCATTAATATTTGTGGATATTCGGCCGCTATCTCTTTAAATACCTGGTGAAACAAACCATCTGTTTGCTTCATGATGTTGTCTTTTGTAAAACAGCTCACCTTTTTTCGCCCGTGTTGTATAGCGTATTCAAAGGCATAACGTACTATTTTCTCGCATCCCGGCCTGCTGATCAGTTTGAGACATTGCACCACTTCGTCTGTCTGCCGGTGTTCTATACCAGCATATAGGTCTTCCTCATTTTCTCTGATAATAACTACGTCCATGTTAGGGTGTTTGGATAATATATAGGGCGTGTAGCTTTTGCATGGGCGCACATTGGCAAATAAGCCCAGGTATTTCCGTGTGCTTACATTCAGGCTTTTGTAACCACCTCCCTGGGGTGTGGTAATAGGTGCTTTAAGAAATATTTTATTTCGCCTGATAGTGTCCCAGTCCTCATGCGTAATACCTGAGTTGTTGCCCGACAGGTAAACTTTTTCGCCTATCACTATTTCGTCTGTAGCTATCTGTGCACCTGCTGCATGCAATATGCTCAACGTAGCATCCATGATTTCCGGCCCTATGCCATCTCCTTTTGCAATTGTTACTCTTGTCATAGTTTTTTTATTTCGGTTGCAAAAATCGATACTGATATTGATATATTTTTATTTATCTTTAAAATGTCATTGATTAATATATTTTATGAATTATACGCTCAATCAATTAGAGATTTTTTTAAAGGTGGCTACTACAGGCAGTGTGACAAAGGCTGCAGAAGCAATGCATCTGACGCAGCCCGCTGTCTCTATACAGTTAAAAAACTTCCAGGCACAGTTTGATATTCCACTTACAGAAGTCATAGGCAGAAATATTTACATCACAGACTTTGGTAAAGAAATAGCCCATGCTGCTGAAACAATTTTAAACCAGGTATATGCTATCAACTACAAAACCCATGCGTATAAGGGGGAGTTAATAGGTAGATTGAAATTGTCTGTTGTGTCAACAGGAAAGTATGTGATGCCATACTTTCTGTCAGGTTTCCTGGGGCAGCACCCCGCAGTTGAGCTGGTAATGGATGTAACCAATAAAAGTAAGGTGATTGATAGCCTGGAGCAAAATGAGGTTGATTTTTCGTTAGTGTCAATACTGCCAACAGCAATGAATACTAACAAAATTGACTTATTGCAGAATAAGTTGTTTTTAGTGGGAAGCGGCAAACTGGATATTAACCTTAAACAAACGAAAAGAGATTTGTTTAAGGACTTGCCTCTTATTTACAGGGAGCCTGGTTCCGGAACAAGACAAACTATGCAGAGATTTTTCGAAAAGAATAACATTACAGTGCAGAAAAAAATGGAACTGACCAGCAATGAGGCTGTGAAACAGGCTGTTATGGCAGGGCTTGGTTATTCTATTATGCCGCTTATCGGTATCAAGAATGAATTGAAAAATGGAGAATTGCAGATAATACCCGTAAAGGGGTTGCCCATTAAAACCACATGGAGCCTGATATGGCTGAAACAAAAGAGGCATACCCATGTGGCTGAGGCATTATTGGATTATATAAGGAAGGAAAAGGAATATATTATCAAGGAAAAGTTTGACTGGTATGAGCAATACCATTAACTATAGGCTTAATATAAATTGCTACTTTCTCGATACTTTCAATCTCGATTGCTGTAGTTGGTATTGGTACTGGTAGTTGCGTGTGGCTTCCAGTTCCTGCACTATGGCTTCCATATCACGGTCGTCGCCTGTGGGGTCGTATTCTCTTTTCAGGTTGTGGCTGAAGATGAGCGCTACTGTCTGGAATACCGCTGCAGGCACACCACCTTTTAACTCCTTCACTATGTTATAGCAACTCTTGCCCGTCTGCCGGTCTATCAACTTCACGAGTACATGCCCCTGGGTAATGGTGAGGTCGGATATCTCCCCATTGAACCGGCGCTTCAGTTCGTCCTCTACTGATTTCAGGTATTCCCTGCGTTCTTTTTTGTTGTCTTCGCCTATGGCCACCAACACGGAGTCTACATCTTTGAGTACATCAGCGGCTATGACGGCATAAGGGTACACTTTGTAAACATTGTACTTCAGCCTGTCGTATTTGGCTCTTTTACGCGCCCATTTGCGGGGCATTTTATCTTTCACGGTTATTACATCCATATACACCATCGGGTGTACCACTCCATCTATCACTATGCCACCCAGCAGCAGGGTATCATTGCCTTTGGGTTGGGCATAGCCCGTCCCTATACGTGCCAGCAATACACATAATATAATAGCTATATGTTTAAAAAAACTCGCGGACATGCCTGGGTAAAGCTCCGATTTTCACATAAATATACGGCATTTTGCAGGCCAAATAATCTAAATATTCAGTTAATAATCATAATTAGAATGGTGTAATGAACAAATATTAGCTTGATATTGTATTACATTTGTAGTTCAAATCAACACAATATGAAAAAATTATTATTTCCGGCAATTGCCGCAATATTATTGTTTACTGCATGCCAGAACAATACTGCACCGCAGATGACTGAAAACGAAATGCAAGCCAAAGCAGACTCTACTGTTGGCACTAAGCTGGACGAGCTGAACATGCAGGCTTCTGAAGACCTGGACAGAAGAATTGCTATAGAAGTAAAACCTAAGGCAGACTCGATAGTAGCAGCAAGGGATGCAGCCCACAAATAATCAGTAAATTAATGCTGCCCGACAGCGAACATCCGATATTGTTTTTTGACGGCCTGTGCAATTTGTGCAATCAATTTGTGCAGGTTGTCATTAAGCATGATAAGCAATGTGTATTCAGGTTCTCGTCATTGCAATCATCTGCAGGGCAACAGGTGCAGGAGCGCATTCTTAAGGAATCTGGCTCAGTACCCGACAGCCTGGTGTTGCTGTACAAAGGCAGGATATATATTAAATCAGCCGCTGCGCTGAAAACAGCCTCATTGTTAAAAGGCGTTTATAGTGTTTTAACTATTGGCTATATTTTTCCAAGGCCTGTACGCGATGCCATATATGATATAGTAGCCAAATACCGTTATAAATGGTTTGGCAGGCGCGATGTGTGTATGATACCCACGCCCGAATTACAATCAAGATTTTTAGATTGACGGGGTTGGTATATGCAATGATACCATTAAATTTGACCTATGAATCTGTACAGGATACCCGCACTCATAGTATTAGCAATAATATTCACCCTGTCTTCCATACATGCGCAGCAAATAGTGTATTCACCCTACGAGAAATTTGATTTCCGTACTGGCGAGTTTACTGTTGCGGGTAAGGTGGGTGACTTATTGTATGTATACCGCGGTAGTGCCGACGGGTACTACCTGGATGCATACAATGATGCTATGCAGCGCCAGGCAACTGTTATTCTCGATTTTCTGCCGCGTCGTTCTTTTGGTACCAGATTCATCACCTACAACGATAAAATAATTGTACTGTACCAGGTGACGGAAAGTAGCCGTGTAGTACAATACGCTACACTGCTGGATGCGAAGGGGCGTATCCAAAAAGACCCTGTGGTAATAGATGAGGCTAAATCCAATTTCCTTGGTGGGCGCAGCGGCCTGTATAGTTATGCCATCTCTTACAGTAAGCAGCAGATAGTGGTGTATGGTGTAAATACCAAAGGAACTGAACTGACTGCGAGAATGATATGGCTGGACGATGAACTAAATAAGAAAGCCTTAGTTGAATCATCATTCAGTGCAGACAACAATGTGGCTTTCGGCGAAGGGGTAGTGAACGATGCAGGCCGGTTTTTATTACCCGCATATACTCCCTATGGTGCGCGCGATTACGCAGATAGGGTATGGCTGTTGGGTATCGGAGAGGGTGATAAAACATTCCATGCGGCAGAAATGCCCATGAATAACTTATTTACAGCAGGCACGTATATGGAAATGTCGTTGACCGGTGACAGAATATATGTAGGGGGTTTTTATTCAGACAGGAAGAACGGTAGCTTCGAAGGGATTATCTATACTTATTACGATGTGGCGGAAAAAACTTTCAAAGAATTTAAATCAATAGGATTTTCTGACAGGATGCGTAATGCCACCGGGGAACGCAATACGAAACGTGCGTTTAATGATTACCAGGTACGCCAGTTGATAGTGCGCAATGACGGTGGTTTTGTATTGATAGCTGAGAATTTCTTTATCAGCACACGTAATAGTTACAACCAGGGTTTTGGCTATTATTCCTGGTACTATCCTACCATGTCGGCCTCTGTGCGTGAGTATAATTATGGCGATATACTGGCCATATCCTGCAACGGTAACGGCCAACCCGAATGGGCAGAGTTTATCCGCAAGCTGCAATATTCCCAGGAAGACGGTGGATTATTTTCTTCTTATGCACTCATTAATACCGGCGGCGCGCTGGGCTTTTTGTTCAATGACTTTAATACCAGCCGCTCCAAAATACAATTGGCCAGCCTGGATGCCACAGGTAAAATATCCGTTAATTCGCTTACGGGTTATAATAACGAAGACCCTGACTGGCTGCCCAAATCAGGTAAGCAGGTGTCTGCCAAGGAGTTTGTAGTGCCTTGTTTAAAGAGAAATCAAATCTGCTTTGCTAAAGTTGTATTTTAGCACCGAAAACAGGTCACGTGTTACAGATAGTCAGGAATAACAATCCGCTTACCGTACTTATATTATTGATATACGCGCTGGCTATCAACTGGCAGGTGCTGTTTCATCCGCAAATGCCTGTGGTGCCGGAGGGCGATTTCCTGTTTCATATCATTACCGGTTTCCTGGGTGTGGTACTGTTCCAAAGCGCTTTTGGATTTACGCTGCTGTCTGTTATTATGCTGGCCATTCAAGGTATATACCTCAATGCTGTTGCCAATAAACATAAGCTGTTTTACAAGCCTACTTATGTTACAGCCTTTGTGTATATATCACTTACGGCTTTATCACCTACGTTCGGTTACTTCAGTCAGCCCGTGCTGATTAACTGGGTGCTGATAATGCTCACCGATGCTATACTGCAACTGGCGCAATCCCAAAAACCACGCAAGATTATATTTAATACCGGTTTTGCCTTAGGTATAGCAGGGCTGCTTATGTTTCCTGCCATGGTATATATATTGGCTTTGTTAGCGGCTATCTCTATCTTACGAAACCTGAACCCCGGCGAGTGGATGGTGGCCCTGCTGGGCTGGATAACACCTGTGTATTTCGCCGCCGGGCTTCTTTACCTTTTCGATGTGCTGCATTGGTTGCCCGGCTGGGTAGATGTGGGGTTCAGCCTGCCGGGTAGTATAAAGAATCCAGTGTTTTTTATTGGTGCGTTGATGGGATTGGTTACATTATTTGCCATGGGTACCTATGCCTTGCAAAAACAGCTGGTCCGTGTGAGTATTTTCGTACGCAGGGGGTGGACAGCCATTGCAATATGCCTTTTTTTGTCATTTGTAGTAGGCATATTTACAGACCATACGGTGTCCATGGCATGGCTGATAGTGATGCCGGCGTTTACCCTGGTAGTAGCTAATGCTTATTTTGCGGAAAAGAATAGAGCATTTAGTAATTTTGCATTTTATTTCATGTTGCTGCTGGTGGTTTTTTGTAAATTGTCCGGTAGTTGATTATAAAAATTTTCACATACAAATGAAATTTGGAGTTGTTGTTTTCCCGGGTTCTAACTGCGACAGGGACATGATGCATGCTTTGCAGGATGACCTGCAGCAGGAGGTGGTAATGCTTTGGCACAAAGATACATCGCTGGATGGTTTTACTACAGAAGATTGTATTGTACTGCCCGGAGGCTTCTCTTATGGCGACTACCTGCGTTGCGGTGCTATTGCCCGCTTTAGCCCTATTATGGAGAAGGTGGTGGAGTTTGCCAACAAAGGCGGAAAAGTGTTGGGTGTGTGTAATGGTTTCCAGGTATTGTGCGAGGCCGGCCTGTTGCCAGGCGCCCTGCTGCTGAATGAAAACCAGCAGTTTATTTGCAAAAACGTGTATCTGAAGTCTGCCGGCGATAAGAATGTTATAGGTCAGGCAGTAGGTGACAAGGTATTACAGATACCTATTGCGCATGGCGAAGGCCGTTATTATGCTGATGCTGCAACTATCAAGCAGTTGGAAGATAACGGGCAGGTGCTGTTCAGGTATTGCGATGTGAAAGGAAATGTGAATAATGACGTCAACCCTAATGGTGCGATGAACAATATAGCGGGTATTTGTAATGCCGGGCGCAATGTGTTTGGCATGATGCCACACCCTGAGCGTGCCTGCAGCAGCAACCTGTCTAATATTGACGGGAGGCTGATATTAGCGGCACTGGCTGATGTGCATTCGTATGCTTAACTTCAATGGCCTTAACAGGACTGTAGGGTTTGCGCTAAAGTTTTCATAAAAGCCCGATGTTAACCAAACCATAAGGACAAACTTAGTTTCTTTAATGTAGGAATAACTGTTTTATAATGACAAAAATTTTCACACTTGTATCAGTAGCACTACTCAACCTGTTTTTCTTATTCAGTGCCCAGGCACAGATGATAGAAGACCCTACTGAATGGAAATTTGAAGCCCGTAAGGTAGAAGGCAATAAATATGACCTGGTGTTTCACTGCGATGTGAAAAATGGTTGGCATATCTATTCGCTGGACCCCGGTGGCGATGGTTCATTCCTGCCGCCGAGTTTTACTATTAAAGAAAACCCGGATGTTAAGCTGGTGGGTGAAGTACGTGAAGAGGGGGAAATTATACACGAAACGATAGAAGACATCGGTACGGTTCATTATTACAAAACAGTTGACTATATACAAACCGTAGAACTGGCTAATGAAAACATAACCATTACAGGCGAGTACAGCTATATGACCTGTAATGATGAAACCTGCCTGCCCCCCAAAACAGTGGATTTCTCTATAAAAGTAGGCGATGGCGGTACTGCCTCTGCCGAAAAAAAAAATGATGAGGTAGCGCCTGCTGTCAATCCTGATGAGCAGCTGAAAAAAGAACAAAGCCAATCATTGTTATGGTTGTTCCTGCTGGCATTAGGCGGCGGTATCCTGGCGGTTCTTACTCCTTGCGTGTATGCGATGATACCCATCACAGTAAGTTTCTTCACAAAGCGTAGTAAAACAAGGGCTGAGGGTATCCGCAACGCATTTACTTATTCTTTATCCATAATCGTCATTTTTACGGTGTTGGGTGTGGCCATTTCTGCCATTTTCGGTGCCGATGCGTTGAATGTAATATCCACCCACTGGATACCTAACCTGGTTTTCTTCGCCATATTCGTCATATTCGGTATTTCATTCCTGGGTGCATTTGAGATTACCCTTCCATCTTCATGGACCAGTAAAACAGATGCAAAGGCGAACACAACCAGCTTTAAGGGTATTTTTTTTATGGCACTCACACTGGTGATTGTGTCATTCTCTTGCACAGGCCCTATCATCGGCCCGCTGATTGTTGGTGCTGCCAAAGGTGGTTTCCAGGGGCCTATTCTCGGTATGCTGGGTTTCTCTATCGGGTTGGCTATGCCCTTTGCCCTGTTTGCAGTATTCCCCGGTTTATTGAATAATATAGCAAAATCAGGCGGTTGGCTCAACCAGGTAAAGGTGACACTCGGTTTTATAGAACTAATGCTGGCGCTGAAGTTTTTGTCTAATGCCGATTTACAAATGGGCTGGAGAATCCTGGACAGGGAAGTGTTTATTGCATTGTGGATTGTGCTTTCTGTTCTGTTAGGCTTCTACCTGTTGGGTAAACTGAAAATGTCTCATGATGATGCCAATGCTAAAAATATTTACGGGCAGGAGTATGTATCCATATTTAAATTGTTCCTGGCGATAGCATGCTTCTCGTTCGCGGCATATATGGTTCCCGGTATGTGGGGGGCGCCGCTTAAAGGCTTAAGTGCGTTTGTTCCGCCTATGGGTACGCAGGATTTTGTATTAGGTGCAGGTGGCGGAGTATCCCATAGCGACTATTCAGGTAATGGGCCGACAAGGTATGTATCAGAAATGAAGATGTACGAGCCCGAAGCTGCGGTGAAATTCGGATTGGTTTCCTACTACGATTATGATGAGGCTTTAAAAGCGTCCAAGGAACAGAATAAACCTGTTATGCTGGACTTCACAGGTATCAACTGTATCAACTGCCGCAAAATGGAAGGGCAGGTTTGGTCGGACCCCGGTGTCATGCAAAGGATGAAGAATGACTTTATAGTAGCTTCTTTGTATTGCGATGCACAAAACGTGAAAATACCTGAAAACGAGCAGTACTATTCTGATTACCTGAAGAAACAGGTGGTTAATTTAGGCCAGCGCAATTCAGATATCCAGGCGTCTAAGTACGGTGCCAATGCCCAGCCATTTTACTTTTTTGTGGATGGCGATGGTAACAAACTGATTGAGAACGGCTACGGTTACAATCCTGATGTTCAGGCTTTCATTGATCACCTGGACAAAGTGCTGGAAAACTATAAAAACCGTCAATAGGTTTATACATACACATTGCTTTCAGGATAAAAACCTGGCGTAAATGATAAAGACAGTTTCATTAAAATTAAAGCCCTCAGAGGCTGCTGATGATGCATCAGTAAAATCCGCCATTGCGCAGGAAACAGGTGTCCCCTCAAAAAGGATTACAGGTTATAGCATACAGAAACGCTCTATTGATGCCAGAGGCAGGCAGCCGTATATTATTCTACAGGTACAGGTATATATAGACGAAGCTGCACAACAACCTGGCCCATTCGACCCGCAACTGCAAAATGTAACTAACGCGCCGCAAATAGTTATCATCGGTGCAGGCCCCGCGGGATTATTTGCCGCATTAAGGTTAATTGCACTCGGTTACAAACCCATAATACTGGAGCGTGGCAAAGATGTGCGCAGCCGCCGCCGCGACCTGGCTGCAATTAATAAACAAGGCGTGGTCAATCCTGAGTCTAATTATTGCTTTGGTGAGGGTGGAGCAGGTACGTACAGCGATGGTAAACTCTATACCCGCTCCACCAAGCGGGGCAATGTGCAACGCATATTGGAACTCTTCGTACACTTCGGCGCAGACCCTGATATAATTGTAGACGCACACCCGCATATCGGCACCAACAAACTGCCGCACATCATTACCGCCATGCGCGAGTCGATTATAGAATGTGGCGGCGAAATCCGTTTTGAAACCAAACTCACCGGCCTGGTATTGAATGGTGACAAGGTAAAAGCTGTGCAATGCGCAGACGGAACAACCATAGAGTGTAGCAGCGTGATACTGGCAACCGGCCACTCCGCACGAGATATATATACCCTGTTGCACCAACAGCGGATAGCCGTCGAATGCAAGCCCTTCGCACTCGGTGTGCGCATAGAACACCCGCAGAGCCTTATAGACAGTATTCAATACCACTGCACTGTACGTGATGCACACCTGCCGCCTGCCAGCTATTCGGTGGTAGAGCAGGAATACGGCAGGGGTGTGTTCTCATTTTGTATGTGTCCGGGCGGTATCATAGCACCTGCAGCTACCAACCCCGGCGAAGTGGTAGTAAATGGCTGGTCGCCGTCAAAAAGGAATAACCCTTATGCTAACTCAGGCACGGTAGTGGCTGTTAACGAGCAGGACTTTGCCAACTACGGTTTCGCTGGCCCGCTGGCGGGTATGCACTACCAGGCTATGGTCGAGCAACAGGCATTTAATGCCGGTGGAGGCAAACTCGTAGCACCTGCCCAACGTATGGATGATTTTGCACGAGGGAAAATATCCGCCACATTGCCCGGTTGTTCTTACCTGCCCGGCATACATAGTGTTAACCTCAAAGACGTATTGCCTGCCGAGGTGCAGCAGGCATTGCAAAAAGCAGTGGTAGATTTCGGTAAAAAGATGAAGGGATACTATACCAACGAGGCTGTATTGGTAGCTACTGAATCACGTACCAGTTCACCCGTGCGCATACCCCGCGATAAAGAAACCTTGCAACACACACAAATAAAAGGACTCTACCCCTGCGCCGAGGGCGCGGGTTATGCCGGCGGCATTGTCAGTGCGGCTATTGATGGTGAGCGTTGTGCAGAGGCTGCAGTGCAACTGTACAGGCAATAAAAAAGCCCCTCGCGGGGCTTTGTAAACAACTGTTATCTAGCCTTATCGCAAAGAAGCGTTGTACATCCACACCAGTTTCTCCTGTGCGCGTATATAGTCACTCATTAGCGAGTTAGTACCTTCATCATTAGCGTCGTCCGACATGTCCAGTAATTTGCGCTGCATTTCCAGTAAAATCTGTAGGTCTGTCACAATATGCTCCATGCATTGGGTGCCGTCTGTTACGTTGGTATGCTCTTTAATGGTGGAATGTTTCAGGAAAGTGGAATACGAATGGTACGGAGTTGCACCTAATGTCACTATACGCTCGGCTATCTCGTCTATCTTCAGTATAATGTCGTTATATAGTTCCTCGAACTTCACATGTAGTTCAAAGAATTTTTCACCCTTTATGTTCCAGTGGAAACCACGGGTATTCATATAAAACAATTGGTAGTTGGCCAGCAGGTTATTAAGCCCATCAGCCAGCTTTTTCGATTTTGCAGCGTCTAATCCTACCTGGTTCTTAGTCGTCTTTGTTGCTTTTTCCTTTGCCATAATTTTATGCTGTTGGTTAATGTTACAAAGTTATTGATAATATGATGTTTCATTAATGATATACGTCAATCCGCACTTAAACAATAACAATATGATGTGTAAGATTGTTTACAAACCAAGTAAAACAGTATCTTAGTGCAGTTTCGAACGAATGGCAAACTCTTCCTTAAATATCTGGTCAATACTTATACTGGTAGCTGCATTGCAGGGGTTGGTATTGTCCGTTATTATGTGGGCGAGGGATGCCGCCCCGGCCTCCAACAGGTGGCTGGCGTTGTTTATCTTCCTTGTATCTGCTTTTTTTGCGGAGTATGCCCTGTCGGTTTCGGGCATACATATCATCGACCCCCGCAATGGGTATATCACTTACCCCTTGTTGTTTTTCGTCGGCCCGTTCTACTGGCTGTACACCAACCGCCAGTTTCTGAAGACTGATAGTTTCAACGACAAAGACCTGGTGCATTTCATCATACCTACCTGTATGTTGCTGGCTATTACCATCATCAGGCAGATGTCGCCCAATATCAGTAAAGATGTGAAATACTTGTCGGTAGCCATACTGATAGCGCACCTGTATATTTACATATTCTATTCTGGCAGAAAGATAATAGAAACCCGTGCCGCCCTGCGCGATGTAATGTCTAATGTTGCATTTGACAACAAGCTGCTGCAAATGAAAAAGTTCTCGTCCATATTTACCGCATGGACCATCATAGGGCTGGTTATCATCATTATATTGACTACCATCAAAACCCATTTCATATTTATAGATTGCCTGCTGGTGTTTATCACTTCGTTCCTTATCACCTCTTTCGGCTATACTGTGGTGATGCGCCATGCTGATTTTAAAGAAGTACACGAACTGGATATTATACCACGGGTTATTAATACCACCAATAAGAAAATAATGCTCTCTGCCGAGCAGGTAAATACCATACAACAGAAGCTGGAGCAATACTTCAGGGAATACAAGCCCTATACCAAGCACGACCTGATGCTGGATGAAGTAGCAGCGGCGATTGATGAATCTGAAATGAACCTGTCCATCGTTATCAACAACCAGTACGGACAGAATTTCTTCGACTTTGTAAATACCTGGCGCACCACTGGCAAGCCGGCTACCAAATAAAATGCCCCCGCAAAAGCAGGGGCATCTCCAATATTATTCAAAACGAATCTTAGTTAGCGCTTACAGCCTTCTGCACAGCAGCAGCAGCTTCGCTCAGCAGTATAGCCGATTGTACTTTCAGGCCTGAATTGTCGATGATTTCCTTAGCAGCCTCGGCATTGGTACCCTGCAGGCGTACAATGATTGGGATACTGATATTGCCCATGTTCTTATAAGCTTCTACCACACCGGCAGCTACGCGGTCGCAACGAACGATACCGCCGAATATGTTGATGAGTATCGCCTTTACATTGGGGTCTTTCATTATGATGCGGAAACCTGCTTCCACCGTTTCAGCATTAGCCGTACCGCCTACGTCCAGGAAGTTGGCGGGTTCACCACCTGCCAGTTTAATCATATCCATAGTAGCCATAGCCAGGCCGGCACCGTTTACCATACAGCCCACGTTACCGTCCAGCTTCACATAGTTCAGGTTGTGCTCGCCAGCTTCTACCTCCGTAGGGTCTTCTTCGTTTACATCCCGCAGGTCGGCCAGGTCGGGGTGGCGCACCAGGGCGCTGTCGTCCAGGCTCATTTTGCAGTCTACAGCTATTATTTTATCGTCAGCCGATTTGAACAATGGGTTGATTTCCAGCATAGCGCAGTCCAGCCCTACATAAGCGTTGTACAGGTTGGTTACAAACTTTACCATGTTTTTGAAAGCTGTGCCGCTCAGCCCCAGGTTAAAGGCGATTTTCCTGGCCTGGAAAGCCTGCAAAGGCATATTGGGGGTTACCCATTCTTTAAATATTTTTTCAGGTGTATTGTGCGCTACCTCTTCAATGTCCATACCGCCCTCGGTGCTGTACATGATGACGTTTTGCTTTTTGGTACGGTCCAGCAGTATAGACAAGTAAAACTCCTGGCGCTCGCTGGGGCCATCGTAATACATATCCTGCGCTATCAGCAGTTTGTGCACGGTTTTACCGTGAGGGCCTGTCTGGATGGTAACCAGGGTATTGCCCAGTATGTTTTTGGCTGTTTTTTCTACGTCTTCGGCGCTTTTTACCACCTGTACGCCATGCTGCTCGGGTACTTCTTTCATAGTGCCCTTACCACGGCCGCCGGCGTGTATCTGCGCTTTTACCACTACAAACTTGCTGCCTGAGTCTGAGGCAATACGCTTGTATGCGTTCACGGCATCGGCGGGGTTGCCCACGGCTACACCTTCCTGCACGGGAACATTATAACGTTTCAATAATTCTTTGGCTTGATATTCATGCAAATTCATGACTGCAATATTTTTATAATACCGCGCGAAGATAACAGAATTTGGGCAGGTTTTTTAATGGAATTTCGGTTGTATAGCGGTTTGGGTTAATGTGAAAGATGCAAAAAACTCCCCATTTGCCTGTCCCGCCCATTCGGGATTTTTAGGACGGGTCAATTGGTGCATGCCGTTAGGGCATCTGCCAATCAAGGGTGGTTAACTCGCGAGGGAATATCAGGTCTCGTACTGATATACTTTTACAACACGGTCGTTTTTAAATTCAATACACAATACACTTGGATCAATATGAAACCCTGGTAAAAACCCTATATAGTATGTCCACTTATCACCTTCTATTTCTAATCCTTTAGCACCTAGTAAAATCCTTATATCCTCTTTTGTTTTTCCGACTAATAAACTATCAGAAATGATATTATACGTCATTTCATACCTGCCTTCAATATCGTCATTCCACTTTTTTGCCTCAAAATCCTTTTGTGGGTAATACAAAATACTAAACAGCCAGATATGAAAGCTTAAATATAACACTACCGGAATCAATAGCAATGCAGAAACGAGAGTTGCCAGTTCTCGTCCTTCGTTGTTTTTAATAAGGCGTTTCCAAATACGTTTCAAGGCATAAACACATAATATGTATACCAGAATTGCAACACATAATATTAGAACTGAACTTGTCATAAGGTGATAAATTATTTAGTTACGGAAATAGCCAACGAGATGGTGACAATCGGAATTGATAATAAGCATACCCAATATATAATCACCGCCTTTTTACTGCTAATCGTATTTGCATACTTTTCATTTAGCTGTTTTATTCTAGCTGTAGAATAATGACGATTTAAAATAGTGAAACTGGAGAAAATTGTACCGAAGACTGCAATAAACATTACAACTTGTAGAGGTATACTGCCTAATTCTGGAAAAAAGTAGCGGGCTAAAGTGACTATTGATATAATTGTCAATAGTAGAATGTAAAATGTAAATATTGAACACACGCTAAATTTTACATTATCCTTAACAGCCTCACTGCTTTTTAGAGCTGCTTCCCTGTAGCCTGTGTATAAGATGTAGAATAAATAATCCATTTTCAGTTTCAAATTTACGCGCAGTTGTTGTGTCGCCTGACCAACAACACAAAAACTCAAAACAATGTCCTGCTCTTCCCTTTCTTAGCCTGCTCATACAATAGCACAGGCTCGGGTATATCAGTGCCGCAATGTTTGTTCAACTCAACTATCAGGTACTTAATCAGTTCTGGGCTATGCAGTTCTTCGTGCTGGTGCATGAAGAAGTAGCAGGTTTTTAGGCCCTGTTCCATCCATTGTTTGATACGCTGTACCCATTCGTCAATACGGGTGTAATCGGTAGGGTGCAGGCTGTTGCCTACAAAACGTATGAAACATTCGGGCGTGCTCAGGTGCATATGTACACAATCCCTGCGGCCGGTGGCATCGGTGATGATAGTGCCCCGTTTTTGCGCTTTCAGGAAATCGTATAGCTCTTTGTTATAACCACCCGGCGCATCGTACCACAGCGGGTGGCGCATTTCTACAAACATATCCAGGTCGCTGGGAAACTTTTCTATAAACTCAAACAACGTATCCTTCTGTTTGGGCGACATCTGCGGGTGTGGCATCAGGAATATCGGGCCCAGGTTGTCTTTAAATTCGGTAATCGCCTCCAGGAATTTCCCGGTTTCAAACTCCACATTCTTCAGCCGTTTTCTGTGCGTGATGGTATCTACAAACTTGGGGCAGAACAGGAAACCCTCCGGCACTTTTTCTTTCCATTTCATCACATCGGTGGGGAAAGGCATACGGTAAAACACGGCGTTAAATTCTATGCAGTTGAATATACGTGCGTAATGCTCCAGGAAGTCTTTGGGTTTGGTGCCTTTGGGGTAGATTTTCCCTACCCAGTCTGGCCGCCCCCACTTGGCGCAACCTATATAGAATTTTGTCTTTCCTTTAAAAGCCTTCAGAACCGTAGCATTCACCGCCGGGTCGGGCGGCAGGGTAAAGTCCGTTTGTTCCAGTTCTTCCGGTGTTACTTTCCCGAATTCCATGGTATAAAGTTAAGCTTATTGTATTTCCTGCATCGCTGCTTCCAGCACATCATCTATGCCTTGTGCCAGGCGCAGTTTATCTATCAGCGCCAGCTTATCCGGTGGCATACCGTTTTCATAGTTGTTGCCGGATATGTCTAGCGCCTGTGTGATGGAACAACGATAGGTCCAGCCATTTGGCAGCTGTCCGCCATTAGGCAATCCTAATCCGCCGCCTGTTGTGTCACCCATGATAATCATATTGTCTATACCCCTCGCCATCAGCGCCAGGAAGGACCCTGAACTATACGTGCCCCTGTCTGTCAGCACCACAATTTTTTTCAGGTATTTAATATTCGATTCGGCAGGGGAGAGGACGGACCTTTCCGGTTCGCCGAATTCATTATGCCCCGGGCCAATCTTGCCCCGCGACTGGTACACGAATGTCTGCTTGTCAATAAACCTGCCGAGGATAGTATATACATCATTAATCACACCGCCACCGTTTTGCCTGATGTCGAATATCAATCCCTTAGTGTTTTTATACCTGTCCAGTATATAATCCAGTTGCACATTATCTACACTGCCGGGGAAAGAGCGCAGGCGGATATAACCTATCTCTTTGTTGCGCAGAAAATCATGGATGAACGGCCCGGTTATCATCCTGTCTGTGCCAATATAGTTTTCCAGTATCACGCGGTCGTCCACATTCTCAGGCCCCAGCAGTTCTACATCAAATACCGAAATATTGAACGGCGAAATCAGGTTGACATGCCCGTCGCGCAGTTCATTCAGCATAGCCCCCATCACATTGAACAGCGAGTCTTCACTCATGCCATCGTACACCTTCGGCCTGTATCGCGCGTACACATTGTTCCAATCAATGCCTTTGTAATCGAAATAAGCGTAGCGTATATCACACTGCTCCCACAGGTGGTCGAAGTTAGCAACCGCATTGGTGCTGTCCCCGTTCTTTTTAAACAATGCCTTCTCGCAGGATGCGAATAGGGATATAATGAGTATGGATAGAATCAGTCTTTTCATTATTGTGTGTTTTTATTCAGGTGAAACAATAATGAAACCTCTGCTATATGATTGGACAACTCAAACCTGTTGTGCCCCTTGCCCGATGTGTAGGCGTCCCAGATATAGGATACGCGCCACATATTACCGTTTTGCATTTGCCGGGTATATGCCAGCTCTGAACAAAAGCGTACACCACCAAAAGGTGTGTACTCATATTCCTTAAACACGGGCGATGTGTTCAGCCCTTCGTTGCCGATGTATGCAAAGCCATTGCGAAGGCTGTTATGCATCACCGGCAGGTTCAGTTGGTAAGAGAGTAAAGCTACACGGGGTTTGGCTTTGTATTTAATAAACAGGAACTTTTTATGTACCGCTTCTGTACGCTCCCATCTGCGCGTCACTTTGCCCGACAGGAAAAACGTATTGAAGAACTCATACCCGTAACCCGCGTTCATCAGGTCATAGTTCAAACGAAAATCGACATTGGCGTCAAACATCCCACCAGCCTGTATATGCCAGTCACTGTTAGATATTTTGTTGAGCCTGTACAGCCGGTAATAATTCAGGTATAGTACATACATACTCGCCCTTGATTTTACATCCACTCCCGACAGCCTCTTATAGCTATAGCTGCCGTTGTTGAAGCGGGCTGTGAATTTCACTTCACGGGCCGTGTCCATCTTCAGGTAACCTACTGAGTAGTTGAACAATACGCCCTTGTACGTAATGGGTGACGTGGCAAAGTCGCGCAGGTTGCCCCTGTTCAATCCCAGCCCCACTTGCAGATATTTGGGCCGTTCTTTGCGTATCTGTTTTTTGCTAAGTGTGGACTCCTGTGCTGTACCGACGGGGACATAACAGGCAAACGCAATTATGAATAGTAATATGGACTTCATTCAGCCAAATTAATCCACATATTTTAAAAAGGAACCACCACGCATAAAAAGGAGCTGTATGGATAACGGCTCTTTAAAATAATATGATGGTTTTATTATGCTGTCATTGTTTTTTCTGCAATCCATATCCTACGTCCCTCACCGGGTATCACATGCTTCTCGCTGTGGTAAGATGAACGTACCAACGGCCCGCTTTCTACAAAGTCCAGCCCTATTTTATAGCCCTCCTCGCGATACATCGCAAATTCATCCGGGTGTACAAAACGTATTACAGGCAGGTGCTTCTGTGTAGGTTGCAGGTACTGGCCGATGGTTACTACATCGCAGCCGTTATCTTTCAGATCCTGCAGTGTTTGCAGCACTTCTTCTTTTTCTTCGCCCAGGCCCAGCATGATACCACTCTTGGTACGCATGCCACCGTCTTTCAGCCTGCGTATCACTTCCATACTGCGGCGATATTTAGCTTGTATGCGCACTTTGCGTGTCATGCGTTCTACTGTTTCCACGTTGTGCGATACTACCTCGGGCGCAACTTCAATGATGCGCTCCAGGTTTTCCCACTGTCCGCGGAAATCCGGTATCAATGTTTCTAATGTTGTTTCGGGGTTGAGCGCGCGTACTGCTTTTATAGTATTGGCCCATATAATAGAGCCGCCGTCTTTCAGTTCATCCCTGTCTACCGATGTGATTACCGCGTGTTTCACCTTCATCAGGTATATGGCTTCCGCTACACGCTGCGGTTCATCCCAATCCACTGGTTCGGGCCTGCCTGTAGCCACTGCGCAAAAACCGCAGGAGCGGGTGCATATATTGCCTAATATCATAAAGGTAGCCGTGCCTTCGCCCCAACACTCGCCCATATTGGGGCAGTTGCCGCTCTCGCATATAGTGTGCAGCTTATGTGTATCTACCAGGTTGCGCACATGGCGGTATTCCTCACCAATAGGCAGCTTTACACGCAGCCAGTTGGGCTTCTTCACGCGTGTTTCCGCCGTATTTACATTACTGATTACCGGTAATTCCTGCATAATTCCGCAAAGTTACTTCTTTTCTGCCCAACGTTTTCCTATCTGGAAAGAAGCATATACGTTGACAAATACTGGTGTGGTTTTTTCCACCGCCATCAGCTGTATGCCACGGCTGTAAATTTCAAGGCTAAGTCCCGTCTCCACGGCTAGTTTACTTTTTTTAGTGGCGGCAAAGTCAAAATGAAGGCCGGTTTTTGCATGTATACCGGGTACGATTTTGGTTTCACCCAGCCCCTTGCCAAAGCCTGAACTACCTACTACGTTTGGCTGAAAAAGGAAATCTGCTTTTGTGCTGTCTGTATAGGTGATTGATTTTAATTCGCTGATGCCGTTGTTGTTGACATAAGCTTCTATATAGTATGGTTTTTCCAATCCTATAGATAGGCCGCCCAGGTACACCCAATGTACAGATATTACGCCACGCTCCACTTCATCGTTCAGTTCGGGTTTGCCCGCTATCAGTTTACGTTTGCCGTAGCCTACTTTCAAAGCGTAAAAGTTGTTAGCCTTTCCATATATAAATGGTTTAGCTGCATCTGCCGTAGTGCCTATGGTATTGCTCCGTTTTATTTCCTGGGGGTGTTTCTTCTCGCCAAATTCCAGTTGCCAGAATTGCAGGTTGTAATGATAATCGGTAGTGCGGTCGGGTTGTTTTATTTTACCCCTGTCCAGGAAGAGGTTCCAGCCGTCAGAACTCACCCTCAAGCCGCCGCTCAGTTCGTGCTTGATTGGCTTTGGCCTTTTTTTGCGCACAGGCACAGGTATATCTTCCCTGTTTTCTGTTTGAGCAAATGCTATATCCGAAAACAAGACTGCTGATAACAAGCAAAGTGGCAGTAAGAAATATTTTCTCATCATGTATTATGTTCCGGCCTTATTCGTAATAATCCCGGCCTTTTCTATCTTAAAGTAAGTAAATTTAGCCGAAATTATCTAACATGACATCCAAACTTATTTATAAAGGCGACTTAAGGACTGAAGCAACGCATATATTATCGGGCAGTGTAATAGAAACAGACGCCCCGCCCGATAACAATGGCAAAGGCGAGCGTTTTTCTCCTACCGACCTGGTGGCCACCGCAATGGCAGCCTGCATGTGTACCCTGATGGGCATCGCCGCCCGCACCCACAACATAGATATAGACGGCGTAGATTGCGAGATATACAAGATAATGGTGCCTGACCCCCGCAGGATAGGCGAGGTAAAAGTAACCATGCACTTCCCCAAACACATTACCTATACCGATAAGGAAAAGAAGATTCTGGAACGTGCAGCACTTACCTGCCCTGTAATAGAAAGCCTGCACCCCGACCTGAAAAAGTCAGTCACTTTCGACTGGTTATGATTTGATAATGCTAAGCCCTATGGCACAGTCAAGGCAGCGTTTCTTGCTGCAATAGTTGTTATACAACTGTATCTGCGCCTGCGATTGTGATGCATTTTGCGGCGGCCACTGGTTGTCCTTCCATAGGTTGATGATATGGTTGCTTTCGGCAGGTAGATCATCCAGCAGCTTCAGCGCTTTTTCCTGCTCTGCTTCGGTAGATTGCCGGCTGGCATACAGGAACTTAATGGGTGCTATAGTATTGATGATGATGTTTTGTATCGACGATTTGCCCAGTTTCTTTTTTGTGTCCTGCTCACTGGCTTCGCCAAAGCTGTAATGTGTTTCCCAGTAATGCCCCGCCCGCACGTCAAACAGCGGCATGATTTCCTGCACAGTACTCTTCTCTATAATGACAGAAAACAAATGCACCGACTGGTGTACCAACGCAGCAAACTGTGCTATGCGTATGGTGGGGAAGTTGGCAGGGCGCAGCCGCATGTACTTCCAACTATGTGCGGGTATGGGGGTTAGTTTATATTTCTTGCGCAGGTAGTTGTATTCTGTTTTCAATGCATTGGGATATACGCCTTCCATATCACCCTCCAGCATACCCGCCTGCCCGTAGAGCAATGCTTCCACCTGTAACAGGTTTTCCCTGTGTTTGGCCAATATGTTTATGGGTAACGATTTCGCCAGTGCAAGAAAGGCATCCGCATTCACCTTAAAACCAAAGTTGGCCGCCAGCCGCCAATACAGCAGGCTACTCCAGTCTCCCGCGCTTTCGTCCAGCAGTTCCTTCCATGTGCCAAGCTTCTCTTCCCAGCGCTCTGCCAGCAGCCTTGTCAGCCAACTATATTTTACTATATCCTTTACTTGCGGCAGGTGGTTGGCACAAGGTAATTCCTGTTTTGTGTATGCCAGGTATTCGTATTGGCCAATGATGTGTTGTGCCACATAGGGCGCTATACACAGAACAGGCGTATTGGCAGGGCCGGTGTTCGCATCGTGTTCGTATACTATATGCAGCACCACGTTTTTATAGGCATCGTCCGTTTGGTGGCCGTGTTTGTCCCAGTCGCTGCTGCGCACATGTATCTCTACATGCCCCGCCAGGGTAGTGTCGCCTACTTTTATTTTAGCCTCCAGGAAGTCCGGCCCCGCATCAGTATTGTACCTGCCGGGGTGCAGCACGGTAATGCGCTCGCCGGCAACGGTCTCCAGTCCGGTGGGTTGGTACAGGCTATGCTGCCATATCGTATGTAATAAACGCTCCTGCATGGGCAGGGTACAATTTATAAATACTTTGCCATTTGTCGCTGATAATCTGCTGCCGCTTTTCCCGCCTGCTCTGCAAAGTCTTCCCCGCTGCTCACATATATCACTCCGCGCGACACATTGATGAGCAGCCCGCCGTCTTTGTTCATGGCATTGCTGCACACGGTGTCCACATCGCCACCCTGCGCGCCTACGCCGGGTACCAGGAAGAAGTGCTCCGGCAGCATAGCACGTACATGCTGTAGCTGCTCTTTGCGCGTAGCGCCTATCACAAACATGGTATTCTCCGGCGTACCCCAGCCGGCTACCGTCTTCAATACTTTTTCATACATCAGTTCATCACCGCTGGGCTGTAGCTGAAAATCAGCACTGCCTTTATTCGACGTCAGCCCCAGTACTATCGCCCATTTACCGTCAAACTGCATAAAGGGCTGTACACTGTCCGCACCCATATAGGGGGCAACCGTCACACTGTCAAAAGGGTAGGTGTGGAAGAACGTACGCGCGTACTGCTCAGCGGTATTGCCTATATCGCCACGCTTGGCATCGGCTATGGTAAAAATATCTTTGGGTATATACTCCAATGTATTCTGCAGGCTTTCCCAACCCTTCAGCCCCTGCGCTTCGTAGAAGGCCGTGTTCAACTTGTAGGCAACAGTATAGTCTTTTGTAGCATCTATGATGGCCTTGTTGAAGGCGAATACCGGGTCTGCCTCCTGCAGCAGGTGCTGCGGTATCTTCGTAGTGTCGGTATCCAGCCCTACGCACAGTACCGATTTTTTATTCCTGATGGCTTGTATTAAACTGCTCCTGTTCATCGGGGGTAAATTTAGCTTCTATTATTGGTACTTACCTGTTTTGTGTTCTATGGCCATATCTTTTTCCACGCTGCGGTGCAGCTTCATATTCACCAGCAGTTCCTTAGCACCGGCGCTGTAGCAGGCATCCTGCATCTCATTCACCAGTTGCATCACCGTATTGTATGGCCCTTCTATCACCGTTTCAAACGGGCATACCTGGTACTTCAGCCCCGACTGCTGTACCAGCGCTATGGCTGCATCTATTATCCTGTAAGCTTCATCCTTAGGTATGCCCAGCGGCAATATTTGTATAGCGAGATTGATATTGTAACTCATGCGCGCAAAGGTAGGGGAAGTACGAGGGCGTTGCAAACGCGATCCCATTGGGTACTCGTTACAAACGAGTACCAGGTGCGTGTATTTTGTTAACTCTGCCATTATTTGCGGTAACTTCGGGTTGCAATTTATGTTTCGCAACTCATTGATAATAAGTGATCTGTAAATTATTTTGTTAACGTTTGTTAACCAAAACATGTTATGCTTCAGAGTTAACAAATAACACAAACGCCCCGTGTACTGCGGGGTGTTTAGTTGTAATGTTTTTGTTTTATGTAGCAGCATGGCACTATGGGTTATGCATGGTGGTGGGGGCATGGGATGATATGTTTTATTATAGTAAAAATACAATAAAATACTTATTTTTCAAAACCTATTTTAGTAACATTGCGCACAAGAACACGACCGCATTGCTGCGCTACATTCCTGCCAAAAAGGAGCATGCATTTCAACTAACAAAAGGGATTATAATTCCATTTTCATCTCGTATTGACTTATATGCTTTTTTAACCCGATAGCCTGGAGGAATGCATTGGTGTTTTCGGAGCCTGCGTCAATATTGACAATTAATACAGGGCCGGAACATGCATTTGCAATATGGCTGAATAAGGCAGTAGCCAATCCTTTGCGCCTATGTTCCTTAGCTACTGCAAACTGGTGCACCCGCATCGTAGCATTGTCGTACTGTGCATAGGCAGCAATTTTATTTTCGAGCTTTATGCCAATAGTGGCGACAGAAACTCCCCTGTTGCTGATACGCTGGTTCATCTGCTGCCATGCGGGTGGCCAGTCCCAGAATTTTGTCAATTCATCAGCGTCGTAGCTGTTGAGCAATTCAATAGTGTGATGCGTTTTAGCTGTTATGGTTATATCGCCTTTGTATGCATGGAGCAGGCGGGTAGGGGTGCAGCCCAGTTTTTCATATATATTGTAAGCGCCTGTATTGTTTTCCAGTACTTCCAGCAGCATGAGTTTTGCACCTGACTGCCTGAGCAATGGCAATACATAGGCAAACATTTTTTCAGTTAGCTTTTGTCCGCGATAACCGGGTGCCACACCCGTACCTCCATCCCATACACGCCTTGTGCCATTCTCTTCATCAGCACCCATGAGTATAACACCAGCCAGTTTCCTGTTATCGAACGCGCCTGCGGACAATGACAGGTCAATATCCTCTATCCGCATTTTTTGCAGCAGCGTTTCTTCAGTCCATTGAATGGGAATTTCATACTCCGCAAAGGCAGCGTTCATGCAGGCGGTAATATCGCTGATGGGCGTATGTTCAAGCGTAGAGAAATGCATGTGTAAATCTAAGGGAGTTGTGCTAATTTTAATACATGAAGCCGTTTGTCCTTTTAACCCTGGTATGTATTTGCCTGTTGTTAACTGTATATGGTCAAAACCTGGTCACGCATATTTATTACTTTGGCGATTACAGACTGGAAACAGGGTATTGTGATTATTATTCTAAACTCGAGGTTTTTCATAAAGACAAGAGCGTAACGAAGTTCTGCAATGGAGAAGGAGGAGGCTACATACTTGCAGATACCCTGAACCTGAATAATGATAACCGTCCTGATTTTATATGCAGCCATATGCAGGAAGATGGCTATTCTTATATAGTACTCCTGGTTTCAGAAAACGAAACATACAGGTTTGTTGACCCTGATATATATTGTTCAGACCTTATTACAAGGGAAATTGTACATCCTGAAGACGATGAATATCTGAAAGAATTTGCAGTAGTGGACGTAGACAGTGACGGGAAACCCGAAGTGTTGCTTAATGTGCTGGAAAAGGATGGGCAGATTGTTCCGTTGGCTGCACGCTGAACAGATACATTATCATATGAATGGCTTCAATACCATATCACAGAATTTGACACCAACAGTTATTGGTTGCCTGAAAAATATGTAGAGGCGGTTGCTGCTGGTGATACGTTAAATGCCTCTGATTACCTGTTCCCGGTAGCAGCGTATTTCGACCCATTTGGCAGATGCACAGTACTGACTTATAAAGCAGAACCGTTTCCTCAACTCATGCGGAAGACAACTATAAACGGTGTGACAAAGTACAGGTTGGAGCATTTACACTATAAAATAAATCTTGGCACCAAACCTCCGGCTAAAGGTAATGAATATGTAAGCATGTCAAAGACCAGGCCGTGGCCAATGGTACCCGTATATGACCAACTGGAACGCTCTGTCATTACAATAATGAAACGTGGTGAAAAACTGCTCATGGAAATAACCGATGCATCAGGTACGGAACAAATCTATTTTATTGACAGTTATCAAGGCAAGAGATTGACGAAAGAGAATTTCCCGGTGAGGTATTATAATTATACCTGGCGTTAATAATAAGCTTTACGGTAGCGCATAGAATTCCTCCTTTGAAGGAGGTGGCAAACTTACATGTGACGGAGGATGTCCACCCGCGCCGGGTACGCTGGAGTGAATCCACCACGAGTGTACATCCTCTGCCTTGTGTTCACAATGCACCTCCTTCCAAAGAGGAATTGAAATTCACTCTTTCCCCTTCAGCCGCACTTCGTAAAAATCCTTGCGCCTGTCTTTCAGGTTGCGTACGCTGCCGTAGCTGTGCAGTTCGTCCAGCATTTGCAGGTCCACATCAGCTATCAGTATCATCTCGGTATTGGGGGTCGCCTCCGACTTGATACCCATAGAGGGGAAAGAAAAATCGCAGGGCGTAAATACAGCCGACTGCGAATAGGAGATATCCATATTCTCCACCTTGGGCAGGTTGCCCACGCTGCCCGTGATGGCCACAAAACATTCATTCTCTATAGCTCGGGCCATAGCACAGGTGCGCACCCGCATATAGGCGTTCTGCGTATCAGTAAGGAAGGGTACGAACAATATCTGCATACCCTGGTCGGCAAGCAGTCGGCCCAGTTCAGGAAATTCCACATCGTAACATATAAGCACACCTATCTTTCCGGCATCTGTTTCGTACACCTTCAGCGTATCGCCGCCGCGTATGCCCCATGCTTTGGTTTCGTCAGGGGTGATGTGTATTTTCTCGTATTGGTCCACATTGCCGTTGCGGTGGCAGATGTAACCAACGTTCTTCAGCCTGTCGTCTTCCAGCGATGGCAGGCTGCCGGTGATGATGTTGACATTATACTCAATAGCCAGGCGAGAGAAACGTTGTTTCATTTCAGGCGTATGTTGCGCCAGCGCCCTCATTGCCTCGGCTTCGTTCATATCATTGAATTCGGCCAGCAGCGGTCCGTTAAAGAGCTCGGGCAACAGGGCGAAATCGCTTTTGTAAGAGGATATGGAATCAATAAAATATTCTACCTGCACAAACATATCGTCCAGCGAGCGGTAGGGGCGCATCTGCCACTGTATCAGCCCCAGGCGCACATAAGTCTTACCTGAGAATTGCCTGGTTTCGGGCGGCGTATAATATACATTATCCCATTGCAGCAGCGTGCCGAATTCCATACTCTGCTCGTCACCCGGCATATAACCTTTGATTACTTTTTTTACATGAAAGTCGTTGGCCAGTTGGAAGCTGAGCACCGGGTCGTAAATTTCCTTCCGGCGTACCTTCTGTATATACTCTTTGGGCGACATTTCGGCAGCATAAGTATGGTAGTGCGGTATGCGCCCGCCAAACACTATGGCTTTCAGGTTCAGCTCTTCGCACAGTTCTTTGCGTGCATCGTAGAGCCGCCTGCCCAGCCTCAGCCCCCGGTAGTCGGGGTGGATAAACACCTCGATGCCATAAAGCACATCGCCTTTATCGTCGTGGGTACTGAATGTATAGTTACCCGTGATGGCTTTGTAGGTGTGGAAGTCTTCGAATTTATCGTAGCGCACCACAATGGACAATGCGCAGCCCACAACCTTACCGTCCACATACACGACTATCTGCCCTGCAGGAAAACGGTTGATGAGGTTTTCTATCACCGGCAGCGACCAGTAGCTATCCCATTCCGGGTAAGCGGCTTCCATCGCTACCATCAGTTGCTGGTAGTCTTCAATGGATAAATTGCCTAATTCTATGTGTTTGATATCTTCCATGTTTTTTTCCTTTAGCACTACGGGTTATGCCTTACAAGATATACCCAAACCGGGGTATGTACAACCTATTGTATAATATATAATTTAGTGAAAATTTTAAATAATATTTTATGAAGAAGCAGTTACTTGTATTTATAACAACATTAGTGGTGTCAGGTTTGTTCACACTGGTAGCCTGCAAAAAGGACACCACCACACCTAATAACAACACTAATAACCCCACAACAGTATGCAGCGGTGGTAACCTCTGTTTTAAAATGGACGGCACACAGGAAACTTATACGGCGGAGTGGAGGAAACTAACCACAACCCCTACTCGTTACCGTATTTACTGGCAAAATGCCAATGGTTCTCAAAACATTGAAATGGATATGTATGGCACAACTGTAGGTGTTTATAATGTTAAAGAAACCGGACATGCTGCCAATGACGCCGGTTTTCAATATTGGCAGAATGGCGGAAAGGATATAAGGGGGATATCCGGTACAATAGAAATAACAGAAATAGACAATGCCAACAACACGATATCAGGTAAGTTTGCTGTAAGCAGTATAGATAAGAACAACAGCAATGCCCCACACGAAATTACAGAAGGTAACTTTGAAAAAGTGCCTTTGAAACCATAAGAATCAACCGGTGATTATATAATAAAGCGCATGCCTTAAGGGTATGCGCTTTTGTACACCCCATTAATACCTTGCCTTTAACTTGAATAATCCGAGGAGATTCGCTATTATTACGTCCTAATTTTTCCCGGAAAAATGATAAAAAGTACGATAGGGGAGCTGAAAATATCACCGATAAAAGAGGACGGCATGTTTGTCTTCTTTAATGATTTCATCACCATCAACGGTAAGGTTTCCAAGGGCGATTCAGTAAAAGTATTCGTGAAGCAATACGACAATAAGACGGGCACTTTTCAACTGGACAAGAATGAGCCTGCCAAAGCCGTGCTGGTAGTGCGTGGCAAAGAAAAACTGCATGACAATATCACCGGCCACGAAACGTTGAACAAGTTGTATGACCATGTGTCTGCCCTGTACAGGGAGCATTTCTATTTTGGCGATAGTAATTAATCTTCCGGCATATTGAAGAATGTGTTGAAAAAGACGTTGCGGATTGTGCTGTATTTATTTACAGCCAGTTTACTGTACGTTATAATATGCAAATGGATTTTCCCGCCCATTACCCTTACCCAGATTAACGCCATAATAGAAGGCCATGGCCTGAAACGGGACTATATCAGTTGGGACGAGATACCTGATAATATCAAACTGGCGGCGATAGCCAGCGAAGACCAGCTCTTCATGCAGCACAATGGGTATGACTGGAAAGCATTAGAGAAAAGCCTGGATGATAAGCCCGCCAAAAAGAAAAAGAAAAACAAACGGGCGAAAGGTACGGCTGCCAGCACCATAAGCCAGCAGACTGCCAAAAACGTTTTCTTATGGCAGGGGCAGGGTGTGCTGAAATATGTGCGTAAAGGATTTGAGTTTTTTTACACAGGTTGTATTGAATTGGTATGGGGAAAAAAGCGCATACTGGAAGTGTACCTGAACGTGATAGAAATGGGTCCCGGCATATATGGAGTGGAAGCCGCGGCACAGGCATATTTTAATAAACCCGCTAAGAAACTAACCAAAGCAGAATCGGCGCAGATAATAGCCTGCCTGCCTAATCCTAAAAGGTTTACCGTGAAACCCATGAGCCGCAGAGTAGGCTGGCGTTACCCGCAAATCATGCGGCAGATGAACAATATGGATGATTACCCGGAAGTAAGGCAATTGTTGAGAGATTAATCCTTTTTACCTGTGCTGGCGTTTGCGCATTTTCAATTCACGCTGCCACTGGTTGCCCTTCAGCCAGCCCAGTACCAGGAATGCAATCATGCCACTGCTGATGAACCCTGCCAAAAACCATAGGAATGTTTCTAATGTATTTGTACTTTCCATATTATAAGGTTTTAATCGAAATTATATTAAACTGTATTCTGACATCTGACAACTAATCCACAAGTGTTGAAAAGTTTGCAATAAAATGTAATGTCAAATACGTAAACTGAATTTATATGTATAACAACCGGTTGAAAGTATTGTTGACAATTTGCTTGTTGTTATGTGTAACTCATTGGTGTTTTGGTAATAGTGACACAACAAAAATTTATTTCCGGCTGGATAACCCGAAACTTGAACCCGCAGCAATACATCAACTCGATTCATTGCTGTATGCAGACCGGATAAACGCATCGCAGGAATTGCTGATAATAGGCTATGCAGACCACCTGGGTACGAATGCGTATAACGATGTTCTTTCTGAGCGCAGAGCTAACAATGTGAAAGATTACTTACAATCGATGGGCATACCTGGGAAAAACATCACATTGGTAACGGGGAAAGGTGAAGTGCCGCGCGATATAGAATTGCCGGAAGGGTATGCAGCGGACAGGAGGGTAGATGTAGTGATACTGACAGGTAAACCCAAGCCCCAATTAGTACGCAGGAAAGAGGTGGTACAGCCTAAGGTAATACAATCGAGGGATGCCCTGAGCCTGAACAGCATGACAGATATGGATTCCCTGCAATTTGCCGTAGGGCAGTTGTTTGTACTGGACAGGATATTTTTTCATACAGGCAGGCATGTGGTGGTAGATGAATCAGTGCCCGAAATGGACAGGCTGTACAAAGTGCTGGACGAAAACCCCACGCTGGTGATCAATATAGAGGGGCATGTGTGTTGCGTACACCCATCGGTAGATGCGCTGGACCTGGATACGCGGGAATTAAAACTATCGGTGAACCGTGCTAAGTTTATATTCGATTACCTGGTAAAGAGGGGAATAGAACCGGAAAGGTTGTCTTATGAAGGATTTGGCAAAACAAGGCCGCTGATGGTGCATGAATTCACACAGGCAGACCAGGATTTGAACAAGCGGGTAGAAATAAGGGTGTTGAAAAACTAATTCCTAATTTTATAAGAGCCGAAAAACTATTAATACTATGATGGATACATTGTCTGAAGTAATGAATGTACTTCGTGAAAGAGGTTATACAGAAGATTTTAACCTGGAAGAAAATTGCCTTTCGTGCCGTGGCGGTGAATGTAAAGTAAGTGCAGGCGAATTTGTAATTGATAAGGTTTATCGTTTTGAAGGGGAGAGCAATCCTGACGACGAGGCCAGCTTATATGCTATATCATCTACTAAACACGATGTAAAAGGTATACTGGTGAATGGTGGCGGCATATATACAGACAACATTACAGATGCCATGCTGGAATGTTTGCAGATAAAGAGGAAATAGCTAACTGGTGAGTATCATTCCGGAAGTAAGTTAGTATTGAAACCATACTTCTGTAGCGCCAAAGCCATATTTGGGCATCCACTCGTTGGCGTAGCTTTTCACTTCTGGCGTTTCTGATAGTAAACGGTGTACTTCATCGCGCAGTTTGCCTTTTCCCAGCCCGTGTATGATAATCAACCGTTGCTGCCTGCTGTTGATGGTTATTCTTAGTTGTGTTTCCAGTGCGGATAATTGTGTCAGCAGTATATCGGCATTGCTCATGCCCCTGGTATTTTGTAACAGGTTTTCTATGTGCAGGTCTATTACATCGGCCGGGCCAGATTGTGGCACAGCCTTTTGTGTTGCAGAAGGTTGAGGTTTTAATTTTTTAGGCACAACAGGTTGTTCAGGCGTATAAGGTTTGAAGTCTTCCACCAGCATATAGTTAAATGAAGGTTCGTTTTTGGAAAGCAGTTCATCTATATGCTGAAATAGTTTTTGCGGCTTGATGCGTAGTTGCCCGCTGGTGGGTGCCATGTCGGCATCGTCCAGGTCGTCGAGCCACCAGTTGAAGCGGGGCAGGTCGTTCATGCTATCATAGGGGATATTGTGCAGGTACACATGGGCGAAGGCATGCAGTTTCCCTTCGTGGGTGAACGTGGTTTGATTTTTCATCACTACTTCATACCTGTATTGCACTTGTTTGCCGGTTTCGTTCAGCAGGTATATTTTCAGATAGTCCACCACATCTTCCATTTCCTCTACCTTGTATTCGGGCATGTAAGAAAGGTAGATGCCTTTGGGCAGCCTTGGTTTGCGTAGCTTTTCTTTTTCTACCGGCAGTTGTTCGGGTATTACTTTTTTAGCAGGTTGTTTTTTCTTTTCGGTAAACCATTTCAGGTAGGGGTGGTCTATTTCATCTATATGCACAGGAAAGGTAATGCCATTCATGTCCACCTCTACCATGTCTGTATTGATGTAACCTGTTACCACACCCTCACCGTCAGTATGTTTGAAAATTACTTTATCGCCTATTGAGAATTTCAAGTTGTTTTTCTGTTTAACTCTGTGTTTTTATAAAAGCTACCATTTTGCGTACAGCCTCACCGCGGTGGCTCAGTTTGTTTTTTACCTCATCAGGCAGTTCGCCAAAGGTTTCGTTATATCCTTCAGGGATGAATATCGGGTCGTAACCAAATCCACCGCTGCCCCTGGGCTCTTCTGCCAGCCTGCCGTGGCAGGTGCCTTCAAAGTAGTGTTCTTCGCCCTCCCATATCAAACATATTACTGCCTTGTAGTACGCCCGCCTGTCTTCTTTGCCCCACATCTCATCGGCCAGTTTCGCCAGGTTGCGCCCGTCGTCTTTCGGTTCGCCGGCGTAGCGTGCGCTATGTACACCGGGCGCACCGTCTAATGCGGGTACGCAAATACCACTGTCTTCTGCAAATACATTCAACCCGCAAAAAGTATGAACCGTTCTTGCTTTCGTAGCGGCGTTTTCTTCAAATGTTTCATAAGGCTCCGGTATTTCCTGTGCAAAGCCTATGTCCCCGAGTGTCTTTAATTCCACGCCTTCGGGTAACAGTTGCATTATTTCCCTGAGTTTGCCTTTGTTGTTGGTGGCAGCCACCAGTGTTGTTACAGTCATACTAAGCAGGTTTCTCCCGCTAAATTACGTGAAACAAAACATCCGCCCGAGGCAGGCGGATGCGTTTAATAGTATTGTTGTAAGCAGATTATTTCTTTATAAGCGTTTCCAGGTGCATGTCATATTCCTTCTTTGGCTCGTCGGGACCCGGTGCCGAACGCTCGTTTTCGATAAAGATGACCTTACCCTCGTCCAGGTAGTTATTCTTTTCGTAGAAGTAATAGGTCATAGCAGCAATGTCTTTTGTCACCTGTTGCAGTTCCTCGTCCGATTTATTGAAGAGTTCCTTATCGCCCAGCAGTACTTCCACATCCTGAAAGTCTTTCACATGTATTCGTATTTGTGATGCCTGCAGGGAAGGGTATAGCTTTTTCAGACTATCCTTCATTACCAGGTTGGTCTGGTCGTTTACCATACTGTCTGTTTCTTTGCAGCCTGCAACTGCCAACGGTAGTAGTAATGCTATTAAGTATCTCTTCATAAGGTTAGTGTTTTGAAGTTTCCGGAAGCATTAAATATACGTAATACGGCCGCTTTAGTCCCTTTTTTAAAGTTTTTTGAACTTTTCCCGAGAAAAGATTTTGCAGAAATGAAAATGCTCTTTACCTTTGCGTCCCGTTTGGAACAATAGCGGGAAGTTCTTTAAAACATTTTCTTAGTTTTTACGGCGTTGCAATAATGACCAAAACAGTGTGTGGATAACTATTTTGGCAAATAGTTTTGTGCGTTCGAAACTAACTACTACCTTTGCAATCCCTTAGCGAAAAAGCGGGGGTAGTTCTTAAGAAAATAACAGTGGTGTAGCGGTATAGAGGCCGCGATGAAAGGGTTCAAATCCCGGGCACTGACAGAGGCGGAAATCACTTATGTGGTTGCGTCGAAGTTCTTTGAAAGATTGG
>CALEZD010000122.1 GCA_937928385.1 uncultured Bacteroidota bacterium
TATGACTGTGTGTAGGATTGGGGTAAACAGATACTTTATTTACATTTTCTGTTACTGCTCCCACATTGCTCGGTGCTACTATCCTCACAGAATAATCTTCCATCTCCCCATGATAGTCAATAGGGTCGGCAGGGTTGTCGCAGGGGGTGGGTATAGTATGCCCCGCATCCGAACTCATTTTAGCTGTTGCTCTTAGTTTGGTTACACCCAGTTTGGCAGTGGCCGGTACAGTAAAGCTGTCGGTATATGTACCCGCTGTGACAAAATCTGCAGAAATAACAGTTTCTCCTGCGTCTTCAAAATCCATATCCGCATTGTAATCAATCCATACGCGTATATTATTTCTTGCGTTGGGGAATATTACATTATCCTTACTATGCATAATGCTTACAGGATAGGTTTTACCTCTTTCCAGCACTGCTGAGTCTGTTGTCACTACCAGCGAGGGTTGATTTAATGGTTTCTCGACATTTGAGGAGGTGCGGTTAATGTTCTTCAGTTTGAAATTGGTTATACCCGGTTGATTGTTACTATAAATCGTTCGTCCAGGCAGCATACAATATTGTGCCTGCACATCGGCAGCGCAAATGGTAAATAATAAGATAAGTAAAAGTGTAAACGTTCTCATTGCATTAATTTTTGTTTTGCTAAAACTACATTGTTGCCTCATGTTAAGATTATAACAAATACTAACAATGCTTAAAGAATCCTAAATTCCTGGCGAAATGATTCCTGCGTGACAATGTTATTTTCTTACAGTTAATGTTTTTAATTCCCCGAAAATGGAATTACTTTAAAGCCTTCAAACATTGCTATACATGTCACAATCCCCTTTATTCCGCCGCAAGACTTTACAGCAGATAGACGCTGATGTAGCTACAGGGCTTAGCGATGCACATGCTACGGGCATGAAAAGGGTATTGGGTGTGCGCGACCTTACCTTCATGGGGGTGGCTGCAATCGTGGGTGCGGGCATCTTTTCTACCATAGGCAAAGCAAGCTTTGAGGGCGGGCCGGGCATCGTGCTGCTCTTCCTGTTTGTTTCTGTTGCTTGTGGCTTTGCAGCTATGTGTTATGCTGAGTTTGCCAGTATGGTGCCCGTATCGGGTAGTGCTTATACTTATGCCTATGTAGCTTTTGGCGAACTGATAGCCTGGATAATAGGCTGGGACCTGCTGATGGAATACGCCATTGGCAATATTGCCGTGGCCATATCCTGGAGCGATTATTTTACTTCCCTGTTGGATGGGTTCGGCCTGCATATACCTGAATGGCTGACTATGGACTACTGGACGGCTCAGAAAACCGGGAGCCCTGAAGCTACTGCCGCATGGCTGAACGCACCGGAAATAGGCGGTGTGAAAATCATCTGCGATATACCTGCCTTTTTCATCACGTTCATTATCACATGGATTATTTATGTGGGCATCAAAGAAAGCAAACGTAGCACCAATGCCATGGTTGTTTTTAAACTGGCTGTAATAGGGCTGGTGATACTGGCGGGCATCTTCTATGTCCGTCCCGAAAACTGGACTCCCTTTATGCCCAATGGTATCAGAGGTATCATGGGTGGTACTGCCGCTGTATTCTTTTCCTATATAGGTTTTGATGCCATATCCACCACTGCCGAAGAATGTAAAAACCCCCAGCGCGACCTGCCCAAAGCTATGTTCAATGCTTTGATTATTTGCACTGTATTATATGTTGCCATTGCTTTGGTACTAACCGGTATGGTTGCCTATACCGATCTGAACGTAGGCGACCCGCTGGCACACGTATTCCAGGCCAATGGTATAGATTGGTTGGCAGGTATAATAGCTGTAAGTGCGATAGTTGCAACGGCCAGCGTACTTATGGTCTTCCAACTGGGCCAGCCTCGTATATGGATGAGCATGAGCCGGGATGGATTGTTACCTCCAGCGTTTTCAAGAATCCATCCTAAATACAAAACCCCCTCATTCTCTACAATACTTACCGGCCTGGTAGTAGGTATTCCGGCTATGTTCCTCAACCTGGATGTAGTGGTGGATTTGTGCAGCGTGGGCACTTTATTTGCATTCGTGCTGGTATGCGCAGGTATCATCAGGCTGCAACAGCAAAGAAAGAAGCTTGCGGCAGAGGGGAGGGCCGGCGAACTGCCCGAGAGCAAGTTTAACATCCTTTATATCAACAGCAGGTGGATTGTGCCAGCATTGTTCATAATCATCTTTTTAGCTGCGATGAAGTATAATCACGAAAGCATGAATGATCTTTTTAAAAACAGATCAATTATAAGGACCGAAGTAATGCAGCAGACACTAACCCCGCAACTCAACAATATATTTAGTACATATCTTGAAACCAATAAACTTGAATATTCAACAGACTCTACTACTAAATTTGTTGACCTGAGTAGCATATCGTCCAATACATATGTAACTATGATGAGAACAGTCCCTTTGCAACCGAATGATAAGTATGAGTTTGGTTGGCAATCGTTCAGACAACATTTCTTAGCATGGGTGTTTTTATTAACTGCAATAATTGTAGCAGTCAATTCGTTTCGCAAAGAATACTCACTTATTCCTGTACTTGGTCTTATGAGCTGTACCTACCTGTTGTGCGAATCAGGCACGTCTAACTGGGAGCGGTTTTTAGTATGGTTGGTTATTGGCCTGGTGGTCTATTTCCTGTACGGCAGGCACAGGAGCAAAATGAATAAAAGGCAGAAATAACTACCCCTGCCTTGCATATTGATAACGCTCACCGGACTAAGGACTACAAATCTTTGTCCCGGTTATCGCTTTGGCTATAATAGTTATTTTCTTCGTCTTCTTCGCCTATATCTTCATTGTCATCGTCCAGCTCGCTGCCCGGTACATCCAGGTCGTCAGCATCATTCAGCTTATCGCCATCTTCATCCGTATCATCCACTTTGGCGTTACCCGTAAGCTCATCATCGCCACCGTCCATGTCCTGGTCTTTGTCGCCCAGCTGTACAAGGTCATCGGCGGTCACATCGGCCTCTGTACCCATTACTATCTCATCTTCGTTATCCTCGTCCTTATCCGATTGTAGTTTTTTAAAGCCGGGGGCTTTATTATCGTTGTCTTCCTGCTCTTCAGGATAATCGGTTATGTTTTTGTCAGCCATGTTTTTGTTTTTACTGTTTATAAAGGCGGTAATACCCTACCGTCAAACTCCTTCCAGTCTATATCCCTGCCTATGGTACCCATAAAGCGCCTCATTTTAGACTCCTCCACTGTTATTGATGTGAAATTCTCTTTTCTTGCAGGTTCAGGATTAATTACCGGTTCAATGTGGTCGTACTTCCTTAATGAGTCCATCACAAAAGGTAAATGATACACAGGCGTACCAAACCTTGTGCGGGTAAAACTTCTCAATAGCGCCGACTGAAAAGGGTCTGTAGCTAAGGCGACTACCTTGAAGTTCTGCTCCTTTGCCACCAGGTAAGAGTAAAATACATTTTCAGTACTGTGCCTGGCACGGGTCTCATAGAATATTTTGTTGGCGGGTACACCGAGTTTCTGCGCATACAGTCCCATTATCTTTGCCTCGCTATAGGGCGAATAAACTGCGTTGCCTGAGAAAATGATGTTTTTGGTAACGCCGTTTTTAAACAGGATATAAGCCCACAGTACCCGCGCTTTCATAATGGTATCCCAGCGCCCGTTCTCAAAAGGAATACCCGGAACAATGATGGCATCGAAGGTCACGTCGTGTTTCACCACCTCGTTATATGCCTTGTGCGGCCCCTTGCTGACGGATATACAACCCGCTATGGATATGGTGATACTAAGAGTTAAGACAGCTAATAGCTTATTCATCGGGATTTATGTTTGCATTACAACAAAGATAAGCCCGGTAATGTTCTATATGAAAATGTAATATGCCCTTCAGGATTATTGATACTCCTTCACTATGTTTTTCAGTTCATTCAGCTTTAGCAAAGCTTCTACAGGGGTAAGTGTATTGATATCTGTTTCGCTGAGTATCTTTTGAATTTCCCGCAGGTCGTCTGCCAGCCCATTGAAGATATTGAGCTGGTAATTGCCGGCTGCGGGCTGCACTTTCTTTACCTTTTCTGTAGCTGAGTTTTCGCTACCATGTTTTTCTTCCAGCAGGCTCAATATTTCGTTAGCCCGTGCCAGCAGCGACTGGGGCATACCCGCCATACGTGCCACCTGTATCCCGAAACTGTGCCGGCTACCGCCCGGTGCCAGCTTCCTCAGGAATATCACTTTATTGCCCGTTTCCTTATGGGTAATGTGGTAGTTGCGTACCCGCTCCAGTTTGTTCTCCAGCTCGTTCAGCTCGTGGTAGTGGGTGGCAAACAGTGTCTTGGGCTTGGCAGGGGTATTGTGCAGGTGTTCTACTATCGACCAGGCTATGGATATACCATCGTAAGTACTGGTGCCGCGTCCTATCTCGTCCAGCAATACCAGGCTGCGCTCGCTGATGTTATTAATGATACTGGCGGTTTCATTCATTTCTACCATAAAGGTACTCTCACCGCCGCTCAGGTTGTCTGACGCGCCTACACGGGTAAATATCTTGTCCGTCAACCCTATTTGGGCGCTATCTGCAGGCACGAAGCTGCCAATATGTGCCATCAGCGTTATGATGGCTGTCTGCCTCAGCAGGGCCGACTTACCGCTCATATTCGGCCCGGTCAGTATAATGATTTGCTGTGCTGCTTTATCCAGCAGCAGGTCGTTGGCTATGTATGATTCGCCAGGTGGCAGCCGTTGTTCTATTACAGGGTGGCGTGCCTGTTTGATGTCCAGTATGGGCTCGTCTGTTATTTCCGGCCTGTGGTAGTTATACTTCTGTGCGTTGTGTGCAAAACACAGCAGGCAATCCAGTTGCGCTACTATATGTGCATTGGTTTGTATAGTAGATATATAGGGTTCGATATCAGCCAGCAGTTGCTGGTACAGGTCCAGTTCTATCGCCAGTATTTTCTCTTCAGCTCCAAGTATCTTCTCTTCATACTCTTTCAGTTCCTGTGTTATGTACCGCTCTGCATTGGCCAGGGTCTGCTTGCGTATCCATTCGGCAGGAACTTTATCTTTATGCGTATTGGTTACTTCCAGGTAGTAGCCAAATACATTGTTGAATGAGATTTTCAGCGATGGTATGCCTGTACGTTCCGACTCCTTTTGTTGTATTTCCAGCAGGTAGGTTTTGCCGCTGCGCGATATTTTGCGCAAGTCGTCCAGTTCGGCAGATACACCTTCCCTGATGATGCCGCCCTTAGCTGTTTGCGCAGGCGCCTCATCCATCAGTGCGCCGGTGATGCGTTGTTGCAATTCCAGCAATGGTTGTATTTGTTTGGCCATGCGCTGTAGTGGTTCATAACCATTGGCCCGGCATTGTTCGTTAATCTCTGCTATGAACTTCAGGCTGCGTGCCAGTTGCGATATCTCCCTGGGGTTGGCTTTCTTCAACGGTATCTTGCCTACCAACCTTTCTACATCGCCTATCTGTTTAGCCAGGTTCACCAGGCTGTGGTTCAGGTCCTGGTCTTTTATAAAGTGGCTCACCAGGTCGAGCCTTGCATTAATACGGTGCATGTCTGATAATGGGAATATCATCCAACGCTTTAGCATGCGCGCGCCCATAGGTGTGCAGGTATTGTCTATAGCCTGCAGCAGGCAAGCGCCTTGCTCATCGGTACTGTGCACCAGCTCCAGGTTGCGTATGGTAAACCTGTCCATCCACAGGAACTCATCTGCAACCATGCGTTGCAGGGTATTGATATGTTGCAGGTTGGCGTGTTCTGTATCTTTCAGGTAATGCAATGCAGCACCTGCAGCTATAGATGCTGCTTTCAGGTCTTCTATACCATATCCCTTCAGCGATACAGTCTGGAAATGCCCGGTCAGCAGTTCGTAGGTGTATTGTTCCTGGAACACCCATTCATCCAACAGGAAGGTATATACCTTATTGTCAAATTGCTCCCTGAACATTTTTTGCTGCGATTTGGATAAAAGTATTTCTAATGGTTGAAAACTTTGCAGCAGCTTGTCCATGTACTCTGTAGTGCCCTGTGCTACGTAAAACTCACCCGTACTTATATCCAGGAAGGCTACGCCGCATTGCTCATCGCCCAGGTACAGAGCGGATAAGAAGTTGTTGGTTTTATTCTCCAGCAGCTTATCGTTGGTGGCTACGCCGGGTGTCACCAGTTCGGTAACACCACGCTTCACTATGCCTTTTACTGTTTTAGGGTCTTCCAGTTGGTCGCATATAGCTACACGGTAGCCTGCTTTCACTAATTTGTGCAGGTACGTATCTACAGAGTGGTAGGGAAAGCCTGCTAACTCAATATGTGAGGCGGAACCATTGGCTCTTTTGGTCAGGGTAATGCCCAGCACGCGCGAAGCTATCAATGCATCTTCGCCAAAGGTTTCGTAAAAGTCACCCACACGGAACAATAAGACAGCATCAGGATATTTTGCTTTAATCTCCTTATGCTGTTTCATCAATGGTGTTTCCGCTGTCTTGGTTGCTTTTGCCATGAGAATTACAAACCTATAAAATTTAAGGCTTTGTCCTTACCAGGAAGTCCTTAGAGAATTGCACATTATACCCGCCTTTTTTCCACGATGTGCTTTGCCAGTCGCCGCTTACGGTAATATCTGCCTCGCGTTTACCACCTTTTACTGTCATAGGTAGTGAAAATCCTTTCACCGTATTGCTGAAACGGTAGTATAGTTTCTTCTCTTTTTTATTGATATACCACTCCAGTTCGGGTATGTCTTTGGTACGCAGGTATTGGTCGAAAAATTTTTGCAGTGGCAGCCCGCTCCGGTCTATGATATACTGTTCTACCTGTTGGGTGGTAACGGTTTGGTGGTAAAAATCTTTATTCAAACCCCGCAGCAGCTGGCGGAACTGTTCATCATCGTTCATCATTACCCTTATCATGTGCACTACCGCCGCACCCTTATCGTATTTGTCTCCTGAGCCTTCGTCATGCACGCCATAGTCGCCAATCACCGGACGGTTGTTCAGTATATTCTTCCATTCGCCGCGAGCATAAGCATACGCTTTTTCTTTGCCAAAGGCACATTCTGCAAACAGTGCCTCGGTATAGGTAGTAAAGCCCTCATGTATCCAATTATCGGCTACATCTTTAGCAGTTATATTATTGCCAAACCATTCATGCCCGCTTTCGTGTACAATGATGAAGTCGAACAACAGCCCTACACCCGTACCACTCCTGTCATCACCCCTATAGCCCATCTGGTATTTATTGCCATAGGCAATACCGCTCTGGTGTTCCATGCCCAGGTAGGGGGCTTCCACCAGTTTATAACCATCTTCATAAAAAGGGTAGGGGCCCATCCAGTGTTCAAAGCAGCGCAGCATTTCTTTGGTTACACGGAAATGTTTGCTCGCCTTAGCTTCATTATGTTTTAACGGAAAGTATCCTATATCCAGTACGCCCTTCTCGCCCTTCATGGTATCGGGCCAACCTGCATAGTTGCCTATATAGAAGGTCGCGTTATAACTATTGATTGGGTTCTTCACCCTCCATACCCATAGCGAAGCTGTACTGTCCTTAGTATCCTGCCTGTCAGCAAATTTGCCGTTGCAGATGGTTACCAGTCTATAGGGTACATACAGGTTCATTGTCATGCCTTTCTCCGGCTCGTCTGCCTGGTAATCTTTGCAGGGCCACCAACTGCTGGCGCCCAGCCCCTGGCATGCTACCGCTATCCATGGATAACCCTCGCTGTCTTTGGTCCATATAAACCCGCCGTCCCAGGGTGGTAGTTTGGCCTGTCTCGGTTTACCGTGATAATATAGTTGCACCTGGTATTCCCGTGGTATGCCCCAGTTTTCAAAGTCGCTGATAATCCAATACACATTACCCTCCCGGGCGATCTCCAGTTTCCTCTTACCATACTTGGCGCTGTCCAGCACCATGGGTTCCTGCATATCTATCTGCATGCTGTCGCCCGGGTTGCCGGTAGTGGTAAAGGTGATGATGTTCATGCCCGAAATACTTTTGGCAGCAGTGTCAAAGTTGATATACAGGTAATATTCCTGTACATTCCACCAGTTTCTGCCGCTGCCGTTGCCGCCGCGAAGGCTGTCTTGCCGGGTATAAGCAACTGTGGTATTTGCAGGAAGCAAATACCACAGTATAAATGTTATGAAGATAATTGTTCTGCTCATTACTGACCGCTGCCTGTTTCAATGATATCAACCAGTTCTACATCAAATACCAATACACTGTTGGCGGGTATTTTTGGTGAAGGTGAGTTTTTGCCATAAGCAAGGGTAGAGGGTATATATAGTGTAGCCTTGCCGCCTTTTTTCAGCAGAGCTATACCTTCATCCCATCCTTTTATTACGTTCCCGGCTCCCAGCATGAACTGAAATGGCTCTACGTGTTGGAACTGCGGATCAATATTCGAGTCGAATTTTTCGCCGTTCAGCAGCATACCTGTATAGTTAACTGATACTTTCTGGCCTGCTTTTGCCAATTCTCCGGTACCTTGTTTACTCATTTTATAATACAGGCCCGATGCTGTTTTCTCAGCTTTTATCTTGTTTTTTGCCAGGTGTTCCTGTATCAGTTTGTCGTCTACCTCTGTCTGCCTGGAAGCATCAGCCAGTTCCTGTTTTTCTTTTAATGCTTTAGGTGTTACACTTACCACCTTCAGGTTGTATACCAGTTTCTGGCCTGTACCAGGTTTCATCCATGGTGCCGACGGTGCTCCTGCCGCTACTAATGAATCAACAGACAGCCTTACCTGTGCGCTGTCGCCTGCAGTCATCTGCTTCAGTGCTTCCAGAAGGTCGCCACGGAAGGGCGATTTCTGCAATTGCAATGGGGCAGGGTCGCCGTTCATAGCGCTCCTTGTGTCGAATATTACGCTGTCATCTACCACTGCATTCAGGTGCAGTTCCAGGTGGTCGCCGTAGTCAGGGTATACATCGCCGGGGGCGTCTACTATTATTTTGTAGTCTGTACCGGCCTCTATTTTGGTGTACCCGTTTTCTTTGGCCATTTTTATCCCTGTATCCGCTTTTGGTTTATCGGCAACTGCGGTTGTTTGTACCGCTTTATCTTTTACAGATGTAGTTTCTTCTTTTTTGGCAGATTTCTTAAATAAACTGCATGAGCTGGCTATTGTAGCTAATGCAAGTATAATTGTGATTTTTTTCATCGTTTATTGCTTCTGATTTTTAAAAGTCAACTAATTCCACCTCGAATATCAGTATTGAGTGTGGTGGTATTTTTGGCGATGGCGACCTTTCGCCATAAGCCAGGTAAGAAGGTATGAACAAAGTAGCCTTTTCCCCTTTCTTCAACTCACTGATTCCTTCGTCCCAGCCAAGTATCACCTGGCCACGTCCCAATGAAAAACTCAATGGTTCCTTCCCATCGCTGGAATCAAAAATGGTTCCGTCCATCAGCATGCCGGTATAATGTACCTGTACCTTTTGGCCCGGGATGGGTTTTTCACCATTAGTGGCTTTTGTTACCAGGTAATACAGGCCCGATTCTTTCTTTCGCGGGCTCAGGTTGTTTTTCCTGAAGTATTGCTGCAGCTTTTTATCGTCTTCCTGCGGGTTGCTGCTTTCTTTAGCCTTGGCTTCTTTTTCTTTTTTTACTTCCTCAGCAGTTTTGATAGACACGAGCTCTATTGCATAAGTGATGCTTTTGCCTTCCTTCATCCAGGGCTGCATAGTTTGCTTATTGGCCTTCAGCGTGTCAACAGGCACAAGGAATATTGCACTGTCGCCTGGTGTAAGCAATGTCAGAGCCTCAGACAAATCGCCATGAAAACGGGGCAGGGCAACAGGGAATGTCACCGCGTTGCCGCCCCTGTCTTTTTTCGAGCTGAATATCAGGCTGTCTTCAAAAATGGTTTGTATATGCAATTCTACATAGTCACCTTCTTTTGCATACTGGCTGCCCTTGGCGTCTTTCAGTATTTTGTAACTGATACCGCTTTTCGTAGTCGTAAAAGGGACGTCTTTTACTGTCGCCTTTTTGGTTGAGGAACAACTGAAAAGCCCTAAGCATAAAACGCAGGCCGGTATATAATGAAAGTACCTCATAGTCTTGCCCTTGGTTGGTCGTTATTTATTGTACCGCAGCCGCTTGCTCCGTTTCTACATTTGTTACCTCTACATCGAAAATAAGTATCTCGTTAGCCCCGATGTTCGGGCCCATAGGATTAACACCATAAGCCAGTGGAGAGGGGATGAAGAACCTTGCCTTGCTGCCTTTTTTCAGCAGCATGATGCCTTCGTCCCAGCCTTTTATTACCTGGCCCATGCCTACAGGAAAGGTAAATGGTTGTACGTGCTGAAATTCCGGGTCAACATTCGAGTCAAAGGTTTCTCCTTTCAGGTTTTTGCCTGTATAGTTTACAGTCACCAGTTGGCCCTTTTCTACTGTAGCGCCTGTGCCTTCTTTATCTATTATATAATACAGGCCCGATGCTGTTTTCTGCGGGTTCAGCCCTTTTTCTGAAAAATAGGCCTGCAGTTTCTTGTCGTCTTCTTCTGTTTGTTTGGCTGCTGCTTCTTCCTCTTTCTTTTTTATCTCGGCAGACGATTTGAAAGATACCAGCTTTACCTCGTACACTACAGTATCGGTGCTCTTGGCAAATTCAGGAAACTGGCCCTGCGCGTATTTTTTTGCAGAATCTACGGGTACATAGAATACCGCGCTGTCACCTGCTGTCAGCAGTTTGATACCTGTTACCCAGTCGCTGTTGAATGTTGCCTTCGGCAGCGGAAATTCAAAAGGCTTATCTCCGTTCATCTGGCGAGAGTTGAGCAGTGTACTATCGCCTATGCGGATGTTCACGTGCATTTCAATGATGTCATCTACTTCAGGAGATTGGTCACCAGGCTCATCTTTTACTATTTTGTACATGAGCCCGTCTGATGTTTTTTTAATACCTCCGGTGTTGTCGCAACTTGTTAATCCAATGCTTGCAGCGCCAATTGTAAGCGCTAAAATCTGATTTTTTGTCATGTTTATTTTTTATCGGGGGTGAATATCGGATAAAATTTGCTTAAATAATGTTACTGTGTCGGTAAAACTTTCTGTACTTCTGCCGCCGGATGCGTTAAAATGCCCTCCTCCGTTAAAATATTGGCGCGCAAAACTGCTTACGTCAAAATCTCCTTTGCTGCGGAAGGATAATTTCACCTCGTCACTACGCTCGGTTATCAGGGTAGAGAAGCGGATGTTGGCAATGCTGAGAGGATAGTTCACCAACCCTTCTATATCGCCACTGCTTATTTCAAACAGCTTCATATCTTTTTTAGTAAGGCTGATGATACCCGCTTTGTATTGCGGGAATATTTCCATTTTCTCTAATAATATATAGCCTACAAAATGCATCCGCTTTACCGACCATGAGTCGTAAATATGCTCATGCACCTTGCTGTGCTGCAACCCTTTTTCCATCAGGTCGGCTACCAGCCGATGTGTATAAGGGCTGGTAACAGGGAAGCGGAATGAACCTGTATCAGTTAAAACACCGGTATAAATACAATCAGCTATATTCTTGTCAATCAATTGATTGTCTCCTGACAAGTTAATGAAATCGTACACCATTTCGCAGGTGCTGCTCTTTTCCGGTACACTTACACCATACGCCCATACATCTGCAGGCATTAAGTGGTGGTCAATCAGCACTTTAGGTTGAGTAGCTTCGTGTAGTAGTTGAGTTAAATGCTTGGTACGGGAGAAATCATTAAAGTCCAGGCCGAATATGTAATCCGCCTTTTCAAGTGCTGCTTTAACTGCATCGGGTTCCGCTTCATAATTCAGCATTTGCCTCACGCCGGGTATCCACATCAGGAACTCCGGCAACTCCCCCGGAGTAACCGGTGTCACATGGTGCCCCTTTTTGGTCAGGTAATGATACAGGGCCAGCATACTGCCTATGGCATCACCATCGGGTTTGTGGTGCGTAGTGATAAAGATGTTTTTAGGTGTTTGCAGTAAGGGTAGAATATCCTGAATAGGCCTCATTATATTTTCCGGGTATTTTTTTTGAATAAGTGGCAAAAGTACAGAACATGTATCATCTATCACAGCAATTCATTTTCAAATCACAAATAAACCCTACTTTTGCGCCGTCTTAGTAAAAATTAAAACACGAAAGAGCAATGACAAACCGTACATTTACGATGATTAAACCCGACGCAGTAGCAGCGGGCAATATCGGCAACATCCTGCAAATGATTAATAACGCAGGTTTCAAAATAGTTGCCATGAAGTACACCAAACTGAGTATTGAGCAGGCAGGACAGTTTTATGCAGTACATAGCGCACGTCCCTTTTATGGCGAGCTGACTGAGTTTATGAGCAGTGGCCCTATAGTAGCCGCTATACTGGAAAAAGACAACGCAGTTGAAGATTTCCGCAAGCTGATAGGCGCTACCAACCCTGCTGATGCGGCAGAAGGTACCATCCGCAAGATGTATGCAAAATCAATTGGCGAGAACGCCGTGCATGGTTCCGACAGCGACGAGAATGCGAAGATAGAAGGTGATTTCTTCTTCAGTGGACTGGAGAGGTTTTAAGTACAAATCATTAATTATAGGTATTACCCTGCGCTGCTACAGTGCAGGGTATTTTCTTTATGTAACTTAGTGTTGTGGAAACACCCGGTCATATTAATCAGTTGGTAGAACACCTCTTCAGGCACGAAAGTGGTAGGCTGGTGACTGTATTAACACATGTGTTTGGACTGCACAATATGGAACTGGCGGAGGATGTAGTGCAGGAAACGATGATGGATGCATTGAACATCTGGCCATACAAAGGGGTGCCGGACAACCCGCAGGGCTGGTTATTCGCCGTAGCAAGAAACAAGGCAATCAACCTCCTGAAAAGAGAGAAATTAACAGGTAATCACAGTGCAGTTTTATCTGCTTTATACAGCACGCGTAACGAAGAAGAATTTTTTTCGGAACAGGAAATAGCTGATAGCCAGCTAAGAATGATGTTCGCTTGTTGCCATCCTTCGATTTCGCCCGATTCGCAAGTAGCGCTAATCCTGAAAACACTTTGCGGGTTCAGCATCCCGGAAATTGCACAGGCGTTTATTACATCCGCGGAGAACATCAATAAAAGGCTGGTCAGAGCGAGAAAAGACATCAGACATTCAGAAATACAACTTGAGATACCTGCCTCATCCGAGTTGAAACCAAGGCTGAGCGCCGTAGTGGAAGCTATATACCTGCTGTTCAACGAAGGGTATCATGCATCGCAGGGCGATAAAGTCATCAGACATGACCTGTGTATAGAGGCCATACGCCTCGCCCGGTTGCTCGAACAGAATAAGGTAGGCAAAGTACATGACGTTTATGCGCTGCTGGCCTTGATGTTTTTCAACGCTTCGAGGTTCGATGCAAGGCTTGATGAATCGGGAGCTATCTCCCTGCTAAACCTACAGGACAGAACTTTATGGGACAAAGGAATGATTGCTTTAGGCTATTATTACATGGAAAATGCTTCAGTATCAGAACATCTTTCACTGTATTATATATTAGCGGCTATATCCGCGCAACATTGTTCTGCTGAAAGCTATAGCGATACCAACTGGCAGCAGATAGTTGTTTTGTACGATTACCTTCTTGAATTGCAAAATTCGCCCGTCAATCAGTTGAACAGGGTTGTAGCATTGGTAGAAGCAGGTAGGATATCTGAGGCTCTCTCGGAAATAAAGAGGCTTTCTGCCAATGTGCAGTTGAACAACTATTACCCGCTTTATGCTGTGAGGGCTGAGATTTTAATGAAAAATGAAAAATGGCAGGAAGCTATAGCTGATTTGTCGACTGCCATAAATTTATGCTCTAATAATTCCGTTAAAGAGCTGTTGATAAGCAAGTTAGGCATGGTTAAAGAAAATGTATAAAAAATACCCAACCGGCATGTCCTTTTCTTTAGATACTGATTGTCTTATGGATGAACAATTATTTATTACATTTTAAAACAACTTTCTTATGAGTGAATTTATGATTCTCATCCGTACGCAGGGAGACCACCTGTCAGAATTATCAGCAGAACAACAACAACAGCATCTGAGCAGGGTAATGGAATATATAGGCGGGTTAATGAACAGCGGCAAATTGAAAAGTGCGCAACCCCTGGCTATGGAGGGTGTGATGATATCCGGTACCCCGGGAGCATTCAAAGACGGCCCTTTTGCTGAAACGAAAGAAGTAATTGCGGGCTATTTTCTGATTGAGGCTGCAAATCTTGAAGAAGCGGTTGCTATAGCGCAACAAAATCCGGTTTTCCTTGATGGCACTGAGGCCAGGATAGAAGTAAGGCCCATTAAGGTAATGGAAGGTATTAACGATTAAGTATTAACAGTTATGTGAGGCAGGTGTACTTCAGTACACCTGCTTTTTTATGCAGTTACACCCCCGGCTACACTGCGGAACACCTCTTCCAGGCTACGGTTGCCTTTCCGCAGGTTGTCCATACTGTCATCGGCCACTATGTTGCCACTACTAATGATAATTACCCTGCTGCACATGGCTTCCACCTCCTGCATAATATGCGTGGACAGTAATACGGTTTTCTCTTTGCCTATGCGGGTTATCAGGTCGCGTATTTCTACTATCTGTATCGGGTCCAGGCCCGATGTAGGTTCGTCCAGTATCAGCACTTCGGGGTCGTGCAGCATGGCCTGCGCAAGCCCGGTGCGTTGTTTGTAACCCTTACTGAGCATGCCTATCTTTTTATGGGCTTCTTTGCTGAGGCCCGTCAGGGCTATCATTTCTTCTATACGTTGCTTGGGCTTGCTGATGCCGTGTATGCCTGCGCTCATTTCCAGGTACTCACGTATGTACATGTCATAATACAGGGGATTGGCTTCGGGCAGGTAACCCAGTTTTTTGCGTACCTCCATAGGTTGCTGCGCAACATCAAAGCCACATACACTGGCCGTACCGCCTGTAGGGGGCAAGTAGGTGGTTATCATCTTCATGGTGGTAGACTTACCGGCACCGTTTGGCCCCAGGAAACCCACCACCTCGCCTTTCTTCAGGCTGAAGGATATATTATTAACAGCGGTTTGTGTACCGTATATCTTCAACAGGTTGCTGACAACTATAGACATGGGTGCGAATTTAGGGTAAAAGGAGGATTGATTAATACGGTAAATGGTTAAAATGTCTTTGCGGTTACAACCTACACCCCAAAGTACTCCTTATACCAGGCTATCTGGTGGTGGTCTGTAGCTTCTGGGTTGATAATATGTTTTGGGTCTATTTTGGAATACAATACCTCCAGGCTGGCATAGTCCCGCTGGCTGATGACTTTGAAACCATTACGCATCAGCTGTGCTGCACATACCCCGGCACCTATCTGGTATTTCTTCTCTTCGGCAAAACGGTTGCCGTCATATATCACCTGGCTGCCGCATGCTGCGCTGATGTCCATCAGTACAGCAAGTTCTATATCATGTTCGCGGGCTATTTCCAGCATGCGCTCTGAGGCGCGTATCATACCTTCCGTCCAATCGGTACCGTTTTCTGTTAAAACCCTGGCCTTGCCCTCCAACACATCCATGCCTGTACCACCATGTATATCGCACATCTCCCTGGGTGTGCCAAAGGAATAATCTTCGGGGCAGAATTTGTAGATGTTGATAGTATCATATCCCAGCAGTTTCAATGCCGAAGGATATTCGCCATTGGCTGTTCCGTCATAACCGCAGAGTACACCTGTCAGGCAGGCGCTCAGCAATACACGCAGTGGATGGGCTGGAGTGGGGGTGCGTAAATCCCAGAGGTATTTGATGTCAGTCATTCATTTCAGATTTTACGCCGCAAAGTAAAAAACGCAACTCATAAATCTATTGCACGCTTTGCATTGATGTTTGTAAAAAATGCACAATTTTATTTTCTGTGTTCGCTTCGCAGGTATTCTTTTACCAGGTCTTCAAATTCTGAATCATGGCCTATAAGAACAAGCAGGTATATTATTTTTGAAATTGCCTGTGCTAAATCGTGCTTAGACATGCCGTCCCATACAGAGGCAGTGATTTTGCTGAGTTGTGTTTCAATCAGTGTCCGCACATTACCCCAATTCCTTTTGTTAATCGGCCCACCACTTTTTGCAGTATCAATATCGAACTCCAATATTTTTCTTATTAATGTCATAACCTTTTCAGTTTGGTTAATAATCGTGATATTGATTATACAGGGAACTGTCTGAATAACATATGTTAAAATAGTTGGTTTGAAAAGAAATCATAAAAGTGAAATGACATACAAATGTCACATTGTATAAAAACTTGATTTTGTTCTATATAGGAGTGTAAGGTTGGCGTAATTTTACCGTCTTTCTTATCGTTATTATTCAACTTATTATTTCAAAAGGTAACCGATAAAAAAAATTATGAGCAAGACATCATTTTGGCTGATAGCAGCTGCTTTATTTATTGTTTCGTGCAATAAAACTGTAGATAATACAATAACACCCCCGTCAAATACTCCGGTAGAAACACCGAAATCAGCATTGACTTACACAAAATCGACGATGCCTGTTATGCTGGAATTCACCAGTACAGGCTGTCCCGGCTGCGGTAGCTGGGGCAAACCGACATTTGCCCGTGTAGCTGCTGATTATACAGGTAAAATCACTCCGCTGGCCATCCATATTAAATACGGCGACCCTATGATCACCGATGAGTCGAATGCTATAGGGGCTAACAGGTATGGCGACTTTTATACACCGCAGATATGGGTGGCAGATAGTAATGCTGTTATACTCACAGGTGGCTCCATTAGTGGATTGTCTGAACAGAATACACGACGTATGCTGGATGTAACCATAAAGCAGACACAACCCGCTCTTGCAGCCAAGGTGACGAAAGAAAACGGGAAGCTGGTAGTTACTTATGGGGTAAAGTTTATTGACATAATGCCCGAAGGTGAGTATGCACTGGCTTGCTACCTGACAGAAGATGGTATCAAAGCACAGCAAACATCATCAGCTGTAAATCCGGCTACGCACAATCATGTTTTGCGTGCTTCGGCAGCAGGTGCATTTGGTGTACATTTTGCATCGTCAGACCTTACTGATAATGAAAAAAGCTGGGCACATACTTTTACATTGGACAGCAGGTACAATGCGGATAATGTATATATAACACTGGTGCTGTGGAAGAAAACAGGCACACGCTACAGCGCCGTTAACGGATATATAGCCAAATAGGGGTAATGACAGCGACAGGGCAGGGGTGTTATTTACACTCGCCGCCCGGCTCGCAACTGGCAGCTTCTCCGTCCATCATGGTGAGGCTGCCTTTTTCTTTGGCATATTCATCCCATGCCTGGTTCAGCGCCTGTACAAACGTAGCAGATGGTTGCGCCCCACTTATACCATATTTATTATTGATTACGAAAAAAGGCACTCCATTGATACCGATGCGAGCAGCAGTTTCTATATCGGCATGTACCTCCCCACTATAAGCATCACTGTTCAGCACATCTAGAACTGCTTGTTTTTCTATGCCCACCACTGCAGCCATGTCAGCTAATACATTATGGTCGGCTATGTTTTTGCCTTCGGTAAAATAACCTTTGAACAACTGTTCTTCCATTGCATCGCCTTTGCCGTATGTTTTGGCAAGTTGCACTACGCGGTGTGCGTCAAATGAATTGGCTACTACCGCTTTGTCAAAGTGGTATTGCAATCCCGCTCGTGCTGCCATGTCAGTTACATGCTGATGAGCCTGTTTACTCCATGCCAGCGACTGGCCCTTTCGTTCGGCAAGGTAGCTGTACACATCCTTGCCGGGCTGCGTTTTTGTATCAGGGTCCAGTTGAAAACTATGCCATACCACCTCTATGCTGTCACCATGGGCAAACTGCTGTAATGCCTGTTCAAAATGACGTTTGCCTATATAACAAAATGGGCACATCACATCCGACCATATATCTACTCTCATATTTCCGTTGTTGGTTTGAGCCTGTCGCAGTCCCTCAGTATTCTTCAACCTTTTCTGCGCATGTACAGGTACATACGCTATACAGGCGAGTAATATGGAGGCTATAATCTTCAGGCTGGTTATTTTATACAAAGGTACTTATTGTTCAGCCCGGAGAGTATTAGTATGCCTTACTCATGTATAGACATAGATGATGGCAGGGAAATGGAACTAACGGGTAAGTACCTGGCATTGCCCGGCCTCGGGTTTATATACTACGGGGTCTTCCTTCCCTTTGCTGACACATTTGCTGTTTGCAGTTCTCAGGGATGAAGCCTTCACTTCAAAAGTATATAGCTGTGCCGGCATCGTCACTGTGGGACAGGTACACTGATAAGACCTTTTGCAGGATGCGGAGAACAGAGTGGCCATTAACAGGACTAATGGGATTATGGATGCACTTTTCATAGGCTAAGTATTTGTATTATTAAAGATAACAATTTCACCGCTATACTGGCACACAATTTGCCTTAGTACCTCTACACAAAAATACGATACATGAAAAAAGCTATATTACTGCCGGCTTTAGCCGCTGCTATGATATCTATGTCCTCCTGCGAGCGGAATTTCACCTGTACCTGTGTATACCCCGATTCTAATATCGGCACTACAAAAACCAATATCAAAGCCTACAAGCGTAGCGATGCTGAGGTACATTGCAACTCGCTGAACAAAGGTGCAAAAAACCTGGGAGGGGCATGTGCATTGTAGCATGTCCTGTCATTTCGTACAAGCTATATTTTATGCGGGTACGATACCGTGAAAGTATCAGTCTTGTATATATAACTGGTTGAGTGCAGATGAGATTGAGGGTACAGTGCCACGGACAAACATTCATGTATGCCCCATATACCGCCAGTCAGGGCTGTCTGGTATATAAGCCGTTCGCCATTGCCAGTCATATACAATGCAGGGTATGTTTTGCCTAAAATCGTTGCCGTACCCTTCTCCAGTTTGCAGTTCTTTTTAAACCACGATGGTACACATTCCGGGATAGTATTGACAAGTTCATCCAGTTCCAGGTTCAGGCACATCGATGCAGAGTAAAAAGGGCTACTGATAGTATACAACATATTCTTCGCACTGTCATGCCTGATATAGATAATACGCTTTTGCTCATAGGTATAGTTGTCTCTTGCATTGATAGTAGCGGTAACCACTGAATATTTGTGAAAACTAGCCTCCGGCTGATACGCGGGGTCTATTAAAGTGTCAAGCCCCGTATAACGTATAGTGGCGTACATATGGTAACCGGTATCGAAAATCTGGCGCCTGGGTTCCATAGGGTCTGCAGTCATTATTCCCTGGTAGTGCACCTTCCATACTACATCTTTGTCGGCAGTACCAAGGGGTGGGTACACAACCTGTACCGGCGTATCATTCTTGTTGTCGCTTACAGGTGTGTTTTCTTTCTTTTTGCAACCTGCCAGGCAAAGTACCAGTAACAGGTAAGACAGCATAGTTTTCATGCTACTATATTTTAGGTTAAATTTATATAAGTTTAACGATACAGAACACAAAAATATTGTGTCACTGCTCCTCCCGCCATGGCAGAAGACAGTTGGTCTCGTGTAGCAGATCCAAATTCCGTCAAACCCTGAGGTTCAGATGCTAGCGGGGGCAGGCTCAGGGCTGAAAATAGACACCGGACTATGGACCAGAAGGGGGCATGGGGCTGTTTTTTTGGAACCCAATCATCCTATCTACTAACCCCTAAGCATTAATTACTAATACCTACCACTATTTTTGACAATTATTTTGCGTGATTTAAAAAGATACATTACCTTTGCAGTCCTTTAAAAAAAATATATTAACGGTATAGCAAATGCCTACAATTCAACAATTAGTAAGAAAAGGCCGTAAGCAGGTAGAGATTAAGTCGAAATCGCGCGCCCTGGACGCATGTCCGCAACGCCGCGGTGTATGTACCCGTGTATATACTACTACCCCTAAAAAACCGAACTCAGCGCTGCGTAAAGTAGCTAAAGTGCGCCTGACCAACAAAATAGAGGTTATCGCATATATTCCGGGTGAAGGCCACAACCTGCAGGAGCACAGTATAGTACTGATACGCGGCGGCAGGGTAAAAGACCTTCCGGGTGTACGTTACCACATCGTACGTGGTGCGCTGGATACTGCCGGTGTTAAAGACCGTAAGCAGAGCCGCTCTAAGTACGGTACAAAACGTGAAAAAGCTAAGAAATAATCAATAATAACAAGCTATTTATATAATATAATAACATGAGGAAGGCACAAGCTAAAAAAATCCCTCTGGCACCAGACCCCAGGTTCAACGACAAAATGGTAACCCGTTTTGTAAACTGCCTGATGTGGGGTGGTAACAAAAGCATAGTTCTGAAGGCGTTTTACGATGCTGTAGACAAAGTAAGTAAAATGACCGGCGAAGACGGCTACGAGGTTTGGAAAAAAGCCCTGACCAATGTAACCCCTGCAGTAGAAGTGCGCAGCCGCCGTATAGGTGGTGCTACCTTCCAGATACCTGCCGAGGTGCGCCCCGACCGCAAAATATCGCTGAGCATCAAATGGCTTATCCGTTACAGTCGCGAACGCAACGGACGTACCATTGCTGACAAACTGGCCAACGAAATAGTAGCCGCAGCTAAAGGCGAAGGTGGAGCTTTTAAAAAGAAAGAAGATACACACCGTATGGCTGAAGCCAATAAGGCTTTCGCTCACTTCAGGGTGTAATAGCCCCGACCCTAAGGGGAGGTGTTTTAAAATATCAGAGGTTGCTTCGGCAGCCTCTTTTTTGTTTATACTAGCTGCTAATCCCTAATCACTAACATACACAAATGTGGATAACTTTTTTGTACAAATGTTTAAAATGTACAAAGATTGGAGTATATTTGTAAATAAATTAGTTTTAGCGAAAAATAGATAATTATATGGCAGCAGATGAAAAATTAAAGGTACTTAAGCTCGCTCTGGACAAGATCGAAAAGGATTATGGCAAGGGCTCTGTAATGATGTTGGGCGATAAACAAGCAGTGAATATCGAAACCATCAGCACAGGCTCTTTAGGATTGGATGTAGCGCTGGGTGTGGGTGGTTTTCCACGCGGACGTATTGTAGAGATATACGGCCCGGAATCTTCAGGTAAAACTACCATAGCTATACATACTATAGCCGAGGCCCAAAAGAAGGGTGGTATCTGCGCTATTATAGATGCTGAACACGCTTTTGATGCCAGCTATGCCCGCAAACTGGGTGTGGATGTAGATAATCTTATTATTTCTCAACCCGACTATGGTGAGCAGGCATTGGAGATAGCCGACAGGCTGATTTCTTCCGGCGCATTGGATGTGGTGGTAATCGACTCGGTAGCCGCGTTGGTGCCCAAGGGCGAACTGGAAGGCGAGATGGGCGATAGCAAAATGGGCCTGCAGGCAAGGCTGATGAGCCAGGCTCTGCGTAAGCTGACTGCTACTATCAGCCGTACAGGTTGTACCTGTATTTTCATCAACCAGCTCAGGGAGAAAATCGGTGTGATGTTTGGCAACCCCGAGACAACTACAGGTGGTAACGCCCTCAAGTTCTATGCTTCTGTACGTTTGGACATCCGTAGAATCAGCCAGATAAAAGATGGTGACGTAGCCAGTGGCAACCGTACCAAGGTAAAAGTGGTGAAGAACAAAGTAGCGCCGCCTTTCCGTACCGTAGAGTTCGATATTATCTTCGGGCTGGGTATCAGCAAGGTAGGCGAGATAATAGATATGGGTGTTGACCTTGGCATACTCAACAAGAGCGGCTCATGGTTCAGCTATGGCGATGCCAAAATAGGCCAGGGCCGCGAAGCGGTAAAACAGTTTATGCTGGACAACCCTGAGATGATGCAGGAAGTGGAAGATAAAATACGTGTGCAACTGCAACCGGCCGGTGAATAAGAAATATGATATATTAGAAACGCCCCGTACTCGTACGGGGCGTTTCTATTTAATTTTAATACGGAATTACTTCAGCTTACAACCGGTCCGTATACTGCCATTATAACCTTCGCAGGCTGTTTTAGCCAATGGTTTTGTAGTGCTGGAAATTGTAATGTCAGAGGTGCCGCCATTACCGTCATCACAAGAACAAGTCCAGTCTTTCTTACAGGATGTAAAAGTAATTGAAATAAGTGCTACGGCAATTAATAGAGATTTTTTCATAAAAGGTTATTTGAATTAATAAAGCTGTAATGTTATAAAATGCCCTGAATATTTACAAGTGTTTACCTGGAAAAATATAATACACTTCGTAAGCCACACTTTTACAGTATGCTGGTTTCCCCTTAACTTTAAAGATAATTAGTTATACATGGAAATTACCGAACAGCATCGGAGGTTGCGTACATATATCGAGAAACTGATTCCTGATATAGAAGAGGATACCTGGCAGCATTTTGCTGAAAAACTTACAGTAAAATGCTATAAGAAAGGTGAATTGGTGATAAAGCCAGGGATGGTGTGCAATAATGTATCCTATGTTAATAAAGGCCTGCTACGCAGCTATTACCTGGTTGACGGCAAAGAAATCATCACTTCGTTTTTTCCGGAAGAGTGTTATTTCTCTGACTATGAAAGTTTCCTCTCGCGCAAGCCTGCGGTGATGTATAGCGAAGCCATAGAAGATACAGAAGTGGTGGATGTGAACTATGACGAACTGCAATCGCTCTACGCGGTCTATCCTCAATGCGAGCGGGTAGGCAGGCTGGTGGCTGAAGAGTTGTTTGTGCACCTGTCCAACCGCAACTCTTCTTTTATGCTGGATACGCCTGAGCAACGTTACTACCGTTTCCTGGAAGAGTGTGAACCTATTGTACAGAGGATACCGCAATATATGATTGCATCTTACCTCGGCATCACCCCCGAAGCGCTCAGCAGGATTAGGGCGCGTATCAGTCGCAGGCCTGCGGGGGATGTACTTATTGATTCAAATCAATTAAAAGTAAAGCGGTGCTGATATTGATTCAGGTCAATGGAGGGCTGCGGAATAGCTGTCAATTTTGTGCGTGAAAAAATGCACATAACATGAAAAGAGTATTATTGCTATTAACTGTAATGATTGCCTGTATGAATGCAGGCGCACAGCAAACACAGGTTGTATTCGGAACGATAACCGATGAAGCGTCAAAAACACCATTGGTAGGTGCTACAGTCGTACTAATAAATAATCCATCAATAGGTACTGTTACAGATGCGGATGGTAACTTCAGGCTGCCGGGTGTGCCACTGGGCAGGCAAACATTTAAAATCTCCTATACGGGTTTTGAGGAGAGGAATATACCGGATGTGGTAGTAACTGCCGGCAAAGAGGTGGCACTTAACCTTACCATGCAGGAAGCTGTACGCAAACTGGACGAAGTAACGGTAGTGTACAACCGCAGCCGCGACCCTAATAATACCAATAACGAGATGGCGATGGTCAGCTCACGTTCTTTTAATATTGACGATACGAAGAAGTATGCGGGTGCTATCGGCGACCCCTCAAGGATGGCAGCCAACTTCGCAGGAGTGGTGTCGGGCAACGATAGCCGCAATGATATTGTGGTAAGAGGCAATTCGCCTACGGGTATGCTTTGGCAACTGGAGGGGCTCAACATTCCCAACCCCAACCACTTTGGCTCGCTAAACAGCACAGGTGGCCCGGTAAGTATGTTGAATAATAACAATCTCGATAAGTCAGATTTCCTTACCAGTGCTTATCCTGCGCAATATGGCAATGCGCTGGCAGGTGTTTTTGACCTAAGGTTGAGGGACGGGAATAAAGAAAACCACGAGTTTGTGGGGCAGGTGGGCTTCAATGGCTTTGAGTTGGGGGCTGAAGGGCCAATCAGTAAAAAATCCAAGGCATCGTATCTTATCAACTACAGGTATTCTACATTAGGTGTCTTCAATGCCCTGGGCATAAATTTCGGTACCGGTGCTGCCATACCGCTGTACCAGGATGTGAACTATAAATTGGTGACCAATGTTGGTAAAAAGGGTCGGCTGAGTTTGTTCGGCATCATAGGAGATAGTAAAGTAGACCTCTTGGGCGAAGATGTAGATACATCTGAAGCTAATCTTTATGGCAGTGCCTACTCCAATGTATATACGCATTTCGGCACTACTATTACCGGCCTCAGCTATCGCAATTACCTGTCCGACAAGACAACTACCACGCTTACTCTTGGTTATAGCACTACGTTGGAAAAGTTTACGTCCGATTCTATCAGCTATCAAAACAGGGAGATAATATTACCTAATGCTGCAGGTGATTTTAATACCAACAAATTGTCTGCTGTATGGAGTATTGCCCACAAGGTGAATGCACGCAATAGCTTTGAAGGAGGTGCGTATTACGATCACACCATCTTCAACCTATATAACAAGGATGTAATTAACGGTGTTACAGACAGGGTGTTTGTAGATGAGAAGAGTAGTTTCGGGCTGGGGCAGGCTTACCTGCAATGGAAGCATAGGTTCAATACAAAATTGTCGCTGGCTACAGGTGTTCATGGTCAGTACTTCTTTATGAATGAAAGCAGTTCTGTAGAACCCCGGGTCAACATGCGCTATAATATCAGCCGTAAACATGCAATAAGTGCCGGTTATGGCCTCAACCACCAGATGCAAAGTATATATACTTACTTTGTACAGACACCCACACCTTCCGGTATATTACTCACCAATAAGGATTTGGGCTTTACCCGCAGCAACCAGTATGTACTTTCTTATGACTGGAGTATTGCCGCCAACCTGCGCCTGAAACTGGAGGGTTATTATCAATTGCTGGATAAGGTACCTGTAGAGACTCAGCTGTCGTCATATTCTGCCCTTAACAGCGGTTCCGGCTTTGTGCCCGACGACCAGGATAGTTTAGTAAACAAGGGCAGAGGTACCAATTATGGTATGGAGCTTACGGTAGAAAAGTTTTTTAGTGACGGGTATTATTTTCTTATCACAAGTTCGTTGTTTGACAGTAAGTATAAGGGTAGCGATGGTATAGAGAGGAACACTGCATTTAATACAGGTTATGTGCTGAATGTCTTGGGTGGCAAAGAGTTTAAAGTGGGTAAGAAGGGGAGCGTATTGTCTTTGAATATTAAAGCTTCTACCATAGGGGGTAAGTACGCCACACCTATAGACCTGAACTTGTCTTCGCTGGTTGGTGCTGCGGTTTATGACAATAACAGGGCTTTCTCTGAAAAGCAGGATAACTATTTCAGGGTGGATTTGAAAATAAGCTACAGGAAGGAATTTAAACGCAGCACGTTGGAAGCTTCCATTGATTTACAAAACCTCACTAACAACCGGAATATATTCAGCCAGGGCTACGACCCCTTGAATAACAGGATTTATTATAATTACCAGCAGGGCTTCTTTCCTGTGCCTATGGTGAGATACACCTTCTAAAAATAGGATAGCCCTGTTGTAGCACAACAGGGCTATCTCAATAAAAGACTTGCCTGAATTACTGAATGTCGCAGTTCGGCCCTTTGGCATCGCAGGTGTTTTCAGCTTCCGTTTCGCTGTTGGCCTCTACTATTTCGCTGTAGGTAGGGCAAACACAGTTATATTCCTTAGCGCAAGACATGGCTACTATGGAAAAACCTGCTACGATGGCCATTATTGTTGTTATCCTTTTCATATACTAACTGATTTTTTGTCGTTAAAACCTGTAACCTATTTTGAAACCGAACTGAGCCAATGGTTCTGTTCCCATTTCTACACCCGCCAGCCTGTTGAAGTATGTGAAACCCAGGCCCAGTTCCAGCCCCAAGTGTATATTTTTAGTAGGGTTGATGTTCAGAGAGTTGGTCACCATAATACCCAGCAGGGTACGTGTTTCTTCGGTTTCGGCTATTGTATTGCCCAGGTTGTCATAAACAAGCTGGTACTCATTGCCGGTACGGTATGCCAGGTTGGGGCCAACGCCATAGCGCACTACTCCTTTGCCACCTGTAGGGTAGAGTTTCAGGCCCGGCATGATATAATACGCGGGGTAGGTTTTACCGTTAGGGTTTACGAATGAGTTGTTGTTTGTGCCGTCAAATTCAACCATAATGGGTAAATAAAAGCTAAGGATACCTGCTTTATCCAATACACGCTCATAAGCAATCCCAACACCTACATCGTAGGTCATAATCTGCATGGGCATTACGCTGATGATATTGTTGCCATAGTTTACCTTTTTCCTGGCAGGCCTGTTTTCTTCGGCAGGGGCAAAGAAGTCTTCACTGCCGTTTTCGTATTCTATTTTCGATACGTCTGCCTTGTTGATGGTATATGTGGGTCCGCCGGTATTATCCGATTTTTTGTAAGAAACAGTACGGGCATTGATTTCAGTAACTTTTACCTCCAACATATCTCCGTTTTTCTTGAAGAGTTTATCCTGGGCGGTGACTGTATTGAGCGCCAGGGTACCGGCAATGGCTAAGAGCAATGTTTTAATATACATAAAGTTTGTTTTTGGTTATATATAGCACAGATTATGCCAATAATAGTTATAAAAGGTTCTTAACAAAAAATTTCACATTATTGATAGGTAAAGTTACCATACGGGCTTTCTATTACCACTTCTTTCTGTTCAGCAGTTTCTACATATCCTGATATTACGGCATCAATATTAAAGGATCTTGCTATGTCTATTATCTGTTCTGCTGTGTCCTGGTCAGTAAACATTTCCAGCCTCTGGCCCATATTGAATACCTGGTACATCTCTCGCCAGTCCGTTCCCGCCGATTCCTGTATCATAGTAAATAATGGGGGTGGTGGCAGCAGGTTATTTTTAACTACACGCAGGGGGCCGGGCAGGTAGTGCAGGCATTTGCTCTGGCCGCCGCCGCTGCAATGGATGATACCATGTATTTTATCGAAATACTGTTGCAGGACTTTTAACACTACAGGTGCGTAAGTGCGGGTAGGGGACAGTATCATTTTCCCTACATCAAGCCCTGTAACGGTATTATCTGTAAGGCTATAGCTACCATTGTATACTACTTCGTGAGGCAGGTTGGGGTCAACACTCTCAGGGTATTTTGCGGCATACTCATGTTGCAGCAGTTCGTGACGTGCACTGGTAAGGCCATTGCTGCCCATACCGCTGTTGTACGCTGTTTCGTAAGTAGCCTGTCCATAGCTGGCCAGGGATACAATCACATCGCCGGCCTCCATGTTTTCTGTTGTCACCAGCCTTTTGCGTTCCATACGACAGGCCATAGTGCCGTCTACAATAATGGTACGCACTACGTCACCTACATCGGCGGTTTCACCTCCCAGGAACTTAATGTCAATGCCGTACTCTCTCATGGTATCGAAGTAGGCCTGGCTGCCATTGATAATTTCGGCAATTACTTCGCCGGGTATTAAATGTTTATTTCTCCCAATAGTAGAGGAGTAGGTAAACGGGCCTGTAGCGCCAACACACAGCAGGTCGTCGGTGTTCATTACTATGGAATCAATAGCTATACCCTTCCACACACTCATATCCCCGGTTTCCTTCCAGTACATATAGGCCAATATAGATTTAGTACCTGCCCCGTCGGCATGCATCAGGTTGCAGAATGCTTCATCTCCTCCCCAATAGTCAGGGTATATTTTGCAGAAAGCATTGGGGTAAAGCCCCTTGTCTAACCGTGCTACAGCACGGTGCACGTCCTCCTTTTGGGCGGAAACCCCTCTTTGGTTGTAACGGTTATTATCAGCCATAATAGTGGCGCAAAGGTAAAAAGAAAACTATTGAAAGCTCTACTTCTGAGGCTATCGCAATAATATTATAGTGCCAGTTTTCTCCATTTCTTCACCATCGCACACGTACCTGATGAAATAGTTATATGTGTCCTGTCCTACAGGTTGCCCATTGAAAGAGCCATCCCATGCCACAGGCGATTTGGTATCATACACTACCTGTCCGCGACGGTTGACAATCATCAGGTGTACCAGTTGCACCCTGTCAATATCCGGCGACCAGTACCTGTCGTTTCTGCCATCGTTGTTAGGTGTGAAGGCTCCGGGCATAAATATATCGCAGCAAAGGCCGCCATCTATAAAGAACGAGTCGCGTGAAACGCAATGCCATTGGTTGCGTACATCCAGGTACACATAGCCCTCTTCCTCTGCAGTGCCGGTTACGGTTACAGAACGGTTGTTAGAAAAGTACTGTGGCGGAGACCATGAATACTCGTACCTGTAACCTGTGGCTGCAGTCAACTCATATTCTTTGCCCTTGCATAATTTATCTGCTTGTACCGGAATAATATCCGCTATGGGGTATTCGTGTACACCTATAGATTCTTCTTTAAAACTTGTACATCCTGATTCATTCGTCACTTTCAGCCTTACCATCTTTTCCCCTGTAGTATTCCAGGTTAGGGTGAAGGCATCCCGGAATTCCGTTTCTGTAATAGATTGCCCGTCAATGGTCCATTCATAGATTGCATTTTGCGGGTATGGCCTGAGCGTCCAGGGTACGCCCACGCATACATCCTTATCACCTTCGAAATTAGCGAAGGGCTTCTCTTTGATATAAACATAATCCGAATCGTTGGCCTTACACAAGCCATTGATTGCCTCCACTTTTATCTTTTTTAACCCGGGCGACGGCCAGGTGCCGATAATCGTATCGTTGCCGAGCCCGTGTATGATCGTGCCATAATCTTCATTCAGGTTCCAGCGAAAATCTGAGTTAGGAGGATTGAGCTTATCATTAATAATGGAAACGGAATCGAAGGCGCAAAATGTATCTGCCACCAGTATTTCTGCAAACACCTGTTCGTCTACACGTACCAGAATGCTGTCTGTTGCATCGCAACCGTCTTTATCTGTAATAGTTATGTAGTATTTGGTAGTGACTGTTGGGCTGGCTATGGGACTGTCGCAGCCGGTACAACTTAGTGTTGCTGCAGGCGACCAGCTATAGACCAGGGGAGCAGAAGTGCTGTTAGTGCCAGAGCTTAATTGTACACTGGTACCGTTACATACAGCTGTATCAGGTGTATGGTTAATCTTCATATCAGTGATGCTAAACGTAGTATATATTGTGTCAGGACAGCCAAAGCCGGGGTATGGTTCAAGTATTACTGCAAACTGTGTAGTGGTTGACGGAGTAGGGATAGTTAAATCCTTGTTGGCCCCCAACACATTTTGCAGGCTGGCATCCCGCCATTCATAAGTTTGAAAGCCAGGTGGGGCAGAAAGCGTATAGGTTGGATTGTCAGGGCAATAAAGGGTATGTGTCTGGAAAAAATTGCATGCTACATCAATATATGCATAGCCATAATGCCCGCCAAGTGCACAGTCGCCCGATGTAAAGTCGATAGCTACGGTGCGGCCTGCCATAGACGAAAGGTCGATACTGGCTGTTGACCAGGGTTTATATAAAACTCCGCCAGGTGCTGTCTGGAAACCGGGCAATCCTACTCCGGATACGTGCGTAAAATCGTTGCACGGGGCTGGTATGCCTGTAGCTGAATCGAACACGGTTACTTCAAAGCGAGGTTGATCGACCTGCCCGTGGCCGGGGTTTTGAAAAACAACGGCGTAGCTATAGAGTAAGGTGTAAATATTGTTTTGGTTGGCGGGGACTCGTACATAATAACGGGCACGCTCAGCTTCGGCACCGATATTGCTATTGCCTAATCGTAGTGAATATTTACCACCACCGGGCGCTACCACTGGAAATCCACCGACGGGGTCAACACCTGTACCACTCATAAGTGTGTGGCGGTTGAATATAGGGCCGGTATTTGTATTTGTATTGGTAGGGCAGCAACTGCCTGTATAAAATTCCCAGTTCGTTAAATTCCCTTGTTCGAAATCGAGATTAGGTGGACAAACTGAATTCTGTCCATACAGGATTGAGGGCAAGAGTGATAGCAGGAAAAAGTGTAATGTTATCGAGGTTTTGCGATTCATTGTATCGTTATTTCCGGTGTTATTGTATCAAGACGGATAGTTTTAATTAATAGTTAGCCGGACAGGGTATTAAAAGCCGGATAAAACTGTTATTAATTCCATCCAAGATAATAAAAAATAATGATTTAAGCACAGGGATGGGATGCGAAGTATAAATGTGTAGTATTGAAGCAGTTAAGTACCTTTACCTAATAGTGATAGGGGGTGTGTGGATAAGATGTAAGGCTATGGTATAATGGAAGGCAGATTTTTTTACTATTTATTTTCGATGGTGCGTGTACTGTTGTACCCGTTAGCGTTAATATACGGGGCTGTAGTATGGATGCGCAACCGCCTGTACGACAGCGGGTTTTACTCTTCCATTGAGTTCAGCGTACCGGTTATCAGCGTAGGCAACCTGTCGGTAGGGGGCACGGGTAAAACGCCGCATATAGAATATCTCATCCGATTGCTGCAATACCAGTTCAGGGTAGCAACCATGAGCCGTGGCTATAAAAGGCGCACACAGGGCTTCCTGTTGGCAGATGCGGAAACAAATGCGCTTAGAATAGGTGATGAACCTATGCAATACCATATCAAATTCCCAGGGCTGACAGTGAGTGTGGCAGAAGAACGCATGACCGGCATACCCAAGCTACTACAGCAACGCCCTTCGGTAGAAGTAGTGCTGCTGGATGATGCCTTCCAGCACAGGTCGGTAAAGCCGGGGAAGAATATCCTGATAACGGACTACGCCAAACCATTTTATAAAGACAGGATACTGCCTGCCGGCACCTTAAGAGAAAATAGATCAGCCTACAAACGTGCGGATATTATCATCGTATCAAAATGCCCTGCTAATATGCAACAGCAGGAGGCAAAAGATATGGTGCAGAAGATACAGCCACTTAGCCACCAGCAGGTATTTTTTACACGTATATTCTACGAGACACCGCAAAACCTTTTTACCGGCGAGAGGGTATCACTGGCAGGCAAAAATGTGCTATTGGTATGCGGCATAGCCAAACCGGCACCACTCATCACCCACCTGGAGCAAGATGCGGCGGCAGTGCATCCACTTACTTATGCCGACCACCACTACTTCCTGAAAAAAGACCTGGAAGAAATAAAGGAAACATTTGACAACTGGAACCAACCGGACAAGATTATTGTTACTACGGAGAAAGATGCGGCGAGGCTGCAACTTCATGCGGAAAAGCTGAGCCTGTGGGGTATCACCATAGCCGTGGTGCCGATACAGGTTTCTTTTTTATTTAATGCAGGGAGTGCATTTGATAGCTTAATTTTAAGTTACGCGGAAAAAACCATTAACGAAAACAATTCGATGTATTATGGCGAGGAATAGTAAGAAGAAAAACCTGAACAGCGGAGGCAGGGTTGTGTACAAAGGTGTACTGGAAGTTACCCGTTCGGGAATGGGCTATGTGATAGTGGAAGGGCAGGCCAAAGACATCGTTGTGAAAAGTCAAAACATACGCAATGCGCTGAATGGTGATGAAGTAAAAGTGGAAGTAGCCACAAGAGGTAAGAAATTTGGCTCGAGGCCGGAGGGTGTGATAGTAGAGGTGGTGAGGAGAAAGCAATCAGAGTTTAGCGGCAGGGTGGAAGTACACGAACATTTCGCTTTCCTGGTGCCGGATTCGGACAGGATGCCTGTAGATATATATATACCCCTGCACCTGCTGAACGGTGCGAAACATGGCGACCACAGTATAGCGAAGATAGTAGAGTGGACTGAGAAGGCGAAAAACCCTGTAGGCGAAATAGTAAGCATACTGACCAATGAAACTGCTAACGAGATAGCCATGCAGGGGATACTGGTGGAGAATGGTTTTCCCCTTAGCTTTCCTGATGATGTGATGGAAGAAGCCGCGCGCTACCCCGAAGGTGTGGACAAGACGGAAGTGAAGAAGCGCAGGGATATGCGCGACGAACTGACCATAACTATAGACCCGGTAGATGCCAAAGATTTTGACGATGCTATATCTATAAAAACTTTGAAAGGCGGCTATTACGAAATAGGAGTACATATAGCCGATGTAGGCCATTATGTAGCGGTGGACACGGCATTGGATAAAGAAGCCTATCGCAGGGCCACCAGCGTGTACCTGCCCGACAGGGTGCTGCCGATGCTGCCCGAGCGCTTGTCTAATGAGCTGTGCTCGCTGCGCCCTGATGAAGATAAGTACACTTTCTCCGCTGTGTTTCAAATCAACAAGACGGGTAAGGTAAAAGACTACTGGCTGGGCAAAACGCTGATACGTTCTAAAAGGAGGTTTGCCTACGAAGATGTGCAAGAGATGATAGAAGGCGCTGAGGGCGACCATAAAACTGAAATACTATTGCTGAACACTATTGCGCGCAGCCTGCGTGAGCAACGGTTTAAAAAAGGGGCTATCAATTTCTCCTCGCAGGAAGTACGGTTCAAGTTGGATGAAAAGGGTAAGCCCATCGGCATCATGGTGAAGGAGAGCAAAGAAGCCCACCAACTGATAGAGGAGTTTATGCTGCTGGCTAACCGTACCGTGGCGGAATATGTATCGGGGATAAACGTGAAGAACAAACCCGTACCGTTCCCTTATCGCGTACACGACGTACCCAATGAAGACAAACTGAAACTCTTTTCCACTTTTGCGTCGCGTTACGGACATAAATTCAATACACATACTTCGCAGGCTATAGCAGAATCGTTTAACCAGATGCTGCAACTTGCGAAAGGAAAACCCGAGCAACATGTGCTGGAAACATTGGGCATACGCACTATGGCGAAGGCGGTATATACTACGGATAATATCGGGCACTACGGATTAGGTTTTGAGCATTACTGCCATTTCACATCGCCCATACGCCGCTACCCCGATGTGCTGGTACACCGCGTATTGCTGGAATGCCTGGAGCAGGATATAAAACCCATCAAACACCTGGAACAGCAGTGCCGCCATTGCAGCGACCAGGAGCGCCGGGCTATGGAAAGTGAGCGGGCCGCCAACAAATACAAACAAGTAGAGTATATGCAGGATTATGTAGGTGAGGAATTTGAGGCAGTAGTAAGTGGCGTAGCTAGTTTCGGTTTCTGGGCTGAGACGGTAGCGCATAAATGCGAAGGCATGGTGCCCATGAGCGACTTGTATGATATAGACGAGTTTGAACTAATGGAGGGGGAATACGCGCTGATAGGCAGGCGCACCAAAATGAGATTTGGCGTAGGTGATAAAGTGAAGGTGAAGGTTGTATCTGCCAACCTGGAAAAAAGGCAGATAGACTTCAGCCTGGTGGAAGCAGGTGATGCAAAACCGCAAAGAAAGACAACAACGAATAATAAGACACAGGGGAGAAAGAGCGAGAGCAAAAAGAAAACAGCACGTAAGAAATACTAATGCAGGATTTTAAAGAGATAGTAGCCGCATTTGAAAACAGGTTACAACATGGACAACTATTTCCGCAGGAGCCGGTGAACCTGTATGAGCCATGCAGGTATTTATTATCACTGGGGGCCAAGCGGGTGCGCCCGGCTTTGTGCATCATGGGTAATGAGTTGTTTGGTGAAATCAATGAAGACGCATGGAACGCGGCAGCGGCGATAGAGTTGTTTCACAACTTCACCCTGGTACACGATGATATAATGGACAAAGCCCCGCTGCGCAGGGGCAATCCCACCATACATGCCAAATACGGGTTGACGGCAGGTATACTGAGTGGTGATGTAATGTGCATCCACGCCTATGTGCAGCTGGCAAAGGTGAACAACCATCTGCCCTCACTGTTGCAACTGTTCAACACCACTGCAATAGAGGTATGCGAGGGGCAGCAACTGGATATGGACTTCGAGCAACGTGACGATGTGTCTATAGACGAGTACATAAATATGATTGCGCTCAAGACATCGGTACTGCTGGCGTGCAGCCTGAAGATGGGAGCTGTTATCGGCGGGGCATCAGAGGTCAACGCTAATAAACTATACGAGTTCGGCAGGAATGTAGGCATTGCCTTCCAGTTGCAGGATGATTATTTAGACGCATTTGGTGATACGGCCAAACTCGGCAAACAAAATGGTGGTGACATTCGTGCGAATAAAAAAACCTTCCTGCTGCTGAAAGCCAAGGAACTGGCAGGTGCGAACGGTATTCAACTACAGGAACTGATGGTTGCAGAAGAAGAGGTGAAAGTGCGGGGTGTACTGTCGCTGTATAAGGATACAGGCGCCGATGAACTATGCCGTGCTGCTGTAGAGGCATATTCAGATAAAGCGTTTAAAAACCTACAGGAAATAGACGTGCCTGCAGAAAGAAAAGAGCCGCTGCGTAAGTTAGCCTCGTACTTGCTGCAAAGGGATAAATAAGGTTATTGTTTGTTGGGGTCAAATGCAAAACCGTTGGAGAGTGCTTTCTTTTCGGGTTCTGTCAATTCTTTACCTGTAATCTCTTCACGCAATTTGATGGCTTCTTTTTTAGATTTTATGCCTAATAACTTGACTTTGGCTCCCCATAGAAAAAGGGCATAATCTTTTTTGCTGTATGCTATTCCATCATACAAGTACATTGATTGATTGTCTAGTTTTTTTGTAAAATCCAGTTCGCCACCGTCTACTGATTGTTCTTTGATATATTTAACTGTATCGTCAAATCCGCTGTTCTGTGAAAATGCAGATAAGGTCAAAAGCGAAAGAAGGATAGTTAAAAGGGCTTTCATAACTGTTTTGATTATTTGCTAATATAGCTCATTTTGTTTGTAGCTAATTACTCTATTTTTGTAAACAAATATTTGAATAATGAATTACTGGCTGGTAAAATCTGAACCATTTAAATATAGCTGGGAGCAGCTTGTAAAAGACAAGAAAACCCATTGGGACGGCGTACGCAACTATGCCGCACGCAACAACCTGCGCGATATGCAGAAGGGTGACCAGGTATTTTTTTATCACAGCAACGAAGGGCTGGCGATAGTAGGAATAGCCGAAGTGGTAAAGACCGCTTACCAGGACCCCACTACCGACGATGCCAACTGGGTGGTAGTAGACCTGAAACCTGTAAAAGCCATGCCCAAACCTGTGACACTGGAAGCAATTAAAGCAGACAAAGACCTCGCCAATATGGATTTGGTGCGTCTCTCGCGCTTGTCCGTGGGTAAAGTGACACCAGCAGAATTTAAGAAGGTGTGTAAGATGGGTGGGTTGTGATTTTTCCCGTCATTGCGCGGAGCGAAGTATGAGCGACAAAGCAATCTTGCGAAACATTACATAAGTCTATAGGATTCGTTTTAAGGCATTTCTTGAGATGGCTTCGTACCTCGCCATGACGCGAGTAAATAATAAAAGAGCGGCATCAGGCCGCTGTTTATATAACAAGACAATTGAAAAAAGTAAAAAAGGGCTGCTCTTTCGAGACAGCCCTTTTTGTATGGTTGAAGCCTGGTGTTACTCAGCGCTTACTTTACCTTTTGCTTTAGCTACTACTTCTTCTTCGATGTTCTTCGGAGCAGGAGCGTAGTGGCTGAACTCCATTACTGAAGTGGCGCGGCCTGAAGACAGTGAACGCAGTTGGGTTACATAACCGAACATTTCGCTCAGCGGCACTTTAGCCTTGATCACCTGCAGGTTGTTACGGCTGTCCATACCTTCCAGCATAGCGCGGCGGCGGTTCAGGTCACCTGTTACATCACCCATGTATTGGTCGGGGGTTACCACCTCTACCTTCATAATAGGCTCCAGTATGATTGGTTTGGCTTTGCGGCCTGCCTCACGGAAACCTGACTTAGCACAAAGTTCAAATGACATTGAGTCAGAGTCCACCTGGTGGAACGAACCGTCAAATATACGTACACGCAGGTTGTCAACAGGGAAGCCTGCCAGTACACCTGTTGTCATAGAGGTTTCAAAACCTTTCTGTATTGCAGGTATAAATTCACGGGGGATTGAACCACCGAAGATGTCATTCACAAACTGGTAAGTACCTTTACCTTCTTTCAGGAATTCTTCATCAGCAGGGCCGATTTCGAATTGTATATCAGCAAACTTACCACGTCCACCCGTTTGTTTTTTATATGTTTCGCGGTGCGATATAGTCATCGTAAGTGCCTCTTTGTAAGCCACCTGTGGTGCACCCTGGTTGATTTCTACTTTGAATTCGCGACGCATACGGTCAACGATGATTTCCAGGTGCAGTTCACCCATACCACTCAGGATAGTCTGCCCGGTATCTTCGTCAGTTTTTACGCGCAGTGTAGGGTCTTCTTCTACCAGTTTGGCGATGGCCATACCCATTTTGTCAACGTCAGCCTGTGTTTTAGGCTCAACAGCTAAGGATATTACAGGCTCAGGTATGAACATGTTTTCCAGTACAATCGGGTGTTTCTCATCACACAGGGTATCACCAGTTTTGATGTCTTTGAAACCAACAGCAGCACCGATATCACCTGCTTCGATGAAGTCAATCGGGTTTTGTTTGTTTGCGTGCATCTGCATGATACGGCTGATACGTTCGTTCTTGCCCGAACGCACGTTCAGTACATAGCTACCTGCATCCAGGTGGCCTGAGTATGTGCGGAAGAATGCCAGGCGGCCCACAAACGGGTCAGTCATGATTTTGAAGGCCAGGGCTGCAAATGGTTCTTTTGCATCAGGCCTGCGTATCAGTTCCTCACCTGTATCAGGGTGAACGCCATTAATAGCTTCAATATCTACGGGGCTGGGCAGGTAACGGATTACCGCGTCCAGCGCTGTTTGTACACCTTTGTTTTTGTAGGCGCTACCACACAGCATGGGTATAATGCTCAGGTCGATAGTAGCTTTACGTACCGCTTCATGAATTTCTTCTTCTGTGATGCTGTTAGGATCTTCGAAGAATTTTTCCATCAGTTTATCATCATATTCAGCTACGGCTTCTACCAGTTGTGCACGCCAGTGGTTAGCTTCATCCACCATGTCGGCAGGTATTTCACCTTCTGTATAGGTCATACCTTGTGTAGCGTCATCCCAGATAACCGATTTCATCGTTATCAGGTTCACCACGCCTTTGAAACTGTCTTCTGCACCGATAGGCAGTTGCAGAGGTACAGATTTAGCACCCAGCATATCACGTACCTGCTGTACCACCATCAGGAAGTCAGCACCGATACGGTCCATTTTGTTTACGAAACCGATACGTGGTACTTTGTAGCGGTTAGCCTGGCGCCATACTGTTTCAGACTGGGGCTCAACGCCGTCCACTGCTGAAAACAGGGCTACAAGGCCATCCAGTACACGCATAGAACGCTCTACCTCAACGGTAAAGTCAACGTGGCCCGGAGTATCAATGATGTTGAATTTATATTTTTTAGAATCAGGAGTTGGCTTACCCTGTACTGTAGGGAAGTTCCAGAAACAGGTAGTAGCTGCTGAGGTAATTGTGATACCACGCTCTTGCTCCTGCGCCATCCAGTCCATGGTAGCGGCACCTTCGTGTACCTCACCTATTTTGTGGTTCACACCTGTGTAGTAAAGAATACGTTCTGTAGTAGTGGTTTTACCCGCATCAATGTGCGCTGCTATACCAAAGTTCCGCTGATAGCGTAAGTCTGCCATTGTTAAAAATTATGAATTTGTATAATTATTTTCTTAAAATGAGGTGCAAAGGTAATGCTTTTTTGATTCAAAATATTCATATCAGTAGGTAAATACAATAAGATTTTCAGTTATAGACAGGTTCGCCCCGGACGGTTTACAGGCAACTATTTGTACAATGGACTGTTTATACCCATATTGCTTTAGTCTATTGGTTATTATACAGTTACTTTTAACAGTTTTGTAATAAGTATGGGTTTTAAATTTGTCCTACAAGGGTACAAACATTTTAAAGGAGAATTATTATGAAAAATAGGCTGATACCTGTAATTATGACTGCCGCCCTCACATCGGTTATTACCTTATTTGTAGCGGCTAAGTTTTTTGGTAATGCAGATATAACAGGATTTGAAAACACAAAAAGGCAACCACCTGTTAATTACGTCAATTATTCAGGCAATGTAGTGGCCAGCACACCCCCGGCTGATTTCCAGCCTGCGGCAGAGGCATCGGTGCAGTCTGTGGTGCACATCAAAACCAAAACCAACGGCAAACAGGTAGTAGTACGCAGGCCTACTATCTTCGGCGATATATACCAGGATATGTTCCAGCCTCCCCAAATGGGTGCTGGTTCAGGTGTAGTCATATCACCCGATGGTTATATTGTTACCAACAACCACGTTGTGGCAGGTGCTGACGTTGTGACAGTGACATTCAATGACAGGTACACTACCGATGCTAAACTGGTAGCTACCGACCCCGCTACAGATATTGCTGTATTAAAAATTGATGGTGATAACCTGCCTTATATGGAATATGGCAATTCAGACGATGTGCGCCTGGGCCAATGGGTATTGGCGGTAGGTTATCCTCTTACGCTAGAAGCTACTGTAACTGCGGGTATCGTTAGTGCCAAGAGCAGGGCGCTGGGTATCAACCGCACTCAGTCTGCATCTGCTATCGAGTCTTTTATACAGACAGATGCGGCCGTAAACCCCGGCAATAGTGGCGGTGCCCTGGTGAATACTAAAGGACAGTTGATAGGTATTAACGCTGCCATAGCATCACCCACAGGTTCTTATGCGGGTTATTCTTACGCTATCCCTTCCAATATTGTCAAAAAGGTAGTGGAAGACATTATATACTATGGTGCCGTACAACGCGCCTACCTGGGTATCAGCTACCTCGATATGAAATATGCCACACCTGAGCAGGTAAAAGAACTGGCTCTTGACCGTAACGATGGTGTGTATATCGCCAACATTACCGAGAACGGTGCTGCCGAAAAAGCCGGGCTTAAAACAGGGGATTTCATCACAGCTGTAAATGGTACACCAGTTAAAACAGCGCCTCAACTGTTGGAGCAGATTGCCCTGTACAAGCCGGGTGATAACATTAGCATCACATATACCCGCAAAGGCAAACCTGTACATACTACCGTGCAACTAAAGAATATAGACGGCACCACCAAAATTGTCAAAAGCGATGCACCGGCACGTGTATTGGGGGCTAAGTTACGCTCTCTTACAGGCAATGAGTTGAGCAATTATAATGTCAAGGGTGGGGTGCTGGTTGAAAGTATTGAAGATGGTGCCATAGCCGCACAAACTGCTATGAGAAAAGGGTTTGTAATCACACTGGTCAATGATACGCCTGTGAATAATGTAGACGAATTTCAGGCTATTGTTACGGCTAATCCCGGCAAGTTACGTTTTGCGGGCTTCTATCCCGGGCGCAACGGTATGTATTTCTACGGGATTCAGCTAAGTGAATAGTAATTATTAATATAAGATAAGGATACCTGCAATAGTCCCGCGGGGCTATTGCTATTTTTACCCGAATGTTTTATAATTATCCTTGTAAATACTGGCTGTCGTGGCTGTTTGAACCGATTAAATTAAGGTTGAATTAGTAAAGCAGCACAGAATGACTATTTTTGCAAGTCAAATTGATTTTTTCAGATAGTGAGACCTGTTTATATAACGCGCCTTTCTAAGTTTTTGCCTAACGACCCGGTGAAGAACGATGAGATGGAAGATGTGCTGGGGATGGTAGATGGCAAGCCTTCAAAGGCGAAGTCAATAGTATTACGTAATAACGGTATCAAAACCAGGTACTATGCGTTCAGGAATGGCAAGAGCACACACTCTAATGCTCAGCTTTCTGCGCAGGTTATCCGGCAGCTTTTTGATGACCGGCTGCCTATAGATAAATTAGAGATTATTACTGCCGGTACTACTTCCCCCGATCAGTTATTACCTTCTCATGCCGCTATGGTACATGGCGAGTTGGCTATACACCCTGTTGAACTTATCTCGGCTACGGGTGCGTGTTGCAGCAGTATACAGGCTATGAAGTACGCCTACATGGCCATCGGGGCAGGGCAGGCAGACACTGCTGCAAGTGTGGGCAGTGAAAAGCTATCCTCATGGATGCACGCTTCCCGCTTCGAGCAGGAAACGGAAAACCTGAGAAAACTGGAAGAAAACCCGTTTATCGCTTTTGAAAAAGACTTCCTGCGCTGGATGCTGAGTGATGGTGCTGCGGCTGCTTTATTGCAGAGCGAGCCAAATAATAACAATATTTCCCTGAGGGTGGATTGGCTGGAGATTACTTCTTATGCGAATGAACTGGAAACATGTATGTATGCCGGTACTGTGAAGCATGACGATAAATCTATGTCCAGCTGGAATGACCTGCCTATTGAAGATTGGGCTACGAAAAGCGTGTTCTCACTCAAGCAGGATACACGCTTGTTGGGTGAGCATATCGTGCATAAGGGTGGGGTGTTCCTGAAGAAACTCATGGAGAAACACGGCTTCACGCTCAATGATATAGATTATTATCTGCCGCACATGTCCAGCGAGTTTTTCAAGGGGCAGATACAAAAACACCACAAAGCCATTGGGTTGGATATTCCTGACGAAAAATGGTTTTACAACCTGCCTAAAGTAGGTAACGTAGGTAGTGCCTCAGCCTTCCTTATGCTGGAAGAGTTGTTTCACAGCGGGAAGTTGCAGAAAGGCCAGCGCATATTGGTGATGGTGCCCGAAAGCGCACGCTTTTCTTATGCTTATATGTATCTTACCGTGGTTTAGCCTCCATACTAAAACGTCTGACCTGATACCTGATGAAACGAAAGATACTGGTAATATATTATTCTCAATCAGGCCAGTTGCGCCATATACTGGATAATGTACTGTTTGATATACAGCACAAAGTGGAAATTGACGTGGCGGAAATCAAACCATTACAACCTTTTCCTTTTCCCTGGAAAGTAAATTCTTTCTTTGATGCCATGCCCGAGTGCGTGGAACTGGTACCATCGCCTATACAGCCCTTGCCGGAAGAGGTGCTGAATAAAGATTATGACCTTGTTTTACTTGGCTACCAACCCTGGTTCCTCAGCCCTTCACAGCCGGTTACTTCTTTTCTCAAAAGTGGTTATGCTTCTGTGTTGAAAAACAAACCGGTAATAACTATAGTAGGTTGCCGCAATATGTGGTTGAATGCGCAGGAGCGTATAAAAGAAATGTTGAAGGACACCGGTGCAAAGCTGGTAGGCAATATCGTACTGACAGACAGCCATCCAAACCTGGTGTCGACGCTTACAGTAATGCGTTGGGCATTCAAGGGACAGAAAGAAGCTTCGGGCATATTGCCTGAGGCAGGTGTACAGTCTGCCGACATAAAAAATGCGCAACGTTTCGGTACGCCCATATTCAACCACCTGGAAGACGGGAGGTTGGATACGCTGCACAAAGAATTGCTGATGCAGGGTGCTATCCACCTCAAGCCCGGCCTTATCATTTTGGAAAAAAGGGGCATCACGAATTTTAGAAAGTTCGCCAGGTATATACGCGAAAAAGGCGGCCCTGGCAGCCCTGAAAGGCAGGGTAGGGTTAAACTGTTTCAACGCCTCCTGGTCACGGGCATTTTCGTCCTCTCGCCTATATCATCCCTTACTGCAAAATTGCAGTTGCAATTGCAAAAGCAGAGCCTACTTAAGGATGTACAATATTTCAAGAGCCTGAGGTACGAGCCCGGTAAGCTTTGAGCCCGGCGATAGCTTTATTTTCCCTCTTGTTTGCTTACCTTGCGCTAAATTTTTCTACATGCAAAAAGATACCGTCATCTACGGGTTGATACAGGAAGAACTGGAACGCCAGCGCCGCGGGCTGGAATTGATAGCCTCCGAAAACTTTGCCAGTATGCAGGTGATACAGGCTATGGGCAGCGTACTGACTAACAAGTATGCTGAGGGCTACCCGGGCAGGCGGTATTATGGAGGTTGCGAAGTAGTGGACAAGACGGAAACCCTGGCTATAGAAAGGGCTAAACAAATATTTGACGTTGATTATGCCAATGTGCAACCGCACAGTGGTTCGCAGGCTAATGCTGCGGTAATGCTGGCTGCACTCAATCCGGGCGATGTTATTCTTGGCCTCGACCTGAGTATGGGTGGCCACCTCACACATGGCTCACCTGTTAGTTTTTCGGGTAAGCTGTATAATGCATTTCATTATGGCGTACGCAAAGAAGACGGGCTGGTGGATTATGACGATATGGAGCGTAAAGCCAAAGAGCATAAACCCAAAATGATTATCTGTGGTGCTTCTGCCTACAGCCGCGATTGGGATTATGCCCGCATACGCGAAATAGCTGACATGGTAGGAGCATTGATATTGGCGGATATTTCTCACCCTGCCGGTTTGATTGCCAAACATCACCTTAATTCGCCTTTCGAGCATTGCCATTTCATTACAACTACTACGCACAAAACGCTGCGTGGCCCTCGTGGCGGCCTCATCATGATGAAGCATGATTTTGAAAACCCATGGGGCATTACCGGCCCTAAGGGTGAAATCCGCCTCATGAGCCAGTTGCTGGACCTTGCTGTTTTCCCCGGCATACAGGGGGGGCCGCTGGAGCATACTATCGCTGCAAAAGCTGTGGCTTTCCACGAGATACTGCAGCCGGAGTTCGGCATATATACACAGCAGGTCATCAACAATGCACAGGCATTGTCAAATGCATTGATGGCCAAAGGCTACAATGTGGTGTCCGGTGGTACAGACAACCACCTGGTACTTATAGACCTCCACAACAAGAATATCACCGGTAAGAAGGCTGAAAATGTACTGGTACATGCAGATATCACCCTCAACAAAAATATGGTTCCTTTCGACGACCGTTCGCCCTTCGTTACATCGGGTATTCGCATTGGTGTACCGGCTGTTACTACGCGTGGCTTAAAAGAAGAACAGATGCCACAGATAGTTGATTGGCTGGACAGGGTACTCATGTCGCCCGATAATGAAGCTGTGATACAGACTGTACGTGGAGAAGTCAACGAGTTTATGTTGTCTTTCCCTATGTATACAGAGCATTTGTCAACGGTTTGATAACGAATGGTTAATATACTTTATTTGTAGAACCTTAACAGCTGATTTGCGTATTTTCGCATGTTAAGTGGCTCAACAGAAACTAATGTTCAAGACTATTTTTCAATTTGCGGCTTTGTTCGCACTGATGATGTTATGGGTAACAGAACCCGTATCGGCACAGAAACGTAAGAAGAAAGACGATAATGAGGAGGTAGTGGTTATAAGTATCTACGATGTGGATACACTTATCAACCCTATCCCACTGCAGCGCCAGCTATGGCACAATGGACGCGGGCATATCGACGAATTCCAAAACCGTGCCGATATGGCTGATGGTACTGTTGATGGTTTTATTACTATTACAGATGATTCTGTCTTTTCCCGCCTGTTTACGCAGTCGCTGCTAAGAGATGTTGACCAGATACAGGTAATGATTGAAAACCTGCCTGCCGCAGAAGTGGGGTGGGACCAGCGGATGGAAAACAATAATAAACTCCGCTACCTTCAGGCAGTAGATGAATTGATGAAGCGCTACCTTTCTGACCCTGCACCCGACGGTTATTTCTACAGGCGTTCTGTTACCAACCTCAAAGAATTTATCATTGCTGATTTTGAAGGGAGGACGGGTGCTTTTATCGAAAACAATGTTAACGTGTACACACTCAATAATAGTACACGCATCCTGGAGGCTGAACATCCTGACAGGCAATACCTTTACCGCGAAATGGGCCGTATGGAACCCGTGATGATGATTGACAAGCTGGCTGAATTTGCATCTTACTCTTATGCGTGTGATGTTATTGCCGCTGCGGCGCGTGTAGTGCCCAATAAGGTATTCAACTACGCCACCTCTACCAGCGGGCTTCGTTATGTGGTAGAAAACTGCCCTGACCCGCTGGTACGTGCCATCGTACAGATAGCGCGTTACTCCAAATCGCCGTTGCGCGCCATGCCATTCCTTAATGACATTTATACAGGTAAAAAGACAATAGCGCAGATAGACGCTATTGCTGCTGATGAAGATTTGTATTATCAAAACCTGGTGAGGCTGAAACTTGAAAATGTAAGCCTGGGCGGTGATACTTATACAGACGAGTTACATTATCGCGGCCTGCGTTATGTGCGCGAAATGAACGACCTGCACAACGAGAAACCACCCGTACGCTTTAAGTGCATCAATAATATGCCGCCGGAAGTACTCTACTTCATTATGGTGTACGGTCAGGACGAAATATACACCAGTAGCTTCGTCGGTACCTTCAACAGGATGATGGAACGTATGGAAGGCAAGTCAGGCTACGAATTGCTGAGCACCGTACACCGCGACCGGTTCCGTACCTTCTTACGTATGTGTGCAGGCTATAATACCCTCAGCGATTTTTTGGGTACTATGGCACCTGAGCAGAAAACGCAGCTGATGAAAGACTTCATCGCAGGGCTGGAGCAGGGCAAAGATGACGACCTGGAAGGGGCAGTAGATGTAGCTGATGCATTTGGTAGTATACGTGATGAAGAACTGGCTGATTTCCTGCGCAATGAAGTAAAGTATAACTACGAACAGGCTTACCGCAAGGGCAGCAAAAAAGGTGTAATTGTATATGGCTTGCTGGCGACACTGTTTGAGGGTACGCGCAGCAGCGACAACAGCGAAGCTGTAATGGCGCAATCTGCCAGGCTGAAACTGCCTCCAATCAATCTGGTGCCTTACAACAATCTGCTCAGCGATTCGGGCCAGGTGGTATATGAACAGTTCTTCTTTTACGGCGACGAAGACGGGCGTATGTCTTACAACAGTTTCCTCACCAACTTCAGAGACAAAACCCAATGGGCGATTGAGAAATCTGAGTTCTGGACAAAAATCACTTCCATCTCCGGAAAGCCCGTAGTGGTTTATGCTAATATGCCACTGGAAGAGCCCGAAGATGAAGTAGCAGTTGCCAAACTATGCGAGCACCTGGCAGCGAATAATATTCACCCTACCGTGCTGGTGCACAGGGGACACAGTTACCACCTGCCGCTGACACTCGAGAGGGTTTCTAAAGAAAACAGGATTGTAATACTCGGCTCATGCGGTGGTTACCACAACCTGTCTACCGTTCTGAGCAAGGCGCCTAACGCCAACATCATATCGTCTAAGCAGACAGGGGCTATGAGCATCAACGAACCGATTATCAAAGCTATCAACGACCAGATTTCCGCCGGGCAAGACATCAACTGGATTACCACATGGCAGACACTTGGCGGCAATTTCAGTACGTCGAACAAAACCATAAAAGATATGTTTGATGATTACGTACCTCCGCACAAAAACCTGGGTGCGATATTCATCAAAGCCTACAGGAGGCTGTTCAACGCAGATATGTAATGAGTATAATCAGCTTAAAAGACATCAGTACCAGGGCTCCCGAAGGCTGGGATAAAGAGGCTACTAAGCTGAAGACAAAGGATATTCTTACTGAGCTGAACGAACTGCAAAACCTGCTGTACGCTGAAAACAAACACAGCATACTGGTTATTTTCCAGGGCATGGATGCCAGCGGTAAAGATGGGGTAGCGCGCGATGTTTTTACATCAATGAACCCAACAGGCATACGAGTATACTCGTTTAAGGTTCCTACAGAAGAAGAGCTATCGCACGATTTCCTGTGGCGGGTGCATAAAGTAACCCCTCCGCGCGGTATGATTCATCTGTTCAACCGCTCTCATTACGAAGACATATTGGTTACCCGTGTGCATGGCATGATAGATGATGCCACAGCACAAAAACGCATCAAAGCTATTAACGATTTTGAGCAACTGCTCACAGAGCATGCCAACACTACTATACTCAAATTCTACCTGCACATATCGCAGGAAGAACAGCATGAGCAACTGGTAGAGCGCCTGAAAGAGCCGAGCAAGATGTGGAAGTATAATTCCAATGACTTTGACGAATCAGCCCTTTGGGATACATATATGAAGTACTACGAAGAAGCTTTCAACACCTGCAACAACATCCCATGGCACATCATCCCCGCCGACCAGAACTGGTACAAATCGCACCTGGTAGCCACTATCCTCCACGATACACTCAAAGGGCTGGATATGAAATACCCCGGCATCAAGAAAGGGTAGTGCTGTTCTTATAAGTTGGATTAATCATCATCATCCCACAAACTCCCTGATAAACTCATTCACCACATCTGGCTTTTCCAGTTGTACAAAATGCCCGCAACCCGACAGCATTTCCAATTGAGCGTAAGGCATTTTCCCTACAGCCTGTTCCGCCATTGTTTTAGTATTTGTATGGTGTATCAACCTGTTAGGTATCAGTGCGTCCCGCTCGCCATATATCACTAATGCCTTTTGCTGAATCGTATGCAGTTGCTCATACACAGGCTCTTCCATCATGCTGTCTATGCAGGCTTCTACCATCTTCCTGTATTGGCTTACCGGCTGGCGGTGCATTAGGTCTACCAGTTCCTGCAACATACCGTCGGCGTATTCAGGATATTGGTAAAAGCTGGTACGCACTATTTTACGCAGGCTGTTTTCTTCTGTAGAAAAGAAATCAAAGAAATGAATACCCGTTTTGTACAGTGTGCGTTCCAACTGGCTGAAAGTTTCAAAACCCGCAGGAGCGCAGAGTACCAGTTTACCGCACACTGTCGGGTGGTTTATCACCAGGTTCAGTAAGACCTGCCCACCCATGCTGTGACCTACAGGTACAACATTTGTCAGCTTCAACTGTAGCATGAAATCGTACACGCAGCCTGAGAAGAAATTAATACTATAAGGATAATCACCCCCGTCAGAATAACCGTTGCCTGGCAGGTCTATAGCTATACAGCGATAATGTTGTTTCAGGTTTTCAATATTCTTTACCCATACACCGCAGTAGTTGGCCAGCCCGTGTACAAATAGCAGAGTAGTGTCGCCTGTGCCTTCATCTATATACGCCATATCGCAGCCATTGGACAGGCGCACCTTATGTACCTCATACTTTTTGAACATCAGCACAATTTAGCCGAAATGAAGCGGAGACGCAAAAGCAAAGTAATCTAACAACTCTGCGTCTTAGCGTCTCCGCGGTTAATACTATTTCAATTCTAGCAACGCTTAATCACCCACTTGGCAACTGTAGGTGCCAGTTCTTTCTGGCTCTTACCTCCTACAAACACACCTATATGTCCACCGGGGAAAGGATATTCTTCCTTATCCTTGCTGCCTATGGCTTTCATTACCGGCAGTGTGCTTTCGTTGGGTATGATGTTATCGTCCGTGGCATATACGTTCAGGTAAGGCACTGTCATGTTTTTCAGGTCCACCTTGCGGCCGCCCAGTTCAAACTTGCCTTTTATAAGCAGGTTGTCGCGGAAGAGGTCTTTGATATACTTACGGTACATCTCGCCGGGCATAGCGGGCAGGTCACCCTTCCATTTTTCCATACGCAGGAAGTTCATCAGTTTGTTCTCATCATCCAGGCTGTCCAGTACGCCCAGGTATTTGCTGATGTTCATGCTGGGCTTCAGCATACCGAAGGCGCTGTCTATCATTTCGCCGGGTATAGTGCCTACAGCATCCACCATAGCGTCTACGTCAATATACTTAGCCCAGGTGTACAACATACAGTTGCCGCCGGGTTCAAAGTCGAACGGAGCTACATAAGTAGTCAGCGATTGCAGTTTCTCAGGGTACAGGCTGGCATATATCATGCTGTATGTACCACCCTGGCAGATACCCATTTTATGAATTTTATCCACGCCATTGCTCTTACGTATGAAATCTACGGCATCGTTCATATAGCCGTCAATATAATCTTCCATCGTCAGGTAGCGGTCGGCCTTAGTAGGGTAGCCCCAGTCCATAATGTAGATGTCCAGGCCCTCGTCCAGCAGTTTTTTCATCAGGCTGCGGTCGGGTTGCAGGTCCAGCACGTCGTGCCTGTTGAGCATAGCGAAGCTAACCAGTACGGGTGTACTGCATTTGGCCGGTGTTTCGCGTATGTAGTGATACACGCTCACGTGGTCGCGCTTCCAAACTAATTCTTTTGGGGTAGTGGCTACTTCCACTTCGCCCATGTTCTGCAGGGTTTCATAACCCTTGGCCAGTTTTTGTGTTGTTGTCGACAGTTCTTCAGCAATTCCTGCGGGGTTCCAATTCATACGATTTTTTAAAATTTGCGCGAAGGTATGAAGATTTTTTCAAATACAGCCTCCCTTCACAAATGAGATAATACATTAGTAATATAAGGTGTTATTGCGGGATTGCCAATTACACATCAAAAAAACGCATCCTCAAAATGTACTATTTCTTTAATCCTGTCATGTTGGGTGATGATGCTGATGATGTCGAAGCGGATGCGCTGGTACTGGGGGTAACGGTACAGGAATTCTTCGGCGGCGGTTTTCAGGTAGTCCTGTTTGGCAGGGCCTACAGCGTCCTCGGGGTAGCCAAAGTAAGCGGCAGAGCGGGTTTTTACCTCTACAAACACCAGCAGCCCGTCCTGTTCGGCTACCAGGTCTACCTCTTTTTTCTCATGTTTCCAGTTGCGGTGCAGTATAGAATAACCTTTTGTTTGCAAAAAGTTTTCAGCTATTTTTTCACCATTACTGCCAGTTTCGTTATGTTTGGCCATCGAAAAAACGAAGTATGAAAGAATTAGTACAAAATTTCCCCACCCAATTGCACGAAGCCCTGCTGATAGGCCAAAGTTATCGTTTTACAGCTTCTGACAAAGATTTTGCCAACGTGGTGCTGACGGGGCTGGGCGGCAGTGGTATAGGTGGTTCTATCGTACAGAACTTCGTGGCAGACAAACTGGCTATCCCTTTCTTCGTCAACAAAGATTATTTCCTGCCTGCTTTCGTGGGTAAAAATTCCCTTGTTATTGTTTCGTCTTACTCAGGCAATACAGAAGAAACCCTGCAGGCCATGCAACAGGCCATCAGGTCCAAAGCGACTGTTATCTGCATTACTTCGGGTGGTAAAATAGCCGAGCTGGCCAAAAAGAAAAAGCTGGACTGCATATTGCTGCCTACAGGTATGCCGCCCCGTGCCTGCCTGGGCTATTCTATGACGCAGGTATTGTTTGTACTACAGGGTATGGGCCTGCTCGACTATAATTTCAAGCGCGACCTGAACGCATCTATAAAGATGCTGAAAGCCAACGGCAAAAGCATACAGCGCAAGGCATCGGCATTGGCTAAAAAGCTATATGGCACTACGCCGGTTATCTATGCTACTGCAGAGTACGAGGGCATGGCGGTACGCTTCAGGCAGCAAATAAACGAAAACAGCAAGATGCTGTGCTGGCACCATGTGATACCGGAGATGAACCATAACGAACTGGTAGGCTGGCGCGATAAAGACAACTCGAAAGCCGTTATTTTCCTGCGCGATGAACAAACCTACGAGCGCACACAGTACAGGATTGAGGTCAATAAAAAAATCATACGCAAGTACACCAAGAATATTACCGAAGTGTATGCAGAGGGTAAAAGTTATTGGGAAAAGATTTTTTATCTCGTACACCTTACCGACTGGGTATCTGTTTACCTGGCGGATATGCGTGGACAAAACGCAACAGAGGTGAAGGTGATTGACTTCCTGAAAGGCGAGTTGGGAAAGCATTAAACAGTTGGCAAAAAACATAGTATTACACAGCCGCTACATGCGGCTGTTTTTTATATATCAACCTTTGTTTGCTGCAATCAGTTTTGTTAGCTACCTTCGCATTTCTGGCAAGTCTTATACGGCCAGCTCCTGCTGAACCCCCCAGGACAGGAATGTAGCAAGGGTAGGTGGTCGTAGCGGCGCGATGTAAGTAACTTGCCAGTTCTTTTTTTATATCCCATCTCTTTTGTTGATAATTTCATTTTCCCTGCCTGAATAATTAACTACTTTTGCACCTGAAACAAATACAATATGAAATTTTTTATAGATACAGCTAATCTCGACCAGATAAAGGAAGCTAACGACCTCGGTATACTGGACGGTGTAACTACCAACCCCAGCCTGATGGCTAAAGAAGGCATCAAAGGCCACGACGCTATCATGAAACACTACAAAACCATCTGCGAAATAGTGGACGGCCCTGTAAGTGCGGAGGTTATCAGCACCGATTTCAATGGCATAGTGGAAGAAGGTAAAAAGTTGGCTAAGATTCACGAAAATATCGTGGTGAAAGTACCGATGATAAAAGACGGTATCAAGGCCATCAAATGGTTTACCGCCAATGGCATACAAACCAACTGTACGCTGGTATTCTCAGCCGGACAAGCAATATTGGCTGCCAAAGCCGGCGCTACGTACCTGTCGCCCTTTATAGGCCGTATAGACGATACTAATTGGGATGGTGTTGACCTGATACATCAAATAGTAGGTATCTACAACGCACAGGGCTTCATGACCGAAGTACTGGCTGCTTCCATCCGCAATCCCCTGCACATCGTTAAGTGTGCTGAAGCCGGTGCTGATGTGTGCACCTGTCCGCTAGATTCAATCCTCGGGCTGTTGAAACACCCGTTGACTGATATCGGATTGCAGAAGTTCCTGGAAGACGCTAAGAAAATGCAATAAGTATTAGTGCTTAAGAAATGCAAAAAAGCTGCAAGTTTTACTTGCAGCTTTTTTGCATTTGGGGGTAATGCCCTATTGTTTAGTTACTCTTACAACATGCTCACCATTTATCTTAATGATATAGATTCCTGGAATAAAATTGCTCATGTCAAGCTGCAGTGTTCGGGTGCTGCCATTAACTGTCATGAGCTTTCTACCCGCTATGCTATATACAGCAGCATTTTCTATAAATATATCTGATGCTATAGTGACTATATCTGTAGCAGGGTTAGGGTAAACTTTTACTGACTTCTTATTGACATCATCAATGCCTACCGTTACCGTTAGTTTTGCGTCGTTAGTGGTATCTATACAACTGCTGGACGAGAGCAGGCACCTGTACTTCAGGTTGTTATTGGTAAGTGTAAGGTTGGAGACTGTCAGTGTTTTGGTATCGGTGCCGCTGTACTGCCCGGAATTGTTTATATCCTGGTATCCGCTGCCATTATCAGCCTGCCATTGATATTTCAGGCCATTGCCATATCCATCAACAGTAAATTGTGTTGTGCCACCGGTAGTCTCGCTTATATCAGCCGGCTGTACCGTAACCGTCGGTTTTTGACAAAACCTTATAATAAAGCCATAGTAGCCGCTTACATAGTTTGGTATTATTGCACCGGGGGTGGCTATACCACTATTACTCTTAGTAGACCCGACCACATAAATACCCCCTTCAGCACTGATAGCTACGTCGCTTACATTATCATTAGCGTTGCCGCCGAAATAGCTACCCCAGGCACGGGTGCCGGATGTTGTAAACTCAGCAAAGAAACCATCGAATATCACAGATGGCTTAGTGGCTTTATGGGTGCCCGGAGTGGCTATACCGGTATCACTAATTGCTTCTCCGCCAATTATTATATTACCATAGTCATTTATCATAATGCTCTTAATGATATCCGCACTTGCACCTCCATAATACGTACCCCATACAGGTGTACCGTTGTTATTAAACTTTGCCATAAAACCGTCTTCAAGATTAGCAAAAGCTGGTTGATGAGAGCCGGCAGTGGCTATAGCTGAGGTGCTTGAGGTTTTGCCTGCCACATATATATCCCCGTTGTTATCGCATACAACCGCGTTACCTATATCTGTACCGGAACCCCCATAATAAGTAGTCCACCACCTGTAGCCCGTTGTATCATCAAAACTTGAAACAAAGGCATCGGTACTGCCTCCATATACTGATTGGTGGCTGCCGTTAGAGGCAATATATAGGTTACTGGTTGTGCTACCCGTTACAATTGCATTTCCATTGTTGTCTATAGAAATACCGTTTAGGCGGTCGTCATCGTTGCCACCAATATATGTACCCATGATCTTATTACCCGATGGGTCTAACACCATTACAATACCGTCATTGCCTCCTCTGTTATATGTCTGATATGTATTAGGTGTCGCGATGCCATTTGCGCTGGAAGAAGTACCACAAATGTAAATATTACCGTTACCGGCGATGGCCATGTCATTAGCATAGTCGTGTGCACTGCCACCATAATATTTACCCCATGAACGTACGCCTGACGTGTTAAGTTCCACCACATAGATGTCATTGCCTCCGTTATGTGTGCCGGTCGTTGCAATGCCTGTTGTGCTGGAAGTAAAACCACAGACATATAGTTTTGTTCCCTGGAGTTTGATGTCAAATAGCCTGTCATCGCCGGTACCGCCATAATAGGTTGCCCAATCGCGGCCACCATCTTTCCTCAATCTTACAATAAAACCATCATTACTCCCGGAAAAAGTAGTGCTGTGTGCGCCGGCAGATGCAATATTGCTGGTACTGTTTGTATTACCGCAACTGTAGCTATTGCCGTTGGCATCAGTTGTCACGCTGGAAATATAGTCGTCGCTTAAGCCGGCATAGTAGGTGCCCCATTCTATTACAGGGTCAATGGTAATATCTCCATTATAGTTTTCTAATTCGTAAGTTAAAATGTTGCCGGTTAGCTTGTATTTACTGGCAATGGCAACGTGCTCATTGGTAAACGATACAGGTGCAGCTTCAGTTATTGTTCCCATGGGGGTAGTAGCTGATATGCTGCCGTCTGCATTGATCTTCAGTGTCGCTGCGCCATCATACTTTATTCGTATATCAGCAGCATTGCCACCTTTTTTTACTATGAATTCATGCTTAAATTTACCATCCTTTGTATAAAGTACCCAGTCAATATTTGGGTATATATCAGCATAGGTGATCTTGCTGAACGTATTCGCCCTACATCCATTTATGCCGGTCGTAGCAGTGTAATACATTTCGTAGTATGGTTGGATACCTGACCTAATTACTTCAGCGCCTGGATTCGCCCCTATTAATTCAATGTCCATACGGTACATATGATAAGAGGTTTCTTCGGATGATTCACTTTCGGGCTGGTACCACTGATAGTGCACGTGTCCACTACTTATAAAAATACTCAACCCCTTTGTTGCAGGCAGTTTGAATTGAATGTCTTTTCTGATATGGCCATTCTGGTCTGTTATTTGTCCCTTGTTTTCTACAAAGGAATTGGCAGATCCATGGGGGGTGATTGTGCCCGATAGGGGTAAACTTTTTGCATCTTCAGCAAAAGATGGCATACAGGCGAGCAAGATAAATGCCAGCTGTAGTAAGAATTGCTTTGTCATTATATCCGATATTTTTGATTATCACAAAACTTGAAATTTTAATATTTAACCGCAATCATTAATATCAATGAAATTTACTATCAATCAAATACAGGTAACTATTTGTATTATATCTTGTGGTTGTGTTTAGTAAACGTTTGTGGATATTGTTTGCCGGGTTGCTTATGGTGCATGGGTTAATCTCGATTTGCGCGGATGTGCTGGCGCAACCGAAATATGATGCAGGAAAATACCCGGTTATTACAGTTGAGCATTTTGGTACCAACAAAGGCCTGTCGCAAAGTATGGTGAAGGGCCTGGCTGTTGACAAATTTGGGTATATATGGCTGGCCACTAAAGATGGCCTCAACCGGTACGATGGGCTCTCTTTTAAGGTCTACCGGAATATTCCCGGAGATACAACATCGCTGGTTACCAACTTTCTTACCCGAATCTGCCCCGATACTGCCGGCCGTATATGGATAGCAACTATAAATGGGGATGTGGAATGTTTTGACCCCGCAACCGGTACATTTCACCACATTATTAAAGGATTTCATGGGTTGCCACGGTCAGAGAGTTACTATATTTCACGCATTCACTCTGATTGTTTTGGTAATATTATTGTCCGGTCATCCAAATGGTTAAAGGCGATAAAGGTAAAGGATACACGCCTGTCCATCAGTAAAAGTAATGTGGTAGTTAAGCCTCTTCCTGATGCATATAGTTTTATTCAGCAATTCAAAAATATAGATGCTTCACACATCATAGATATTATTTGTGCTGCTGATAGCCAGTTGGCCGTTTTTATGAGCGATTCGCTGGCGGTGTTTTCAAAGGATAATATTGT
>CALEZD010000123.1 GCA_937928385.1 uncultured Bacteroidota bacterium
TACACACGAAATAGGAAAAGCCATTGCAGAAAAATTATTGGCCAATGGGTATGCTATTGCTATATGTGCACGTACAACTGCTGACATCGAAACATGTAAACAGGAATGGCAAACCCAATACCCCCGTGCTGTTATCATTGCCCAAACAGTTGACCTGGTTGACAAAAAACAGGTACAAAACTTTGCAGCTACAGTTATTAACAGCTTTGGCGAAATAGATATACTGGTGAACAATGCAGGGTTATTTCTTCCGGGACTAATAACAGATGAACCTGATGGGCAATTGGAAAGTATGATGGAAATAAATGTTTACGGCGCATACTACCTTACCCGGGCAATACTGCCCTCTGTCAGCCAGAACGGCAAAGGCCATATATTCAATATATGCTCGGTAGCAGGCCTGAAACCATATCTCAACTCAGGTTCCTACAGCATTACCAAATACGCCATGATGGGTTTTTCTGAAAATCTGCGACAAGAGCTTATGGATAGCAATATCAGGGTTACAACTGTATGTCCGGGATTTACTTACAGCCGTTCGTGGGAAGGGATTGATATAGATACCAACCGCCTGATGAAAGCGGATGATGTGGCTGAAATGGTTTGGTCTGCATGTAGCTTATCCGCCAATACAGGCGTGGAAACGATTGTCATGCGCCCTGCAAAAGGCGATTTGTAAGTTTTTTAACAGTGCTTTTACCCCTTAGCAAAAACAGGCATGCATAGCTTAAATCCTTAATTTAATACTTCATTTCCGGATGAGCCGATTATTCAAGAGAATACTGTTTATTTTTCTGTTACCAATGACAGTAGCAGGAGTTTTAAACGGCAACGCGCAGGAAATAATATTTACTGCGAAAGCCAGCTCGACAAAGGTAAAACTACAAGATTCCGTATGGGTACACTACACGATAGAAAATCTTTACCAGCCGAAAACATTAGCTCCCAAACCTGAAATCAGGTTAAACTTTGATGTGGTCGGCGGGCCATACCAAAGTAATGACAAAGCAAGTATGTCTTCAGATAGTACATTTTGGGTCAGAACTTTGACCATTTCTTATCTTTTGAAGCCTAAAAGAGCAGGAAAACTTACAATACCTATGGCTATTGCTGAAGACATTAACGGCAATACTTACGAGTCAAATAATGTATCTATAGAAGTAATAGATAACGGTAACCTCATCAAAAAAAAATCGACAATTGATGATTTGGAAACAGGCAATAATAGATCGGATAGTAACTTATTAGAAACCGGCAATGGCATGTTGGATAGCAACTTGTTTATTAAAGTTGCTGCCAGTAAGGACAAAGTGTATAAACGCGAACAGGTAATAGTCACATATAAGTTATACGCCCACGTGCCTATAGACGTGAATATAGATAAATTACCTTTATTCAATGATTTCATAAAACAGGAATTTGAAAAACCACAAGGAAAAATCAAACCAGAAATTGAATCATATAATGGCAAGAATTACCAGGTTTTCACTTTGATGAAATTTGCATTATACCCTGTTAAGGTCGGCATATTGAAGCTTAACACAATGGAAGCCAAAGGCATAATGCGCCTAAACGAAAGGGAATCAATCCCTGGAGATATTTCACAAAATAGTTCTTATAAAAGCCCATCGTACAGGGACGTACGTGTACACCTTAAGAGCTTGCCTCATACAATAGAAGTACTATCGCACCCTCCGGATAACTTGCCTTACTATGCATATACTGGAGCGGTGGGCAGCTTTAATATTACCGGTAATACCGACAAAATAACATATAAAATAAATGAGAGTATCAATTTTGAGCTTATAATACAAGGAGATGGTGAACTGAAATTAATTCACCCACCTCGGCTAAAGCTTCCCAGTGGGTTGATCTCGAAAAATCAGACTATTACTGATTCTTCTGAGTTTCATGATATACCTATACATAACATAAAGAAAATAATTTATACCATTTCTGCGAATAAAGCGGGAGAATATAGCATACCACCAATAACATTTAACTACTTTAATCCTCAAACCGGCAAACATGAAACCACTGCTACAAAACCAATAAAACTCAGCATCATTCATGACCAGGTTAAATGATATGCAATCCACTGCCCCCCGCAAAATGCAATTTGTGAGTTTTTTAACAGTGCTTTAACCCATCTGCAACATACAGGGGCAACACTTAGGTTATAATTTTGTGTATTGTAAATATGAGGTTCAATAAACACATATCCGTTTGCTTATTGCTGCTGCTGCTACTGCTCACCCTCACAGGTGTACCTTCTTCCTATGCACAGGAAGTAGTTTTTTCAGCAGCAGCCAGTGCCGGCAAAATTGGTATTGAAGACCAGGTACAGGTACAGTACACCATACGCGATGCACAAGACCTGCGTACCTTGGGGCCAAAACAGGAAATCAATAACGATTTTCATATTGTAGGTGGCCCTTACCAAAGTTCCGGTTCAAATGTTTCTATTGTCAATGGCAAGATGACCCAATCTCAAAGCCTGACGGTAACCTATATATTGCAGCCAAAACGAAAAGGTAAACTGACAGTACCCGCCGCGGTAGCAAAAGACGGGAAAGGAGATGTTTATCAATCCAACAGTATAACGCTGGAAGTGGTAGAAGGAAGCCTGGCACAGCAGAGGCAGCAACAAAGAGGACAGGATCCGTTTGCTGACGACCCCTTTGAAGCCATCATCCGCCAGCGCCAACGCCAGATGCAGGCATTGCAACAACAAAGGCAGCAGCAACGCCAGGCTGAACCTGAGCCTGCAGATGTAAACCTGGACAAAGACCTGTTTATAAAGGTGGTGGTGGATAAGAGCAAAGTATATGTGGGCGAGCAAATAACCGCTACATACAAACTATACGCCCGCCTGCCCATGAATGTAGCTATATCAAAACTACCATCACTCAATGGTTTCTGGACACAGGATTTTGATATGCCGGGTGGCAAAATAACCCCGGTAGAAGAAATAGTGAACGGGCAACGCTACCAGGTATTTACCCTGAAAAAATCAGCACTGTTTCCCCAGCAACACGGCACATTGGAACTGGACCCCGCCGAAGCAGAAGGCGTAGCACGTATAGTGCAAAAAAACAAACAACGTGACCCGTTTTTCGACGACCCGTTTTTCAACAGCTTCTTCATGGACGACCCTTTTGCAGATGAGTTTTTCGGCAGAACTGCTTACCGTGACGTGAAAGTAAAACTGAAAAGCAAGCCGGTAAAAATAGAAGTATTGCCTGTGCCGGAAGAAGGCAAGCCGGAATCTTATACAGGTGCTGTAGGAAATTTCACCGTAACCGCGGGTATAGATAAAACCGAAATAACCACCGATGATATAGCTAACTTCAAACTGGTAATAAATGGCAGTGGCAATATCAAATTAATAGAAGCGCCTGTGCTTAAATTACCTAATGGCCTCACCGCTTTTGACCCCCTGGTTGTTGATACCATCACAGGACGTACCACCACCATCAGCGGCAGCAAAACCATTACTTACCCTATATCACCGCGCACACCGGGCGAGTATAATATCCCATCGCTCTCTTTTACCTACTTCAACCCACAGTCGGGCAAATATGTAACCATAAACACCAACCCGGCAAAGCTGCATGTAAAACCGGGAGACAATTATACCGCAGGCAATACACGAACCGCTCGCACAGATATCCATAATATTCATACCCAACCTATCGGTGAACTGAAAGCCAGGCCTAAACCATTGATACTTTCTCCCGGATACTGGTCGGCTTATGCCTTGCCGCTCATGGCGTTTTTAGGATTGCTGGTATGGAGAAGACGTGAAGAAGAATTATCAAAAGACAGTGTGCTGTTGCGCACACGCAGGGCAAATAAGATAGCCTTAAAAAGGTTGGCAACAGCTCAAAAACTGCTGCAGAAAAACGAACGTACCCCCTTCTACGAAGAGATATCAAAAGCTATATGGCTCTACCTGAGCGACAAATTGAGCATCCCCTTATCTTCATTATCCAAAGAAAATGTGTGGGATGCGTTGAACAGCCGTGATATAGACAGGCAACTACAGCACCAACTGGAACAAGTAATGACCGAATGCGAAACTGCTTTGTATGCAGGCACTGGAGGTACGCAGCAAATGAACAGCACGTATAACGAAGCTGTAACTATTATCAGTAAACTGGAAGAAGCATTTAAATCATGAACAAACAGTGGCTACTCAGTTGCATAGCTGTCTTTATATTTTCTGCCGCAATTGCGCAGGAAGGCTATAGTTCGTGGTGGCAAAAAGGCAATAGTTATTATCAGCAAAAAAATTACGATAGCGCTGCCTTATGCTACCAGAAAATAGCAGATTCTGAGCCCGGCAATGCAGAGGTTTACTATAACCTGGGCAATGCATATTACAGGTTAAACAATATCGGCGGCGCTATACTCAATTACGAACGCGTACTAAAGCTTGAGCCGCACCACCAACAGGCTACTGACAACCTGTACCTGGCGCAAAGCCGTATCAACAACAGGATACAGGAAATACCGCAGATATTCTTTTTAAGGTGGTGGAATAGCATAACAAGAACCAGCCTGGCTAATATATATGCAATCATTGCAGTTATACTCTTTCTCGCAGTATTAGCCTATATAATTGCAAGGCAGGTAAAAGCCATACAATATACCGCCCCGACGCAACTTACGGTGGGTATCATCGCCTTATGCGTTATTTTCCTTGCATTAGGTATTGCATCTGCTCAAAAAGCGGTGGCTTCTGACAATGCTGTGGTAATGCAGGATGGCTCGCCCCTGATGGTGCAACCCAAATATGGCAAATCGCAAAGCCAGGTACCCGAAGGCACTAAAGTGCGTATATGCAACGAGAAGGCAGGATGGTACGAAGTAACATTGCCGGACGGCAGAACGGGTTGGTTGGAAAATACATCTGTGGCCAAAATTTAGCGGCTTTTCATTCTTTTTTTGTTGGTTTGCATATATGGCATACCGGGTAAAGACCCCCTGGATATTAAGCAAAGTGCTGTTCAACCGCCTGGTATGGAAAATGCCTGCGGGTGACAGGCCGCTTGTCTACCTGACATTCGATGATGGGCCACACCCTATCGCCACGCCCTTTGTACTGGAACAACTGGCAAAATATGATGCTAAAGCCACCTTCTTCTGCATTGGGAAAAACGTACAGGAGCATCCCGGCATATATAACGACATCATTCAACAGGGGCATAATATAGGCAACCATACGCATAATCACCTGAACGGTTGGTTCACCACTAAAGACAAGTACATACAAGATGTTCAACAGGCGGAGCAGCATATAAACAGCCGCATATTCAGGCCGCCCTACGGCAGGATACGCCGTGGGCAAATCAACGCGCTGATAAATCGTGAAAACCCGTACAAAATCTATATGTGGGACGTATTAAGTGCTGACTTTGATACAGCCATATCACCTGAACAATGCCTGGACAATGTCCTGGATCATACTGTACCCGGCAGTATTGTCGTTTTTCACGATAGTCAAAAGGCATGGGACAGGATGAGTTATGTCTTGCCAAAACTGCTGGAACATTGCGTAAACAATAACTGGAAATTAGAAGCATTACCGCAATAACAATGATATTTACAGATACACATACACATCTCTACGACGAGCAATTGGCTACAGACGAAGCTGAAATGATACAACGGGCATTGGATGCGGGGGTGAATAAAATGTATATGCCCAACTGCGACAGTACTACAATTGATAGCATGATGCGTATCGCGGCAGCCCATCCTCAGCACTGCTACCCTATGATGGGGCTACACCCTTGTTATGTAAAGGACCATTACAAAGAAGAACTGGATATAGTAGCCGGGCACTTAGCCACAGGCAATTTTTATGCTGTAGGCGAAATTGGGCTGGACTACTACTGGGACCTGGCATTCAAATCACAGCAAATTGAAGCTTTTGAGCAGCAGATAGACTGGGCATTGCAATACAAGCTGCCTATAGTCATTCATAGCCGCGAGTCGTTGCAGGACTGTATAGATATAGTGAAGCAAAAACAAAACGGCACTTTAAAAGGGATATTCCACTGCTTTAGCGGCAATGAGCAGGAAGCGCAGGAGATTGTTAAATTAGGCTTGTTCCTGGGCATAGGCGGTGTACTCACCTTCAAAAACAGTAAACTGCCGGAAGCGATAAAAAACATCAGCCTGGATAATATCGTATTGGAAACGGACGCCCCTTACCTGGCACCAGCCCCCTACCGCGGCAAGCGTAACGAGAGCAGTTACATACCCATTATAGCTGAAAAACTGGCTGAGATAAAGCAGGTATCTATAGAAGAGATAGCTGCGCTAACCACCAGCAATGCCGATAAAATCTTCGGCAGGCAATAATTATTTTTTGTTTAGATTTGCATCCCTTCCGGAGAGATGCTCGAGTGGTTGAAGAGGCACGCCTGGAAAGTGTGTATACCTGTCAAAGGGTATCCAGGGTTCGAATCCCTGTCTCTCCGCCTTTTTATTGTCCAAAAATACAAGAGCCGCTACAAACTGTAGCGGCTCTTTATCTTTCAACCTGTTGACAGGCTATTCTTCTTCGTCAAACTGGAGCACATCGCGGTTGGCCATCAGCAGTTCAAACTCTTCTTTAGAACCTACTATGATGTCATCGTAATCGCGCATACCTGTACCGGCAGGTATCAGGTTTCCGGTAATTACGTTCTCTTTCAGTCCCATCAAGTCGTCCGACTTACCATTGATTGCTGCCTGAGACAGTACTTTGGTAGTCTCCTGGAATGATGCTGCTGATATCCAGCTTTGTGTACCCAGCGATGCTTTGGTGATACCAAGCAACAACGGTGTAGATGTGGCGGGCTGTGCGTCGCGGTATTCCACCAGCTTCTTATCCGCACGACGCAGCAAGCTGTTCTGCTCGCGTACTTCACGCAGGGTAATTATCTGGCCGGGGTGCAACTCTTCTGAATCACCCGCTTCCGTTACCACTTTCTTGTCGAATATCCAGTCGTTTTCTTGCATGAAATCCATCTTATCAACTGTGTCATCTTCCAGGAACTTGGTATCACCCGGGTCAACTATTGTCACCTTACGCATCATCTGGCGAACTATCACCTCGATGTGCTTATCGTTGATTTTCACACCCTGCAGGCGGTATACTTCTTGTATCTCGTTTACCAGGTACTCCTGTACGGCAAACGGCCCCTTGATATTCAGGATGTCGCTTGGTGTTGTAGCGCCGTCAGAAAGCGGTGTACCTGCTTTCACAAAGTCGCCGTCCTGCACCATGATATGGCGTGTCAGAGGCACCAGGTACTTGCGTACTATACCTTCTTTACTTTCTACGATTATCTCGCGGTTACCACGCTTGATGTTACCAAAGGCAACCACACCATCTATCGCCGCAACGATAGCAGGGTTGCTCGGGTTACGTGCTTCAAACAGTTCAGTTACACGTGGCAGACCACCCGTGATGTCACGGCTACGGCCCATCACACGCGGTATCTTCACCAGCACCTGCCCGTTGTTCACCTTGTCGCCTTCAGCCACAATGATGTGTGAACCTACCGGCAGGTTGTATGATTTAATCTCGCCATTGGCTTCTACTAATACTGAAGGTATCTTGGTTTTATCTTTCGTTTCGATAACTACTTTCTCGCGGTGGCCGGTTTGTTCATCAGCCTCTTCACGGTAAGTAATACCTTCTATTACACTTTCCAGTTTCACCTTACCGGTTATCTCTGATACGATAACGGCGTTGAACGGATCCCATGTACAGATAACATCACCCTTTTTAATCTTCTGGCCATTCTTGATTTTCAGGTGAGAACCGTAAGGTATGTTATGTGTATTCAGCAACCTGTCGTTTTCTACATCTATTACCCTTACTTCACCTGTACGTCCTATTACCACTACTACATCATCACCTTCCAGGTTGGTATAGGTAGTTGTGCGCAATCCGTCAAACTGTGCTGTTCCGTCAAATTTAGCTACCAGTTGAGATTCAATAGCAGAAGAACCTGCCACACCACCCACGTGGAATGTACGCAGTGTCAACTGTGTACCCGGCTCACCTATCGACTGTGCAGCGATGATACCTACCGCATCACCCTTCTGTGTCATATAGCCGGTTGCCAGGTTTTTACCATAACACTTGGCACATACACCACGCTTGCTTTCGCATGTCAGCACCGAACGTATTTCTACTGTTTCTATCGGGCTGTTTTCAATAGCTTTTCCTATTTCTTCTGTTATCTCAGTACCTGCTTCTACTATCAGTTCTTCGGTCAGCGGGTCAAATACATCATGTAATGATGTACGTCCCAGTATCCTGTCGTACAGAGATTCTACTATATCCTCGTTATCTTTCAATGCAGATGTAGCTATACCACGCAATGTTCCGCAATCTTCTTCGTTGATGACCACATCCTGGGCAACGTCAACAAGACGGCGTGTCAGGTAGCCCGCATCGGCTGTTTTAAGGGCCGTATCCGCAAGACCTTTACGCGCACCGTGCGTAGAGATGAAGTACTCCAATACGTTCAGGCCATCTTTAAAGTTAGACAGGATCGGGTTTTCAATGATTTCGGAACCACTGGAACCACTACGACGCGGCTTGGCCATCAATCCCCTCAAACCTGCCAGCTGCTTCACCTGCTGTTTAGAACCACGGGCACCTGAATCCAGCATCATATACACCGAGTTGAAACCTTGCTTGTCAACGGCCATCTCGTGTATCAATGTTTCAGTAACACGGGTATCCACGCGCGACCAGATATCGATAATCTGGTTGTAACGCTCGTTATTCGTAATAAGGCCCATGTTATAGTTTTCCCACACCTCATCAACTTCTGCCTGTGCTGCGGCTACCAGTTCGTCTTTTACGTTAGGTATCGACAGGTCTTCAATATTGAACGACAAACCACCCCTGAACGCCATACGGAAACCAAGTGTCTTGATATCATCCAGGAATTTAACCGTAGCCGGTACACCTGAATTTTTCAATATCACACCAATGATTTCACGCAGCGACTTCTTCGTCAGCAATGCGTTTACATAACCATTGTCTGCAGGCACGTATTGGTTGAATATCACACGGCCTACCGTTGTTTCTGTCAACTGGTTCTTCAGGCCGTCTTTAGTCTTTACATTTACTTTTACCCTGATAGGCGCATGCAGGTCTATACGTTCCTCGTTATACGCTATCATCACTTCTTCAGGACTGTAAAAGGCCATACCTTCTCCTTTTACTTTCACATCGCCTTCAGACCTCTTAGCTTTAGAAATATAATACAGCCCCAACACCATGTCCTGAGAAGGCAGCGTGATAGGCGTACCGTTCTGCGGGTTCAGGATGTTGTGAGATGCCAACATCAGCAATTGTGCTTCCAGTATAGCGGCACTGCTCAACGGCACGTGCACAGCCATCTGGTCACCATCAAAGTCGGCGTTGAACGCGGTACACACCAGCGGGTGCAGGCGTATTGCCTTACCTTCTATCAGTTTAGGCTGAAAAGCCTGTATAGACAACCTGTGCAGCGTAGGGGCACGGTTAAGGAGTACGGGGTGTCCTTTCAGTACATTCTCCAGTATATCCCATACCACGGCTTCTTTGCGCTCTACCAGTTTCTTAGCACTCTTTACTGTTTTTACTATGCCCCTCTCTATCAGCTTGCGTATGATAAACGGCTTGAACAGTTCGGCCGCCATATCTTTAGGCAGTCCGCATTCATGCAGTTTCAAGTCCGGTCCGATGATGATTACCGAACGGCCTGAATAGTCAACACGTTTACCCAACAGGTTCTGGCGGAAACGTCCCTGCTTACCTTTCAGTACGTCAGAGAGCGATTTCAACGCACGGCCACCTTCAGCCTTCACGGCGTTAGATTTACGGCTGTTGTCAAACAGAGAGTCAACAGCTTCCTGCAGCATACGCTTTTCGTTGCGTAATATCACCTCAGGCGCTTTGATCTCTATCAGCCTTTTCAGGCGGTTGTTACGTATAATTACCCTGCGGTACAGGTCGTTCAGGTCAGAAGACGCGAATCGGCCGCCATCCAGGGGAACCAACGGGCGCAGTTCGGGCGGAATAACGGGGATATACTGCATCACCATCCACTCCAGCCTGTTTTCTACACGCGTATTTGCATCGCGGAAGGCCTCAACCACGCTCAGGCGTTTCAGGGCTTCCTGCTTACGCTGTTGCGATGTTTCGTTGGCTGCTGCGTTACGCAGGTCGTAAGACAACTGGTCCAGGTCTATCCTGCTCAACAGTGCGTGTACTGCCTCAGCACCCATCTTAGCTATAAACTTATTGGGGTCTTCATCAGGCAGGTACTGGTTTTCGTTGGATATAGACTCCAGTATTTCCAGGTACTCGTCTTCTGTCAGCAGTTGCAGTTCTGTTTTTTCAGAGTCTTTAAGGTTCAGCTTCTGGCGTATTAGCTCTTCCGCTTCACCGGCCTGTACTACTGTATAGCGCTCGTAGTACACGATGCTTTCCAGCTTCTTTGAGCTGCTACCCAGCAGGTAACCTATTTTATTCGGCAGGCTTTTGAAATACCATATATGCACAATGGGCACCACCAGCTTGATGTGGCCCATACGCTCGCGGCGCACTTTCTTTTCTGTTACCTCAACACCGCAACGGTCGCACACGATACCCTTATAACGGATACGCTTGTACTTGCCGCAATAACATTCGTAATCCTTTACAGGGCCGAATATTTTCTCGCAGAACAAACCATCACGCTCAGGCTTGTACGTACGGTAGTTGATAGTTTCCGGCTTTAAAACTTCGCCATAAGAACGATCCAGTATCGTATCGGGAGACGCCAGGCTGATTGTTATCCTGCTGAACCCCGGTTTTGGGCGGTTTTCTTTTTTAATAGCCATATATTATTAAGTGTCTTTAGTTTATTAAATAATTGTTTTCTCCGTTTGCCTTGTCCTTAGTCAAATTTCAACTCAAGGCCCAGGCCGCGCAGTTCATTCACCAATACGTTGAATGACTCTGGTATACCCGCTTTAGGAATGTTATCACCTTTTACAATGGCTTCGTATGTCTTGGCCCTGCCTATGATATCATCCGATTTCAGCGTCAGCAATTCCTGCAGTATGTTCGATGCACCGTATGCTTCCAGTGCCCAAACCTCCATCTCACCAAAACGCTGACCACCGAACTGGGCTTTACCACCCAATGGCTGCTGTGTGATGAGGCTGTACGGCCCGATAGAACGTGCGTGCATTTTATCATCTACCAGGTGGTGCAGCTTGATGATATAGATAATACCAACAGTTGCCTTCTGGTGGAAACGCTCTCCTGTTTCACCATCGTACAGGTACGTGTGGCAGTAGTTGGGCAGGCCAGCTTTTTCAATCAGCCCTGTTATCTCATCTACCGATGCACCATCGAATATCGGTGTGGCAAAACGCTCGCCCAGTTTCTCACCTGCCCATCCCAGGATGGTTTCGTATATCTGCCCCAGGTTCATCCTCGACGGTACACCCAGCGGGTTCAGTACTATATCTACAGGCGTTCCGTCTTCCAGGAATGGCATATCCTCATCACGAACGATTTTCGCAACGATACCTTTGTTACCGTGGCGGCCTGCCATCTTATCACCCACTTTCAGCTTACGCTTGCTCGCCAGGTACACCTTAGCCAGTTTCAGTACGCCGGTAGGCAATTCATCACCTATGCTCAGGTTGAACTTCTCACGCTTGTAACGGCCCAGCTCTTCGTTGTACTTGATGCTGTAGTTGTGCAGCAACAGGTTAATCTGGTCATCAATTTCCTGGTCGCCTGTCCAGCCCAGCGGGTTCACGTTCTGGAAGTCTATTGAACCCAGTGTTTTTGAGTTAAACTTACCACCCTTGCTGATCAGCAGCTCGCCAAAGTTATTGGTGATACCGGCAGAAGACTGGTTTTTCAGCAGCACCATCAATTTTTCAATCAACAGGCTCTGCAGTTCGCTCAGGTTCTTTTCGTGTACTTTTTCAATATTCTCCAGCGCTGCTTTCTCGCGTACTTTAGCGTTCTTGTCTTTCTTCACACGCTGAAACAGCTTCTTGTCTATCACAACGCCCTCAGTACCACTTGGTGTTTTCAGCGATGCGTCTTTTGCGTCGCCGGCTTTGTCACCAAATATTGCGCGCAGCAGTTTTTCTTCCGGCGTGGGGTCTGTTTCTCCTTTAGGGGTTATCTTACCTATCAGTATATCTCCCTCGCCAACGTGAGCGCCTATGCGTATGATACCGTTCTCGTCCAGGTCTTTAGTCGCTTCTTCCGATACGTTAGGTATATCCGGGGTCAGTTCTTCCTCACCCAGTTTGGTATCACGCACTTCCAGTTCATACTCATCTATATGTATAGATGTAAACAGGTCGTTACGCACTACCCTTTCGCTGATTACTATCGCATCCTCGAAGTTGTAACCCTTCCACGGCATGAATGCCACTTTCAGGTTGCGGCCCAGTGCCAGTTCACCGCCTTTGGTAGCATATCCTTCCGTCAGGAAGTCGCCCTCTTTCACCTTCTGCCCTTTGCGTACGCAAGGCCTTAATGTGATGCTGGTGCTCTGGTTGGTCTTCTTGTATTTAGTCAGTGTATATTTCCTCAGGTCGTCTTCAAACGATACCAGGCGCTGTTTTTCATCACGGTCATAACGAACGTGTATTTCGTTAGCATCTACGTATTCTACTACACCATTACCTTCTGAATGTATCTGTATACGTGCATCGCGGGCGGCTTTAGCTTCAAGGCCGGTACCTACTATAGGTACTTGTGGCAGTATCAGTGGCACAGCCTGGCGTTGCATGTTCGATCCCATCAGCGCACGGTTGGCATCATCATGCTCCAGGAAGGGAATCAATGATGCGCTCAAACCTACTATCTGGTTGGGTGCCACGTCCATGTACTCCACCTCTTCGCGCTCCAGTATCGGGAAGTCGCCGGTTTGCCTTGAACGTATTTTTTCGTCTATAAAGTTGCCCTTATCGTCCAATGGTATATTGGCCTGGGCGATTTTTGCTTCATCTTCTTCTTCAGCACTCAGGTAGTGGTGCTGTTTCAGGTTCACCTTGCCATCTTTTACCTTGCGGTATGGAGTTTCAATGAAACCCATATCGTTGATTTTGGCGTGTACGCACAGTGTAGATATCAGACCGATGTTTGGTCCTTCCGGAGTTTCGATCGTACACAGGCGGCCATAGTGGCTATAGTGCACGTCCCTTACCTCGAAGCCTGCACGCTCACGGCTCAGGCCGCCCGGTCCCAGTGCGGAGATACGGCGCTTGTGCGTGATTTCAGACAGCGGGTTGGTCTGGTCAAGGAACTGTGACAGCTGCGATGTACCGAAGAATGAGTTGATAACTGAAGACAGTGTACGCGCGTTAATCAGGTCAATAGGCGTAAACACCTCGTTGTCCCTTACGTTCATACGCTCGCGGATGGTACGCGCCATACGTGCCAAACCTACGCCAAACTGGGCAAACAATTGCTCACCTACAGTACGTACACGGCGGTTGCTCAGGTGGTCAATATCATCTATCTCAGCCTTACCGTTCGTCAGGCGAACCAGGTACTTGATTATAGAGATAATATCTTCTTTGCTCAGTACTTTCTTGTTCAGGTCTATATCCAGGGCCAGTTTGCGGTTGATTTTGTAACGGCCCACCTCGCCCAGGTCATAACGCTTGTCGCTGAAGAACAGCTTCTCGATGATACCGCGGGCGGTCTCATCATCCGGTGCGTCAGAACCACGCAACTGGCGGTAGATGTGCTGCACGGCTTCCAGCTCAGAGTTGGAAGTATCTTTATTTAAAGTATTGTATATGATGGAGTAGTCGCCGCTTACTTCTTCTTTCTGCAGGAACACGGTATCGATACCCATATCCAGTATCATTTCCATATTCTCTTCATCCAGTACGTTGTCGCGGTCCAGTACCACTTCATTACGCTCAATGGTTACCACCTCGCCGGTGTCCTCATCTACAAAGTCTTCCGTCCAGCTGCGCAGTACGCGTGCAGCCAGGCGGCGGCCCAGGTTGGCCGACAGTGCTTTCTTCTCCACCTTCACCTCGTCGGCCATGCCAAACAGCTCCAGTATATCCTTATCTGTTTCGAAACCGATAGAACGCAGAAGTGTAGTTACAGGGAATTTCTTCTTACGATCAATGTACGCGTACATCACATTGTTGATGTCGGTAGCAAATTCCATCCACGCACCTTTGAAAGGTATTACCCTGGCACTGTATATTTTAGTACCGTTGGGGTGTACGCTCTGGCCAAAGAATACGCCGGGCGAACGGTGCAGCTGTGATACTACTACCCTTTCAGCGCCGTTAACCACGAAAGTACCCCTGGGGGTCATATACGGTATATTACCCAGGAACACATCCTGTACAATGGTTTCGAAGTCTACGTGCTCTTCATCATTACAGCTCAGGCGCAATTTGGCCTTCAGCGGTACAGAATAAGTAAGGCCGCGCTCCATACACTCTTCTATCGTGTAGCGGGGCGGGTCTATAAAGTAGTCCAGGAATTCCAGCACGAAGATGTTGCGGGTATCCGTTATGGGGAAGTTCTCCTTAAACACACGGAACAAACCTTCATTATCCCTTTTGTCGGGCGTAGTTTCTAACTGGAAGAAATCTTTAAAGGATTGGAGCTGGATAGCCAGCAGGTCCGGTGTGTCGGCTACATCATGTATCTTACCGAAGTTGATGCGGCCCGATGCGGTTCTTTTCTGTGGTACTGCCATAATATTGTTATCTAAAACCCTGTTTTTTACAAACAAAATTTACCTGTTCCAAAAGGGGCTCCTTTCAGTACAGGTATTAAATCTGTATCAACAAAATTTAATCAAAAAGTTTTTGTGCACGTGCTTTTTCCCCGAAACGGGGCTGCAAATATAAAAACTTTGGCCCGAACTATCAAAAAATATTCCAAAAATCGTTTTGGGGATAAAAATTTCTGCCCCGAGCGAGAATAGTATTGAGCAGAAACGAGGTAACGTATTAACAAATAACGCAATTTGACTGAGTGGAAAATATGTTTGTTTGATGAAAATGCACTTCTGTTGAACCAAAACGCTCATTCGTTTGATGTGGCAATTTACTGACAAAAAGAAACTGAGCTTTAGCCCACTATTTAACCTCAAAACTTTCATACTATGAAAAAAACAACTTTTCACAGCATGCACTATCGCTTCAGTTTCTACATCAGCCTTTGCCCAACCCCGGTACCGGAATGGTGCACCTTCGACTGTTGAAACATCAACCAGCGCAAACATTCATGCAGTGACAGGTGAAATAAAACCGCACAACCTTAAAGAGCAAATTAAACAACTTGCATAACATTGAAAATCAATTAATTATAAAATACCACTTAAGAAACACTGTTTCTATCTACTGCCCTTATCCGTGCCAACACGTATAGCAAATTACCTCATACAGGGTATTCTATCACCTGGTCAGGGCCGGTACATTTGTGGTGTTGATGTTGCAGTTTATTCAACAAACAATTGATATTAAAAAAAACTGCATAATGCTATTGTTTTTTAAAAATTGCTATTATATTTGTTAACAAACTAAAAAAATCATACTTATGAAAAAATTTGCCCCAATCGCAGCTATTGCTTTGTTTGCAATTGCTTTCACGTCATGTAAGAAAAAATGGACATGTGAGTGCACTTCAACTATAAATGGAGTATCTACCACAAGTTCAGGTACTGACACTGAAAAAAGAACAAAGAAAGATGCAAAAGCTTTATGCGAAAAGAGCAATGGTACTCAAACCATTGCCGGTATTACCACAACAGTAGATTGCAAACTGAAATAATTTATTACGTTTTTATTTAAAGGGGCATCAATACGATGCCCCTTTTCGTTTTCCCATTATCTTTGCACCCATGCGTATTCTCAAAACAATTCTGCTATCGCTGGTATCCGTACTTGCAGGCGGCCTATTCTTATATTCAGCTTATACCAAGCTTTTACCTATACAGACTTTCGAATATACGCTGGTAGAGTTTGTACAGATGCCATGGTGGATGGCTGCTGTTGCATCGCGCCTGTTGGTAGGCATCGAAGCAGCTCTGGGTGCTCTACTGGTGTTTAATATATTTGGTTCGGGTAAATGGGTACTGAAACTATCACTCGCTATCCTATTCATGTTCAGTATATACCTTATATACCTGTGGGCCACTGCCGGCAACGATGTCAACTGCGGTTGTTTTGGCGATGTGATATGGATGAGCCCCTCATCCTCGCTCATAAAAAATGCAGCGACAATAATTGCGCTGTTATTATTACTGAAATTACATAGCGGTATCACTGCTATTTGGGCAAAATATACCGCGCTGGCAGTGGTGGTTGTGGTTACCGTATTACCCCTGTTCATTTACCCTGTTACGTCCAAACCTTCGTTCCTCAACAAGGACAAGTATGAACTCGATTTATCTGCCATTTACCAGGACGAAGAAAATGCACCACCCGCTGTTGATGTCAGGCAGGGGAAGCATATTATAGCCTTCATGAGCCTGACCTGCCCCCATTGCAAAATAGCCGCACATAAAATGCAGCTGATGAAGAGAAATAATCCCGATATATCCATGTTGTTGGTATTGAATGGTGATTCAACCGACCTTGAGCCTTTCTGGGAAAAAACAAAAGCCCGCGATATTCCACATACCATGCTCTATGGCAAAGATTTTGTTTCTCTTTCCGGGCTTAACCTGCCTGCAATCTACTGGATTAATGATAGCTGGGTAGAGGCAAAAACAAACTACATAGACCTGAACCAGGCTGCTATTGAGGATTGGCTGACCAAGAGCAAATAGCAATTTACTAAATATCCTTAAATCATACTGCTGACTGTAATAAACAGAAAGTTTGGCTTGATATTTGTTTTTGTATACAGAGATAATAAATGATACGCCTTTAACGTTATTATAACATCGAGGCTGCAAAAGGGATAAGAAATGCAGGCTAACAGAAACAAAAATAATACTGATATGTCATCCAGGCTACCACTAAAACATGCTCAGGTTAAAAACAAATGGGTTACAATCGCACTAGTTGCAGTCTATGCATTTATAGCAATATTTATCGTACTGAATGCGTAGGTGGTTATTGTAAAGAAGCGGCTCTCTGGTACATATTATTAGCCTGCCCTACATCTCCCTGTGCTTTGAAAATATCGCCCATGTGCATATAACATTCTGCTGATATAGAGAGGTCTTGCTTTTCATAAGCCTTGGCCACACGGTCAAAATTCACCAATGCATCTTTATATAAGCCCATACCTTTTTCTACCATACCCATATAATAATATCCCATTACAAAATCAGGCCGTTCAGATACTATTTCTTTAAATATTGTTCTTGCTTTTTCACCCTCACCTTTATATGCCAAAGCCATACCATACACTCGCTTGGTTTCAATACCTGCCTTATCCAGCGCATAGGCCTTGTTGGCATAGAGATATGCATTGTCCATTTGGTTCATTTCCATCAACACACGGGCTGTTACGGCCAACACATTTACATTTGTACTGTCTTTAGCCAGGTATTTCATAAAATAGGCCAGTGCCGTTTCCCTGTCACCGTTTTGCAATGCCTGGAAACCCAGTACATCATCCTGGCTTGTGCGTTTCAACAGTACACATAAAGGTTTCCCCTTCACTTCTGCAGTAAAAATGGCCGAAGCGGGTACCCAATTTTCTGATTGAATTACATCAAGCGGTATAAGTGCGGTATGAAATATAGCGTAATCCCATGCTTTCTGATCCTTCTCATGATATCGTACATAATCTATATGGACGTTTTTATATTTTCTGAGTTCGGGAGCTATCAGGTGCATGGCATTACTCAATACCAGTACCGTATCGCCTGGTTGAGGCATTTCATGTTCTATAAAATAATCTACACATTGCTTCACACTATTATAATAATAGTCCACTTCATAGTTGCCATAAGCCCCTTGTACACCACCTACAAACTGGTTGTGATATGTGACGGTGTTCGGATATGTAGGAACAATGAATAATATGGGCTCAATAAGCAACACTGCCGCTATAGCAATACCGGCATAAGCCTTCTTCCATGTCTCAGCAATATATTCGTTAACATAAGACCACCCTAACGAAGCCATAACAACTACTGAGGGAAAAATAAACAGGACATGCCTCCATGCATGGTATACATTAGACTTCTTGTAAATGATATAAAACAGCGGGAACAGGGCTGTAAATGCTATAAAGTATGTAATGTGCGGTGTCTTACTTTTGGCGGCCCTCCTGATAAAAACAAAAAATAATATCAGCCCGGCCAGCAATGCATAAGTGTTGGTAATGAAGAAACTCTTGATAAGATACGATTGAGGCAGTTCTCCTGACATTACCTTCTCCCCCTCCCATATCTGGGCCAGGTTGATTTTGAAATTACTCATTTCGCTCAATGCAGTCAGCGGGTTGCTGAGTGGATTCTGTTGTCCATAAGGCCAGAATAAGCTACCTGCCAGGTATCCGGCTATAGATATAATAATAACCGGCTTTGCAAAATGGCTGAGTTGTATGCTACTGCTTTTAGAGAATGTTTTGGATAAATAAATAAACCCTGCATATACAAACAGGTATGGTATAAGTAATATGCCGGCCACACGTACATTAATAGCGATGCCGATGGCCAGTATCACCCATAGGTAGTCTTGCCATTTAACATCAGGATACTTACCAAAGAAACGGATAATAAAAAAGATAGCTGCTATATAGGCTGCAGCCAGGGGAATATCCTTGGGATTGTTCATAGCATGTCCTAAAAAGAACGGCGATAAAAACATGAGCCATACGCAAAGAGTTGCCACCCTTTTATCGGTAATCATTGCGGTTATCCTACCGCTGAAGTATATAGCAATAAAGCCTGTCCATGCGTTCAGTATGTGGCGGGTAGCATATTCGTCAAAAGGTGAGAAGGTATTGGCCACAGCGCATAGCAAATCAAAGAACCCACCATAATACATCAGCACACCGTCGCGGTCTATTGTTCGTGGCAAATGCAATACCGTATCGTCTGCACCAAATGAGGTAAAATACTTAAGTATGGCTTTGCCATACTCGTTCATATCTACCTCGTCACCCGAAAGCCCGAAACCAAAGCTCATTACAGTCATCAACGCAAAAACGGCCAGTAGGCTGGCCATAAATATTTTTGCCCATAGTTGACGATTAATATCTGTGTTCACTGTAACCTCAGGTACTGCTTTTGCAGAGCTTGTCGTTGTATCAACCACGGGTGTAGACTCCTGATGTTTTCTTCCGGTTTGCTTTTTTTTGTTTGACATATGTCAGCATTTCGGTTGTATATTAAGAACTGGCTTCCTTCAACTGTCTGAATAGCTTAAACCCGTGCTTCACAAATGAGACGGTTTTTACACTTGGTGTGCCCCCTATCCTATCTCTGAAATGTATATTAATCCATTTTATCCCGGCCTCTTTTTTCGAAAGAACAGACACCAATATATTGGCTAAATGAAATGTTGGAGGTACTTTCCCTGTTATTTTTTCCATAACAGATTTATGTATGAGCCTGTATGGCACGTTGGCATCTCTCACCCACTGGCCGGTAGCAAAAAAAGTAAACAAAGTAACAAATCTTGATATTACTGACCGTTTGAAACCATCATCCCTCGATTGCCTGAAACCATAAACAGCTTTGCTATTTTCAGCCGCCTGTATAAATTTTGGAAAATACTCCGGTGCGCATTGCCCATCAGAGTCTATCTGGAAAACCCAATCTGCGTTATTCTCCAGGGCCAGTTTATAGCCATATATGCAGGTTTGGCCATGGCCTGAGTTAGGTTTATCTATTATTTTTATTTGAGGATATTTCTGCCCATACTGTTTGAGTATAGACAAAGTGCCGTCTTTAGAACCGTCGTTTAGGATGCAGAATATATAATTATTCAGATTGTCTGAAAGGCATTTTTGCCACTCTTCAATCACAGCACCTACAGCCTCCTCTTCATTGTATACAGGCATTATCACCCAGAGATTATTAATTGCCATACTTCTGTTTAATAAGGTTAAATGTTGCCAATGCCCTCTCTATAACTTCGTCTGTATTATAGTACATATACTCGGCAAGCCTTCCGCAAAAATACACATGATTGTTTTCTGTTTCAGCTAATGTCAGCGCTTTATACTGTTCGTACAATTCTTTATTTGCGGGACGTGGTATGGGATAATAAGGATCCCCCTCAGCCTTAGGGTATTCGTAAGAAATAACGGTATGCGGGTGCTGCTGTTTGGTTACATGTTTTATTTCAACTGTGCGGGTATAATCGTGGTCGTTGGGGTAATTGATTTGCACACATGGCTGAACATGCTCCTGCGCTACTTCCTTGAATTCAAAATCCAGTGAACGCCAGGGCAGTTTACCAAAACAATAATCGAAATATTCATCTATAGGGCCGGCATATACCGTAGCAAATTCGGGCTTGATGCTGTCTTTAATATCCTTATAATCGGTTTCCAGCATTATATCTATGTTCGGGTGCCCTGTCATTTTGCTGAACATTTCTGTAAACCCTTTTGCAGGCGTAAGCTGATGTTTATGATCTACATACCTTTCGTCTGTATTCAGGCGGATAGGTATCCTGCCGGCTACAGATGCAGCAAGGTCGCGCGGGTGTATGGCCCATTGTTTCTTCGTATACCCCAGGTAGAATGCTTCATATAATTCACGCCCCACCCTTGACAATACAAACTCTTCCGAATTAGCAGGGTTATCTATCTTCTCCCGTTTATCTTCAAGTAATTGTGCAGCCTCTTCGGCTGTCATATCCGGCCTTTTAAAAAACTGCCTTAAAGTAAGCAGGTTGATAGGAAACGGATATAATTCTCCTCCTGTGGATACTTTTACAAAGTAATCGCCGGGTATCCATTCTGTAAATTCAGAAAGGTATTGGAGCAAGTCTTCTTTATTAGTTCTGAAATAATGCGGTCCATACCTGTGTATCAGCACGCCTGACTCGTGGTGCATATCATAGCAGTTTCCTGCTATATGGTTCCTCTTTTCTACTATAAGTACATTCCAGCCCAGCACCTTAGCTGCACGCTCTGCTATTACGCAGCCAACAGGGCCAGCGCCTACAATTAACAGTTGATATTTCTTTTTATCAGACATTGTTTATATAAGTAATTGCATGTATAATCATTTATCAGGTGACGCTAATCCCTTTGGTTATTGTGGTATGCGCACTACTTTGAATCTGCTGTCACTAGATAAAACTTCAAAGTTCGTTGGGGTGCTGTTGTACAAAACAGCATAAGAAAAATTATACAGATGTTTTAAGTCTAATAATTTCCCGTCGTTTATTATCCGGTAATTCTCATTGTATACACCAATTACTTTAAATCCATCTTCCGTAGGCACTCCGTAACAATTTACCAATCGGTCATACCATTCGTTCATAGCTTTATCCTGAAACGGGAACGCTTTAAAATCAACTACAATCGCCCTTTCAGCAAAAATCCTGAAATCACCCCACATAGGAGGTGTCAGGAAAACTGCGTCCCTCTCAGTTTTTTTTCGAATATACATTATTATTTCACTGTCTGCAAAATAGGAGGTATTATCCAGGCGAAAGTAGTTGGATACCTTTTCGCTATAGGCATCTTTCTTTGCGATGACGTATGTGTATATCCTTTTATTTGTATAAAAAAGCACGATACAAACAATCAACACAGGCAAAAAAGAAATCTTAATAAACCGGCGGTAGTATTTAGCTGCCAATACTATTAATATGAGAAAAATAACCCACGGAAGGAGTTGCAAAAAAGGGTATATCTGCCGTATTAAGACAACTATAACAACCAATATGAGTATATCTGTGACAACTCCGACTTTACTGTTGCGTTGTATCTTTGATGTGATCATTACAAGAAGCTGGCTGCATAACATTACAATCGCATTTGCGGTCGCAAACAGAAGCCCTAATTGTTTCCAACTCCGAAAGTTATTAGTAGGAATATTTCCCGCTATCACAACCAGGCCCAGCCACTTAATAAAATACAGTAACCTGAAGGTTTGGGCTGTAGTCCACAATCGGCTTGGAAAAACTTCAACAAATACATACCCGCCAATACAAAGCAAAATGATGGTGATAGCCATGGCGGCGATACCATTGTCATAACTGCTATTCCGGACTTTCCGGATAAGGAAAATGAAAATTGCAGGAAGCAAGAAGGCTACGGCAAAATAGTAGTTTTCGAAACCGAACCGGCCAGGCAAATAGTGATGTGGATGGCGTAAATATGCCAGGATGTATATAAACTTCTCTGTACTCAGCCTCAGACCATCTTGTTCATAATATAGAATTGTAATAGTTGCAATAGACAGAATTAAACAACCCAATACAGCCTTCTTCCAGAAGTCTCCTACAGGCCGCTTTTCATAGAAAGATGTTAGTATGAATGTAAAAAGCAGTATAAATCCTAGCTCCAACCCCATAAGAGGTTGAAAAACAGCAGCTATAATGCATAGCAAGGTTGCTGTTACTATTTTCTTGTCAAGGGTAGCCCATACAGCCCCCATGAGCAACGGTGTGGCAATGGCGGCAGGCACTAAACCATTATAATATATTTCTGCATTCCACCCAAGAGTAAAGGTAATTGCTATCATTGTGGCTGCCGAGGCATAAAGACCCGAAAGAGGGGATTTATTATAGAGCCTGCAGGTAAATAAGTAGGTAATTGTTGATATAGCTACGTTGACAGCCATGGTAAGCGAAAAGAAAACAAGAGGTAAATTCTCTTTTGTCACCGCCAGCGCGGCCAGCATTTCAGAGTACCAGAATCTGGTCAGGGAAGTTCGCGCCGAATTGACGAAAAAATCGTTTGTGAGATATTCGCTATCTATGGCCCTGTATATCAGCGGCAACTGTTCCACATGGTCAGCTACGCCAAAGCCATAATATTTGATAACCGTAATGACGATACCAAACAATATTACAGTAACCAGGTATGACGGTTTGTAAATTTTAGCCGTATTGTCCATAAATCATCTGTAAAAACCAGGCTTTTACTCCGGTTCAAACTCAACATTTCTTAAAATAAAACAGACACGCCAAACGGGCATGTCTGTTTTATTTGTTTAGCCGGTTAATAGATTAACCTGCGTTTTCTTCTTCATTAACTTCCGCTGCATTGTTATCAGACGCTTCTTCAGCATCTATTTCAGCTTCAGCTTCAGCAACAGCGGCTTGCGCCTTTGCTGCCATTTTCTCTTCTACTTTCTTTACAGATTCAGACATAGCTGCATGGCGCTTTTCAGCTTTGTGCTTGCGGTGAGTTTCCTCACGTTCTGCAACCAGCTTTTCGTGGTCAGCATTCCATGCTTCAAATTTCTGCATAGCCGCACTCTCATCAAACAGGCCGAGGCTTACACCACGCATCAGGTGCTTCAGGTACAATACCCCTTTGAAAGACAAGATTCGGCGGCAAGTGTTAGTGGGCTGGGCACCATTCTGCATCCAGTGCAGTGAACGCTCACGGTTCAACCTGATGGTTGCCGGAACGGACAATGGGTTGTAAGTGCCTAGTTTCTCAATAAATCTACCATCGCGTGGAGCTGAAGTATCAGCAACAACAATGAAGTAGAACGGGCGCTTCTTAGAGCCGTGACGTTGGAGACGAATTTTTACCGCCATTAATAATAGAAATTATTCTGGTTTACAATAAATTTAGGTGGCAAAGTTAATGCATAAAAAATCTATTACCAAACAGATATT
>CALEZD010000124.1 GCA_937928385.1 uncultured Bacteroidota bacterium
AAAATGATGAAAAAGTTACTATTATTATTATCTGTTTGTGTGTTGACAACCAGTGTCCAGGCTCAAAAGGTTGAAAGGACATCAAGGATGATTGCCGCTCCGGTAGCATCTGAAGATTATCAACAACACGGTAAAAAAATAACGCTCGAAGAAATGAGGAAGCTGACACCGTGGAAATATGAGAGCAGGGTTGCAGGTAAAGGAACAATGAGCGGTACTCGTACGTACAACTATGTTGAACTTCTCGATTTGTTAAACGCTGTTGATGATGGGTTCCCTTATCTGTGGGGATCAGGTGATGCATTGTCATACTTTACCGGTGGGGTTGATACAAGCAGCTACATGGGATTTGGTGCTGTATTGCATCCTTGGTACAATTTATTCAATGATGAGTTCGCATCTGATTTTAAAGGTAAAATCGGAATCCAGAGCTATAGCGCATACAGGGTTGACACTATTGCTATATATGGCAGTTATTTACAGAATAGTAACAAAAAGAATAATACTGTCGTAGATACACTTCGCGTTGCTTTAACTTACGGTAACGGCAGCAATGGTTCTGATCTGGATCTCACAAGTTGGTTTGGTGGTAACATCAAAGCTAACTACGGTGTTGATACTTTAGTAGTTGTTGATGTACAGTATGACTTCAACCAAAGGATTGCTAAGGGTACTACCAGGGTGATTAAGAACATCCCGATTACCCAGGCAGTAGCTGATGATACACTGGCTAATGGTTTAAATCGTTTTGCTATTTATTTCGGCCAGAACATCCCTGCAGGTAACTTAGTGGCTGTTACAGCAACTGTAATTACCGGTGATCCAACCTACACACCCTATGACACTGTTTTCTACGGTTCAAGCAGGCCTAATGAAATTGTTGAATATAATATGATGCGCCCATGGGTGTTCGAACAAAATACTAACTCGTATGCTACATATACAGCAGGAAACTACAACCTTGGTTTGGGCATGCTGAATATCCAGGACACTGGTAGTAATTTCTATGACAGGTACCTGAACCAGTACTTCTGGACTAAAGAAAGCAGTTCTGAGTTCCCTTACATTGACTTTGTAATTACATGTACGGACTGTCCTCCAGTTTCAGTAGCCAACGTTACTAACAGTTTCGAAGCACATAATGCATTCCCTAACCCGGCTAACAACACTGTTGCTATTAAGTTTGGTTTAGAGTACGCAGCAGATGCAACTGTAAGCATCAGCAACTTGTTAGGTCAGCAAGTAGCTTCTCAAAAATTGGAGAAAGTATTATACGGCGAGGCTAAATTTGATGTGTCAAGCCTTTCAAACGGAATGTACATATATACTATAGAAACAAAAGACCTCCGTCAGTCTGGCCGTTTCTCAGTAGCACGCTAATTAGTCAGATATTTTATAATAAAAGGGTGGCAAGATTGCCGCCCTTTTTTATTTTTCCGAAACAATACTTTATTATTGCACATCCCCGGCGAAAGGCAGTAAGGGAATTACTAATAATATAAATAGAGCAAAAGGTCAACCGAATGGCAAAGAACCTGTTGATAGTGGAGTCTCCGGCAAAGGCGAAAACGATAGAAAAAATACTGGGTGAGGATTTTGAGGTAATGTCATGCTATGGCCACATCCGCGATCTGGAGAAGGAGGACATGGGTATTGACATTGAGAATGACTATACGCCTAAATACAAAATATCGGACGATAAGCAGAAGGTGGTAAAAGACCTGAAATCGCAGGCTAAAAAATCTGAAGAGGTTTGGCTGGCAACGGATGAGGACCGCGAAGGGGAGGCCATATCATGGCACCTTTGCGAAGTACTCGGACTGGACCCTCGCAAAACGAAAAGGATAGTCTTTCACGAAATCACCAAGCCGGCCATAAAGAAGGCAGTGGAGAAGCCGCGCACCGTGAATATGGATCTGGTAAATGCCCAGCAGGCCCGCCGCATACTCGACCGTATTGTGGGATTTGAAATTTCGCCTATACTGTGGCGTAAGATGAGCATGCGCAATAACCTGTCTGCAGGGCGCGTACAGTCGGTAGCAGTTAGGTTGATAGCGGAGCGCGAAAGGGAAATCAATAAATTTGAGCCACAAAGCAGCTTTAAGCTGGATGCGTATTTCCAGGCCGATGACCTGAATAAAAAGAAAGTAACATTCAAAGCAGAAAGCGGCGAAAAGATAAATGACGAAGGTGGTGCGCAAAAATACCTGTCTGACTGTATTGGTGCCACATATACGGTAAGCGACGTGCAGGTGAAACCGGCTAAGAAATCGCCCACAGCACCTTTTACTACATCTACGCTGCAACAGGAAGCCAGCCGCAAGCTGGGATACTCCGTATCGAAAACCATGCTGCTGGCGCAGAAACTATATGAAAGCGGACAGATAACCTATATGCGTACCGATTCGGTAAACCTGTCGGAAACCGCGTTGGAGGGAATACGCAACGAAATATTGTCGCAGTACGGCGAAAAATACCATCATCAGCGCCAATATAAAAACAAGAACGAGAGTGCCCAGGAAGCGCACGAAGCCATACGCCCAACGGACATGAGCGTGATGCAGACGGGTAATGCTGATGCACAGCGTCTGTACGAAATGATATGGAAACGCACTATTGCCAGCCAGATGTCTGATGCAGAACTGGAGCGTACAACAGCCAAAATAAATATATCCACCCGCAAAGATGAACTGACTGCAAAAGGTGAAGTACTGCGTTTTGATGGTTTCCTGAAAGCATATACCGAAGGCAGGGACGATGAAGATGGCGATGAGGAAAACGCGGATATGCTGCCGCCGCTGACTGTAGGTATGCAACTGCCACTGGTAGAAATGCGCAGTACAGAGCGGTTCACACGCCCTCACCCACGTTATACCGAGGCATCGCTGGTTAAGAAACTGGAAGAGCTGGGTATAGGCCGGCCCTCTACTTATGCACCCACCATCAGTACTATACAGCAGCGTGGCTATGTAGAGAAAAGGGATAAAGAGGGGATACCCCGCGTGTACAGGATACTGAGCCTGAAGGGTAGTGAGATAACCAGGAAGGAAGAAACTGAAAATATTGGTGCGGAGCGTAATAAACTTTTTCCTACCGACCTGGGACTGGTAGTAACCGACTTCCTGAGCGAGCATTTTCAGAAGGTGATGGATTACGGTTTTACAGCCAAAATAGAGCAGGAGTTTGACGATATAGCACAGGGAAAAATAGTATGGCATAAGATGATAGACAGCTTCTACCATCCTTTTCATAAAAATGTAGAGCATACACTGGAGCATGCAGAACGTGCAAAAGGTGAACGTATGCTGGGCGAAGACGCTGAAAGCGGCAAGCCTGTGGTAGCGCGCCTGGGCAGGTTTGGCCCAATGGTACAGATAGGCGGAACGGAAGATGAAGAGAAGCCCCGCTTTGCCAAACTGCGCCCCAACCAGAGCATAGAAACCATTACTTTCGATGAGGCTATGGAGCTGTTCAAACTGCCGCGCAAGTTGGGCTTGTTTGAGGGTAGTGATGTAGTGGTGAACATCGGACGCTTTGGCCCTTATGCGCAGCACGATAGCAAGTTTTATTCGCTGAAAAAAGAGATGGACCCCTACACGGTAGAACTGGATGAAGTAGCACCGCTGATAGAAGAGAAACGTAAAGCTGCCGCAGAGAATACCATCAAAATATTTGAAAAAGAAAAAATAAAGATACTGAAAGGCCCGTATGGCCCTTATATCAAACAAGGCCTGCGCAACTATAAATTGCCAAAGGAAAAGCAGGAAACCGCTGCCGACCTGACTATTGAAGAAGTGAAGGCGATAATAGAAGATGTGAAAGCCAACCCGCCCAAAAAAGCTGCACGCGGTAAGAAGAAAAAGTCGTAAATTAACCTTGCGAAACGGAAAAGATGAGCATGCCGCATGAGAAGGAAATATCGGCTTTGTTGCAACTGATTGATGACCCCGATACAGAGGTGTTTGATACAGTGGCAGAAAAACTGCTGAATTATGGTGTGGAGATAATCCCCAACCTTGAGAAGTTGTGGGAAGTAACAGCAGATACAGCCACCCAGGAGCGGATTGAAATGCTGATACACCGTGTACATTTCCAGAACCTGCAGAAAGAGTTTTATGACTGGAGCCAGGCTCCAAAACCTGAGCTGCTGCGAGGTGCAATACTGGTAGCTAAGTTCCAGTTTCCTGAAATGAACGTACCGTCGATACTCACACAGTTCGACCAGATACGCAGGAATATATGGCTGGAGCTGAATAACTACCTTACTCCGCTGGAACAGGTCAACATCCTGAACAGCATACTCTTTAACTATTACAAATTGCAGGGGCACGAACTGACGGAACGTGAGCCTAAATATTACTACATCAACCAGGTGCTGGAAAGCAAGCAGGGCAACGCATACTCAATAGGTGTATTGTACCTGGCGCTTTGCGAGTTGCTGGACATTCCCATATTTGCCATAGACCTGCCACGCCAGTTTGTATTTGCCTATATAGATACATTGCACCATTTCTACAGCGTAGACGATGCCCCCGTGCAGCAGATGCAATTCTTTGTTGACCCTATGAACGGTATGGTGTACACGCAAAAAGACGTGGACACTTACCTGAAAAAGATAAACGCTACCGACAGGGAGGCATACTTCAAGCCATTAGACGCAAAACGGGTCATCTTCAAAATGCTGGAAGAGCTGATGCTGTGCTACCGCTACAAGCGCGATGACGAAAAATCGGCGGAGATACAGGAGTTGATGAATATACTGGTGGGGGTGTAGGTATTCCCACCACAAATATCTTTTCAATTGTCCCGGTCTTCAGGCCGGGTTTTTTATTGTGTATTGTGATAGGCTTTAGCCTAATATGGCGTGCATGTTTGGCTAAAGCCTCCCTCCATATTTTGTTTTCCCGGCTTAAAAGCCGGGGCAATTGGTAAGGCAGGTTATTGAGTGATGAGCTACCGCATGAGACGGGACAGACAGCGGGGGTAAAGTATACTCATTTAGTGTATTGGTAAATTGAAAGCTATGCGGTGGTTTACTTCCGGGATTGTATAAATATTTCCAGCACTGTCTTCGACAATGATGGAACGTAATACTAAACGGACGTTGTCTTTAATCCACATTGTACATAGTTTTTGATTAATTCCGTTGTCAAAATATTTATTATCTGAATGCATTGTGTATACAAGTTTCCCATTCAAGAATAGGTCCGCTTTAAAGGATTTAATATTGTAACCGCATGATGCATATTCGCTTTTTGGGTATTCAGCATATATCCATCGTAACGGATATTCCGGCCATGACCTATGTGCCTTTTTATAAAAATATATTTCGGGTAAGGGCAATTGTCTACGGACATACCTGTATGCTGAATCAACAAATGCTGTCCCATCATATATTTCCAGCAAAATACTGTCCATTCCAGGCTGAGGCTCTATGAGAAACATTGTCCAGACATCCGATACAACCTTTGTCCTCTCAATAGTGGCGTGCGGACTTTTTAAATTCAATCTTTGGGCAGGTATGCCATCCACGATAATATCATAAGACATTTTACATGGGCCGTTAATGCTGTCAAGTGAGATTTCCTGACGATTGATTCGAAAAAGGGAGAACTTCTCCTGTGCAAAAAGGGATAGAGGGATAATGGCAATGATAGTTAGTATTACGAGTTTCATTATTTCAGGATAAAAGTTTCAAATCCGCCAACGCAATAGCGCAGGCAGCCTCCACTACTACAGGTGCGCGTAAGGCGATACACAAATCATGCCTGCCTTTTACGGTAAATGCTTCTACAGACTGCGATTGACTATTCCAGGTCTGTTGTTCTTTGGGTGTGCTGCTGGTGGGTTTTATAGCTACACGGAAAACGAGTTCATTGCCATTGGTGATGCCCCCATTGATGCCCCCTGCATGGTTGGTTTTGGTGCTGCCCCGCCCGTCCAGTATAGCATCGTTGTTTTCGCTACCGGTTGATTTGCTGCCTGCAAAGCCACTGCCAAACTCAATGCCCTTGGTAGCAGGTATGGAAAAGACCAAATGGCTGATAACAGACTCCACAGAATCAAAGAAAGGTTCGCCCCATCCGATGGGTAAGCCGGTAGCGGTACATTCAATAATTCCTCCAATGCTATCCTGCATCTCCACCGCCTGGTTGATGGCAGCTTCAATATCCGTATTGCCACCTGCTTCTATCAATCGTGCTGTGGGCAGTACAGGGGCTATGATTTTCTTGGCAATTACTCCGGCAGCCACTAACGCCAATGTTAACCTGCCTGAAGAATGCCCGCCGCCGCGGTAGTCGTTATAGCCTTTATATTTTTTATCCAATACAAAATCGGCATGGCCGGGGCGGGGAGTGTGTCTTATAGCTTCGTAGTCTTTAGATTGTATATTATTATTCCTGAACAGGATAGTAACGGGTGCGCCCGTGGTATAACTATTGAATACACCGCTGATGATTTCCGGCATATCCTCTTCTTTGCGTGGTGTGGTGCCCGTTGCACCGGCTTTGCGGCGTTCCAGGTCGGGCAGGAAATCTTCGATAGATAACGATATACCTGCAGGGCAACCATCCACCGTTACTCCTACCGCTACTCCATGCGACTCGCCGAATATGCTTAACCTGAATATACGCCCGAAACTGTTCATACTGCTAATTTACAAATTGGCAATCAACACCTAAGGATAATAAATCGTCAAAAAAAGCCGGGTAAGACTTGTTGACTGCTTCAGCGCCGTTAATAGTCACCGGCCCCGTTGCCCTGAGTGCCGCAATAGCTGCTGCCATCACTATACGGTGGTCGTTATAAGAATTTATGATACAACTCCTGAATGGTTTTTCGGCACCGATTACTATCAATTCATCATCATTGCTTAAGACAAATGAGGTGCCTAATTTATACAACAGTGCATATATGCTTTCAGCGCGGTTGCTCTCTTTATATTTCAACCGGTGCAAGCCCTTTATTTTACTTACGCCCTTACAATAGGCTGCATACACTGCAAGTATGGGAAACAAGTCGGGACTGTGCGTGGCATCAAATTCGAAAGCCTTATTTCCATTGACTACTTTAGTGATAGTAGCATCAGCTTGTACGGAATTTTCTTTCAATCCTTTGATATATACCTCAGCACCCATTACCTGCGCTACTATGAAATTTGCCCCCGCACTCCAGTCGCCCTCGATATGTATGTTTACTTCATCTACCTGTGTATGCAGCTTCGGGTCAATGATAAATTTCCGGTAGTCCTGGTTGATAATATTCTTTCCGAATGATTTTAGTATTTGCAGTGTCAGGTCAATATATGGTTGGCTGACGAGGTGGCTTACCATTATATGAACAGGCTCAGTAGCCGTAAACGAATACACAGTTAAGAGGCCCGTAAGGAACTGTGAGCTGGCGGAACCATCTATTTTTATATTGCCGGGCTGCAAGGACCCGCGCACCACCATAGGCAGGCCATCGTTGGTCTCCAAAATAGACACGCCAAGTTTTGGCAATACATGCAAATACTCTTTCATGGGGCGGTGCAGCAAACTGCCCGTGCCTGTCACTGTAATATCGCTATGCGATAATGCTGCAATAGGAATAAACAACCTGGCAGACAATCCGCTCTCGCCGCAATGTATTACATCGCTTTTAGGCCTTAACCCGCTGCTGACAATTTCAATAGTATTATCCACAGTTTCATATACCTCTGCGCCCAGTTGCTGAATGATACTGAGTGCGGCTTTATCATCATCGGAATAGCCGGGGTTGGTAATAACCGTAGTGCCGTTGTGCAGCAATGCAGCGGCACAGGCACGCTGCATCATGCTTTTAGAAGGTGGTATAGTTACCACCCCACTCATGTTACCGGGACTAACTATTACCTGCATGTATAAATTCTTCTAAGGCCTGCCTGATTGTTGCAAATTCTATATTACGTACCTCCGCTTTACCTCTTTCTTTCAACACGATAAAATCAATGCCATCATTCCCACGTTTTTTATCCATCGTTAATACCTTCATCAATTCATCTGTGTCAGCTTGTACGCCGGTAGGTAAACCGTATTGTTTCAGTAAATCAGAAAGTTGTTTTTTTATATTACTGTCCAGCCCGTATTGCTCAGACAAGTGACAGGCAACGAGCATACCTAACGCTACCGCATGTCCGTGTGGTATATTACAAACTGTTTCGAAAGCATGGCCAGCCGTATGCCCGAAGTTGAGCAGCTTGCGCATGCCGCTTTCCCGTTCATCAGCCAATACAATTTTGTTTTTCCAATCGGCACAGCGGGATACGAGCGCTGAGGTGGAGGCGTTGTCATTTTTATAAAATTGAACATTACGTTCCGCCAGCTCGGCAAAAAGTTCTTTATCAAACAGGCATGCGTATTTTATCACTTCGGCAAAACCATTGCTCCATTCTCCATCGGGCAGCGTATGTAAGAACTGTGTATCAAACAAAATAAAATCCGGCTGGCTGATGGTGCCCAGCAGGTTTTTCTGTAAGCCTATATTAATACCGTTTTTACCTCCTATAGAAGCATCTACCATACCCAGTAAAGAAGTGGGTACATATCCAAAGGGCAGACCCCGCATATATACCGAGGCTATAAACCCGGTAATATCTGTAACCATACCCCCGCCAACCCCCAGCAGGAAGGTTTTGCGGTGTGCCTGGTGTTCCAGCAGTTGTTGTGTGATGGATAAGATGGTACTGAAGTTTTTGTGGTATTCCGCAGCCGGAATGGTGATAACCGCTTTAAAATCACTAAAAACTTGATGGTATAAAGCCCTGACATTAGTATCTGTGATAATGATACATTCCGCAGGATTGAGCCATTGGTGCAGATGCTCAAAAGAACTGCTGAACAGGTACCTGACCGTGCCGCCCGGAAATGTAACAGAATACTGCATGGAGCGTAAAGTTACCCTGAAAGCATGAAAATAATGTATATCAGGGGTGGTGATACGGCAGTATTGAATATCTATCAGGGGAAAACGTGTGCTAAACAGGTTATTCGTAACTTTGCAAATTCTGAATTAACATAGTAATGAGCAGGAACGGGAAAGTATTGGTGGCGATGAGCGGTGGTATAGACAGTACCATCAGTGCCTTGATGCTTCATAACCAGGGTTATGATGTAGTGGGCATTACTATGAAGACATGGGACTACGCCACATCGGGCGGGGGCAAAAAAGAAACGGGTTGCTGCAACCTCGATTCCTTTAATGATGCCCGCCAGGCTGCTGTAGAGCACGGGTTCCCGCATTATGTGCTGGATATACGTGAGGAATTCGGCGATTTTGTCATCAACAACTTTGTAGAAGAATATATAGCAGGCCGCACGCCCAATCCCTGTGTATTGTGCAATACGCATATCAAATGGGCTGCATTGCTGAAACGTGCGGATGCGCTTGGCTGCGATTTTATTGCTACAGGCCACTATGTAAAAGTGCGGGAAGAAAACAGCCGCTATGTATTATCTAAAGCCAAAGACCTGACCAAAGACCAGAGCTATGTGCTGTGGGGGTTGGGGCAGGACTGCCTCTCGCGCAGTATATACCCGCTGGGCGATTACCTGAAGACCGAAGTGCGGCAGATAGCCTACGATATGGGCTATGAAGAACTGTCTAAAAAAGCGGAGAGCTACGAGATATGTTTTGTTCCTGACAACGATTATCGTGGTTTCCTGAAAAGGAATGACCCGGCGCTGGAAGCAGAAGTGGCAGGAGGAGATTTTGTATTGTCCAGCGGTGAGGTAATAGGTAAACACGCAGGTTATCCATTCTATACCATCGGCCAGCGCAAAGGGCTGGGCATAGCATTGGGCAAACCTATGTTTGTAACCAAAATCATACCCGAAACAAACACGGTAGTATTAGGCCCTCCTGAAGAACTGCAGCAAAGCAAAATGCTGGTAGGCGGTATCAATATGATTAAATATGACGCTGTACCCGATGGCATGGAGGCCGTAACCAAAATCCGCTACAAAGACCCCGGCAGCGAGAGCATATTGCATGTGAAAAATGACCTGGTTGAGGTGCATTTTGACCATTCTGTTAATAGCATTGCTCCCGGGCAGTCAGCCGTGTTTTACGAGGGTGATGATGTAGTGGGCGGTGGTATTATCAGGGCGGGTTTTGAGTGATAACTCGCTCAATATCAGCAAAAAGTCATATATCGGATGAAATTCCCGGATTAAGCCTGCTGAAAATATTAACTTTTCATTTCTTTAGTTATATTTACGGTAATAACTGTATACATAATTTGATATGATCAGGAAGTCGCTACCTTTCTTACTATTGGCATTGGCATTTACCGTTACTATGTTTTCCTGCAAGAAACCGGATGACAGGCCGGCACCCCCGCAGGCGGAACAGGAGTATTATCCTTTGGAAAAGGGTAAATGGGTATTGTATGAAGTAGATTCAACGATATGGGATGATACATTCTGCGTAGAGCGCTTTTACCACTACCAGGTAATGCACAGGGTAGCCGATACATTTACGGATGCGCAGGGACGCCCCTCCTACAGGGTGGAAACCTATATCAGGAAAAAAGTACTGGATGAGTGGGAACCGCATAGCGTATTTTATGTAACCAATACAAAGGTGACACTGGAGATGGTGTACGACCAGTTGAGGTACATCAAAATGGTGTTTCCTATACAGGAAGGTGAAAAATGGAAAGGTAATAACTACATCCTGACCAAAGACCCGGATTACGCCTATTACGATAATTGGGATTATTATTACAAAAATGTACAGCATCCGTTCAATACAGGTTATAAAGTATTTGACAATACAGTAACCGTTGAGCAAATAGACGAAGCTGTAGGTGACCCGATAGTATATCCTGAAGAAAATGCATCACGCACCAGCAGCCGCGAAGTATATGCTTCGGGCGTGGGCATGGTGTATCGCGAATACATCAGGTGGACATACGATGCCGCTACAACCAAATGCCGCAAGGGCAATGGTGTGGTGATGAAGGCCGTTGACCACAACTGATAATAAACCTACAAGTATGTGCAGGGGATTGGTTTTGTGTTTTGTGGGATTACTCATTCTTTCATTTTCGGCGTTTGCGCAACCGCAATACGGATTCCGTATCAGTTTTACGGATAAAGCCGGTACTACGCACAGTTTAACTAACCCGCTGGGCTTCTTGTCGCAGCGAGCTATAGACAGGCGTACGGCCCAGAACATTGCCATAGACAGTACCGACCTGCCTGTTTCCCCGGCTTATATGGATAGTGTGCTGACGCTGTCAGGCGGCAAATTGCATATAACATCCAGGTGGTTTAATTACACAGTATTGCTGCTGAATGATTCTTCAGACATCCTCACATTGCAGGGCAAGCCATTTATTGATACCATTGTTTACATCGCTTACTATCCTTTGGGCCTGCATAAGCCTGGTAAAGAAATTCCACCCGTACAAAAGAAAACCACAGGATCCGCAATATATTATGGGGATGCCTGGCAACAAACATCTTTGGTTCGGGGCGATTACCTGCATGATATTGGCCGCAAAGGAGAAGGTAAGTTAATAGCTGTATTGGATGAAGGTTTTGAAGGCGTAGATACCGGCCCTGCGTTTGACAGCCTGATGAACAGCAACAGGCTGATAGACCAGTATAATTACCGCGATGCTGTGAGCAATGTGTTTATGAACGGGCTGCATGGCACTACATCTTTAAGTACCATGGCGGGTAACCTGCCCGGCACCTATGTAGGCACAGCACCTTATGCTGATTATGCCCTATACATTACTGAAATACAAGGCAGTGAACAGGTGATAGAAATGGACAATATAGTTGCCGCATCAGAAAGAGCGGATAGTGTAGGGGCAGACATCATCACTATTTCTTTGGGCTACGACAGGTTCAATTTGCCAACAATGTTTTCGCTGACTTATGCTGATATAGACGGTAAAACTACAATAGCGGCTAAGGCTGCTAATATGGCTACAACCAAAGGCATATTATTTGTAGCATCTGCCGGCAACGAGGGTGGGGGTTCCTGGAACTATATACTTACCCCCGGCGATGCGGATAGTGCTATTACAGTAGGTTCTGTAGGACTGGACAAGGTACCGGCAGGCAATAGCGGTTATGGCCCCAATTCATCAGGACGAATAAAACCTGATGTATGTATGGTAGGGCAGCCTGCATCTGTCATGCGCAATGGACCTAATCCAATGCTATCCAGCGGTACGTCCTGGGCTACGCCGCAACTGGCGGGATGGGCTGCCTGCCTGATGCAAACCAGTACCACGCTTACCCCTTACCAGGTACGCACAGCCATACAGAAGAGCGCACACGTATATAATAATCCCGGTGTGCAATTGGGATATGGAGTACCCAATTTTCATGCAGCGCTGGATTATTTAAATATCAAGGACTTGCCTAAAATGCCCGATAACGGCAACTGGCTGACGGTAAGCCCCAATCCCTTCGACGAACAAATAACCATACGTGTATACAGCGAACAAAAGAATACTGTAGAAATAGTATTGACAGATATAAGCGGTAAGGTAGTATATACCATATCTGCCGATGCCGCTAACGGTGTACGCACTATCCAGCCTGAATTGCCTGGACTCACTCCCGGTGTTTATTTCCTGAAGGGCACGATGGGCGATAAAACAATCACACAGAAACTACTGAAGCGCTAAGCCGTTTTTTCTAAGACAGCTATAAACATACTGTCGGCGTGTATGTCTATGCCGTTGATGACTTCCATTTCTTTTACGGTCATGCCCGTTTGTGCAGTTAAATGTTGCACTACTTCTTCATTCTCTATGCTGAAAACCGAGCAGGTAATGTAATATAGTTTACCGCCGGGTTGCAGGTATTGCGCCGCGTTTACAGCAATTTGTTTTTGGCGGGCTGCATATTCGTCTGCCGTGGCGGGGTCGAAGAAATACATTTGCTCGGGTGTGCGCGCCCATGTGCCTGAACCTGTGCAAGGTACATCGCAAATGATATTGTCGAACCTTTTATCCTTCATTATATCTTCCAGTTGTGCAGCATTGGCTACATCCACCTCGTAAGCAGTGGGCATGATATGGCTGTAAGTGCGGAATCGTTCCTTCAGGTTGTTGAGTATGCTTTTACGTGTGTCTGATACAGTGAGGTCGGCAAGGGGTTCTTTGTCTTTCAGCAAGAGTGATTTGCCCCCTGCGCCGCTGCAGGCATCCCACCATTTTTCATAGGGGGTGGCGGTAAAGTATTCGCTTGTTTTTTGCGAAGAGGCATCCTGCACCACATACGCAAAAGGCGGCAGCCATTTGTCAACGGGTGTGCCGTTAGGCAGCGCCAGGCAACTGTTAGTAATCAACTGATATGGCACCTGCTGTTCCTCCAGTATCTCCAGCAGTTTGCCTTTGTTCTTGCGTATGCGTATGAACAACGAGGGCTGCGTGAGCATACTGTTCAGCCATGCTTCTTTTGTGATACCGGGCGACAACTGCAAGTCGTAAGGGAAAAGTTGATTCAATTGAACATCGTGTGCGATGCCTAATCCTTCCGTTAATTGCAACAGCCGGGCGTTGTTTGTATCGCACAGCCGCAGGCAGGTAGCCATTTTCTCCTTCAATGGCAGTGTTTCATCCAACGCTTTACTACATCTGTACCAGCTATAGGCCATTTCGCTCAGCATCTTACGGTCGCGACTGCCCAGTTTTGGGTATTGCCTGTAATAGCCCTTCAGGAAATGCACCAGTGGCACAGTGCCGTCGTAGCTGTTGATAATGGTTTCGATATGTTGCCAGATGTAATGCAAAGCTTAATTCAAAAGTTAAACGTAAAAATTCAAAAGACGATTCAATTACTCCGACACAAACTTCAATCCCACTACAGAAAGTATCAGTGTAACAATAAAGAACAACCGCCAGAAACTTGCCGGCTCTTTAAAGAAAATAATTCCAACTATCACTGTACCTACAGCGCCAATTCCTGTCCATACGGCATAGGCGGTGCCCATAGGTATAGTTTGCGAAGCCTTGTATAATAGGAACATACTTGCTGAAAGGCAAACCAGGAACAAGAACATCCAAAAATAAAACTGGCTGCCGGCAGCAAACTTAGCCTTAGACAAACAAGCTGCGAAAGCTACTTCAAACAATCCTGCTATTATCAATATCAACCAATTCATACCGGGTATGTTTTATTAAAAAATGCCGGATTTTTACACCCGGCATTATCAAAATATAATTGTTCACTTTGTTCTTTACAATTCCAGCAAAGTCTTCACAGGGTCTTTACCCATCAGCAGCAGTTCGGGATTTTCCAGCAGTTCTTTCACCCGTACAAGGAAACTCACCGACTCACGGCCATCTATGATGCGGTGGTCGTAGCTCAGCGCCAGGTACATCATCGGGCGTACTTCTACTTTGCCATCTATCACCATGGGGCGGTCCTGTATCTTGTGCATACCCAGTATGGCGCTCTGCGGTATGTTGATAATGGGCGTTGACATCAGCGAACCGAATACACCACCATTGGTAATGGTAAATGTCCCGCCGGTCATTTCTTCTATAGTCAGTTTGTTGTCGCGGGCCTTGGTAGCCAGTTCTTTTACTGCCAGCTCTATTTCGTGCATGCCCAGGCTTTCCGCGTTGCGTATTACGGGCACTACTAATCCTTTTGGCGCCGATACGGCAATGGATATATCGCAGTAGTCGTGGTAAATAATTTCGTCGCCATCAATATAAGCGTTCACGGCAGGCCACTCCAGCAACGCATAGCAACAGGCTTTAGCGAAGAAGGACATAAAGCCCAGGTTCACTCCGTGCTGTTCTTTGAACACGTCTTTATACTTGGCACGTATAGCCATGATATTGGTCATATCCACCTCGTTGAAGGTAGTAAGCATGGCCGTGCTGTTCTTGGCTTCTACCAACCTGCGGCTTACGGTCTTACGCAGGTTGCTCATTTTCTTGCGGTCGTCGTTGCGGTTGATTTCGCCACCACCTATACGGCCCGGTGCTTCCATCGCTGCCAGCACATCTTTTTTAGTGATGCGTCCGCCGCCGCCGGTACCCTTTATATCCCCTGTGTTCAGCTTGTTTTCTGCCATCATGGTTTTAGCTACGGGTGTAGCCTTGGTGTCTGAAGCAGCAAGGGCTTTCTCTGTCTTTTTAGGTTCTTCTTTGGGTGCCGGTGCCGCATCTTTCTTAGCTGCTACCTTTTCCTCTTTAACCGGAGCAGCACCTGCGGGACGCTCAGCAGTTTCGTCTATTTTGCAGGCCAGGTCGCCAATGTTCAGCGTTTGCTCTTCCTGAGCTACGATATGCAGTATACCCGATTTTTCGGCATTCAGCTCAAAAGTGGCCTTTTCAGACTCCAGTTCGCACAGCACTTCATCGCGCTCTACCCATTCACCGTCTTTCTTCAGCCATTTTACCAGTGTTACTTCGCTGATTGATTCGCCTACAGCGGGCACTTTTATCTCTATCATGAAAACTTGAACATTTGGGGATGCTAAATTAGCAAACCCACGGGTATTATTCAAAAACGAACCATTTTAGACAAATAGGTGTTTTTCTTAATAATGGATAATAATGGAATGGTCGTCAATATTTACTGAAGATATACAAAAGGTGCTGGTAGCGGCACTGCTGGGCGCGATTATAGGTCTGGAACGCGAATGGAGTAGCAAACCCGCCGGTCTAAGAACACTGATACTGGTTTGCGCAGGCTCTGCCCTGTTTACCATCGTTTCTTATAATATAGCAGAATTGGACATGTTCGGGACAACCGATGTGAGCCGTATTGCCTCCAATATCGTTACGGGTATAGGTTTTATTGGTGCGGGCATCATCTTCAAAGGGAAAAATAATGTTCATGGGCTGACCACCGCAGCTACGGCATGGATGAGTGCGGCTATAGGTATGGCAGTAGGCACGGGCGATTATAACCTGGCTGTTGCTGCCACCATCGTGGTGTGGATTATACTGGTCATACTGCAATGGGTAGAAATAAGTCTGAATAAAATATCGGAAACGATGACTTATAAAGTGAGTTTTGATATGGCTGCCGGGTTCAAATATGATGCATACTTTGAAGGGAAGGGATATAAACTGCGGGAAACAGCTTATCATAAAAAAGATGATGTCATTACCGTTCACTGGATTATCAGCGCATCGCGCAAAAAACATGAGATGGCCATTGCCCGGCTATTGAGCGATAAAAAGGTATTGGAAATGACATACGGTTAACGCACCAACGCAATACCCCAGCGGCACAAAACAAGCCCGAGCACCAGGCTGAGTATGGTATATACTAATGCTGTGGTGGATTGTCTGCCTGCCAGCAGCATATTATTTTCCAGCGCAAAAGTAGAGAACGTGGTGAAAGCGCCACAGAACCCCGTTGCTAATACGAGCCAGGTATTGGCACCCAACTGGCTGCGGTGTGCCAGGCCAAACAGCAGCCCGATGATAAAACACCCCAGGATATTTACAAAGAAAGTGCCGTAGGGGAAAGAAACAGGCAGATACTTATCGGTCAAAAGCTTAACCCCGTAACGAGCTACACTACCGAAGAAACCACCAACACCCACCAGCAGGAATGCTTTAATCATGTACTAAAAGTAAAAATTATTCGTAACTCAATTACTTTTCAAGGAACTCATGAGGTCGAAAGCAGTTCAAAAGCCAAAATTCAAAAAACGTTTCCGTTTTGAATTCTGGCTTTTAACTTTTGTCTCGATAGCTATCGGGATTTAATTTCAACTTTTCTAATCCACCCAGTCCGCAATAAACATATTCGTTTCGCGGGTGCCTTTGTTGTTCCTGTTAGAACTAAATAAGATGCGCTTGCCATCGGGCGAGAACATCGGGAAGGCATCAAAACCACCGTCGTGCGATATTTTTTCTAAGCCCGTACCATCTTCGTTAATGATATACATATTGAAGGGGAAACCGCGCTCATACTCGTGGTTAGAAGCGAAGATGATGCGTTTGCCATCGGGCATCCAGTTGGGTGCCCAGTTAGCCTTACCCAGGTTGGTGATTTGCTTTACATTGCTGCCGTCTGCATTGGCTACAAACACTTCCATATTGGTAGGCATTACCAGGCCTTGCGCCAGCAGGTCTTTATATTCCTTTTGCTCTTCAGCGGTTTTGGGGCGAGAGGCACGCCATACAATTTTAGTTCCGTCTGGCGAGAACCATGCACCGCCATCATAACCCAGTTCTTTAGTTATCTGTTTTACATTGCTGCCGTCCAGGTTCATCACATACAGGTCCAGGTCGCCGTTGCGTGTAGAGGTGAACACTACTTTGTCACCTTTCGGAGAGATGGTAGGCTCAGCATCGTAGCCCGGGGTATTCGTCAGTTGCTTCACCACTTTGCCATCCAGGTCGCCTATGAAGATGTCATAGCTGTCGTACACAGGCCATACATACTTCTTCATTTTCTCCTTATCAGGTACCGGTGGACATTCTTTACCTGCCAGGTGCGTAGATGAGTACATAACATGTTTACCATCGGGCATCATGTACGAGCAGGTAGTACGTCCAGTGCCGGTGCTCACCATTTTGTATTCAAACTTTTCTTCTTTGGTTTGAGGCAATACACCATAGAATATCTGGTCGCATTCTATACCTTCTGCGGGGTTGGTGCGCTGGAATACTACTGTCTTACCATCGAAGCCAAAATATGCCTCTGCATTGTCGCCACCGGTTGTCAGCTGTATTACATTTTTAAAATGCTTTTCGTCTGAGTACACTAATGTATTAGTGTCTACCTCATGTACTGGTGTATCACCATGATGGCTGTGGCCGTGTCCTTCGTGTTCTTTTTCTGTATGCCCCTCTTCAGCCGGGCCACATGCAGCCGCCAACAGCAACATGCCGATAATACTGTATTTCTTCATCAATTCTATTTTGGGCGCAAAGGTAGTGGTAGCTTACTGAATAGCATATTATAAATGACAATAGATTGTCACGATAGTGTCATGATGTGACAATTCCTATAGCAGTGTGAGTTTTTGCAAAGAAGAAAGCCGATTCTATCGAACCGGCTTTGCTCCCCCTTCAGGACTTGAACCTGAGACCCCCTGATTAACAGTCAGGTGCTCTAACCAACTGAGCTAAGGAGGAATATTTTTATTTTCCCAGTGCTTCCTCTAGAGAAGAATGTCAAATGGGATTGCAAAAATAACCAACTTCTGATTTTTGCAAAATCTTTTTACTGAAAACCACCCAGATATTTAAAATTCTTAAGTATCAGCCGGACATCGGTATCCGAAGAGTAGTCCTGGGCGTACAATACATCCAGTTTGTGTGCTGCCTCATCATCAGGACTATATCCCAATATTATATTGTAGGGTGGCAAAATACCTGACCTTATGGGTGGTAGAGACGGATGTGGTTGCTTGTAGCCTATCCATGTACGGCTACCTTTCAGTACACCCAGGCAGTTGCCGAAAAATTGTGAAGGCTTTTTCACTAAGAAAGCAAGTACAGGAAATAGTATCACAAATGCCAAAGCAGAAAATACATCTATCAGGCGTTTATTACGCTGTTTAGCGAAGTCTGAAAGGTTGTAGCGCCTGTCCAGCGTGTACAGGTCGCCGGCAGACTGGCTGGAGTTGCTGCCTACAAAGCTGTTGCTGCCGGCAATGTGTATTTTATACTCATATCCTTTTCCGCATATATCCATTTGCCTGAACATCTCTGTATAACTCAATCCATTGATACAAAAGATAATTTCCTCTGTACCCGCAGTATATACAAACTGGCTCAGCTCGGGTAGTGCAGCCAGGGCATCACCCTTGGTGGCTGATGGCTCTATCCTGCCGGTTATCTCCGGTGCAAAATGGACATTCTTAAGTGTCTGTATGGTTTGTGTATAAGCTGCTTCATGGGCTACTATCACGCCTTTGCCCGGCAGCTCGTCGTAGCGGATGAACTTAAAGATACCCAGCCTGTGCAGCAAACCATGCAGGCCCAGCATAGCTACAGTGCCTATAAATGCCGAGAAGATGATGATGGCCCTTGAATAGCGCAGCTCCGGCGGTAGCAAACCGTAATAGGCCAGTATCACAACCGTACCTATAGCCATACCCCTTACCACACGTGTGGCTTTATACGCTTGGTCGTACACCCCATTGAAAAACAGGCTGACCAGCCATATACCTATATATACAGGGAATGTCTTCAAAATAGAATCCAGTGGTATGGGTAGTATGTTTTTCACTTCCTCTACCCAGAACGTAGTCATAAACGCCAGCGTACCTATTAATATCAGTGCGTCGAACAAAGGCAGGCGCAGCACCTTCAGCAGTTGTTTTACTACACTCAATATAGCTCTCAGCACAATGCCCACATTGATGAGCATAATGAACAGCCGGGCATTGGTTTTTGAATAGTGTTTCCGTACAAAAACAGAAAGCGCATCATTGAATATCCGCACATGCGATATGGTGGCTTTGCGTGTACTTTCTCCCTTGTAGTGTATCAGCGTTACTTCAGGGTAATAGATATTCTTGTATCCTGCTTTTTGTATGCGGTAGCAGAGGTCAAAATCCTCGCAATACATAAAGTAGGCCTCGTCAAAAGCTCCGTCTACTTTATCTATCACGCTGCGCCTTACCATCATGCAGCAGCCTGATAAGATATCTACTTCCGCAGTTTCGTTTTCTTGTACATGTACGGCGTAATATTTGTTGAAGTAGGTAGAGTTTTTAAATATCTTGTTGATGCCCGTGGTTTTGAATATGGCTACCGACAGGCTGGGGAAGGACTTTTTACCATCCGGTGCATATTGTCCCCTACCGTCTATCAGCCTGGGGCCAATGCTCCCCGCATCGGGGTGGGTATCCATATAGTCCACCATCTTTTGTAGAAAATCTTCCGGCATTACCGTATCCGGGTTCAGGAACAGGATGTACTCGCCCTGCGCTATAGCCACACCCTGGTTATTAGCGCGCGAAAACCCCAGGTTCTCTTTATTCTCTATCAGCCTTACCTGCGGGTACTTGGCCCTTATCATGTCACAGCTATCGTCTTTCGAGTTGTTGTCCACTACAATTACTTCTGCATCTATACCCTCAGCGGCACGAAATACCGAATGAAGACATACTTCTATGAAGTACTTCACATTATAGTTGACTATTATTACCGATAGCTTCATTGGCTACAAAACGCTGCGTTGGAATTGCGAATATACTGGCAGCTACTGTAAATAACGAAAAAGCAGCCCCGCAATTGTGCAGGGCTGCTTTTATGATGTAACTGTGAAAAACTTATTTAGCGATGTAATATAAATGTGTTACCCATTTATTGGTATCAGCTTCCTGCTCAGGGCCTGTTACATACTCTTCCATCATCAGCGGGTCGGTCAGTCCGTTAGCGCCGGCATGTTTACCTATTGCAGTATGGGCGTTTTTAAAACTCTCCATGTTATAAGCGCCTGTCATTACGAGTTTGTAACCCTTGCTTTCCGGTATATCAAGCATCGTTACTCCCTTCACCGGGCCATTTACAGGAAAACCAACAGCCAAGTCAGCTTCTCCTTTTGCTTCGTCCCAGGTATACGCTATGGTATGTTTATTGCCTTTTATCTGGCTGCCAGCAGCTGTTGCTACTGCTCTGTAAGACTGGTGGAAGAAGCTGTCCATTTCATTCATCTTAACCGTTTTACGTATAATAGCAAAGCTCGTTGCCGGGAAAGTATACTCTTCGATAACATAAGCCGGAGCCGGTACTTCTGCCTTGCCGCTTTCTACATGTTCTTTCAGCATTTCCAGGCCGCGGGCCAGTTGCATTTCCATAAACCTTTTACCAATCAATGCAATCATACCCCGCCTCCAAAAACTTGCCGGCTCACTGTGGAAACCATTTGTTGCTTTTATACCTCCTTCAACTTCTTCTACTGCTACCCAGCCTGTTGCTTTACCTTGCCCTACAAAGTCCAGGTCGTACCACATACTGTCCGCCTCTACTCTCGATATCACCATTTCACCATCACCGGATTTTTTACTGGTCCATGAAGATTTCTGGCCTACCTGTCCGGGGGCGCCTGTTATTGTTGATTCAATACTGGGGTCCATTTCTTCCCATGGGCTCCAGTTGGTCTGGTTTTCCAGGTTCACCATCTGGTTCCACACCACATTTTTAGGCCCGTTGATGGTTGTACTCTTAACAATATCCATTTCAGCCGGTGTGGTTATACATAATACTACATACCCAACAAAGAGTATTACTATCAGTATCAGTAAAAAACGTAAGACTTTTTTCATATAGCGATGATTTGCCGCCTAAATTATAAAAATCCATATAAGGCGTATAGCATTCATAGTTTTTTAACCAACGTTAATATTTATAATTTTTTCAATAGTATATAAAGAAAATTGATAGCTAATAGCTTCGTACCTTTGCACCATGAAAAATTTGCGGCACATAGAATTGCAGGAAATAGAGGCTTTGCTGCAGGAATGGGGCGAACCGAAGTTTCGTGCTAAACAGGTGCATGAGTGGCTATGGAAGAAATTTGCCGGTAGTATCGATGATATGACCAACCTGCCCAAACAGCTGCGCGAAAAGCTGTCAGCGGAATATTATATACCCAAAGTAAAAGTACACCACAGCCAGTTCAGCAGCGATGGTACCATCAAAAATCGCCTGCAACTTCACGACGGCTATTTTATAGAAAGCGTGTTAATACCTACTGATAAGCGTATGACTGTATGCGTATCATCACAGGTAGGCTGTTCTTTGTCCTGCAAATTCTGTGCTACGGGCTTCCTGCCTCGCAAGCGCAACGTGGACTATGATGAGATAGTGGATGAAGTGGTGCTGGCCCACGAGCAGGCATTGAAGCACTATGGCCGCCCGCTGACCAATATCGTGTTCATGGGTATGGGCGAACCCTTGCTGAATTATAAAAATGTACTCAAGGCTATAGATATCATCAGCTCGCCCGACAGCCTGGGTATGAGCCCCCGCAGGGTGACGGTTTCCACAGCAGGTATTGCCAAAATGATAGAAAAATTGGGAGACGACCAGGTGCGGTTCAAACTGGCGCTGTCGCTGCACGCGGCCAACGATATCAAGCGCGACGAGATTATGCCCATCAACGAAACCAATAACCTGAAGGCCCTGGTAGATGCCCTGAATTATTTCTACCAGAAGACGAAGAACGAAATAACTTTCGAGTACATCCTGTTCAATGGTGTAAATGATAGCCTGAAAGATGCGGACGAGCTGGTAAAAATATACCGCCAGGTACCCGCCGACCTGGTGAATATCATCGAATACAACCCCATAGAGCAGGCTGACTTTAGTAAACCGGACGAGGATAAGACTATGCAGTTTATGCGTTACCTGGAGTCGAAAAAGGTAAATGCCAAACTACGCCGCAGCAGGGGCAAGGATATTGATGCAGCCTGTGGCCAACTGGCTAATGTGGACCATGCGGAGAGTAAGGGAGCCTAGATATTTCATATCTTTATTGTATGAATATACGCTCATTCATACTTATGCTTCCGGCGTTGTTACTCTATTGCAGTTGCAACAACATTTCTACCTATCCCATAAGCCAGCCCGAAGCGTCGCTTGACGACGACCGCCTGATAGGCAAATGGAAATTCGAGGAAGACACAAATCGAAATAATTTTTACGAGGTATATCCAAGTGCCTACCCTCATCAGTATCATGTCAGGTTCTGGAACAGGGGAGGCACCAATCCCACTTACGAAGGCAATGTGTACTACTCAAAAGTGGAAGGCGACCGGTTTTTGAATATCCCATATTTTACCGATCCGCTGGAAGGTCATTGGTATATATTTCTCAGGGTACTGGACATTAATGAAGACGGCTCAAAGATGACCGGTGCAGTAGTAGGCGATGAAACCATGCGTAAATTGCAAAGTGAAAAAGAGGTTCACAGCTTTATTGCCGAAAATAAAAACAAACCCGGCTTTTATCTCGATACGGTACACCTGTACAAATTCAAATAGCTATGGTCACCACCAAAACAGCAAGGCAGCTGGCAATGTCATTCGATGAAGTGAAGGAAGAGCCGCATTTCGAAAAGACTTCCTTCAGGATTGGTAAAAAGATATTCGCCACCATGAACGAACCTGAAAAACGTATGACGCTCAAGCTCTCACCCTTCGACCAGGATGTGTTCTGCACCTTCGATAAAAATGTGGTTTACCCCGTGCCCAATGCATGGGGCAAACAGGGCTGGACGCATGTAAACCTGCTAACGGTGCGGAAAGAAATGCTAAAGGATATACTCACCGTTGCCTATTGTACGGTAGCGCCTAAAAAGCTGGGGGAAAAATATCGTATAGACGAAGATTTATAAAGCAAAACAGGCGCCTTACGGGGCGCCTGTTTAATATTACAACGAGAGAGACAATCTTTAATTATTCCTGAGTAGCAGTATATACTACATCTACTGCGTAAGTACCTGCAGGGTAAGCAAAACCGGGAGTAGCTTTATACTTCACACTGAAAGTCTGGTTGCCACCACGGTCAGCAGCAGTTATCAGGTCCTGGTTGCTTGAAGTAAGTGTAGCATACTCGCTGAAAGAACCTGCGATGCTGCCACCTGTACCGTTAGCTGTTACTTTTACAGCCAGTACACCTTCTACGGGCATTTCAGGAGCGGGGGTAGTGTTACCTGTATAAGAGAACTCACCTGCGTTAGCTTTAACGGCTACAGAAAAGTTTTTGTTAGAACGTACTTTCAGTTCCTGTGCATCAGACTCAACACCGTTGGCGTAGTCATTAACAGTAGTGAAAGGGATGGTTACGTCAGCACCTGTTGCGCTGTTGTTACCTGTAAAAGTGATTTCGATTGCGTTGCTCAGTACCAGGTTGGTAGTCTGAGAAGCAGAAGAATTCTGGTTAGCCTGGTTTTGAGCGTTAGCTGAGAAACCGATAGTTGCGAAGGCTGCGATTGCGATGATCTTTTTCATTTTGTTTGTTGTTTTAGTTGTTTTTAGTTTGGTTGATTTGTTGTTTGTGTTTGTTTGTGTCTCAATGACAACACAAAGATGCGACCGCGTTCAAAACATGGGAAATTTTCGCCTCTTGTTAACGCCCGGTTTGCAAGCGGTTAACCAGCAATTAACAAGAAAAAGAGGAGTCTACTTCTGTATAACTAACTGTTTTACAGCTCGTTCTGTACTTGTTGAATAGATAAGAGTGTATATGCCCGCCGGCAGCTTAACATGCAGGTAACCGTTTTTTTGGAAGCTCTTTTGTGGCATATACTTCCTGCCTTAACATATTATACATCATTGCTTTATAATCCCTTCCTGTATAAGAGAATAGTTCTAAATTACATCTAAATCTGCTTTTTAGTATGATATTATTAGATTTGAATCTAATAATATTATGTAATTTAGAGATTGCTATGATAAAGCGAAAGTTACAGAATCTGATTAAAAACAAGCTTTTTAAAGGTAAAGCCATTTTACTTTTTGGGCCGAGACAAGTAGGGAAATCAACCCTTATTGAGGAACTAGTCAGTCGCCAGGACAAAAAGTGGCTTTACCTGAATGGCGATGATGCTGATGTTCGTGAAACCCTCACTGATACTTCAGCCGCTAAGTTGAAATATATTGTCGGCGACAATGAAATTGTATTTATTGAAGAAGCTCAAAGAATACAGAATATCGGGTTGACGCTAAAGATTATTACCGACCAGTTCAGGCATGTGCAGGTTATTGCAACCGCTTCTTCTGCCTTTGAGTTGTCAAGCCAGGTAAACGAACCTTTGACAGGCAGAAAATATGAATATATGCTCTACCCGTTAAGTTTCGCTGAAATGGTTGCTCATCATGGTTTAATCAGGGAAAAAGGCCTTATTGAACATAGGTTGGTATATGGTTACTATCCTGAAATTGTCACTAAAACTGATGAGGAAAAAACATTACTAAAATTGCTTGCCAACAGTTACCTCTACAAGGATTTGTTGATGCTGGAACAGGTTAAAAAGCCGTTGTTGCTCGATAAGCTCATTAAGGCTTTAGCGCTACAGGTTGGCAGTGAGGTCAGTTATAACGAACTCTCGCAAACAGTAGGTGCTGACAAACAAACGGTAGAAAAATACATAGATCTTCTTGAGAAGGCGTATGTTGTGTTTCGCTTGCCGGCTCTGAACAGGAATGTCAGGAATGAAATAAAAAAAGGCAAGAAAATCTACTTCTACGATTGTGGAATCCGAAATGCTGTTATCGGAAATTTTACTCCTGTAAATTCGAGGATGGATACAGGTGCCTTATGGGAAAATTATGTCATAGCGGAAAGAATGAAGAAGCTACGTTACAATGACGTTGATACGGCGTTCTATTTTTGGCGCACCACGCAGCAACAGGAAATAGACCTTATTGAAGAGGCTGGAGGAAAACTTAACGTATATGAAATAAAATGGGGTAAGAATGAAAAAACCAGGTTCTCTCAAACATTCATTGATAATTACCCCGGCGCAAATACCCATATCATATCACCCGATAACATTGAAGAGTTTTTGTTAGATATCTGATACTCCTGAATTTATTAGCTATTATAAAGTAATTATTGTAAATTTGCTATGTAAAATACAGCCGTATGAACTACCCTCCACCACGGGCAATACAATTATGCCCCATATCTTATACAGCAAAACGCCCCTCAACAAGGGGCGTTTTGTATGTCATATTATTTCCCGAAAGAAAACTGTTTTACTTAACAAAAGTTAACAAACCTGTCGCAAGGCTTTTATTATCAGCAACTTGCAAAGGCGCGATATTACTAACGGTTAAACTCGCCCGGCAAGTAGTTAACAACCGAACGTCAGTGAGCTCAACGAGGCACATGAAAATAGACATTGATTACCGAGTTAACATCCCGGCATATACGCCTTATGACTTATGCCTTACGACTACCCTATACCGAAACTCCGAAATCCCTCAACGCATCGTTCAGGCTCGTCTTTTTATCGGTCGACTCTTTGCGCTGCCCGATGATAAGAGCACAACCCACACCATATTCACCTGCGGGAAACTTCTTGGTGTAGCTGCCGGGTATCACCACGCTGCGGGCGGGTATACGGCCCCTGTATTCTACAGGTTCGGCACCACTTACGTCTATAATCTTGGTGCTTTGCGTCAGCACAACGTTGGCGCCCAGCACGGCTTCTTTTTCTACACGTACACCCTCTACTACTATACACCGCGAGCCGATGAAAGCGCCATCCTCTATAATCACCGGGCTGGCCTGCAGAGGCTCCAATACACCGCCTATGCCTACGCCGCCGCTCAGGTGCACACCCTTGCCTATCTGCGCGCAGCTGCCCACGGTAGCCCATGTGTCCACCATAGTGCCCTCGTCTACATAAGCGCCTATGTTCACATAGCTCGGCATCAACACCACGTTTTTAGCCACGTAAGCGCCATAGCGTGCCACAGCATGGGGCACGGCACGCACGCCCAGCGATGCATAGTCTTTCTTCAGCAGCATTTTATCATAAAACTCAAAAGGCTCTACCGTCCATGTTTGCATAGGCTGTATGCCAAAGTACAGGAGGATGGCCTGTTTCACCCATTCGTTTACTTTCCAGTCGTCACCAATAGGTTCTGCTACACGCAGGCGGCCCTTATCTACTTCCTCTATTACCGCACGTACGGCGTTTTTATATGTATCGTCTTTCAGCAGTTCCCGGTCGGCCCAGGCAGCCAGTATCAGTTCTTGTACCATAATCATATTTGTGCGGCGAAAATAAGAACAGTGGCCTTTAATACCAACCATGCGAAATATAATATTGTCTATATCCCTATGAAATACCTATTGATGCTCTTATTGGCCTCCGTTGTTGTTCAAGCCCGTGCCATACCCACTAATATATACCTGAAACTGGTAGAGCTGAATGCCTGCTGGGCAGAGCAGCCTGATATTGATAAATTATCTTATCCTGAATGTGACGACCGTAGCGAGCGGGAATGGATACGCACTCACCTGACGCTGGTAGAGCAAACACTGCGTGCCCGCAGCACAGCCCATTTATCAGAAGAGCAAAAAGACAAAAGGACACAAGCGCTGAATTACCTGAACCAATACCTGAACGAGGGCAATTTCCCCGTTAACGACCAATACCACTATCGCACCCCCATATTCATCGACAAGTATGATAATTTTTGTGCGGTAGGATATTTAGTAAAAGCGACCGGGTTTGAGCAGGTATCGCGCAAGATAGCCGCAACCACCAACCTTGCTTACGTACGCGAAATGAACTACCCCGAACTCTTTGCATGGGCCAGTGAATACGGCTTTACTGTGGATGAACTGGCGTGGATACAACCCAACTATCACTTTTATCCTGGTGAAACAGCAAACCCGGTGGGGAAGGGCACGAATGGTATCGTCTGCGAAATGTATGTAAGCCTATCCGGCAACCGTTTGTATGTTGGTGGCAACTTTACAACTGTTGATAGCCAGATAGTTGCCAATAGTATCGCTTATATCACTGACTCAGCCAATGTGTATAGCTGGCATAGCATGGGTGTTGGAGTGAACGGCCCCGTCTATGCCATACAGGAGTTTGACAATAAAGTATTCATCGCGGGAAATTTCAACAAGTCGGGCACTACGGCTATGAGCAGCGTGGCACATTGGGACGGAAGTGCCTGGCAGCGGGCGGGTTGTATAGATGGAACAGTAAGGGACCTTGTTGTATTCGATAATGAACTGTATGCCTGCGGTGATTTGAATATGTGCAATGGACAGGTTGATGTCAACTTTGTAAAATGGACCGGCAATGGATGGTCAGCTATACCCGGCACGAAAGGGCACGTCAATAAAATGTATGTAAGCGTAAACGAATTGATATTGGGCGGCCTGTTTACATACAATAATAACAGTGAGAATATTATCAAGTGGGGCAAACAAACCGGTTTTACCACATACCGGGTTCCCATTGTCAACGAAGTGATGGACATCTGTGCGTACAGGGGCGCGATTGTTGCATCCGGGCGCTCCACTTCGACCAAGACAGAATTGCTCTATAAAGACAGTGCCTCGCATTGGACAGTAACCGCACCGGGCATGGGAAACCAGTCAGTTGTTTCGTATGCTACGCTTTGTCCCGATGCAGATACGCTTTGGGTAGGTGGAGATTTTTTAACATCCTGGTTGCCGTCACCTTATGGGACTTATAATATGTACGCTCATTCTGCAAGGGTTATGTATACATGGAATAAGGAAGAGTTTCCGCTTGGTGGATTTTACCTTGATGGTGCGGTAAGGAAGTTTATACTGTTTAAAGGGACCCTTATAGGTGGCGGTGAGTTCAAAGACTATAATTACCCGGGCACTACAAGCTTATTGTGGCATCTTAATGGCATTTTTCATAAAGACAGGCCAGCCCCTGCCCCCGTACCCCCGTATGCCAAAGCGATAGAAAATAATAATAACATTTCTGATGCGGGATATATGACAGCTACAACTGTTGAGCATCTTAAAGAGCAAACAGCATTATGTACCATTTACCCCAACCCCGCACATGATTTATTAATCATTACAAACAATTTTATAGCTGCAAGGCTAACAATGCGGGACTTAAATGGCAGAACCGTATTTGAGCAGGAATTGAATAGCAATACCCGGCAGCATGTTGCCCTGCCTCAACTGGCACAGGGCATATATATAGTTGAGGTAGAGAACACCCGGGGCGTAAATATGGTTCAAAGGATTACTATACAGTGACTTTTAAGTATTGTGTGACGTAGATATGACTTAAGATTATGAACCGGTGTTTATATTACAATATAAAATTTCAACGCTTATGAAGACAATTATTACACTATTACTGACATGTATCATATACACAGGTTTCGGTAAATCGAAACAGGCTTACGAAAAACTATGTGAAGTAAACAAATGCTGGACGGAACAGCAGGATGTGCATCAACTGTCATACCCGGAATATGATAACCGCAGCGAACGCGAATGGATACGCACGCACCTCACACTGGTAGAGCAAACACTGCGTGCCCGCAGCACAGCCCATTTGTCAGAACAACAAAAAGCCAACAGGCTGAACGCATTGGCGCACCTCAATCAATATTGGCACGAAGGCAACTTCCCCGTTAACGACCAATACAACTACCGTACACCTATATTCATAGATAAGTATGACAACTTTTGCGCGGTAGGTTATTTGGTAAAAGCAACCGGGTTTGAGCAGGTATCGCGCAAAATATCCGCAACAACCAACCTTGCTTACGTACGCGAAATGAACTACCCCGAACTCTTTGCATGGGCCAATGATTATGGTTTTACAGTGGATGAATTAGCATGGATACAACCGGGATATCCACCTGATATTTGGGCTTTGCCAATAGGTTCGGGCTGTGACGGTTCCGTGCATAAATTGTACACGAATAAAGCGGGTGACAAACTCTTTGTAGGTGGCAACTTCAGTACTGTCAATTCCACTGTCAGTGCTAACAATATTGCATATGTTACCGGCGACATTGCTGATTTCACCTGGCACAGTATGGGTGATGGTCTTAACGGTGCTGTTTATGCCATTACAGAGTTCGACAACAAAATATTCGCTGCAGGAAATTTCACGATGTCGGGAACAACACCGGTCATGAATATAGCTTATTGGGATGGAACCAAATGGAATGCAGCGGGTTGTATCAATGGAACAGTAAAAGATCTTATAGTATTCAAAAACGAACTATATGCAGTCGGTGATTTTGATGTTTGCGCAGCTATGTCCGAGGTTAATTTTTCTAAATGGAACGGTACAGTATGGACTTCAACAGGTATGCTGGAAGGGCATGTTAACACGGTATACGACAATGGCAACGAACTGGTTCTGGGTGGTAAATTCAAGTATATGGGCAATAATGTTAACATCATCAAATGGAATGCTACCAGCGGTTTTACCCAATACACCAACAATATACAAAATGAAGTAACAGATATTGCATCCGATTCAGGCCACTTATATGCGGTTACATTAGCAGACATCGATACCAACGAACTGGTGATGAAACTACCTGCATCAAGTAACACCTGGTCAGCATTGCCACAGCTCAATTTTACATATACTGAAAAACTGGGACTGAACACTATTTGCCGCATGGGCAGCGCCTTATTTGTGGGAGGTGATATCAAATACCAACCACAGATACAACCGAGTATGCCTTCGTCCAACTGCGCTGTAATATATGGCGGCAGTCAACTGGGGGGTTATGATGGTGTTATGGTAGACAGTGCTATCTACACTATGACATTGTTTAAAAGCAGGCTGGTAGTAGGCGGAAAGTTTATCAAAGGTTATTCCGGGTCACAGTCTCCGTCCCTCAATGGCATAGCCATTCAAATCACCAAAACAGGAATAGAAGGTACGTTCGCGGAGCATGATGCACTCATTCACATTTTCCCCAACCCGGTAAAATCGGGTGGCGAAGTAATAATAGAAAATAATATAGCTGCAAAACATTTCAGGTTGTACGATGTAACCGGAAAACTGGTAACAGATGCCCCAATCAGTACAGATAAGAAAATTCAGTTGCCGCTGATACCGACTGGTATTTATATAGCGGAATTGAGCAATATTAATGGTGAAAAAGCCGTTAGTAAGTTAGTGATAGAATAAACTGCGATTTGCGTTTTTCATAGAGTAAGCCCGCTGGCGCAAGCCGGGGGCTTTTCTTTCCCAAAAATTTTAGAAATGAATTTGGAGAAATCCGAAAGCTGCCTATCTTTGCAATCCCAATTCGGGAAAAAGCGAAAGGAGGCATAGCTCAGCTGGTTCAGAGCATCTGCCTTACAAGCAGAGGGTCCGCGGTTCGAATCCGTGTGCCTCCACAGAATAAGCCTCACATTGTGGGGCTTTTTTTATTTCCCCTCTTCCTCCACCCGAATAATGAAAAATTCAATATAAAGTCCCCTCCAACTTAGCATATCCCAAAAACTAATCTTTCGGCTTCGGCTGATGCTTATGTAATATTTATCACACAAGGGCAGGGTAGTGAAACATATTTTTGTACAAAGACAAAACAAACTATTCCGGGGTGGCATAATAGACATTACATTATGCCCCCCGGTTAGTATTTTTTATACAATGGGAGAACTATCAGCGGCTTGTGATATGAGTTGTACAGACAGGCTGAACTATAAGGATTATTATCACCGCAACTGCAACACCGAAAGCAGGGACAGCGCCAGCAATTTTTACAAGTTGTTTATCGACCTGCATGAGCCTGCGGAAATATTGCTGGTCAACAACAACTTTTGCGACAATATATACTACACATTAGGTAAAGGCTGGAAGGTGGAACTACTATTGGCGGACGGAGCAGGTACCCCCAAGGCGATGGCGCAGGAAGCCATCGCGCATGGGGTAAATGTAATAGGAGGAGGCATGTCGTCTTTCAGGGCGGGTAAAACGTACAACGCCATGGCGCTTAATTACCTTCAGATAGCACCAGTAATACGGCAAGGTTTCCATGCTGAGGTAGCCAAAGCCTTGGTGCATGGAGGTTATTTGCTGGTAGAAGAATTTTTGTCGCCGCATGCAGTGACTGATGCTGCCATGCAAGACTCCCTGGATGAAATAGTGCATGAGTTTCCGGGGGTGGAAATGCTGTATAGTGAGCAAAAAGAGATAAATTTCATGAGCAGGGAAGGCAATATAACTAAAGCAAGGGTTTTAAGGCTGTTGGGCCGTAAGCAATGAATATGTCGGTGAGGTTGTAAAGTTTATGTAATCAATACTGAAAATTTAAAAGAAATCACTATGTCGGATTTGTCGAAACTAAGAGAATTATTTCCTGAACTTGAAGAGGAATTGTACAACGAAATAATACAGGTGGGTGTGATAAAAGAAGTACCCGCCGGCACCACCATATTGCAGGTGGCACAGCCTATCCGCACAGTTATGCTGGTGTTAGACGGAGTGGTGAAACTGTACCAGGAAGATGACGAGGGCGATGAATATTTTATTTATCATATAGAGCCGGGGCAGGCCTGCGCTGTGTCGATGGTATGTGCGTATAAGCAGGAGAAGAGCACGGTAACAGCTAAGTCTGTTACTGATGTGGTATTGCTGACTGTGCCGCTTGAATATATGGACAAATGGCTGCAGAAGTATAAAAGCTGGCACTATTTCGTCATCAAAACATACCGTTCCAGGTACGAAGAGTTATTGCGCACAGTAAGTGAAATAGCGTTCAGGAATATGGACGAACGCCTGGAGTTTTACCTGAAACGCCAGGTGAAGCAATTTGGCAAACATGTGAAACTGACACACCAGGATATTGCTAACGACCTCAATTCATCACGAGAAGTAATCAGCCGGCTGATGAAGAAAATGGAAAAGAACGGATGGATTAATATTCACCGCAATTCATTTGAATGGATAAGGGATTGATATCATCAAAAAAAACACTGCTTATGTGACAGGTATCACATACCATTTGTGTATTTAGTATCACTTTTGCATCCTTAAAAGTATATTATGGAGATTCTCGGATACATTGCTTCTTTACTGATAGGCCTTTCGCTGGGATTGATAGGAGGTGGCGGCTCAATTCTTACCGTTCCCGTATTGGTGTACCTGTTTGGCGTAGAACCTGTTCTGGCTACAGCTTATTCATTGTTTATAGTAGGTAGCACCAGCCTCATTGGTACCTTTCCCAAGTATAAGAACGGCGAAGTAAATATTAAGACTGCTGTTATCTTCGGTATCCCATCTATTGTGGCGGTGTACCTTACACGTGCATTCCTTGTTCCGGCTATACCTTCAGAAGTATTCAGCATAGGCGATTTTGTAGTTACCAAAGCTTTGCTGATGATGATGCTTTTTGCGGTACTCATGGTATTCGCGTCAGTATCTATGATACGGGATAAGAAGAAAAAAGCAGAGGAAGAAGGCGAGCAGAAGTTTAACTACCCTATGATAATAATTGAAGGCGCACTGGTAGGCACACTGACCGGCCTGGTAGGCGCAGGTGGCGGTTTCCTGATTATACCTGCACTGGTATTGCTGAGCAAGCTGCCTATGAAGCAGGCTGTGGGAACCTCATTGCTGATTATAGCCGCTAAATCACTGATAGGGTTCACCGGCGACCTGGGTAAACAAACCATGGACTGGACCTTACTGCTTACAGTAACCGGATTAGCTATAGCAGGTATATTCGTAGGCAACATACTCAGTAAAAAAATATCAGCCTCCAGCCTCAAAAAAGGCTTTGGCTGGTTCGTGCTCGTTATGGGTATTTACATCATTATCAAAGAACTGTTTTTTGCAACTCCGGGAGGAAGCCACTAAAACATCTGTACAGAATACTAATTCATTAAAGCCCCTGCATAGGGGCTTTTGCTTTATGTATTGTTGTTCACGACGCGTTAATAGACACGCCTTATAGCTGTATAGGTGCTGAAGACACTATTATTTCGCAATCATTTTTTCTTGTGTGACTTAAGTCATTTATGGGGCTTACATGTGGTTGGATATTTGCAGTATAACAATTGAAAATTATCAAAAAACAAATAGTAGCAAGATGAAGATTGAACAGATTTATACCGGATGTTTGGCACAAGGTGCATATTACATTGAGAGTGATGGCGAAGCGGTAATTATCGACCCGCTGCGCGAAGTAGAGCCATACATCGAAAAAGCAAACAGCAATAATGCAAAGATCAAGTATGTACTGGAAACACACTTCCATGCAGACTTCGTGTCCGGCCACTTAGACCTGTCTAAGAAAACAGGCGCGCCTATCGTGTTTGGCCCTAATGCACAACCCGATTTTGATTTTTACTCTGCTAAAGATGGAGAAATACTGAAAGTAGGTAAAGCCACTATTAAAGTGCTGCATACACCAGGACATACTATGGAAAGCACCTGTTACTTGCTCAGCGACGAGTCAGGCAAGGATGTAGGTTTGTTCAGCGGTGATACCCTGTTCATTGGCGATGTGGGCAGGCCTGACCTGGCACAGAAGGTAAAGTCAGACTTAACGCAGGATAAACTGGCTGGGCATCTCTACGATTCTCTGCGCAACAAAATCATGACATTGGCTGATGATATTATAGTGTACCCCGCACACGGTGCCGGCAGCGCTTGTGGCAAGAACATGAGTAAGGAAACAACAGATACATTGGGCAACCAGAAAAACACAAACTACGCGCTGAGGGCGGATATGACTAAAGATGAGTTTATCAAAGAAGTAACAACCGGCCTGGTACCACCTCCATCATACTTCCCGCTGAATGTAATGATGAACATACATGGTTATGACAGCATAGATACAGTGTTAGAAAGGGGGTTGCGTGCATTGTCACCCGAGGCTTTTGAAGCTGCGGCCAACGAAACAGGCGCATTAATGCTGGATGTAAGAAACGCACAGGATTTTGCAGCAGCCTTTGTCCCTAATTCAATAAATATCGGTTTGCAAGGTTCATTTGCCCCATGGGTGGGTGCGCTGATACCCGATATCAAACAGGAGATATTATTGATAACAGAACCCGGTGCTGAAGAAGAAGCAGTAACAAGGCTGAGTCGTGTGGGTTACGACTATGTAATCGGCTACCTGGAAGGTGGTGTTGAAGCATGGAAAAATGCTGGCAAGGAGATAGATAGCATCACCAGCATCACAGCCGATGAAATGGCAGATATACTGGCGCAGGATGCTGATGCACCTGTACTGGATGTGCGTAAGAAAAGCGAATACCTGAGTGAACACATACTGACTGCTGAAAACGCGCCGCTGGATAATGTGAACGAAGCGATGAGTATGATAGACAAGGATAAAACTTACTATGTGCACTGTGCCGGTGGCTACCGCAGCATGATATTTACATCTATCATGCGTGCAAGGGGTTTCGACAACCTGGTAGATGTACAGGGTGGTTTCAAAGCTATCAAGGAGTCGGGCAAATTTAACGTAAGCGATTACGTATGTCCCACTACACTTCTATAAAATAACAGAGCAGGAGCAATGCAAACATACAATTATCACAGGGAGGAGGGTTGGTCCTCTTCCCGTGATGATGTAATTGAGAACAGAATTATTATTAAAAACAAAAAATCACATATCATGACATTACAAGAACTGATAAACGACAACAATACCAGGTACGTAGATGTGCGTACCCCGGCAGAATACAGTACCGGCTATTTTAAGAACGCTGTCAATATCCCTTTGGATGAGATAGCTAACCGCGTGTCTGAAATCAACGGATTAGGCGAACAGCCCATTGTGTTTTACTGCCGCAGCGGCAACCGTAGCGGCATGGCGGTAAGCTACCTGGCGCAGCAAGGCTACAAGAATATATACAATGGTGGTGGTATAGACGACCTGCTGCAATACCTCAATTAATTTTTAAACGCTGGCATTTGTATGAATATCCTTCAACCAGATGCCGGCTTTTTATGTACACTTTGGCTACACAATAGCCTGCATGTATTAGCAACATAACAAATGAAACAAACAACTGCAATCATACTATTTCTACTGGCAATAAATACCGCATCGGCACAGCATCATGAGCCTCATGAAAAAGCTGAGATGTGGAAGGGTAAACAAACTACTACCGATAATGAAAGCGGCATTTTGCACGCATTTAAAAATGGTACTGTACATGGCCACGCACGTTATTACTTCATGACAACAGACAATGCACCGGGTCTCAGCGATTATTATGCTAACGCCGCTGGTGGAGGTATTAAGTACGAAACCGCAAAGTTTAAAAACTTTCAGTTTGGGGTAAGCGGTTTTTTTGTTTTCAATATCGGCTCGAGCAATATGGAGCAAGCAGACCCGGTAACGAACCAGCCTAATAGGTACGAAGTAGGGCTTTTTGACATTACAGACCCGGGCAATAAAGTGGACATCGACAGGTTGGAAGAACTCTATTTAAAATACAGTAAGGGCAATTCACATATTGTACTGGGTAAGCAGTTGATCAATACACCATTCATCAATCTACAGGATGGCAGGATGCGCCCAACAGAAGTAAGTGGTTTGTGGGGTGAATTTAATCAGCTGAAGAATACAAAAATTGAAGGAGGATATATTTATAGCATCTCACCGCGCAGCACTGTAAGGTTCTATACAATTGGTGAATCTATTGGTCTTTACCCTGCAGGAGTTAATTCTGACGGTGGAAGGTCTGACTATGCGGGTAACCAGGAGAGCAATGGTGCAGCCATGCTGGGTGTATCACATTCTGTCAACAGCCGTCTGCAATTGAAAGCTTATGATTTGTACGTAGATAATATTTTCAACACTGCATTACTGCAAGCTGAATATACCCTGTTTAAAATTAATGATGGACGAATTGCAGCAGGTGGACAATACATAAGGCAGGATGCCGTAAATGAAGGAGGCAATGCAGATGTTAGAAAGGCGTATTACACCCCCGGTGGAAAAGCACAAACCTTCGGTGCCAGGCTGGAATATAAAAACAAAAACTGGCGGACATCTGTCAACTACAACCGCATAACCAAAGACGGCAGGTACCTGATGCCCAGGGAATGGGGCAAAGACCCCTTCTTCACCTTCATGCCCAGGGAGCGTAACGAGGGCTTTGGCGATGTGCATGCTTATGTAGTAAAGGGTAGTTATGATTTTCCCAAGGTGGGTATCAAGACACAACTGGCTGCCGGTTATTTCAACCTGCCCTATGTTACAGATTATGCGTTGAATAAGTATGGTATGCCGTCTTATGCACAATTGAATGCGGATGTCAGGTATGCGTTCCGGGATTTCCTGGAAGGTTGGGATGTACAACTATTATACGTCTATAAAATGAATATTGGTGAAACATACGGCAACGATAAATACGTCATTAACAAGGTGGATATGAGTGTATTCAACTTCGTAGTGAATTTCCATTTTTAGACATCATCCATATAAAATAGCAAAAAAGGCTGTAAGCCCGTATGGTTTACCAGCCACCCCATTTATTAAACTACTAAAAAAATAATCATGTTAGAGGTAATACAACAACCGTGGCCCTGGTATGTGGCCGGAGTAATTATCGGATTAATAGTACCAGCGTTATTGCTTTTGGGCAATAAGCACTTTGGCATATCCGCCAACTTGCGTCACGCATGTGCTGCTTGTTTCCCGGCGGATATTAAATTTTTCAAGTACGATTGGAAGAAAGAAATATGGAATTTCTTTTTTGTCGGGGGCATTCTATTAGGTGCTGTCATAGCCGCTTTTGTGTTGGCTAATCCTGAACCAATAGTAGTACATCCAAAATTAGTGGAGGAATTGGCGGGCTATGGTATAACAGATATGAGCAACATGGTGCCCGTACAGTTATTTTCTATTGAAAGCCTCTTTTCCCTGAAAGGATTAGTGATGCTGATAGGTGGTGGTTTCCTGGTAGGGTTTGGTTCCAGGTACGCCGGGGGGTGCACATCGGGCCACGCTATCATGGGCCTCAGCGATTTGCAATGGCCATCAATGGTAGCTACCATCATGTTTATGGCAGGCGGTGTCATCATGGCCAACTTCATTTTACCCTTTATACTCGCTTTGTAAGGGCTATCAATTATTTATCATCAACTGCAACTAAACTATTAAACAATGAGCTCAACAATATCAAATAAGAATATAACGACACAGTTTGTAGACAATAAAGTGGATATTAACCAGTCAGATTTGGTAGCCAGGTCGCTGGATACTATGTGTGTTAATGAATCGCAGATTGTACACCCCTGGTGGTACAATTTTAAATACATGGTAGTAGGTATTGTTTTCGGCATTGTGTTTGTAAAAGCCGAAATCATATCCTGGTTCAGGATACAGGAGATGTTTCGTTTTCAAAGTTTCCACATGTTTGGGGTAATAGGTACCGCCGTAGTAGTGGGCGCCATATCAGTTTTCCTCATCAAGAGGTATAAGGTAAAAACCATACATGGAGAAGCGATTGAGTTTCATCCAAAGAAATTCAATAAGGGGCAGATATACGGGGGCTTGTTATTTGGTTTGGGTTGGGCGCTTACAGGGGCATGCCCGGGCCCTTTATTTGCACAGGTGGCTACAGGGGCTTTTGCCGTAATAGCTGTACTGCTCAGCGCCATAGCCGGTACATGGACCTACGGATATTTCAGGGATAAATTACCGCATTAAATTATTCGGGTACATACAAACAGTAGCTATATAGGTTTGCTAAATAACATCTGCGGGTGTTGCCAGTGTTACAATTGTTACCATAATCATTCTTAGAAAGAACCACTTTTATGTAGATGTCATCTGCTTGTTACGCTGCTAAGTAAAAAACACATGTATTGTATATTATGACAAGCTTTAAAAAATATATAGTGGCAGTACTCATTGCTGTATTAGTATTAGCAGTGCTGATTATAGCTATAGTAAATATGCCTGTGAAAAGAGAAGTGAATACACAGGTGGCCCAGCAGCCCGCATACTGGGTAGCGCCCAGCCTGTACCTCGACAACGAGTTGAAGGGCGAAGAGCGGAGGCAGGTTATTTATGGTGAAGAATTGATTATGCATACAGCACGGTATTTTGGTCCTAAAGGCATTGTTGCACATACCACCAATGGTATGAATTGCCAGAACTGCCACCTGGATGCCGGCACATTGCCCTGGGGTAATAATTACGGTGCAATCAGTTCAACCTATCCCAGGTTCAGAGACAGGAGTGGTAGCATGGAAACTATTTCAAAGCGTGTTAGTGATTGCTTTGAAAGAAGTATGAACGGAACCGCCCCTGATACCAACGGCAAGGAAATGAAAGCTATTATTGCTTATATGCAATGGCTGGGCAAGCATGTACCGAAAGACAGCATCCCTGTTGGCAGCGGAATAACGCAATTGCCATTTTTAAACAGGGCCGCCAGCCCCGAAAATGGTGCTATAGTATATGATAACAAATGTAAGTCTTGCCACGGTGCGAACGGCGAAGGGCTGATGCAACCAGATGGTATAGCCTATTCTTACCCTCCGCTTTGGGGCGAACATAGTTATAACACAGGCGCTGGTTTGTACAGGCTGTCGCGCTTTGCCGGATATGTAAAAGACAATATGCCCTTCAAAGAAGCGACACATCAGTCACCCGCACTTACAGACGAAGAAGCATGGGATGTAGCTGCTTTTGTCAACTCGCAACCCCGCCCCGTAATGACGCAAAACAAAGCTGACTGGCCGGATATTGCTAAAAAGCCGATAGACCATCCTTTTGGCCCTTTTGCAGATGGTTTCTCTGAGCAGCAGCACAAATTCGGGCCGTTTCAACCCATAGCTGATGCACGTAAAAAAAGATGATTTCGATTCCCGTTTCATTATATTGTTAACAATTAAACATCATTAAATGTCAGAAAAACATCTACCCAAATGCAGTTGCGGCTCTTGCAACAATCAGCATATCAGCAAGGCCGAAAAAGAACTGCATGTTGAAATATCAGAAAACAACAGGCGGGACTTTTTGAAAAAAGCAGGCACCCTTGGCCTGGGCTTAGGTATAGGTGGGGGCCTAATAGGTGGCCCGCTGGCGGCTTCAGCGCTCAATAATGATGATGCGGCGTACAAGGCAGCGTCTATGGGTAAGAATGCAGCCGTGCGCAATGGCAACGCGCAAATGATAACATTGCTGCATACTGCCGACATACATTCGCAACTGATGATACACGATGAGTTTTTTATAGAACAGGGCAAACCTGTTTATAAGAAACGTGGTGGCTTTGCTACGCTCAAAACAATGATTAACACCCTGAGGAATGAAAAGCCCGCCAATACTTTGGTGCTGGATGGCGGCGACTGTTTCCAGGGTGGTGGTGTAGCGGCGCTTACTGAAGGTAAGGGCATTGTACCGTTGATGAACAATATAGGCTATGATGTAATGCTGCCCGGAAACTGGGAAGTAGTGTATGGCAAAGAGATGATGATGAAGGATATGTTTGCGTACGACGGGGTAAAAGTCTGCGCCAATATGTACCACGACACTAAAGACGAGCTGCATGGCGATATGATTTTTCCACCCTATTTTATCAAATACATCGGCGGCATCAAGATTGGCTTTATCGGCTATAACGACCCCCTTACGCCAAAACGCCAGTCGCCTGCATATAGCGACGGCATTAAATTTACTTTCCCCGAAACCAACGTGGCCAAATACGTAAAGCTGTTGAAGGAGTATGAACAATGCCAGATGGTGTTCCTGCTGACACACATGGGGCTGGCACAGCAAATAGGGCTGTCTAACATACCGCAGATAAAAGGCGTTGATTATATACTGGGCGCTGATACCCACGAGCGCGTACGTGAGCCCATACAGGGTGTACATGCTAAAGTTACAGAGCCGGGCGCCTTCGGTTCGTTTGTGGCGCGGCTGGATATAGTGGTAGAAGACGGTGTGGTAAAAGACCATACCTACCAATTGCTGGATGTAGACCCCGACAGGTATCCTGAAGACGAGGAGATGAAACGCCTGGTGAACAAAGTAAGAGAACCATTCGCTAAAGAACTGGACAAGGTAATAGGTACTACAAAAACACCACTGGTAAGGTATTATGTAATAGAAACACCGATGGACAACCTGATTACAGATGCTATCATGTGGAAGTTCAAACCGGATATAGCGCTGAGCAATGGCTTCAGGTTTTGCCCGCCATTAGTGCCAGACACCCAAACAGGCATGGCCGAAATAACCCGCGACTATTTGTGGAGTATGCTGCCGGTAGATAGTGAAGCAAAACGTGGCTTTATAACAGGCAGGCAGTTGTGGGACTGGATGGAAAAAGAGTTGCAGAACGCTTTTGCCAAAGATCCTGCTAAAAGATTCGGCGGATGGGTAGTCCGGTTCAATGGCATGGAGGTAAACTTTACCATTGGTAATGACAAGGGCAAACGTGTGAACTGGATTAAAGTAGGAGGCAAGCGACTGGATATGGACAAGGAGTACAGCTTTGTAGCCTGCGAGCGCGAAGGCGACCCCGACACCACTATATGCCGTGTAGAAGGCGTAAAGGAGCCGAAGAGGCTGGGCGCTACACTACATAGCGTTATGGAAGAGTACCTGGCTAAGAAATCGCCGGTAGCGCCTAAACTGGAAGGGCGTTGTACAGCAACTGATGCCCCGAATACCTTGCTGACCCAATTAATGGGTTTTGGTTACGAATTCAGGTAAGGAAATAGATAAAAAAGGGGGGTACAAAGCATGTACCCCCTTTTTTTATTTTTTGTCTTTTTATCTTAACCTGCCTTCTTCACCAGGTGTTCTTCTATCACCTGTTTCAATACATGTTTGGGCAATGCGCCTTTTTGCATCATCGGCTGCTGGTCTACCGGTATGAATAATATGCTGGGGATGCTCTGTATGCCAAATGCCCCGGATAACTCCTGCTCTACTTCTGTGTCCACTTTATATATCACCAGTTGACCATCATACTCTTTTGCCAATTCTTCGAGTATGGGTGCTACCATTTTGCAGGGGCCGCACCAGTCTGCATAAAAATCTATAATGGCAGGCAATTCGCCTGCATATTTCCATTCTTTATTGTTTTCATAATCGAATACTTTCTTCTTAAAGTCTTCTGTGGTCAATTGTACTGTAGCCATATATTTATTTTTTACAAAGGTACAAAAATGCAACCCGGGCTTCTGTAATAAATATTACATAAGCTTATTGTTAAAACAGTTTAACAATATTTTTCCGTGGGACGTAGGGGTATTATCCAGGTGTTGCGTTTATCCTCTAAAATAACAATTGAAAAAACATTTACTCGAAAACAAAACTTATATGAAAAGGTTCATGTTTGCAGCAACAATAGTTGCCTCTTTATTAACTACAGGCAAGGTAAACGCCCAGATGCCATATACTTTCAGTGTGTCAACAGCATCTTACCAACCTCTTACCAATGGCACCACGTTGAATGATACGACCGTGTGGGATGACGAAATGTATAAGGTAAATATTCCCTTTGCATTCAGTCTCAATAACAAACCCATGACAAGCCTCTTCCTGGAAGCGATGGAAATAATACTGCCCGATACAACAGGCAGCATGGACGGATTACCATTGATGAGTGCAGACCTCATAGACCGTGGTTTTGCAGACTCATTGCAGTTGTCACAGTCGCCTGTACGATATACAATAGACGGCGCAGCCGGTAACAGGATACTAAAACTGGAGATAGCTAATGCCGGTTTTGCCGAGGAATTTTATGCAGACAGCACGGTGGATGATTATTTCAATATGCAGGTTTGGTTGTACGAGAATGGCCATATTATTGAATACAGGTACGGCAGTTCATCAGTTACAGACTTTGCCACCTATTTCCCACTGGGCATGCTGACCGGTTTTGTGAAAAACATTGATTTTGCCAGCTCCTCTTTTGACATGATGTATATACTGAGTGGTAACCCCTCGGCGCCTGTTATTGACAGCCTGACTCAAACAGCATTCAGCACAGGGCTTACAGCATTCCCGGACTCGGGTACGGTATACCGTTTTACACCTAAACCAACCAGCGTGAACAATACGCACCGCGTACTGGAAATGAGCCTTTACCCCACCCGCACCACCGGCGCTCTGTACGTAGATAACCCCAACAGGACCGAAGCAACCTATAAAGTGTTGTCTTTATCCGGCCAGATATTGAAGTATGGCAGCATTAAGAAGGGGTTGAATACTGTAGAAGTAAATGACGTACCGGCAGGGCAATACCTGGTGAGGTTCGATTATGACGCTGGTTTTGAAACGCAAAGATTCATAAAGCTATAGCATGGGGCAAATAAACGGGGCAGGCGCTACGGCGCCGCCCTGTTTTACCACTATAAAATGATTAAAAATATACCGTTCTTTGTATCTGTTTTTTAATTAAGTATGGCGCAGGAGCAAATTGCAGAAACAGCTTTTAAATCCTTGTTTGACAGGGAGTACCAGAATTTATGCCGGTATGCATACAGCTACCTGAAGGATGACCACCTGGCTGAAGATGTGGTGCAAAATACCTTTATTAAGATATGGGAACAGAAGAAGGACCTGTTGCCCACGGACAACGCCCGCTATTACCTGGTCACTTCGGTACGCAATAACTGTATATCCGAGCTGAGAAAGGCTAAAAACCTGCTATACCCCGAAAACAACCCGGGTACGGATGCGGAACCCTTCTTCTCGCACATGCTGCAAAAGGAGGAGTATAATGAACAGCAGCAACGTATAGCCGCGGCATTGGACAAATTACCCCCCAAATGCAAAGAAATATTCCTGATGATAAAACTGCACGGTATGAGCTACAGGCAGGTAGCCGAAACGCTGGAACTATCGGTGAAAACCGTTGAAAACCAAATGGGTAAGGCTATCAAGACATTCCGTAACCTGTGCCTGCCGGTCTTATTGTCATTATGCAACCTGTTTACCATCAAAAATTTTATGTTACCGTAGGGGTAATGAGCATAAATTTCGTTTTACATTAATAACAAGAAGAGCAAATGGAAGAGCGGATCCACATACTGATAGCGAAAAAGCTGACGGGAGAAGCGAGTGCAGAAGAATTGCGTGAGCTGAGAACATGGGCGGCAAATGGTGACAACCGGGCTGCCCTTGAGGATACTGAGCGCATGTGGCGGGATAGCGATAGCCTGCTGTCAGGGCCAAAATTTGATAAGGGCGCAGCCTGGGGAAAAATCAATGCAAGCATTAACTCAGCTACTCAGTCGCCTGTCAAAGGCAGGATAATAGCTTTTCCGGCATGGACAAAAGCAGCAATAGCCGCAGCTGCTGTACTGGTTATAGGTTTTTTTGTGATAATAGGTGTAAACAAGACCGGGAATGTAACCGTAGTGGCTGATGCAGGCGACAAACAGGTGACTTTGCCCGATAATTCAGTGGTTACCCTGAAGCAAGGAGGGATACTGGCTTACCACAAGTCTTTTAACGAAGAGAACCGTGATATTGTATTACAGGGCGAAGCGTTTTTTGAAGTGGCTCGTAACGAACAAAAGCCTTTCATTATTAACGCCGAGGATGTTTCTGTAAAAGTATTGGGGACTTCTTTTTACGTAAAAAGCGGCAAGACAGCCTATGTAGCGGTAGTAACAGGTAAAGTGCAAATGTCCATGAGTAAAGATACAGCCCGTAAGCTGATATTAACCCCGGGTGAAACCGGCCAACTGAAGGGCGATGCGCTGGCTGAAGATGCAACTGATGTGTACGACCTGATGTATTGGAAAACAGGAAACCTTAATTTTACAGGCGTTCCCCTGGCGGAGGTAGCGGCGAGGCTGGATAAAATATTTTCAGAATCAGTGCGTTTATCTGATGTAATGCCTGCCGATGCACGTAGCCAGGTGGTGAACATAACTTTTAACCGGCAAACATTGGAAGAAATGCTGAAGGAACTGTGTCTTGTAACACAATGCACACTACAGCAAGATGGTAACAATTATATTATAGCGCCCCTGCAGTGATAAAGTATATACTTTGCTTTGCTATTTTATTGATTAGTTTTTTTGAGCCGGGCAGTTGCCCGGCTCAGGTGCGTGGGTGGTTGTCTCAACCATACCAACCCGTAAGTAAGTCGGCGACAATCAAAGATTTCCTTTCAGAAATGAAGGAAAAGGGCATTCCGCTTTCCTACAGCGAAGCCTATATACAACCCGGCAAGAACATTACGATGCGGGGTGTGGAACAAACGGTACAGGATGTGCTGAATACCTTGTTTGCCGGGCAAAATCTCATCTTCATTGAAAAAGACGATAAAATATTGATTGTGCCCAAAGAGCAATATGGTGCAGCGCAATCACGCGGGCATTACCGCACTATCAATGGTTTTATTAAAGAAGCTGGAAGTAATGAAGTGCTGGTATCGGCGAGTGTGTATGCGCCGGGTACGGGTTATGGTACCGTTACCAATAGTTATGGTTATTATAGCCTCGTGTTGCCATCCAGCATTCGCACCCTGGTGTACTCTTATATTGGCTACAAAGCGGACACAATTGACCTGCTTGCAACAGACCGCAGAGATGTAGCACTGAACAGGGATGATGTGATGGATGAAGTATTGGTGTCTGCGGATAAAGAAAGCAGTCCGGAACACCTGCACATGACTGCAGCAGACATCCAGGCGCGCCCTGTGGTGCTGGGCGAAAATGATGTAATGCGGGCTTTGCAATACCAGGCGGGCGTACAGGTGGGTATCGACGGGTCGAGCCAGGTATTAGTACGTGGTGGCGACCCGGGCCAGAACCTGAACCTGCTGGACGGCGTACCCCTGTATTATGTAGACCATTTTTTCGGCCTTACCTCGGTGTATAATTCAGATGCGGTGAAGTCAGTAGATTTTCACAAAGGTGCGTTTCCTGCAAGGTATGGAGGCCGGTTATCGTCTATTATTGACGTGACCACCCGAGATGGCAGCCTGGAAAAATGGGGTGGACAGTTCAGCATGGGGCTGGTAAAAAGCAGCCTGAACCTGGAGGGCCCGATTATCAAAAACAAATCATCCATTATGCTATCTGCCCGGCGCACATGGGTAGATGCCTTCTGGAAACCATTTACCAAAGACCCCAGCTTCAATTTTTACGACATTAACGGCAAGGCAAATTATATACTGAACGAAAACAACAGGCTGTATATAAGCTTTTATAAAGGCAGGGATAAAATCAAGTCGAAAGTAGATGACGGCTCTATCAGCACGCAGTGGGGCAATACCATCGGCTCCGTCAAATGGAATTCGGTATTAAGCCCGAAGCTGTTCGTCAACAATATACTTACCTACAGCCGGTTCAAATACCAGTTAGATGATACCAGGCAGGTGATACAATACGGCACCATATCCAACAGCGCAGACTACACAGGTACCTCTACTATCAACGAATTTACCCAGAAGATACAGGCTAACTGGAACCTGAATGCCAGCCATCAAATAGAGCTAGGTGAAAAATATTCTTATTCTGTTTTCGTGCCTGTATCTCTTGAGTCGCAATCTATCTATACCCAAGCGGGATTGGCTGCACCTATCTCTACAGAATTTGCTACACATGAGGTCACTCTCTTTGCTGAAGACAATATTACCATCAATGAAAAATGGCTGATACGCCCGGGTATACACTGGGCTACATGGTTTAACAGAGATTTCAGCTACTCTGCTTTGCAGCCCAGGTTTTATGCTGCTTTCAGTATCACCCCAAATCATGTACTGCACGGCTCATTCACGCAAATGACACAATACCTGCATTTGGTGAATAATAATTCTTACGGACTGCCTACGGATTTCTGGATACCCAGCACCAGCATTATTGAACCCGAAGAATCGCTGATGGGCACATTGGGTTATAAAGGCACGCCGGGTAAAAACTTTGAGTACAATATTGATTTCTATTACAAAGACATTACAGGTGTCACCATGTATAATTTGGGCAAAGACCTGTTTGATAATACCATACAGTGGGAGGATAAGATAATACAAGGCAGGGGGTGGAGTTACGGAACTGAAATATCTTCTGAAAAGAAAATGGGTTCCTTTACAGCCGCATTTGCGTATACTCTATCGTGGACGTGGCGCAAGTTTGCACAACTGAACAATGGCGTAGCCTTCCCTTACCGCTATGACAGGCGGCACAATTTTAAAGCATCGTTGGTGTACCAGCGTAAAAAGTTTGAAGGTGCAGCCAGCTGGACCTACATGAGCGGAGAGGCCATCACCTTACCCGACCAGGTGTATCCGGATTTTGACCGCAACCTGATGATAGACCCCGGCTCGTCATATTACAGCAGCAACTACACATACAATTATACCGGCTGGAATAACTACAGGCTGCCACCGATACACAGACTCGACCTGGGTTTCAAATTCAAAAAGCAAAAACGCAGGTCGCAGCGCGAATGGGGCATCGGCGTGTTCAATGCTTATGCGAATAAGAATGTGATGCTGGTTCAATTGGAACAGGACATTAACACACAGCAGTTCAACCTGCAAGCATTCAGTTTTTTGCAGTTTATACCCTACCTCACCTACAAATTGATTTTTTGATATGAATAATGTGATGAAACATATCATAACTGGTTTGTTGTTGGGAACAATAGCGCTGGCGGCTTGCACCAAAAAGCTGGAGCTGCCGGATATACCCTATGAAAAGAAAATGACGTTGATTGCAGAGTTGATAGCCAATGATAGTTTTTATGTAAGGGCCGGGCAAAGCGTACCGCTTGCCAAAAATTCTACATTGTATTTCGATATGCTGCAAAACATGAAACTGGTAGTAGAGCCCGCCGGATTGCCCGTTTTTTCTCTTACAGAATACGCTGAAGAGTTCACAGGACAAACATATACTCTTCCATTTGCCTCTGTGCAGAAAGTAACTGCCAATACTACATACACCATTACAGCTTCACATGCTGACGTGGGAACTGCTAAGGCGCAAATAACTATCCCGGCCCCATTTACAGCATCAGTAAAGGATACTGCACATATACAGTATTCTTCATCAAACGCTATACAGGCCGACATAACTATCAACGATGATGCCGGTGGGGAACATTATTACGTGATAGAAGTATTGAAACAAATCGTCAGTATCAGGAACTTGTTTTACCATAACAACCAGTGGCTGGACGTAAGCGTACCCTCGTACAAAATAACCTACGACAGCCTTGTTGCAGCAGGGGTACAGGTACAGAAACAATCTGATACGATATTTCACAGAGCGTACACCCGACAGGGCGTTTATTCCAACGACCCTAATACGGAAAATGTAAAAGATGGCGACATCTTTGCCATGAATAAACGGATACTGCTCAAAGACAATTATTTCAACGGGCAAAACTATACTACAAGGGTTATAATACGCAATACGGTGAGTGAATATGAAGAAGAAGCCCGTAAAGGTGTGGTTCATATCATGGTTAAATCTGTACCCAAAGAATATTTTGAATTCCTGAAAGCCTACGAACAATACGACCCTTCAGTCGGGTTCAATTCGCTGGCCCCGCCGGTAAAGCTTACGGGTAACGTACAGAACGGTCTGGGTATGGTGGGTGCAGCCTACGAGGTGCGTTTCAGCTATTGGTTCGACACCTGGGGTTTTTAGCTTTTTTAGTGATTGCATATAGGGGTAATCCTGTTATTGTGCGTTTTGATAATGTTATTAAACGCATAAAGCATGACCAAAATAAAATTCATTCTATTGCTGATAGCCACCGTAAGCTGTTTTGTAACCGGGGCGCAGAACATTACAGTAAGTGGCTATATTTCTGAAGCAGGCAGTGGGGAGCGGCTGATAGGTGCCACGGTATTTATTCCCGGCAGAAATATAGGCACCACCACCAACGCCTATGGATTCTATTCTATCACTCTTCCTGCCGACTCATTTACACTCCGCTATTCTTATATCGGCTACCAGTCGCAGGTAAAACAAATCAATGGCAAAGGCAGCCAACAGGTGAATATTGAGATGAAGCAGGATAAGGGGTTGGATGAAGTGGTGATTACTTCGCAGAAGGATGCTATCCAATCGCGCACACAAATGAGTAGTATAGAACTGCCCATACAGACCATAAAATCGCTGCCTGCATTCCTGGGAGAGGTGGATGTGATGCGTGCTATTCAATTGCTGCCCGGTATACAAGCGGGTAACGAAGGTTCTACCGGTATATATGTTCGTGGTGGCGGCCCGGATCAAAACCTGATACTTTTAGATGGTGTACCTGTATACAATGCCAGCCACCTGTTTGGCTTTTTCAGCGTATTCAATGCCGATGCGATACGTAGTGTGGAAGTGATAAAAGGAGGCTTCCCGGCACGGTATGGCGGCAGGTTATCTTCTGTAGTGGATATCAATATGAAAGAAGGCAATAAAGAAAAATTGCACGGAGAAGGCGGTATAGGCCTGATTGCATCCAGGCTGACACTGGAAGGCCCGATACAGAAGGGCAAGTCTTCTTTTATGATTTCAGGCCGCAGGACATATTATGACCTGATAGCCAAACCCTTTATGCGAGGTGCAGTAAAAGGCGGTTACTATTTCTACGACTTGAATGGTAAAGCCAACTTCCAGCTGGGCAAGAAGGACCACCTGTACCTCAGCGGATATTTCGGTAACGATAAATTTTACGCAAAACAATCGCAAAATAGCAACGGGCTGCTTAATACGGATTTTCGCACTAGCCTGCAATGGGGCAATGCTACAGCTGTGGGCCGTTGGAACCATGAATTCACACCAAAGCTCTTTGGTAACCTGACCACCTATTACAGCAGGTACAGGTTCATGGTATCTGCCCAAACAAAGAGTCAATTGGCAGGCAGCAACGAAGAATATTTATTAAAGTACAGTTCAGGCATCAACGACAAGGCTGTAAAATATGATTTTGACTACCTGCCCGGTGCCAATCATTATATAAAAGCCGGAGTAGGATTCGTAGCTCATACCTACAAGCCCGGTGCGCAACAAACGAAAATCAGGAGCGTACTGGCCAACCAGGATACAACTATTGGTGTGGAAGACATTCATGCCAGTGAGCTTGATGCCTATATAGAAGATGATATACGCATATCATCACGTTTTAAAACGAACATCGGTCTGCACTGGACAGGGTTTTCTGTCAGGAACCAGTTTTATCACTCTATACAACCTCGTGTAGCAGCACGTTATTTACTTACAGATGAGCTGAGTGCGAAAGCATCTTTCGTGCAGATGAACCAGTTTATACACTTGCTTACTAATTCCTCGCTTGGCCTGCCTACCGACCTGTGGGTGCCTGTTACGGATAAGGTACCTGTGCAAAAGTCTTATCAATATGCTGCGGGTATGGCATACACCCATCGTACAGGTATAGAGGTAAGTGTAGAAGGTTATTACAAGACAATGGATAATATCATCGAATACAAGGAAGGTGCCAGCTTCTTTAATACAGCTACCAACTGGGAAGATAAAATAGAAATAGGCAAAGGCTGGAGCTACGGCGGAGAATTGTTTGTGCAGAAAAAGAAAGGGCGTTTTACAGGCCTGATGGGTTATACGCTTTCATGGACCAACAGGCAGTTTGATAACCTGAACATGGGCAAAATATATCCATACCGCTACGACCGCAGGCACGACTTTAAAATCGCGGGTATCTACAGCCTCACAGACAGGATTGAGCTAAGCGCTGAATGGCTGTATGGCACCGGTAATGCTATTACGTTGCCGGTAGCATATCATAAGGGGTTGGAAGGTGATGAAGTACTGGTATATGGCGAACGCAACGGCTTCAGGATGCCCGCCTATCACAGGGGAGATGTGAGCATAAAGTTTTCTAAACAAAAGAAAAACTGGGAGCGTGCCTGGGTAGTAGGCGTATACAATGTGTATAACCGCCGCAATCCTTTCTATGTGTACAGCAGTACCAACAGCAGCGGAAACAATGTATTCAAGCAGATGAGCTTGTTCCCTATCATACCATCTATCACTTATCAGTTCAAATTTTAAACAAAAAAATAAGACAGTATGAAACTGAATATAATAGCCATAATAGCAGGCGCTTTACTACTTGCATCATGCGAAAAAGAAATAATAGTAGATGTGCCTCCGCATGAACCAAAACTCACAATCAACTCTGTCACTTATACAGGTGATACTATTAACGTCGTGTTGGGCAAAAGCATAGATGTGTTGAAGCACAAATATGGCACCGACTTAACGTTACAAAATGCAGTCGTTCAACTACAGGCAGGAGATAAAGCAGCGGTTACTATGAAATACGATAATACATCAGGTATGTATATATCAGATATGGTGGCGGAGCCGGGTATAGCATATAGTGTAAAGGCCATCGCACCGGGGTTTAAGGACGTGTCAGCAACTACACGCGCACCTGGTATTGTTAAAATACAATCGCTGCAGAGAATAAAAGATGTGCGGCTGGATATAGACGGCAATACACAGGACGAACTAAGGCTTACATTTGACGACCCTGCCGGTGAAAAGAACTATTATATAGTCATCATTAGCGCATCTTATATGGTCAATAACTATGAGGAAACTGCCTATTCAGGCTGCGTCAATACGTCCGACCCGTCAGTAGAAACCCTGTACGACGAATCTATTGACCAGAATACCTGTATAGAAAGTAATGGGATATTCCTGCGCGATGAATTGTTTGACGGTAAGCGCAAAGAGCTCAGGCTGTTTGTGCGCAGCACAGACTTGCAGGCTGTGGAGATGCCGGGATTAGGCATGGTGTATCCCACTGTCGAGATACAGCATGTAACGGAGGAGTATTTCAGGTATATCAAATCATCCCGCTATGCTGCTATCAACAGCGGTAATCCCTTTGCAGAACCATCTAATGTGTACACCAATATCAAAGACGGTTTTGGCATATTCAGTGTCTCTCATTCTGAAGTGATGGAGATAAAATGAGAAAAGTGGATTATGTGTATATAGCGGGTGCGTGGGCACCCGCTTTTCTTTTTGTGGTAATTGAATTTACTCCATGTCCGAATATCATCGCATCTTTGCAAAATAATCAGCATTAATATAGCTATGGGTAATATGAAAGGGCCGCTCACCAGTCACCCCGTCACGGATAATTTCAAAGAGTGGAGCATGCAGGTGGATGGGCGCAAATTTTTACAACAGCTGGCACGGCATGCCTACAGGATATGCAATTACGATGCTGTAGCCGATAACTACGATATATTTCATCATTACTTTGGCAAAACGGGCGTGATACACTTTGCCGTTAAAGCCAGCGCCGAGCCGCATATCCTCAAAACGCTTATTGCCAAAGGTTCAGGATTTGAGATAGCTACCTATAGCGAACTGCGCCTGTTGATAGAAAGCGGTTTGTCCAAAGAAGATATAGGCACTAAAGTAAACTTTGGCCAGACACAGAAGGAGCGCCTGGATATACGTAAAGCCCTGGCTGATGGCGTACGCAACTTTGCCACCGACAATGTGCATGACATTCGCATCATAGCTGAAGAGGCGTTTAAACTACGTATGGATAAATCTGCTATCAGGATGCAGATACGCCTGTTCAACAGCGATAGTGATACATCGGGCGAAGGTTATTCCCAGTCTTTTAACCGTCGCTATGGTGTGGATAATGAGCAGGCCGTGCAACTGGCCCGCAACATTACAGAGCGTGGCATGACACTGACGGGTTTTACCTTTCACCCCGGCAGCGATTCCAACAACCCACATCTGTGGGATTATGGTGTACGCAATGCTGCTATACTTACCCGCAGGCTAAAGGAGGAGTTGGGTATTGAAGTAACTGAACTGAACCTAAGCGGTGGCTTTGACCCCGCTATACATATTGAGCAATACAGTAAACATATATTGCCATTAGTAGATAAAATATACCAAGAAGAAAAGGCAGCACATCCGCTTAGAATAGACACTGAACCCGGGCGCTGGCTGGTGGCTAATGCTGAGGTGCTGATAGGCAAAGTATCCAACGTCAAGATTAATAAAGACGGTACACGTATCGTTACCATGACAACAGGTGTGTCAGAAAATGGAACGCTTACCGATTTGGGCCTGGATTTTGATTTCTTTATACTGGAAGATGGCAAAGCCCGCAAGCTGGAAAAACGGGACGACATTCGTGGCAACCTGCATGGCCGCGCCTGTGCCGACTTTGATGTAATGGCGGAACATGCACCTATCCCCGATGAGCTGCACCCCGATAATCCTATAGCCGATGATGTGTTTGTTGTAATACATGGTGCCGGGGCATATTCGCACTATATGGAGCGCAACTTCTGGTGCGGCATTACCCCGCCTATGAAGATGAATTACGATGACTTTAAAAACTGCATCACGCACGAAAAATATTACCAGGTGGCATTGGTCAATTCCTATGCAGAACGCTCGGGACTGCCGTTAAAAAATGCCATGACATTCATTACCCGTGATACAAATAAAAAGCTGGGAGAAATAAAAGGTTCGGAGATAGCACGGATATTAGATAATCCTCAACTGCTGAACAAACTGGGCTTGCATATCCTCACCAGCGTGGCAGAGTTTGTGCAGGACCACCCTGCTGAAAAAGAAAACTAACTACTGTAATGTGCAGTACACAAAGAAATAATGCTCTTTGGCGATATTGATTTCTGATTCAGCACATTCTTTAGCAGCATTCTTGCTATTGGTTGCACGTACTGATATGAGTAAAGTATCAGCCTGCTCGTATTCATCCAGGTAGGCGCATCCGCAGTTGTAATACTTCTTTTTGCAGGAAGAAGCAACTATAACAAATGCTGTTGCTATGCACAATATATAAGTTATTCCACCGCGCATTGTACATTTTTATATTGAGGGTTGCCGCTCAGGGCCAGGCTCTTTTGCTTGCATTCAAATGCCGCTGACTCTTTCTTGCCGGTTTCTATTTTGTACGTAGCTATTTCTTTCTCGCCGTCTTTGCAGGTACAGGTATAGCTGTTGTCTCCGCAGGCGGATAGTATAATAGTGATGATTAATAATGTAGTAGTTCTGAACATGCAGCTAAAATAAACAAAGCGGGTGAAAACCCGCCTTGCTGTTATACATACTAACCCTTAAAAACTTTTGGTATTCTACTTAATGTCGATTACACCTTTATCTCAAACCTCTTAGGCGGTGGCATTTCCCAGTCTATTTTGCGTTTCACTAACCACAGTTCTTTTATCTCGCTCTTAGGTAACAGGAACTGCGGATAAAACTCTTCATTATCGCTGATGCACACATAGTTTTCATTGTCTTCTTTGCGGTACAGGCGCTTCACCATGATACGGTCTTCTGTCACTACTACATAAATATAAAACTGCGCCGTGCTGTTCCAATAGTCGGGCGATACGGTTTCCGCTACTACATGGAAACCCTCTTTCAGTGTCGGCTCCATACTGTCGCCGCTCACTTCAAATACGCGGTACCTGTCACCTTTATAAGGCATATTCGGTACGTTCATCACTTCCAGTTCCTCTACAAACGCGGGGTCCAGGTAGTGCTTGCTATAGCCCGCCTGCGCCCTGATGGGTACTACATGCAGGCCATCACCTCCACCCAGGCCCAGGGCTTTCTGCATACGCAGATCCTCACCGGTGGTGCGGGCCGGCTGGTCATACATATCGGCTGGATTATTATAAGCCCCGCCAAACAATTGCTCGGTAGTGATGCCCAGCGCTTTGGCGGCGCGGGTTCGTATAGTGTCGTCCAGCCGCTCTTTGCGAAAGTTGTAATACAGGGTGCTGCGGGGAACGTTCAGTGCTACGGCCAGGCCATGCACCCCCAGTTTGCTCATACGTGCGGCGTTCTGCAACGCTTCACCTTCATGGATACTCATAGACTAATGCATTATGGTTAATAATATTTTTAAAATCTTTTGGACATTTGTACTAAATGTGTACATTTGTCTAACAATGTTGATTTGAAAGTGGTTTGTTTGAACAAATGTATAAACAAATACCCAAACTACCAAACAAGGCACCTAAAAACTTTTAAAAGCGGGCTTGCGCCAATGGTATAAAAATGAAGTAAATAAAAAATGGAAAAAACTATGAACTATAAAAGGAAGAATCGCAGAAACGCAATACTGTCAGGCTTTGAGGCAGGGGCAAAAAAAATGCCCGTTGTAGACACAGACGGGCGTTTCAAAACAAAAAATAAAAAACACGATACGAAGGTAATAAAAATTCGGGACTTGGAACAATTTGGCCAAAGCAGGCTGTTTGTACAATTCTGAGGGTAGGGTAATAGGATAATAGGATAATAGGATAATAGGATAATAGGAAGGGAACCCTTATTAACTAATTAACTTTTTAACCTGTTAACCTCAAAAAAACAAGTAACTAAAAAATGTCAGATATGGAAAAGAACATGTTTTACAACCACGTCAGTAGCTGGATAGACAGTTACTACAATGCTGAGGCCCTGGAATGGCTGCGCCGCTTTATTAACAATAGCGCCCAACCACAGGAGATGAAAGACCGCCTGCACCGCGAGGTGGACCGCAAGCTGGCATCGCTCACCAATATGCCGTTTTTCGGCAAGTACGATGATATGCAGTTACTAATGGACGAGCATTGCCACCCGCAGGTATTCACCACACGCTATGCCGCTTTGAGCAAGGTAGCCCAACTACGTATCATGGGTTATGATGCCCGCCTGCTGGAAGGCAATGCTTTTTATCGTATTCAGTTGGTACAGTCCGCCCCTGTAAATTTTTTATCGCCGGTTAACGAAGGCCGCATCACCCCCATGCCGGAGCAGCAACTGAGGATGAGCGCCTGATATATACCGGCAGCATGAAAACAACTGTAACCCTATCGGATTAACGGCCCGGCACAGGTGAATATGAGTTGCATTTGCCCGCCCGCCGTACACAACTATAACATTTAACCATGAGTACATGCCGCGAGGCGGTACGGAAAATTGAAAAATCCCCGATGCAAAAGGGGTGAGTATTATGAAGACAGAATTAAGAATAGTAGCCTCTCCCGCTGCAGATACGTTTGCAGCAGCCATGGGCATAGGCATCAACAGAGAAAGGCAGTTATGCGACTTGATCGAAGAATGTTACGAAGGAACAGACACTTATCCGCAGGCTATTGCCTGCCTATCACAAATGGTAAATAGTATTAACGAACTGGCTTACGCATTATTCCACCTGGGTGCCTTTGCAGGCAACGAGCAGGCTAAGCGGGAACTGATAAGAAAGCTGGAGGGTTAAACCCTAACCTTACTCCCCGCAATGAGGAGACAAGCGGTGGCCGCACTAACCATTGCGGGGAGTATATAAACACCGCAACATGAAACAGGAACAAACAACAGAAAATAAAAACAGTGTAGTGATGATAGTGCTGGGGGATATAAATAACATGGGGTACGAGGAAAGGTTAAGCTGCTGCCGGCAGTTGGCCGGTGTGCTGGGTGTAGGCGGTGTAGAGGAGAAGAAAGAAGTATCTCAGGCATTTCCCGATTCGCTGTTTCTCAGCGATGAAGATTTGCAGAACCTGGTAAGCCACTGCAACGATACAACGGCACTGCAGGCCCTGTACCACGAAAACCGCCACCGTGTAGCACAAAAGCCGGTATTGCAACAATTGTTTGCAGGCAGGAGGCAGCAATTGGAAACAATGAATAGCTGTATAGACTATTAGTGAAAATTTGGGTTAGTATCACTATTGCCCTACACCTTGAAAAACAACATTAAAGACAGGCAGAACTGTAGGCCCGTCACCTGTGAAAACTGAAGTTCTTTGAAAAGCTAAAACATGCGGGGGTGCTGGTCAAATGTCATGATGAGCATATAAATGATAATAGCTGCCGATAAAGCTGATATAGCGATATAGGGTAGGGCAAGCAACAGTAACCATTTGCTGCGGTGCGCCCATATTAATATAGCATCTGTAACGATGGCGCACATAATGATGGCAGCGGGAAATAATACAAACCATAGTTCATCTATGTCCACTACGTCTTCCAGTATATCCATGCCTACTGCACCGGCTACCGGTAGTATAGCGCAGATGGCCAACAGTACTTTGTAACCGGTGGGTAATTTGGCAATTTGCTCATATTTCCTTGCAGGCGACAATGTGCGGCGGTACAGGTACGCCAGCAACACGGGTACGGCTATTGATGCCAATGTTATGAGCAGGATAATGCCATCCATTATGACGTAAAGATAGTTGAATGTATTAGAGTGCTTATTTATTTCTCAATTCTCCGATGGTGAGGATAATCTGGGCGATAGACATGCAGCATAGTAGATAATAGGGAGCCGATAAAACCGACAATAATATTACTGATAGGATTCTTTTCCTATTGATAATTGAATATGTCATGTCCATGGCAATAACTGTTGAGGCTATAATAATCAGGTTCAGTATTATCCACACGTTGTCGCTTTTGACGCTTGCACCGTAGTAGAATATTAGCAGATAGAGTATGATTGGCAGTAACGAACAAATTGCTATTAATACTAGATAAGGTTTGGGAGCGTTAGTGAGTGATTGGATACTTGGCAATGGTGATATCAATCTGGAGTATGCCCATGTAAGTATAAACGGAGTAGCTATAATAAGCAGAAGAAAAATGCCACCAACTATTAATTGCATGTGCTAAGATAATCGAATTATTGCACTGCCGCATGGCCATAAGCCCTTCCTCTGGTGGATGTTTCTCTTATCACATCGCCATCAAAAGTATGATGGCGGACATGGTATAGAATATGGCGGTAGCTGCATTGAGTACCATCAGTGTCATGGCCGCTTTATTGCGTTGGTGGAAATATTTGCTCACTACTATACCCATCACAGCCAGCAGGGCATGGCTGGAGGTGAACAATCCTGCAAACAGGGCATGTTCTTTGGGGTTGAGTAGCGGCATATATTGCCCGGCCGCCAGCAATACCATCAACTGTACAGGTGTGTACAGTACGATAAACCAGCATAGCAAGCGCTGTATCATGCCGAGTTTCACCCTGCCATCTTTAAACGGCGACAGTTTGTACATGATACTATAGAGTATAGCTGTTATGACAATTGCTGCCAGTATGATGAGTATCAATCTGCCCATGCAGGCAAAGGTAATATTTACCGGTATATATAGAAGAAAAGGGCTATCAGGCATGTGGTATATACAGCCCCGGTCAGCAGGTCGCTAACGAAGTACACCGTATTGCGCCTGTCGCGGCGGCGCAGGTACCAGGCACCCGCAGCCCCTACCGAGCTGATACAGGCATGTCCCGCGCAAAACCAGGCTACCATATACAGGCTATCGCCCGATGCGGTGGATAGGCCGGGTATGGAAAATGACATAAGTGCGAGAAGAAGAAGTGATAAAGGCGGGTAGCCGGCCATAGTATAAAGGGTTTTGCGCTCCCACTCAGGCAGCGCTACCGTTTCGTCGCGGCGGCTGTAGGGCGAGAGCTCGTAGCAGATGGAAGTAAAAACGATTATGGCAACAAAAGACAACGCCACATAAAACAAAACCCCTATCGTCATACCCATCATGCTCATAACAAAACCTCCTGGTTAAGTATAAAACAAAAACGATACCAAACTTGAAAAAAGGGCCTGGAAAGGATTGTAGGAAGGTGGTTTTATGATAGTTTTTTGACAATAAAAATGCCTTGACTATAAAAAACGATACTAAACGATACTAAACGATACAAAAACGACATACTTATTTTAACATAACATAAAAACAGATGCCATGTTATATACTACAGAGGAGGAGAAGGCCATAAAAAAGGAGGTGATTATGAATACCGAAGTAAATAAAGTCTTCTCAGTATTACGCAGCAAGGCCCTTGCCGACGACCGCAGGTTTGTACTGCCATACCTGGCTACCGGCAGGGTAGATAAAGAACAACTGGCAGATTGGCTCATTGCCTTTAACCGTTGGTTGCGATACAAGGAAGCAACCGTAACCGAAGAGCGGGACTACCGCCGCCGCTTTGCGGCATGGTTCAGGTTGCGCAACCCCTTTTCTGAGCATCCTGCTGATTATAATCCTGCTACTGAGGATACAACAGGCAATACACCCGCTAAGCTGGTGCCGCTGCCCGTATATCAACCTGAACTACCGGGCATGGAACAGCCAGCCAGAGATACAGAAGGGTATAAAAAAGTGCTGGAAATAAACACCCGTGGCAAATACAGCCCCCGCGACAATAAATATGATATGCACTGGCTCAAATCCCTCAGGGATGAAGTAAGGAGTATGGGAGGGTAGTGATGTGCCGGATATTCCTTAAGTTTGTTCAGGCACAATAATTGTGCTTCATACACAAACCAAATACACTATGCGTTACCTTTTATCCTTACTCATATTCTCGATTCCCCTTGGCCTTAATGCACAATCAGGCTGGAGCCTGTCTTCAAGTGTAGGGCTCAACTTTGCGAATGTTGATATCCAGGGTGTACCGTCTGCATTCTACCCCGATGCTGTATATGCCGACCCCGATATACTGATTGACATAAGATTGTCTAAAAAAATCAGGAAGCACTGGCAGATAGGCCTGCTGGTTGAAACCGGCAATATGCAGACGAAGTTGTGGCATAAATACGACTACTATATGAATGACCGGCATCTCTATAGTGAGTCTCACTATCAAAATGTAAAATTGATTTCGCCATTTGTATTGCCTTCTGTATTTGCTCATTACAGGTTGAATTGTGGTAAAAACTCTAATCTCTATGGTGGACCTATGGTAGGGGTTATCACAGGTTCTAATGAACTTGACCTGGGCAAAAATCTTACTTGTCCTGTAGGAGGAGCCGACCTGGGTTTGGCTATCGGGTTGAACCAATATACTAAACTGCAGCTTGGTTTAGGATGGCGCTTTGCCTATGTCAACCTTGATAAAAATGACGGCCAGGTAATATACCTGAATGACCGGGGTGACTATGTGATACGCAGACTTTCCCTGCCTGTCACACACTACTTTGCAGGTACGATAGGTATTGTAGCAGGGTTGTAAGGGTGCTCAATTTGCTGAATGTCATTGTAAAACCTGACAAATGTCATAGTAATAAACGAGCCCCATATAGAGCTTTGCTCTATGAAATATATTTTCGCTATTCTCATTGTCCTGCATGCATTATTGCATTTGCTGGGTTTCGTCAAAGAGTTTAAGCTGGCACAGGTTAGCCAGATTAGTGGGGATACCTTGTTGGGATTATCTGATACAGCAAAGCGTATTACAGGGGTTGTCTGGCTGGTAGCCTGCCTTAGTTTCCTGGTAACAGCAGGACAATACCTGCGTGGCAACGATAGCTGGTGGTTGTGGGCTGTGGTTTCAATAATACTGTCGCAGGCGTTGATAATATTGTACTGGCATGATGCTAAAGCGGGTACTATAGCCAACATCATTATACTGGCTGTAGCTACGTTCGGGTATGGACAGTATAGTTTCAACCGAATGGTAGATACGGAAGCCGATAATATAATAACAACATCCCATAGCGCACAAAAGGTAGTTACCGAAGAAATGATACAGGCTTTACCCGCACCTGTACAACGATGGATGCGCAATTCAGGTGTAGTAGGCGAGCCATTGCCTTATAACCTGCGGTTAAAACAAACAGGCAAAATGCGTACCGCACCATCACAACCCTGGATTGAGCTGGAGGCAGAACAGTATTTCAATATAGAAGAACCTGCATTCGTTTGGCAGGTGCATACCAGTATGAAAGGGATGCCCGTCAACGGTAGAGATAAATATGTGGATGGTAAAGGCAGTATGCTCATTACCGCTTCGGGGCTAATCAGGATTGTAGATGCAAGCGGCATGGAGATAAACCAGGGAAGTATGCTGCGCTATATGGGTGAAGTTTGTTGGTTCCCGGCCGCAGCGCTAAGTAAGTATATAAGTTGGGAAGAGATAGATGAACACCATGCTAAAATGATAATGGAATATGGTGGACTAAAGGCGGAAGGCGTATGTACCATTGACGATAAAGGGCGGTTAACAAGATTTGATGCGAAGCGCTATATGGGCAGTGGCAAAGATGCTGGGCTGAATGACTGGTATGCAGAATGCCAGGAGTGGAAAGAAATGGATGGAATAGTGATTCCTGTCAAAGGAAATGTTAACTGGAAATTACCTGAAGGGCCGTTTGATTATTATCATTATGCCATAACCGACTTGGAGTATAATATTGATGAAAGATGGTGATGTTGAAATCCTTTTTATATTACCTTTAAAACAAAATCCATATCTGATGCATAAGTATATCATCCCTGCTCTGTTCATAATCCTCCCCCTGACAGCTGACGCACAAGGCAATGCTAAAGCCAAAAAGATAAAATGTACCGTAACAAACGAAGAAGGTAAGCCGTTGAAAGGTGTTACTGCCATTGAGCATGGTACGGAAGATACACTGCTAACAAATGCCGGTGGCGTATTTATGATATCAGCTTCTGAGCCTGTACAGGTTGCGGTAAGCGCACCGGGCTACCTGGATGAGCACATACTGGTAAGCCACGATGCTAAATGCGCTACCCAGTTGAGAAAAGACGAAGATGCCGAGATAGAAGACGTTGACGAAGAATAAAAAACGGCGACATAATGCCGCCGTCTTCTCTCTTTGTTTTGGGTAATTGATATCTTACTGCTTGATGAATTTTTGTGTGCCGTTAGCGGTTTCGCCATTCAATTTGATATAATACATACCATCAGGCAAGTTAGATATATTTATACTGCTGTTGTTTTGCACAGCAGCTTTGTACACTACCTGGCCAGATACATTGTATATCTCAGCGTTCATATCATTGCTGTTACCTTGTACAGATATATTGATGACATCTGTTGCAGGGTTGGGGTAGAGGCTGATATTGGTACGAGCAACTATCTCGTCTACAGACAATGTGGTATTCTCATCGAACACAGCAAACGGACTGAATGAACTGATACCCGCGCGTGTCATGCTATACATACTGCCCGACATAGTAGCTGCGGAGGCTACATTTGCATCCCAATTACCATTGGTGTAATGAGATATATATGCCTTAGCACGGTTAAACGAATTGACTTCCATATTAGTACTCCACATGGTGGTCATATCTACATTTACATTAGAAGTAGCGCTGCTGGCAACAAACCATGTAGCGTTTACCAAAGGTTGTGTAGCGCCGGCAGATGCCCCGGTAGTACCATTTGCTTTTACGTCGGCATTCACACCAATGCTAAACCTGCTGCTGGCAGAGCCGCTGTTAGACTTTATCATGATAGGCGCATAATCATTATTAGTACCTATATGAAATGTTTGAGTAGCCCCGGTGTTTACGTTTAATGACAGTGTGCCACCCGTGCCTGTAATCACGAAGCTGTTGGCAGAACCGCCTGTAACGGTTGCATTAGCATCCACTTCCAGCTTGTTGGCCCCAATATTCAGCCTGCCTTGTTGCAGGTTCAGGTTACCGCTTATCATCAGGTCGCCATTTACCATTACTGATGCACTGCCGCTGCCCAGGTTTAGGGTGAAGTCGTCTACGGTATTACCACCTGATGTAAACCTGACTGTGCCCGACAAACCACCTGAGGCGTTAATAGTAATATCAGAACCCGATGAACTCGTAATAGTGCCGCTGCCCGATGCTGCCAGGTCGCCGTTAGCGCTGAATGTCAGGTTGTTGTTATTCAGGTTGAGCGCACCCATGGTCAGTGCCAAGTCGCCATTTATGGTCAGGTCGTTAGATAATTTTACTTCCTGCCCGCTGTTTGTGTTGACTGTAATGTTTGTCAGCCCTGTTCCTGATAACTCCAGCCCCGCCGTAGATGTGGCGCCTTTATACATCACATGATAAGTGCTGGTAAGGTTAGCAGTACCCCCGGTCAGGGTTATCATGCCGCCGTCCACTACTATGGTGGCATTGTTGCCCAGGCTGAGAGAACCCGCTGCCATTGTCATGGTACCGCCCGCCAGGTACAGCATATTGTCTACCATAATAGTAGCTGCTGAATTGATATTGGCATTGGTAGAATAAAACGTATTGGTAGTGAGGTTGCCTGTAAAGTTAAATCCACTGGTAAATGCTGCTGATATACTGTCAATATCTATGGAGCCCGTTCCGCTCAATGTACCTGATGTTAGAATCAGGGCATATCCGCTACCACCTGTAAGCGCGCCATCTACATCCAATGACGTGGAGGAAGTTAACGTCAGGTTCTGGTCCAGGCTAATCGTGATGCCCGAAGGTATTATCACATCATCGCCCGATTGCAATTGTAATGGGGGTACAATACCTCCTGACCATGTGGCCGTATTGCTGAACGCACCCGATAAAATGGCCGTATAAGTAGCAGCATTCAGTTGGGCACTCGTCAATATCATCGCTGTTGCCAACAACAGCATTGTCTTGGTTTGTGTAATCATTCTTCTCATAACTAATTGATTTTGAGTTTTTGTTTAATTAAATCCAAAAAAGACATACAAAACCTAAACAAAGTAGGTGCGTAAAAGTTTACTAAGAGTTATTAAAATAGCCTTAGTAAACTCTAAAATGTTGAATTGCAGTAAGGAAGTGAGGAGTGTATGGTTACTAAACCCAGTCAATGGCGCCTACTCCGTGAGTTTCTATTCTCACGTCGGTATCTCGCAATGCCGTGTACATAGGTTTCATATCGTAGGCATAGCGGTTGCAAGTCGTAGAAACAACAGAACCGTCTTTCATACATACAACAAACCGCATGGTGTTGTTTACTTCAACGCTTATACTGGTGACGTCTGAAAGTTGAACGTTTATGTTCTTATTGAATGGAAACAGAGTGAAGATACTCAGGCTTTTGTCTGATATCCTGATAACAGGTGCATAAAGCAATTGCCCGAGCAACAGCGCAGAAGGTATACCGAAAGCTATGCGTAGGGACGATCCCTCCCCCAGGATTAAATAAGATATTACTAGGGCAGCTAATATTATTATTAGTAAGTATAAGGATTTAATGCCAAAGGTTTTCATAAGTGGTCGCTTTATGTAACTATAAATTTACGAAATATCCCATAAAAATAATATCCCTCTATACGAGGGATATTAAAAGCAAATTATCTGTATGTCTTCCAACGACTTATTCTTTTACAAATCGTGCTGTACTATTTACGCCCTCCCCTTTGAGATGTATCAGGTACATGCCTGCGGGCAGGCGGCTGATGTTTATAGCACTGTTATTCTTGCCTAGCTCCGTATTCAATACCGCTTGTCCTGCTGTGTTGTATATTGTAACGGTTGCTGCTTCTTTTACAGTTATGTTCAGCACCTCTTTGGCTGGGTTGGGGAATATAGCAATGTTATTATTGGTAGCTATATAACCTACACTTAATGTATTCTCATCCAATACAGCAAATGTACCACCTGAGGTTATAGTGTTCTTCTCAGACGTATGCATACTGCCATTTGCTCCTGCGGCTGCGCCGGCCTGGTTGTTCCATTTGTTATCGTATTGGGCTACAAAGCATCTGCTCCTGTCAAAGCTGTTTACTTCCATGCCGGCACCCCATTGCAATTGTAGTTTATAATCAAGGTTTGTGGGATTGCCAGATACTGATGTCGTCCATGTAGCGTTAACTACTGCTTTGGTAGCTGCCATATCATTACCGGATGTTCCCTGCTCTTTTACACCTTGCTGAACATTCATATTCATACCGGCAATCAAGAGGTTTTTATTGTTGGTCACCACTGCCGGTGCGTATGCAGATGTATATCCGATTGGGTAAGTAACTGTTGCGTTGGATCCTATATCCTGCTTCAACTGCCCGTTTGCTTCGGTAATAATATAGCTATTGGCAGAGCCTCCGGTTATGGTCCCCAATCCACCTGCGATAGTTAATGTTTTGTCCTGTACATTTATTTTGCCGCTCTGCAGGTTAAGTGTACCTGTAATAGAAAGCGCGGAGCCCAGCTTAAGTTCAGCGTTGCTATTGGTGGCTTTCATGTCCAAAGTCTTCAATTCAGAGCCTGTATTGGCAAATCGTACAGTACCCAGGCTGGTGGCAGATGATGTGATAATCACTTCAGAGGTTGCAGCTCCCAGTATGCTGCCGGTGCCACCGGGGTCGAAACTGCTGTTGCCTGACATAAGAAGTTTATAGGTGCCATTGTTCAGTGCCAGGGATCCTGAAGTGAGTTTTAATAAACCGTTCACCACCAGATCTGCATCCAGGGCGACGTTATTACCATTTCCTACCGCAATTTCAATATCTGCCAAACCTGCACCCGCCAGTTCGCTGCCGGAGCCTATTGTAACAGCGGATTGTCTGTAACTGACGTTATATGCAGTTGTGAGATTGAAATTTGCACCTGAATTAATGAATGAACCACCGTCTATAACTATGGTAGGCCTGGGAGTACCAGTGCCTAATGTTATTGTGGCGCCACCAGGCAGGTTGGTAAGGCCGGAAGTAAAGTATAAATAGTCATCGGCATGTATAGTGATGTTGCCCGGTAGGTTGGGGCCTGCAAATGCTATCTTTTTACCGGAAATGGTGCCACTATATGTGATATTTGTGTTGCCGATATAAACACTGTCCACACTAATAGTGCTGGTAATGTCGCCGGTAAGCAGGCCGGCGGATAAAACTATGTAATTGCTGCTGGTTGATTGTATACTTGCAGTGGATTGCAATTGTACAAGTGAGTTGGAGTTACTCAACACAAGGTTCACGTCAAGGGTTATTGTAATGCCCCCTCCTATGATAATGTCGTTTGCCCCTAAGTTAGCAGGGGGAACAACACCGCCCACCCAGGTACTGGTGCTGCTGAAATTTCCTGAGGAAGCAGCTGTGTAAATTAAAGCTTTTGAATTTAATGTAAGCAGTACACACAATGCGGTATAAATGATTTTCGTAAACGTCAGTTTCATACAGGTATGTTTTAATTATAAATATACTAAAAATTATTTTAATGGGTGTGGCTTATGTTAGTGTTTTATAAAACGCTGATTGAATGTATGTTCATTACCCTGAATAATAATGAAATAAGTGCCCGGTAATAAGTCGTAAGTATTGATACTGTTAGTGCCGGCCTTTAACTCTGTTTTCTGAACAAGTTGCCCGGAACTGTTAACGATAATTGCACCGGCAGCACCTGCAGATTGGATGTACATGACATCAATAACAGGATTAGGATAAATACTGATTTGGTTTGCCGCATGTACCTCTTTTATGTCAACCGTATTCCGGTCAAATACAGCAAATGGGCTCAGGGATGTTATTGAAGTTCTTTTGACAGAATAGAGGCTGTTAGCATTTAGAGTAGCGGCCGCTGTTACATCTTTATCCCAGTAGTTGCCAATAAGATGGGAGATATATGCATTACTCCTGTCAAAAGAGTTGACTTCACCGGCAGCGCTCCACATTAATTCTACGTCAATATCAACGGACGTATTTACATGTTCAATAAACCAGGTAGCATTGACCATCGGCTGTGATGCAGCCATGTCGTTACCCGATGTTCCGAATACCTTAACACCGGGGTTGGCACCCACACTCATGCCGTTATACACAGTATTGTTATTGGACGAAATAACGCACGGCATATACCCTGCAGCAGTGCCTATATGATAGACAAATGAAGCGCCCGAACCGATATCGGCAGCAAGCGACCCACCTGTACCTGTGATAATATACTTATTGCCATCAGCGCCTGATATAGTTGCGCCGGTGATGAGAGATAGTTTGTTGCCTTGCACGTCAAGTTTCCCGCTTTGAAAATCAACCTTACCTGTGACTTTCAATGCGCTGCCTAGTTTTGCCGAGCCACCACAGTTCACCACCAGGTTGCGTACGGTGTTCCCGTTAGCTGAAAACTGTAATTGGCCTGATAATGAGCCTGTCACATTTATTTCAACGTCTGAAGCAGAGGTGCTTTTTATTTTACCTGTGCCTGTTGCCGCAATAGCACCCGTGCCTCCAAACCTAAGGTGTTTATTGTTCAAAACCAGTATGCCTTTAGCCAGGCTGAGTGTACCCTTGCCGATGCCTAAATCTGAGCCTAATTTCAGTTCGCTGGTATCGCTTAATAGGTCTATTGTTACATGGCGAAGGCCAACGCCATCTATTTCCGGGCCGGTAGGTTTCGCGAATGCTCCACCGGAGTAAATAACATCATAGCTGCTGGGTAAGGTAAATATACCTGTGCCAGACGGTATGATTTCTCCACCTGACATGTATATTTCTGCATTAGGGCCTATAGTAATGGTATTGCCACCTGTATTGGACAAACTGCCATAAACATGAAGCCTTTGAGTGATAATAATAGTTCCGCTACCGGATGCTGAAAAGATGAGGCAACGAAGTTTGTTTACCGTGCATTGCCCGGTGATATTCGTGTTCGTTACGTTAACCAGGTTTATGCTGTCTATATCCAAAGTGCCGGACACACTGAGCATAGCGGAACCGCTGAAATTAATATGCTCACTACCTGAAGAACGCAGGATGCCGCGTACATCCAATTGAGCACCGGCTTGAGACAAAGTCATATCCTGGTCCATTATAACGTTGTGCCCGCTTTCAATCAATACAGTATCGCTGGTATTGATATTGACAGGTGGAATGATACCACCCAGCCAGGTAGTGCTACTCGAAAAATTGCCTGAAGCTATAGAAGTATATTTCAGCGCAGCTGCATCTTTTGTATGGAAAAGTAAATGTGCAAATACAATAGTACTGAAGAGTAATAATCGGCCCATAATGATGTTTTTAAAAGTAGTTTATTGTTTAACAATCTTGCCAGTGAGGTAGGTAGTACCTTCTGCATTAGTTATATAATAAATATAGTTGCCCGGCGGCAGATTTTTCATAGGTATATCGGTTTTGTTTTTGCCAGTAAAATAAGGAAGCATCCCTCCGTCATAAATATTCCTTCCATTTACATCAGCCAGGCGTATCTGTAATTGTTCATCTCGTTTCAGGGTCATATCTATATGCAAATCTTTGTCAACGGGGTTGGGATAGATACGCACATCTGCATCAAATAATACATTGCTTATACCTACACGCTCATGATTGTAAGAAAACAGATCAACTCCGCTGTTATTGCAATTGTTGGCTGTGAAAAACAGTTCATTCCCGATAGGAGTGAGCTCAGATGGCAGGCTGCTATTAGGGCCGGGACATAGGTCTCCGATAATGGCAGGTGGGTTGGTGCCATCGTACGCATACAACTCAAAACCATTGGCACCGTCATTTACGGTAAAAAACAGTCGGTTGTTATATACAACAAACTCCCTCGGGCTGGCATCGCCATTAGGGTTCACTTTGTGGGTTAATGTTACAGCGCCACCTGACGGGTCGTAAGACCAGAGGTGTCCCTGTCCGCTGGTGTCCTTGCCGTTGAAGTATATTTTTCCTTTGTACAGGGCAAAAGCATTGCTACGGACAGGGCTTAAGCTACTCAGGCCATTGGCACTGATGTCGGTAAGGCGTTGCGGTGTGGTACTGCCATCATATACATACAGTTCGCGCCCGTGCAGGAAGGTAGTAGCCGTGAAATATAATTTACTGCCAATTACGGTCAGGTTAGCAGGATTGGACGGAGCTGCGCCACTATCAATGTCGGCCTCAAGCGAGGCTGTACTGGTCAGGGGGTTGTATGACCAGAGTTCTGAACCGTGCTGGGGTGTGTTGCATACAAAAAATACTTTGTTGGCAAAAGCGGTTACCTGCCCGGTAACACTATGTGTTGGGCCTGTGTTCACATCAGTAAGCCTTACCGGCGAATTAGTGCCATCATACACCCATAATTCGCGTCCTTCGCCCGTAGTGATGGCTGAATAATAGAGTTTGCCGTTGAAGACTGTATAATTGTCGGGCGACGAACTATCTGCTCCGAAATTGGGGTCGAACACAATAGTTGGTGCATTGGTGCCATCATACATGTACATTTCCTGGCCCGTAAATCCATTATCCGAGGTAAAATAGTATTTGCCGTTCATGAATGCCGATGGTTGCATATAGTTGTTGGCTACAGAAGGGCTAACACCCGGGTTCATATCCTTAATTAAGGTGGGTGTTCCCGCCCCTTCTATTAAGTAGGGTTCCTTGCCAATACTACCATCAGTAGCGAAAAAGTATAGTTTGTTATTGTAATCATTGAGATGTATGGGATTGGAGCTGGCTAAACCTGCGGCTACATCAAGATCCTTAAACCCGGGTTGCATCTGGCCGTAACAGGTGGCCGAACCGATAAGAACAGATGTGAGTAACAATCTTTTCATTATGTATTTTTATAGTACAATTAAACAAAATACCCGTTTATAAAGATACGGAAATGAGAAGAAACCAAGAGGATGGATAAGCGTAAACAATAGAGCAACAATATTGTTAGTAGTATATCATTTCTCCCGTTGGTAACAAGTTGTTAACAAGCCATTAACAGCTATAGGTTTTTATACTTCGTAGTTTGAGATCTGTGATAAATATATTACATGTTACAATACGAGAGGTTTCAAGAGACAGTTTTAAAAGAAGCGGGAGAAGGAGCAGTGGAATGGAAACATATATTACCTGCAGTACCAGTGGCACATCGTTTGCGTTTTATGTACACATTGCGCAAGGGGTTCAGTATACCGGCTGTATTTGACATGGTAATGTTGAGCCAAACGCTGGCGGATAAAGATTATGACTTGTTTGTACAACAGGCCGTAGCTACCAGGTTGGCAGGTAACGAACGTGAGGATGGAGCAGTGGAGAAGTTTACAATCAATGAGTAGGTTGCTTATTTGTATATATCGCAGTCTATCCTGACATTGTTATTCGAAACCAATTCATCAGACTTGCACAGCTGTCTTGCTTCCTTTTTAGAATAGCCCCTGTATTCTTTAATCAGAGTAGTATCAAATGTGCCCGATACTCTGCAATAGCACATATGCGACCTTTTGCAGCCGGCTAAAACCAGGAATAACAATATGAAAATACTAAACGCAACTCCCTTATTCATGTTCATTATTTTTTAGAGCAGGTATTGTCATGGCATAAAAATACAAGTTCGTTTCAATAATCCATGTTAATAGGGGGTTATTTAGTACGGTATCATTTTTTGTTATTTGCTCGTTAACAGGTAGTTATGCAAATGTTATTGGCACTATGTCTATATATGCAGATAGCTGAGGCGTTGTTAATTGCAGAATTGTTTACATCCCGGGAAAAATGAGGATAATCCCCGGATATTGCCAAAGAACCCTGTCAGGCAAGCTATGGACACACAGGATAAGATAGTACTGATAGTAGAAAAAGATACCGGTATTGCTAATATGATAAGGGCTATACTGGGTATAGTAAACGTGCCGGTAGTACATACACAACTGGGTAACGATGCCCTGAAAGCTATTCAGACACATAATGCCGGGTTGATTATCAGTGAAAAAGAATTGCCTGATATGACCGGCTACGAATTACTTTCTTTCGCCAGGAAGAATGCCGCCACCAACCAGGTCCCTTTTATTATGTTGATAGACGAGCAGGACAAAAGCTATGAAAAGCTGGATGCTACACTTCAGGCTGACCGTTATATTACCAAGCCATTTACTGCACGCAAAGTACTTGATGTGGTGAAGGAGTTTATCGTTTATAAAGGTTTATGAAAGAAACCGGCTTGCTTTAATTTTTATTACAGTAAAAAATATTTATAAACTCGCTCAACCTTTTACCTGCTGCTTCGTTATAAAATTAAATGCTTTAGCAATAGGGGCATATAGCTAAAAAGCAGAGTAGTGTATAGTGAGTGTGTAAAGGGCGGTTCGTTGTCAAACGAACCGCCCTGATTTTTTTATTGTTTAATAATTTGCCCACCGGATAACAGCCCCGCGTTTTTATCAAAAATTACATAGAAGTATGTGCCTGCGGGCATACCGGCTAAAGACAGGTAGTGGGGTGGAGTAGAAATTGATTGACAGAAAAGAACTGATATGTCCTTTTCTGCCATTTTCTATCTTTGCCTCATGCCCGCCACAGCATTGAAAGACTATTATAAAATACTGGAGATACCTCACACCGCTACTGCCGAAGAGGTGAAAAAGGCGTATCGCAGGATGGCGTTTAAATATCACCCTGATACTAATAAAACGGACGCGTTTGCAGAGTCATACTTCATAGACGCCCAGGAGGCATACATGGTACTGAGCAACGATGAAGCACGCAGGAAATATGATAATGAACGGTGGATGGCTGGCATGACGACCCGCGCCCGCGAACACCAGGCAGTAACTCCGGATTGGATATTGAAAGAGAGCATCAAGTTGTACAACTACATGACGATGGTAGACGTATACAGGATGAATCATAAGGCATTGTATGAATACCTGGAACAATTGCTGAACGAACGGCATATAGCCACGCTTACTAATGGTGAAGAGCCCTCGGCAAACGAGGGGATAGTGAATATGATATTGGATAGTACAAAAGGGCTTAAGTATATGTTTTTCAGGCCGGTGGCTGAAAAGCTGGTATTGCTGGCGCAAGGGAATAATGAACTGCAAGAGCGTGTTAATGCCCGGCTGAGGGCAAAACAAAGAGAAGCTAACCGGGAGAAAAGTATGCCCTACCTCGTAGTACTGGTCACACTTTTGATAGTACTGGCCATGTATTTCTGGGCAAGAAAATAATTACCACAAAAATTTGTTGTTTTATTGTTTCTTTTTTTATCTTTGCTCCGAGGATAATAAAGAGAAGAATGGCGCTAACGTCTTGCGAAGCCTTATTTGTAAAAGCAGTGATACTGCACGGCAATAAGCTGTGGGCAGTAAAGCAGGCTTTCCCCCGGCTGGAAGAGGGGTTTGAACAGGCGGCAATTACCTATATGATGCAAAACCCCCTGGTGCCCAGGCATATTGACGCTGGAGTACTATACATGTTCAGGCAGATAGTGAAGCATACAGAGGTGCCTGTGCCTAAGCCGTTGGATGTTAACGACAAAATAGCCCTGCTGCAAATGGTAATTGATGGCATACGCGAAACACCAGTTGATATAGTTACCAAAGAAGGGCTGAGAACCATATTTGTAAAGCCCGGGGAGGAAGAAGTAGAAGACGCCCGTAAGATGCAGAAAATGATGCTGGAAGAAGAAAAGACGGAATGGCGGGCTTAACGGAAACAGATATTAATTAACAAAGCTAAATACACCAACCATGAACAACACATTAGCAGGCAACCCTGCCTACAAAGAAGTTTTCCATTCTACTATTCATAACACCAGGTTGTATATGCCGCAGGATGTTGCCAGTGGCTACCATATAAGCCGTTACGTGGCGGCAGGTGCACAGAATATATATGCCGCCGGAGGTGCCACCAAAGGCCTGCTGAACACTATGATGGATAAGATGCTGGAAATGTGCAATGATGAAAAGAATGTAAAGACACTACGCACAGACATTGCTACGCTGGCCAATAATATTAAGTACAGGCTACGTTACCCGGTAGACGAGGATTGTGCCCTGCGTATGGGCGCTATTTATACATTTGCTGAGGGTGAAAATCCTGATTCCACGGAAGACTACTGGACGGCAAGGAAAGTAGCCTGGGCCAAAGGGGATGCAGCTCAGAATATTCCACCCGACCCCGAACTGTACAGTTTTTTTTTGAGCATAGGCATCGTATCCACACCGGCATGGAAGGAGTTGTCAGATACTTTGACCGATTCGAATTATTTCAAAACAAGAACGGACAACCTGAACGGGCTGCAGCCGAGCCGCTGAAATCGGTCGCAGCTACAATAGATGAATGGTACGATGGTTTTTGGGATGTGTCTATGAAGTATTGCGAAGGGGATGTACGGGCAGCGGAACATTTTATGGATACAAACGTGTTTATGTTTTACTACCGCATCAAGCAGAAATCTGATTGGTTGAAATGGCATAATGAGCTGGCAAGCAGAAAAGGGTAATTAACCACTACTCATAATATTCATATTCATACACTGTCATAAATTCAGGCTCCGGGTTATCATTGATATAGTTGAACATGCGCAGGGCATTGCCGTACCTGTCTATTTTAAAGATTTTATGTTTGATGGTTTCTTTTGGCGCTGCATTAACGGTTAGCGTGGTTTGTGTAAAGTTGTTGTACGTGTCGTATAGATAGGTAGAAGTGCCATAGTGGTGTTTCCGGTTTTCCCATGCTTCAAATACAGTGCGTTGTATCAGGCTATCGTGCAGTGTAAAGCGGTAAGATGTAAGTATTTTGCTACGGTTGCGTGGTAGCTCTGTGCCGGGGTATTCGCGCGCTAACACTGTGCTGTCGTTAGGCGAGCTGAACTCTACAATGCTATATTGTGTTCGAGGACGGTCATAAGGGGGTACACAACCGAAGCGGGTGGTAATAAGTAGAACAGGTGTGTTATCCAGGAATGAATACTCATAAGTTTTGCAATAGCCCTCAGCAACCTTAGGATTGAAGTACGTAGCGGTGCTGTCGGCTACAATCAAGCCTGAACTATCGTACCAATTTTTGATGACTGAATATAATGTGCCCTTTGCGTCTTCTTCTTTCACTTCTGTATATTTCAGCCTGGTGTATTTGTATGCGGTTACGGTCTTAAGCGGCCCGTTCATGCCCAGGCTGGTGTGCATGCTGTATACCAGTTGTTCGCGGGCAGGTTGCGCCAGCGAGGTGTATGTAAGTAGTATCAGTAGCAGGATCCTCACTCGTAATATTCGTAAACACAGTCAATATACTTAACCGGAACCATATCTTTATTTCTTACAAGATAGTTTACAGGATTGCCATGTATGTCCTGTTCTTCATTATAGTAATGATAGGTTTCAGACTTTTTAAGTTTAAGCGATTTGTCTTCATAAACATGATAAGTTTCGATTTGCTCTTTTTCAATGATGTTTTTATTGTAGGTGAGCGTACGGGATACATATACGTCATATGTACCGCCTGTTAATGTTATTACTGTCTCATTTACGGTCCTGCCACTTCGGTTTTTGGATATTAGTACCTGTCCTTCCATTTTATTGTTGTCATTGTATATGCTGTATGCATAAGACGTGTCTGAGTTTTTTTCGTATTTAGAATAATGGGTCAGGTTATTATTGTTGTCAGAAAATTTGCCTGATACAGGTATCCCGTTTGCATCTACTTTTATTATATAGTGATTTTTTTCTGCCATTTCACCGTTTTTAAATCGGGCTATGAGCTCGCTCTCAATTACGCCGGTGGCAGTATAGTTGAAAGTGTGGGTGTTTGGATTTTTATCATCTATTACAGGCTTGTCGCCACCTGTTTTGTACGGGTACTCTACGAGGGCAAGCATTTTTACTTTTCCCTTCAGCCCCTTTCCGAGCACATCGTTATATAACGATTGTTGTGCGTTTATCGCTATGCACAAGTGCATAATTATTGCAGTGATAAATAAATTTTTCATGAGTGGTTGAAATTAATTTTGCAAAACAAATATACGGGTAACCGGGCTTAAGCTATTATTGTTCTTATTCATCCCAATAAGTGTATTCATACTCTTCGTAGCCATCAGCGATAAAACCGTTGAATACCTCGTAGGTTATTGCTATTGCCAGGGGATTGTTATGTTTGTCTTTTTCCAATACAGTCCTGTATATTTTTGATTCTGTATTAGTCGTTTTGTTTTGTACTGTTACTACAGTGTTTTCACTGCCGTAGTTATATCCAAATAGTGTAATAGCGTCCGGGCCGTCATCTGTTACCTTTACCGATATTGAGCCATCCGGATTGAAGCTGCATGTTTGTATGCCAATTACATTTTTTATGTCTGAAACGTCCTCGCCAATAAAGTTTGTAATTGTTCTTTTGTTCTCCTTCCACTCTACAGTTTGCGTTATTGTTTCTCCTGATGGGCTGGTAATTGTTGCTCCTGTAAAGACATTATTGTTGTCATACTGATACGTTGAAAGGGACTTCTCAATGAGAATTTCCGCAGTGCCATAATATTCTTCAGTTGTTAAATCCATATTGCCATTTTCTCCAAACATGCTATTTCTTTTGGTAACCATATTCCCTTTTATCCATCCATTTTCAGTTTTAACGACAGCGCCATAGCTGTATTTTGTCAGAGTTTTTACCTTGCCGTTCAGCATTTCTTCTTTTAGGTGTGTTATTTCTGCAGGTTTGAATTGCGAAGAAACTGTTTCCTTTTCTGGCTTATCTCCGGCACAGGCAGAAAGGGTCAATAGGGCGCATGTGGAGATGATGGGAAAAAGGGACGTAAATAGTCGGTTTGCATTTGAATGTATAATCATGTTCTTGTGTTATTTCGTAAAAATAGTGATTTATTCTGCTGGATGGAATACCGTTGTAGGCAATAGACAACTAGAGTTAAGTTATTCGTAATAGTCATAGAGTATCCTGATGTTTCGGTTTATAGTGCCATCTCCTCCCGATTCAGTAATTAGGATAGGATTGCCACGATTGTCTATATCGTTTACAGCGAACTTTGATGTTATCCCGTCGTACAATCCTTTTTTATAAATACAGTTACTGAGGTTTCCTGTTTCGTCATACTTGTAGGTTCTGCATGCACTATATATTACTTCTGAAGAATCAAAAAAAGTTTCGCAAATAGTATTCAATGAACGGTTCGGGGTTAAGTCTATTGTGTTTTGGTAGATTCTAATATTATGGTTGTTAACTACCGTTGTGTTGTATTTATATTCACTTTCCCAGCTAATTTTAGCTTTGCTGGATATGTCACTCTTTTTATTCATAGTGTACCATCCGGAGTGTTTATTATTGTTATATTCTATATGCCTGGCGATTGTGTTATTAGTGGCAGCTATTGTATCATTTACTATAATTGCCCTTCCTTCTTCATCATAAGCAGTATAAGTAGCGACTTCATATTTGCCAGAAGTGTCATTGTTTTGATAAAAATAGATAGTTGTACTTTTTATTTTCCCGTTTGCGTTGTGTGTAAACGGACTGTTTTCCCTTATATGTGTCGTTTTCTCATCGCTGTTAATACAGGATATTAATAGTAAAGCGGGTATAAAGACCCCCAAGCTTATTTTTCTGGTCATTTTTTTGAAAAAATATTTGGAGAATTCAAAAATAATATTTTACTTTGTTGTGAAATTGCTATTAAAGGAGACGTCCTTTATTTCCCCGAAAATACGTTACAGGTAACAAGCCACCTTCAAGCGCAAAGTTTTTTATAATAAACTTTTTGAACCATGGCAGACGTTACCGAAGTCATCCATAAAATTACCTACGAAGTAAATAATGATGCATTAGAGAATGCTACTAAGGCTATACAACAGCAAATAACGGAACTGGACAAGCTGAATAAAACTTTGAATAGCTATGAAAAACAGTTGGCAGCGATATCTGCCAATGAATCAAAGCAACTAAACACGCTGACACGCAAGATAGATGCGTTAAACAAAGAAATTCTGAAAAAATCCGCTGAAACGGAAGGCGCTCTAAAACAAATTTTCAACGGAGTGCTGAAGGGAATGGATATAGAAGATAACCTGAAAGACGCTGTAGGCAAATATATTGGAGGAGTACGCAAGAACTTTGGTGAATTGCAGCGAAGCGGCGAAATGCTGCAGAGCGCTTTGAATACTGTATGGACGAGCACATCTACAAATGCTGCTGCCGGCGCTGTTAAAACAGGTAATGCCCTTAAGAACTTAGGTAAAAGCCTTACATCGGTTACGGGCCTGGCGGATATAGGTATTGTTGCACTGGCATCATTGACAAATGAATTGCTGAACATGGACAATCCACTTGGGTTGATAACAGGTAAAACAGGAGCGTTAAATGCCATTAATCAGCAAGCAGCAGCTGATATTGCACTCGTAACTGCTGATATTACTATAATGAAAGAGCGTTTCCTCGACGCTAATGCAAGTGTTGAAACGAAAACAGAGGTAATGAATGAACTGAATAGTAAATATGGGGATACTATAGGAACTATGAACTGCCTCAATGAAGCGGAAGATTTTTTTATTAATAAATCCGGCGATTTTGTAAAAGCAATGACCTTGAGGGCGAAGATGCAGGCGGGGTATAATATCCTGGCTGCGGAACAGCAAAAACTGCTGGAAGCGGAAAGCCGGACCCCCGAAGAAAATATTGGCGGATGGCAGAAAGCATGGTTAGGTGTTGTCGCTTTTGCTAAAAGTAATACTATAGGAGAAATAAGTATGAACTACCGCAGAGAGATGAAATCGGCTAATAAAGAGCTGCTGGCTGAGGCACGTGGACATGCAAACAAAACGAGTGAGTACATTGTGGGTACTATTAAAGAGGCCGAAAATGAATTAAGACAACTGAACAAGGCTAATAATTTCAAGGGAGAAACCGCTACAAAACGCAACCTGGCAAAATCTGTGCAGAATAATAGCAGGAGCAATGATGCAGACAGGAAGCCAGCTATAAAGTCAAAATCGACACCTGACGCCCCGCTTAAGTTAGAGTTGCCCACACCTGAGGAGCCGGACATGGCGGCTTTGGAAGCAGAGGCAAAAGATATAACCAGGCGTTATATACAGCAAATAAAAGAGGCTATGGAAAGTAGCTTTGAGCGTATAGAACTGGGTGAGCTAAAACAGCTTATTGACCTGGAAGGAGCTTATAAAAACGGTGAAGTTTCTTTTGAAATTTATGAAGAAAGAAAAAAGAAAATTCACGACGAAGCACTGGTGTACAGGTATAGTGCTGAGGAGGATGCATACGAAAAGATAGCTGAACTCCGTGATGTTGATGTTGAGGATATGCAGGATGCTGAGCGAAAAAAGCTGGAAGCAAAACATAAAATCCTGGAAAAACAAAACGAAAAAAGAACGCAAACTACCCGTGAAAATGCCGGAACGACCAGCGGCAAGAACTCTTCATTCAAATCTCTGCTGGACCCTTTTAAAAAACTTGATGAAGAAGAGCGTAAAGCCATCAGCAGCCAAATAGCTGCCTACCAGGAATTAGCACAGGCTGCTGCCGATGCCTACAACCAGATATTGCAAGTAAAGATAGACGCACTGGACAAAGAAATATCTATACGCGAAAAGCGTGTAGAAGAGGCGAAGAAGCTGGCAGAGCGTGGCAATACAGAAGCCCTACGACTGGAAGAAGAGCGATTGCGCAAAGCACAACAGCAAAGAGAGAACTACGCACGGCGGCAGCAAGCAGTTAATGCAGCCATCACAGTATCCAATGCGATAGCAGCCGTAGCTCGTGCAGCACTGGAAGGTGGTGGCTTTGGTTCTGTTGCGACAATAGCCGCCTTGATAGCCGCACTGGCGGCAGGGTATGCTGCGGTTACCAGCCTGTCGAATGATAGCGGAGACGCCTTTGCTGAAGGTGTGATTGATTACAAAGGTAAAGGCGGCCCGCGAGATGATAAGAACTGGGTACGCATCAGTACCGGGGAAAGTATTATAACAGCAGAGGGTACAAAAAAACATCGGGCATTGCTGGAGGCAATTAATACTGGTGCCGCCCTGCAATTATCAGATGCATCCCTGCCTTTTGTAATGCCTGCATTTAAATCACCCGGGGTGGCAATACAAGAACAATACGCTTCTGCAAATGATATGCAGCGACTGGAAACGAAACTTGATGAAGTAGTAGTAGCGATTGAGAGTAATAAACTTAAACAGGATATATTCTTCAACGAACAGGGCGTAGGTATCATGACGGAACGGGCCATACAACGCGACCGCAGGCGCTGGAAATAATTTAACTATAACTATTTACTATCATCATGGAACTGAAAATATTCATCAGGCAGCTGATGCTGAAAGATAAGCTGGGTAATGAACAATATATAGGCGGCACACCGCCACAGTTAGTCTATACGCAAGGAAGGCTGCCCCAGCACAGACAATTCCCATCTTACGGGCAATACCTCAATATAACAAGTAGTGCCAGTGATTTATACAAACTGAAACTCACCTGGACACAGGATAGGACGGCACAGGGACTACCAAGCGTAGGGATATCCAACTTGAGAAAGGCTGCAGCCGGCAATATAACCATAGAAGGTGAGGGGTATAAATACTTACGCACATGGTTGGTAGATGATGTAAGTGCACCACTTAATGTAGTAGAAGTGAAAATACAGCATAGCATCGGTGAGGAGTACCTGGATTGGGTGATAAAAGCAACCGACATCAGCTGGTGCGAAGGTGATGTGTGCACTTTTGATGTCAGTCTGAAACAGAAAGACGAAACTCTGACCTGTATAAAAAATACCTGGATTGCGGATGACTGGCAGGGTTGGTTCGGCGCTACACCAAGACCGTCGAGCGGTAAACAGCACCCACGCTTCAGCTATTGCAATGAAATAAGGCCCAATGGTATGCTGATAACACTCTGGTGGACGATGACACAGTTGATGAGTGTTTTGGGGCCATTAATGCTGGTGATAGCACCGGTGGTTAACTCTATTGTGTTTACCCTTAAAAACATTATATACCCGATAATTAACCTGATACTCGGTATACTGGGAAAGAAAAAACTGGATAGGGACAAACTGAATTATATAGATTACAAGGATATAAAAGAGATATTCGGCAACTTCTTCCTGGAGAGTGGTGGATGCGGCAGGGAACACCCCGCCCCGCTTATCAGGGAATATATTGAGAACGTATGCAAAAAGTGTGGCGTGAAGGTGGATGGTTCTACAGTCCCGGTATTCTTTTCGCAAAGCATACTCATAGAAAGCTCCGCCGACAGGCAGGAGGGTAAAGGCCCGCAATGGCGTGACAATCCGCATTACAATGCTTGTTATTTTAACGGAGTGGTGGATAAGGGCATCCGCAGGTTCGATGACCTGAACATCTTTAACGGTGCCGTAAAGAACACAACAGATTGGTGGCTGCCGGGAAATGCACCGCTGCTGACATTAGATGCGTTCCTCGACCAGTTAAAAACTGTATATAATGCCGAGTGGCGTGTGGAAAACAATACACTGTATTTCAATCGTAAAGATAGCTGGCTGGATAATAACCCTGCATTCGACCTGGCAGGTGCGGATAAACATCGTCTGTTGCAGGGTATCTGCTACGAATGGGATGAGACGAAAACGCCGTTGTACGCGCAGGGCATTTATACGATTGATCCTGCCGATGTATGCGGAAACAATGCCTGCAACCAGATGAACGGCTATGCATCTTTTGGTGGAATTGATATAAACCCCATGTTGGATGGAGTATTGGACAAGACGGCCCAGTTAGGTGCTACCAAATTCAGGCTGGACGGTGCGAGTACGGATTATCTGTTCGACGCTATGCAGCAGGTAATAAATACCACCCTGATTACGGGTTCTGTATGGACAACACCCCTGTTTGCTACGGTCAACGGCTTCTTTAGAGATTACGCCAACTACGCACTGCTGTTGAAACAGGAAACCACTGCTATGCCCAAAATACTGATATGGGACGGGCAGAGCTATGAAAATGCGAAATGCGTGAAGCCATACCATGCATCGGTCAGCCTGGGTAGCCCTACACCTGTACCTAATGTGAAATATAATCCTCACGCGAGGATGTGGGAACATGTACACGAGCCGCAGACAAAGGTATCAGGACGTAAGCTGGTGCCACCACCGCAACCACATGGTGCTTATGAAGTGCGGGGTTTATTTGGCGCTTTGGTGACTTTGCAGGCCGCACAATTAGTGAATTACCCCATGTACTTCGAGCCGGGCTACCGCGATACGCTCTGGGACTGGTTTCATTGGATAGACGACCCCAACGAAAATCCCAAACGGCATCTGAAGTTCACTGCAAGGCTGGAACTGTGTGATGATATACTGGACAAGGTAAAGCCCTTTAAAGATGCAGTGGATATAATAGTAGGCCAAAAAATTAAATTGCCTTTGGACTATATCAATGAGGGACGGATAACAGAAGTGGAAATAAGCTACGATATAACCGACAACATCGGCCCCTATATACAACTCAAAGGAACCGTATAAATTCAAAAGTTAAAATTCAAAAACCCGATTTCTAATAATAATAATTCCCTCCTCATGATTTGGTTTGACAAAATAACCGACCTGCAATATTACCACCAACCCAAAGACGTACCCTGCTATTGCGAAACCATCGCTTATCCAACGGATATGTTTTTACAAGGGCATATCTACAATGGCAACGGAAATTACACATTGAAAATATATGTGTACAGTGCCGATGGTACTGTACAGTACGAAGATGCCACCACATATTTCGATTATTACTTTGGCAGGATACCCAGACCCGGGACGCATTTTTTCAATGCACGGCTCAAGTCATTCAGTCCGGCTATGTGCGCCCACGAGTGCTATGTGTTGCGTGCAGAAGTAGTGCAGAGCAACGGGGTAGTCGTGTTCAATAAATATACTGAGCGCTATTGCCAGAATAATTGCTGCGACACAGCCCGTAATATCACCTTTGAACAAACAGGCTTTTCACCATTGATTATAAATGGTGGCGATGTAGCAGACCCGCTGGTTGAAATATTTGGTAACGATGTAGTATTGGCTGGGGCATCGCCCGAAATATTTATTCCCGCCGGTAACTGCGGCGAGCAGCTCATCCGTATTCTCTCAAAGTTCGATTGCATAGATAAATTCACCGGTGACTTTTATGGTATACCCGATGAAGTGATAAGCGGAGATGCGAATTTCGCATACCGGAAAATCACTACGCTGCGTGGCCGTATAGTTCGTCGCCCGAGGGATATAAAAAGAGAAATCAGCTACAACTGCAAACTACAACGCAGCGAGAGCGCCGCTCAATACCTGCTGGAAGGGTTTGAATACCTGCCCGCCTGGAAGATGTATGAAATAGAAGGCCAGCTACATGCCAACCGTATATGGGTAGACGACTTCGCGGGTGTGCGGGAGTTTCAATTTGCAGGCGGAGTTGCCTTTAAGCAGGTAAGCAAATGCTTTGAATTATTTAAGCTGGAAGTAACGCTGGAAGATTGTACGCAGCGCCAGGTATTCGGTTGTACGCCGGGCTGTATCACTACCACGAATTTTGATGGCAGCAACAAGATATTCGCCATACCAGCTACTTACAGTGGCAACGGGTTTTACAATAGTAATAAACAACTGATAGCTTATGATTATGACGGCTTGCTGGATTATTTCCGTAGCCGCAATGGTGCCGCGCAGGTGAATGATGTGGATATGGAAGATATGGGCTGTACCGCTTTTAAAGTCCTGAGCGTGACAACCGGTGTGGACATTGATACGCATATATATTACGATGCCCCTGTAGCTACCAATAAAGTGTATGGAGTTGTAGCCACAGATATTAACGAGCTGTGCGCCTACCTGCCGCAAATATGCGATATACCCACGCAAGGTGTATGGACGGTAGAAGAACCTGTATGCGCTACACCTGTACAGGGAGTGTTTACGGTGGAAGAAACAGGAGCAGTCGCCATTGTGGGTTATGCCGACTGGGTAGAAGACGAAGCGGAAACATTCGCTTCTATGTATAACAACGAAGTCACCTTCAGCATAAAAGTGGTGAATGCCACAATAACAGAAGACCCCGGCGACCCCGGTGAACCTGTGCCTGTAAGTGAAATCATTGGTATCGTGGCTGCGGCAGCACGTCCCGAAACAATGGCGGTGCTGAACAGTAGCAACAGCACTATGCCAGACGATGCAAGTATTATTATAGACAACAGCGGCCGCATCACTTACTACGGTATGGTGACTGAAGCAAGCTCTACCGATGTAACTATTGAACTAAATAACATAACATATAATATCTAAAACCATGGCAAGAAAAATCACCATCCCGATTACCGACCACAACACCGTATGCAGTACCAGCTATACCGTGTCTTACAAAACAGAGGGCGAAACTTTGTGGACAACGCAACCCGCATACATTCCGCCGATAGAGCTGAACAACCTGCTGGATGATACACTGTACAACATCCGTATCACCAGGCAGTGTTGCGACGGTATCGTAAGCGCACCGCTGGAATTATCCGTCAATACCACGATACTGGAAGCACCCGCCAACTTCGTAGCCACGCCCGGCGATACTGAGGCAGCGCTGGACTGGGACGAAGTGGCCGGCGCAACATCTTATACATTGGAACGTGCTGATGACGCGGCCTTTACTGTAAATGCTGAAATAGTATATACAGGCAGCAGTACCGCTATATTGGATACGGAACTCACCAACGGACAAACCTATTATTATCGTATAAAAGCTACTGCACCCTATCATGCAGACAGCCCTTACGCAACTCTTAACACCACACCAAACCCGTAACATCATGGCAGACCTGACTATTACCATACCGGCACCCACCCTTACTGCCGGGCAGTATTTCAAAGAGCGGCACAGGCAATTACCTTCAGGTGCCTGGGGCAGTTATACCAACCGTACCAATGCAGCATTTACCATTACGGGTTTACCCCCCGGCGATTATGAATTTGAATTCATATTGGTGAATGCCGATGGTACGCATTGCCCGCCTGTGTACCGCACTTACACATTAATCAGCGATTATGAGTGTATCACATTTGCATCCGAAATGAAGAAGGTAGGTAGCCTGTACCATATAGAAATTACCTACACGCTGCCGCCGGGCCATACAGACCCCGCATGTGGTTGGGAGGTGGAGTATATACAGAATGGCGTATCAAGCAAATTCACCTACACCAACCTGCCTGCAAGCGGCATCATTAAAATACCCTGCCAGAATATAGGCGCGGTGTTGTACATACGCGCCTTGCTCTGCAACGGGCGTAGCAAAGACTGCCACATTAACGATGTGCAGGCTTTTAACGACCCGCCATGTGTAGCTTTTACCAATGTACTGGTTACCTTCTCCGAAGTGCTGCTGGGCAATGGTAAGTGCGAGTATTATATGAATATCAGCTTTACACAGTCCAGCCCCGCAACTACTAACATGAAGTTGGTATATAACCAATGGCACCGCGGATTGCCGGGTGGAGACAGCTTCAACGGTGTGATACCTATATCCGCAACCACCACTTCCATCAAACGAAAAATCAACCCGCTCTTTTACGAGCTGGATGAGTGTACCGATTATTACGTGAGCGTTATTGACGTGTGCAACAACGGATGGCCCATCAAAGTGACCTTCTGCCGCACGATGTGTTTTAACGCAACACCATAAAAATTTTCCTGCCTGCAAGCGGGTCCTGCGCTTAAAAGCACCGACAGGTGCAAGGATAAAAAAAGTACACCCTGGTGCTTTACTTAACATTACTTAACAAAATGGCCCCGCAGGGTAGGGCCGGAATAAAACTTTTTAACCATGGCATTTTGTCCCGCAGACTGCGCCAACATTACCGTCACCGTCAACGAACCCGGTGGTTGCGACCTGAAAGTGCGCAAAAGAAATATTGACCGTATCGGTTTCTTCCCTTGCAGTGTTGACCTGCCCGTACCTTTTACCTGTGTAGGCCTCGAAGGGTTGGCAACGGCCAACACGCTTACCTTCAGCAGCCCGCTGGCTAATATCGAAGTGCAGGACCCCAGCTTTGAAGAACTGCAGATAGCCGACTGCCGCCCCAGCGAACGTGTGGCCACCAGCCGCATCATCACCTTCCAGGACAGGATAGCGATAGAAACCCCGGCGATACTTGACCCGGCTACACCCGCCAACCTGTTTTTCGATTACGATTTCTGGAAAGACAAGAAAACCAAACGCGCTATGATGCGCTACATGTTTGTGTTTTGCGATGGCACGGTGGTAGTACCCAAAGACGAGAACGGCAAACCTATGGAAGCCAGCCTCGATGTATTCCTGTCTTACGAAAGGCAGGGCAGCGGTGGCAGCTCCTACATACTGGAAATCAAAAAAGGCCAGTTGGAGTTCAAAGGCGACCCGCTCGATTTCAACAAACCCGAGCTGACCACAGGCGATGCCCTGTTTTACCTCGGCGATTGCAACGGGTTGATATAAACTAGTAGCAATTCCAATTGACAGTGACAGTCGGCAGTATTTGAATCAAGGAACTTGCGCGTAGGCGCGATAAGCATAATCAGGAATCTCATGAAAAACTGCTGCCGACTGTACTATCAACTTACTACTTACTACTTATTACTAACCACTAACACCTAACTACTAATAACTAAAATCATGAACATAAAACAAGTAATAGCTCTGCTGAATAAAGATGTAAAAATGCCTGCCGCCATGACGGAAAACCTGCAACGCTGGCGCGATGTATACTATGGCGTCAGTCTGCACACCACGGGCGCATGTCCCCGTTTTCGCGATGCGGCTACCGGGCGAATGATAAAGCCCGCCGGGTACTACGGCGAAGAATACCAATACCTTTTTGATAATTTCCTGCTGAGCCGGCACCCGCGCGAAGACGATGCCACCCGCAACTGGCGTTACAGCCAGTACCGTCCGCTCACTAAAGCGCCCTTCGGGCAGGTGACTGAAGTAGTGACGGGTGCCATCTTCCAGGACAGTAACTATACACTGGAGGTAACTGACGAACAGGACCGCGCCTATATATGGGGCAACCGTTTCAGCGGGTATGATATTACGGGTTACTTCGCCAGCATTGGTTTCCGCAATATGGTGGAAGACCCCAACGGTGTGTTCCTGCGTATGTCGGCAAAACCTTTTTACGAGCAGGGTGATGATAAACTGGAAGTGGACATCTGGTTTGTGAACACAAAGGATATGCTATGGCGTACAAAGTCTGATATCATTTTCAAACGCAGTGGCTATGCCTGGTGGGTAAATGAACATACTATCTGGCGCTTCGCTTACGATATACAAAGCAAAAAATACTACCTGGCCAAAGAAGACAGTGGTGGCTACTACGCACACATGCTGGGCAGGCTGCCGTTAACGGTTGCCGGTGGCGAGTGGAACACACAAGGCTACTACGATAGTTACTTCAGCAAGGCGAAGGCTGCCGCTGATGATTTCGTCAGCAGTTACAGTGCGGCGCAACTGGTGGACAAAGAAGCATCGCACCCATATATAGTAGAGGCCAGTACCGACTGCCCCGACTGCCAGGGCCGCGGCCATGTGCAGCGCGACTGCGAAAGCTGCCCTACGGGTGTAGAACTGGCGCAATGCCCCGCCTGCGGAGGCAATGGGCAGGTGAGCCGCAACCCCGGCCAGCGCATGATCATTCCCCACGAGGAAATGAAGAACGGCACACCCATACAAATCGTGAACCCCGATGTCAACATCAACATACACCACCGCAGCGTATGCCGCCAGGTGATGCAACTGGTAATAGAAGCCCTGCACCTGCACAAGACCGATGAAGCGCAGAGCGGCGTAGCCAAAGCTATAGACCAGGAGCGCCTGTACAAGTTCATCAACACCATCAGCAACGATATGTTTGATAAAATAATACACGATACCCTGAGAGACATCATTGCTTACCGCAATGCAGAGCCGGGTGCCAATGCATTCCGCATTATCAAGCCTACACAGTTCCGTATAAAGACAGGCGCCGACCTGCTGGCCGAATACAGCGAGGGCACCAAAGCGGGTATGCCGGTATTCATCCGCCGCCGCATGGCTATGGACTTTGTAGACAAACAATACAGCGGCGACGAACTGATGAAAAAGAAAGCACAGCTAATAACCGAGCTGGACGAACTGAGCGTACTCAGCACCGAAGAAATAGCCACCCTGCACGGCACCGCCGCCATTACACAGGCAGACATTACCTACAGCCGCCGCCTGCCCCTGCTGATAGACGAACTGCTGCAACAAAAAGGCACACACTGGCTGATGAGAGCGAGTGTGGGAGAGGTGAAAAACTTGCTGAAGGAGAGAGTGGAAAGGAACTGAAAGAAAATTATATCCTTTGTATTTCCATGACGTTACAGAGCAATTAATAATTTTCATTACATGGGCAATCTTCTATGTAATTATCTCTTAGTGTGTTAAAGTAGTGCTTAATTGCGAGAAGAGCTTCTTTATAGTTAAAGTTGATGACCTTCTTAAATATATAATCATACTTTGTGTCACCTCCTTTTTTTGCTTTTAGATGGATAATATTATCTCTCATTTCTTTAAGGTTCATTATGTGTTGGTGTTTAAGTGGATATTTGTTTTTATAGTCGATGTTTTTTATTTGTTTGATAATTGCAGAATATTTAGTGTCAAACGATAGATGGCGCTCTATTTGTTCTTTGTTATAAACACTGGTTTTATCCTTTTTAACGTCATGATAGACGTAGTATTCCGGGATTGTATGATTGATAAATGCCTCTAGTGACGCAAAGAGGTTTATTATAAAGCCATTGCAAATGCCAAAGTATGAGTATAGAACATTTATTTGAGAGTAAATTATGTTGTTAGATGTACTTTCATTAGTGAAATTAAATGCTTCTAAAAGCTGTTTTTTTGTTTTGTCAATTTCGATGTAAAACAAATATGCATGATTATACATGATTAGTATCGGATCTGGCTCGGGAATTATATAGTTGTTTCCATCGATTTTTATATGAAAGCCTTTTATGATAACACTTTGATCTGTAAATAATAATATGTCATACTCTTTTGGTGGCTGTACCTTCGAGGCTTGCGTGATGTCAAATTCAATACTGGTATTGCGTAGATTTTCAAACTCTTCTTGTGAGGCTTTATACTGTTCTAAGAATTTTTTCTTGATATGTTTCATAGTTATAACCGTTTAAATTTGTCTATCCAATTTTGAATATCATTAGCATAATTGGTATCATGTTTATTTAAAGGAATTGAATCTAGGCGTATTTGTAAGTGTTCCAAGAAATAGTCCTTCAACCAAACATACTTGATATAAAGGCTTTGATCGCCATAAAAATTTTCTACAATAGTGTCATATAGCTTGTGAAAGTTGGCATATATTTTATTGCTTTTTAGTACTCTGGTGGCATAGTCTATAAAAATTGCATCGTCAAGAATAGTAGAGTATTTGCCTCGTTCATAAATGTATCGTGAGTCAATATTTATATCGTCTTTTGCGTTTATCGTATCTATGAAAGATTGTCTATCATTTGCGATGTGTTTTACGATTATTGGATCAATTATTACACGGGGGAATTTTGCTTCTTGCTCTAATTTATATGCTCTAATGTAGCCTACACCGACAATAATATTCTTTATGCTGTTGTAATACACTTTGCCATATGAAATTGCTCCTCGCAGCAAGATTTTCTTGTAGAGCAATGAATTTTGAATCCGTCTAATGGCTAGTATTAGGTTCTTAAAGTCTTTTGGTGAGTCAGGACAGATTAGTATTATAGAATCACTTATTTGGAATGATTGGATATTAGCTTTTTCTATTTTAAGTTCTTCAAGCACTTCAATAATTCTATCAAAGTATGATTCCAATATGTCAACACGACTACTATACACTAGATTGCTAAAACCCATAACATCAAGGAATGCTACATATTTATTTTGCAGGTTCTGTTTTAGATTTAATTTGGGTTGGTCTGTTTTCTTTCTAATATTCGGCATACAAGTTTTTCCCTACTAAAATACACCAATCCCCTCACCCCCGCAACCGGGAAAAACACCCTGTTTTAAGAGTTGAGGTAGCTACTTAGTTACAAACAACAAGAAATCGTAAGGCCCTTTAGTAGAGGCGGTTACTGTATCACCGTCCACAACATAGTAAGAGGGCCAACTATAGCAGTATTCATGTGGTGGTCCGTGCCTGGGGCATATCAGGGTATCAGTTTTGTCTTGAATCAATCCGGGGTGTATATAAATAGTACTGTTGATACCCGGGAGTTCTATAGAGTAGTCGTATCGGTTTTCTATCCGTATATCGGGATAATAATGGTTAGCATCTCCCTGGTAGGTTTCTGTTCCGGTGTATGTATTTTCTTTGATAAGTGTGTTGAAGCCGTCATCGTATTTGAATGAACGGATAATCATAGTATCCAGGTCACTCGGCTTGAATTGCCAATGAAATGCCAGGTAGCTTGTTTTTTCCTCGCAGTTGATTATTATCGTATCACAGCCGGTGGATGTGCTGGTTTGGGTTTCTTCCTTTTTACAGCCAGCGTACAGTAATGTAGTAATGATTAAGCTTAAGAGTAAACGGTTCATAAGAGCGGTTTTAATATGCCACATCAAGAATTAAGCCAAATTTCTTTCCCCGCAACCGGGAAAAACACCCTATTTCTGCAACTTGCTCCGGTCATCCATTTGTCAATACTACCCAGGGTTATTAAACCAGCACGATATTTGCTAACTTCAAAATATGAAACCTGTAGTCCGCATTATGCTTTTATTGGCTGTTGCAGCTTTGTCCTGCAACAAAAAAGAAGCGCCCCCGGCGAGCCAGCCCAACCCGTATAAATACAATGTCCGTTTAAGGGAAGCCCTTACAATTACAGATTACGCGCAGCAACGCGTTGCCAGCCGCAAATTCAGTTATAATAAAGACGGCTACTTGTCAAGATACAGGTATGTAGACAGTACGATAGGTAACCCTACTGCAGAGGTTAAAACAGAAATTGTATATCTCAGGGGGCTTGATAATATGGTGTTAATGGAATTACAGACTTTCAACTCCGGGAAAATTCACACAACTGCCAGCCATCATTACAATCCTGATGGTACTTTGATTAAGGTTATCTATTACCGGGAGAATTCACTTAAAAGCACGACTGAGTACAAATGGGAGAATGGAAAGCTAATTAATGTCTACCTCAGCGATCGGTATTTTCAGTTTATCTATAGTACTGATGGTAACCTTAGAAAACTAACTCAGTTTGAAGATGAAGGAAACAATACATACGTACACCTTGATAATGCAGAATTTGATAATCACGTAAATGTATGGACTATGATACCCGGCATGGCAAATCCCTTCGCAATTGCAAATGCGTACCCTGAGTACTACTCAGCGAATAACATAACAAACGGCAGGATTATTGGTGGTAGAACTGCCACGTACACCTACGAGTATGATGCAGAAGGTTATGTGACTAAATCCCATAATTTTATATATAATTATGGGCACACTAGCTACAGTATAACTTCATATTTCTACGAAAGCGCTGAATGATGAGGCATATCATTTCAACCTGCTGCACTGGTGCAGGCCGTAGGTTTCGTAGCCCAGGTGGCGGGCATCAAAGGTTTGGCGTTTCATGCTGTTGATTTCGCCCTGTGTCTTGTCGCATATCATACTGTCGCGGTACGATGCCACATACCCGTCGCTGAATATCAGCACGCAGCCCCAGCAGCTTTTTTTGTCTTTGCTGCATGCGGTTAACAGTATAGTTGCCAGTATTATCAGTAGGGTTATCCTCATCGCTTTACACAATTGCTGAAGCTGGTGGTGTACACCACGGTACCCGTGTTGTCCTTAGTCTCCAGCGGGTTGTTCTCCATATCCCTTATCTCCTTTTTGCTGCGGTCGCAAAAGGTTTCTTTAAACACCACCCCGTCGGCGTTTACATCACATTCCCAGCAGTTCCCCTTTTTGCAGGAAACAGCGCCTATGCAGAGTAGTATCAGTAATATGGTAGTACGCATAGCTTAAAGTTACTCATTTTCCTGTTTTCAAAGACAGGATTATTGTTGTCGGCAGTTGGTTATTTTCCACTTGGTATAGCCCTCGACACTTGTGCCAAATTCTTTGCCCTGCCTCAGCTTAATATCTGTTTGGGTAAAATGGCAGAGCACCGTATCCCCCGTACTGTCGGGCAGGCTGCCTGTATACGTATATCTGCATTGCCAGCAGTGCTGCTCTTCTTTTTTGCAGCTTATGGCTATCAGGCATGTCAGTGTTATTATGGGTAGTATTAGTTTCATCGGTGTAAAAATAGCAAGCTTTGCCTACTTCCCTTTCTTTCCGCTCTTCACCCTTACAAAAAAGTTGCTGTCTCCCCGCTCAGTTTTGCGGTCCGTTACTTCAAACTCCGCCAGGCTGCGGAAGAATTGCAGCAGCTTGCCATGCCCGTAGGTACGGGGGTCAAAGTCGGGTTTCTTTTTCAGTATGGTATTGCCCGCGCTGGCCAGGCTCACCCAACCTGTGTCATCGTCGGCCAGGTCGGCTATGGTGGCCTTCAGCAGTGTCAGTGTCTTACGGTCAACGGTTGGTTTTTTGGCCACAGGTGTGGTTTCTTTGGGTGTACTGTCTTTTTCATCGTCCACCCTGCCCATGATGTTTTCCAGGTGTATAAACTGGTTACAGGCGGCTTTGAAGGGCGAGGGTGTTTTTTCTTCGCCAATACCTATGATGATTTTGCCCCCTTCGCGCAGGCGCATGGCCAGCGGGGTAAAATCGCTGTCGCTGCTTACTAATATAAAGCCCTGTAGCTGCGCCGTGTGCAGCATATCCATAGCATCTATGGTCATAGCTGTATCGGTGGCGTTTTTGGCCGATGTATAGCTGTATTGCTGCACGGCTACCAGTGCATGGCTCAGGCTTACTTCCTTCCATGCCCGCAGGTGCGGCTTGGCCCAGTCGCCATATATGCGGCGGTAGGTGCAGGTGCCGTACTTGGTGGTCTCCTCCACTATGGCATCTACGTATTTCGATGATATATTGTCCGCGTCTATCAGCAGGGCAAACTTGGCGTCTTTAAAACTTTCCATTGCTAGTGATTATGTACATGAAAGTTACATTAAATAATCACGCTGTCGGCTCTAAATGATATTATCCTGACAATTATCTGTGCCTTTGGCGGTAACTTTCATTTAGTCGAAAAAATTACCTGTTATGGATAAAACTACCTTGATAGCGGCTTCCGCTCCGGTACTGATACTGCTGGGTATAATAGTGTATGTGGTATATACAGTGTACAACAGGCGCAGGCACCGTATTTTCTGATTTGTTTAGTATATATAAAAAATGCCTTCCCTGCATGTATATGCAAGGAAGGCGCTAACCCATAAAAACCGGAAAATCCTTATTGTTTACAGCACACAGCCGTGTATCTCAGTTACTTTCTTCATGATGGTGTTGATATCCCTGCGGTCGTTGGCTATCATGCTGCTGCCGTCCGAGAAGACGAACATCAGGCTGATGCCGCTTCCTGTTACCACGGGGCTCAGGTTCTTTTGATAGCGGGCGTAGTTCTTTTGCGGGTCGTACAGTTCTTTGATTAATATACTTACGCCGTGTTGTTTGGCTCCGTTTACTATGTCAGACGTCCTCACGCCGGGAAATAGAATGGCTATTGCTGCTGATGCTGCATTCATGTTGTGTGTTTTTTATTTTATGTTTTGTTTGCGCCTTTGGTACAATTACTTCAGGCAGTTTTCTTAGCGGGTGTTTATGGTTAGGTTGTCTTTCTTGTTTTGATGATACAAATATCGGGTGGGCCGGGGGCTGAAAACAAAAAAAGCCCTCCGATTAACATGGGCTTTAAATAGTGATAACCATCGTTTAACATTACCGCCGCATTGCGGTATTCAGGCAATAAGGATGAGACGCTTGCCTGTAAGGGTTTTTAGCCTGTACTGTCAGCAGGAGGGCACTACTTCTCTTACCCGGGTACTCATCAGCCAATTGTAAAACTGATCTTCATCTTCAGGAGTGAAATGCACTATTTTACCGTTTTTCAACGATATAACGAATATGCCACAGGTTACGGCAAATGCAGACAGCTCTGCTGCCAGGTATGGAAAGCCATTATAGTCCATTCGGTGTAGTAAGTTGCGGTTTTATTAACGGGGACACAATAATAATGAACACATTTCGCATTTTCTTATCAATTATAGTTTTTATAGGAATAGTTATTGTCTATCACAATAATTTGTAAAAAATACCGCTACAGGCTACAATTAATGATTTCTTCATGCTGTGGTAACATACATGGGCTATTTTTAATATCAGGGAGGCAACATAATCTTCTTAGAGAGAGCCGTTTCGATTTGTGGCATTTGCACCGTGCCGCAATCATTTTCATAGAGTAAGAACCGTCCCGGCTTATACCGGGACGGACTCTTTATATACCCATCTCAGGCACAGTTGCACCGCTATGCCTTTGCCCCTTTTGGTTGGTGGGGCTACCCTTAGAAAAATACTTCCTAAACCAAATACAAACCTTGTGCCAAACTCTGCTTCCGAACATTAAATCTTTTTAAGATTAAGGTATAATATAAGCAATTACATACCTGTTTTTTTGAATTTTGAATTTTTACCTTTGAATTTTATAACGTATATTTGCTATTGTAAATAATGCTTATTGAGCTATTTATAACCTGTAAATATCATCACCATGAACGTACCAGACAAGTACAAAAAGTTTGTATTCAGCCAATTATTCGATCAACTGGCAGCCACCGACAAGCGTTTCGTCATCAACTACGGCGGCACTGCTGCGGGCAAAAGCTTTAGCGCAGCGCAAAAAGAAATCATCTGCGCCGATATGCACCCAATTAAAACATTGGTCATCCGCAAAGTGGGCAATACCCTGCGCGATTCCGTAATTCCTTCTTTCCTCAGCCGTATCAGGGAGCTGGAGCTGGAAGAGAAGTTTAAATTCAACAAGACAGACAGAATTATCACGCATAAAGAAAACGGCTCAGAAATCGTTTTCCGTGGGCTGGACGACCCCGACAAGCTCAAATCATTTGAGGGGCTCACACGTATATTGGTGGAAGAAGCGGCGGAACTCACCCTGGAGGATTTTATGGAGCTGAACCGCCGCGCCCGTGGCAGGGATCATATACAAATTACTCTCACCTTCAATCCCATAGACGAAAAGCACTGGCTGAAAAAACATTTTTTCGACCGTGAAGACCCCGATGTGAAAATCATCCACAGCACTTACAAAGACAATGATTTCCTGACGGAGCAGGACAAGCAGCAGATAGAAAACATCAGCCTCTTCAACAACAACCAATACCGCATATACGCCCTGGGCGAGTGGGGCATACTTACCAACGAGCAGCCCTGGTTGTTTGCTTTCGAACACGGCAGGCATACGGTGGAAAGGCTGCCCCTGTTGCCAAAATATCCCGTTTACCTTTCATTCGATTTTAATATCGACCCGCTCACCTGTGTGGCTGCACAAATGAGCCTGCACCAGGGCGCGCACGATAGTTTCATTCATTTCATCAGGGAGTTTTCCGCCAAATGTTCGCTGGAGGATTTGTGCCGGCAGATAAAAATGACCTTCCCTGATCATATACTCTTTGTTACGGGCGATGCCTCAGGTAACCGGCACGACCTGGCGATGACAGACAACAATGCTACTTATTACTCTATCATACAAAGCTACCTGGACCTGTCGCGCGGACAAATGAACCTGCACCGCCGCAACCTGCCGCATGGCGAGAGTTATATGCTTATCAACAGCATCCTGTCCTCATACCCCAGGCTGCTCTTCAGCCGCGAGGGCTGCCCCCTGCTCATCAACGATTGCACCACCGCCCGTATCGATGTCAATAGCCGCATCAACGGCGCTCTGCGCAAAGACCGCGAAGCCTTCAAAATGGACCTCTTCGATTGTATGCGGTACTTCTTTCAGCAATACTTCGGGGAATATTCCTCCAAAATGCCCCTGGGCAAAATGGCGGCGTAAAATGAAAAATCATGGCATCAACCGAACGTAGTGAGTTCAACGAGATAATTGAACAGACATCAATATTCGAGTTATTTTGGAACAAAACTCAACCTCCGTGTCTTCGCGCCTCCGCGGTTAACAATTCTTAACAAAATTTAGGCCCTGCTATGTAACCAACATCACAAAGCTGAATATCAGGAACGCCTAACTTCGCACTATGTTACCATTCATTCGTAAAAACGCGATAACTATTGCCGGTGTTATACTCGGCCTTATAGGCGGTTATCTCTACTGGCAATATATAGGCTGTGCTTCCGGCACCTGCGCCATTCAGTCCGACCCATGGAAGATGACCCCGTATGGCGGCCTGATGGGTGGCCTTACTGCCAACCTGCTGCAGGATATGCTGCGCAAGAAGAAGGCGAACAACAACAGCTAAGTAAGAATACTACCCGCGGGCTTGATGGGCTCGGGCAGGTTATCTTCGTCCAGCATATCTTTCAGGTCTATCTCAATAGTGCGGCTGAGAGCGGTTATCGGCACGTCATTAGCATTGCCCTCAAAAGGGTTTTCGGTTGACTCGCCTATTTTCTCCAGCGTGGTAAATACCCAGCCTACCAACGCGCTGAAAGGTATAGTAAACCATACCATATATTCTGCCATGCCGCTGAATACCTGTAGCATGCCAAAGGGCATCATCAGCACGAAGAGCCGGATGAAGTACTTGTTGAGCGTGGCAAACTGGCGGGGATAGGGGTAGTTTTTGATACGTTCGCACTTGCCCTGCTGTTCGTAGAAGTCCACCAGCATACGCTCCATCTCTACGTAGCGGTAGTTCTCTATCAGCCCCTGCTCCGATAGTTCCCTCAGTTGCTTCGATTGCAGGCTGATGATTTGGGTGGCCTTGTTCTTTTTACCCATGATGTAGTCCACCTCGCTGTTGGCCAGGTGCTGCCGCAGGCTGGTATGCATGCCCTCTACTTCACACTCTGCTATTTTGAAGTGTGTACGACGGAACTCTACATTATGAGGCTGTGCCATTGTTTCCCAGGCGCGCGGTTCGCGCAGTTGGTAGCGCAGGGCAGTGAGCCATGCTACGTGGCGGTATATCAGCTCTTTGCTGATGAGTTTCCGTTCCTCATCGCTGATGGGGTTGGCAGGAGAAGCTCTTACAAAGTCTTTCGCCATAATGCCCCAGCTGCGGCTGCTGTTCACAATAGCGCCCCATATCTTACGTGCCTCCCAGGCGCGGTCGTAGGTAGCGTTGTTGCGAAAGCCCACTATAAAGGCCGCAGCCGTACCCAGCACGGCAACAGGCTGCCAGGGTATAGCCAGCCAGAACCAGCCCGCCACTTCAAACAGTACGGTGGGTACAATGGCCAGTGCCAGCAGTGCGTATATGTCCCTCCTTGTCCAGAAGAGCAGTTCTTTGAGTTTGTAATGTTGACCGGCGTGCATAATGTATATGTTTGTAGTATAAAAATATACGCTTTATAACTGAGTGGCAAAATAAGGGGATAAGAATATTTGATAGTATATTAGCATAGCCACCTGTATAATATCTTAATGAACACAAACAAACCTATGATAAGATTAGCCTGTAATATATGCCTGTTGGTATTCCTTATGGCATTCTATGCACATTCATCTGCACAGGATATGTGGCACCTGTTGCAACCTGTGCCGGGTAAATCTTTTGGAATTGATATTGGCAACGCATTCCGGCAGGTAAACGACAAACAACCCGCACCCGTTGTAGTTGCGGTGATTGATAACGGAACACAAATAACGCACCCTGCCTTACAACCCTACCTATGGGTGAACGAGCGGGAAATTGCTGATAATAACAAAGATGATGATGGCAATGGTTATACAGATGATATACATGGCTGGAATTACCTGGGCGGTGCTTCCGAAGATATCAGTTATGCAGCATTGGAAGTAACCAGGCATTACCAGGCGCTGAAAAAGAAATACCCTGATACGGCAGAACTGACAGAAGAACAAATAGACGAATTACAGGATGCAACTGCGCGTTTCGAAGAAATTGAAAGAGAATGGATCTCCATGGCTAAACTGGCCAACAAAGCTTATGACAAACGCAATAATTTCCTGGTAAAGAATATATTGAAATTAACGATTGGAGGGAATGCGGAAGAGGAGCTGGCCGAGATGAAAGTAGTGGCTGATGAAATGGTGCGCATGAACTCCATAAATACAGACTCAATGCGCAGGGCTATTGTGGGGGATAATCCTGATGACCCTGCAGAACGGATATATGGCAATAACCATCTTGATGCCGGAGACCCTGCTCATGGTACGCACACAGCGGGTATAATTATGAATATTGCAAAACAGGATAATCACAAAGGGGACTGGCTGAAAATTATCACACTGCGTTCCGTACCCGTTTATGGCGATGAGCGGGACAAAGATGTGGCTAATGCCATACGTTATGCCGTGGATAATGGCGCTAAGGTCATCAATATGAGTTTTGGCAAAGAACTGTCGCCGCACAGGCAGGAGGTGATAGCTGCTACCAGGTACGCCAAAGAAAAGGATGTGCTGCTGGTACATGGCGCAGGTAATGACGGCAGGCAGATTGACAGCTTGTATAGCGGCAACTTCCCCAACCCATTGCTTGATTCGTTGACTTATGCAGACAACTGGATAGAAGTAGGGGCCAGTGCTAATAATCGTAAAAAGCTGGTAGCATCTTTTTCCAATTATGGCAGAAAATCGGTGGATATACTAGCCCCGGGGCATAATATCTATTCTGCGTACCCGCCTGATACGTTCAAGGCCATGTCGGGTACCAGTATGGCGGCACCTGTGGTAGCGGGAGTTGCGGCTGCTATACGCAGTTATTACCCTCAGCTGTCTGCACCTCAGGTGAAGGAAATATTGATGAAAACAGTTGTACGCCATCAGGGTTATTACCCTGTTGGGGGAAATAAGAAATTGGTGGCAGAATTGTGGTATTTCAGCAGATCAGGCGGTATTATCAACGCGAAGAGCGCGTTTGAGGAAGCAGCAAAAATAATGGCGACTATGCGGTGAAATTGATACCAGGCAAGACAAGTCATAGCACTAAGGCACATTGTTATTTTGCAATATTTATATTGATACACTAATTTTATACCTTCATTCAATTGGGGGGTATATCAAGCAAAACAAACTACGTCTGGAAAAGCTAAAGGGTGGCAGGTTGGTACCTGCATGGGTCGTGCTATTGTTCTTATTAACAACAAATGTACAAGGCGTATTTGCAGGAGAAACACCTGCTATAGACAGCCTGAAAAGGGAGTTGCTGAAATATACAAAAGAAGATACCAACAGGGCGAATGTCTTACTGTATCTATCTGTACGTTATCATAACATCAGTGCAGATTCACAACGATACTATGGCCGGGAGGCTTACCGCATAGCCATAAGGACAGGGGACAAACGCTACATTATTCGCGCTATGAACCAGGTGGGTGCTGCACAGCTTTTCAGCGGTATGTACGATAGTTCTATAACCACCTATCGGGCGGCGCTCAGGATGTGTAACGAGTATGGCATACCAGACCTGAAAGAGTACATATATACAAATATCGGTAACAACTACATGCGCATGGGCGACAATGCCCGTGGCCTTATCTATTTTGACAGTGGGGCCATATTTGCTGAAAAGAATGGTAACCGGGTGGGCCTTGCCAGGATAAGGAATAATATCGGCTCGATATATTACGACCAGGGGGCATACGCCCTGGCCTTAAAGAATTACCTGAAAGGATTGAAGCTGCACGAGCAACTCAACAACAAGGCAGATATAGAGATCTCACTGCTGAATATGAGTAATGTCTATTACAGGCTTAAAGATTATCCTAAGGCTAAAGATTATATCAGTAGAGCAATGAAGATGGCTGAGGAGTCAGGTTCAGATTACTCGGTAGTATCGTGCCTTACCACACTTGCCAGTATATTCAACGAAGAGCAGAAATATGACTCGGCTATGATGAGCCTGAGGGAAGCACTACCGCTGGCGAAATCTATCAATCAACCATATGTTGTCAATATAGTTATCGGCAACATGGCCGAATGTTACCTGCGCTTAGGTAATACAGACAGCGCCTATACTTTGTATAGACAGTCATTAGAACTTTCACAACAGCTACAGGATGGAGAAGGCATTGCATTGGCTAAAAGCGGCCTGGGGCAAATACTTGTGAAACAAGGAAAATTCAAACCGGGTATCAGTTATCTGTCTGAGGCGTTACAGATGCTTGAACAGGCCGGGATGAAAGAACAGTCGCTGGAAACGGCTGCTGTATTAGCTGCCAGTTACGAGCAGGTAGGCGACTATAAATCAGCACTGAAGTACTACAAGATAAAAGACGCTTACCGCGATACACTGAATAAAGCTGAAGCTCTGCAGAATGCGCGCAACATGGAATACGAATACCAGATAGACAAAAGAGAAGCGCAGATAGCCCTGCTGGAAAAAGATAAGGACATAGAAGCGGCCAGGTCGAACCAACAACGGGTATTACTTATTGCGGCAGTTGCCGGTTTGGCGCTCGCTTTGATTATCGCCCTGATGTTTTTCAATAACCTGAAAGGGGCCAAGAGAACCAATGAACTAATACTACAACAGAAAAATGAAATAGAAAGCCAGGCCAAAAAACTTGAAGAGCTTAATAATTTCAAAGACACTACTTTTTCTGTACTCTCGCACGATCTGCGTAGCCCTATCAATGCATTGACCGGTACAATGGCTATGCTGGATGCAGGTATTATTACCCCCGAAGAATTTGCCCAGCACAAGCAGGAACTGGATAACAAACTGCAATCGGTAACGCTGATGCTGGACAACCTGCTGCAATGGGCCAAGGGCCAGATGAAAGGAGTGAATACGCTGGACATTGAAAAGATAAACGTAAAGCGAAAAGTGCTGAGAAGTTTTGCAGTATTGAAAGATGCTGCCCAACAAAAAAATATAGCCCTGGTAAATAACGTTTATGATGAACTCTATGTATCTGCCGACAGGAATCAACTGGACATGATAATGCGCAACCTGTTATCTAATGCTATTAAGTTTACACCACAAGGTGGTACTGTGTCAGTGTCCGCGCAGCAGAAAACGAGACTAATCGAATTAGTCATAGCAGATACCGGCATAGGTATGACACAGGAGCAGGCTGCCCTGTTATTTGACGGTACACCCAATACAAGCACTGCCGGTACTGTGGGTGAAAAAGGTACGGGTATTGGTTTGCACCTGTCTTACGATTTTATCAAAAACAATGGTGGTGATATAAAAGTGGACAGCGAGCCGGGTAAGGGAACTACATTTACTATTACATTGGCATCTGCATAAGGGCGATAATATATAAAAAGTAAAGGCCCCTGTGCGGGGCCCGGAAGCTTGGTCGGATGTGATCTTTTTCGTGTAGCTGATTTGGATGTGACGATTTTTGGAGCTTGCCGGGCTTTCTTCTCTTATCCCCCGGACTTGTTGATACAATTGTAGTTCAGGCCATCCCCTGTATGCAAAAAAGCTGTATCTGTTAACCGTCGGTTTACATCCGGTTAACCGGGCATTAACAACAAAAAAAGGCCTAATTACGTGGTAATCAGCAGGATATGTACTTACCCTATCTTCACACTCGTCATTGTTAGTGAACCTGCGACAGCCTTGTCATTGAAGAAACTGACTGCATCATTTTTTCGTTGTAGTGCCAATGAATAAAGCAGGGGATAATAATGGTCGGGCGTAGGTATTGCCAACTTTGCTGACTTGCTCAGCTTATCATATTCTATCAATGCTTTATGGTCGCCATTGCCAATCTTTTCTTTGAAAATCATGTTCATCTCGTGCGCCCAGTCAAACCCATATTCCTGGTTTATCTTGCTGAAGTCTCCGCCCGGCAATGCCATCATGCCCAGGTTGTGCACCATATTGCCGCTGCCCAGTATCAGTACGCCTTTCTTACGAAGTGCCTGTAGTTGTTTGGCCAGGTCGTAGTGATATTGTGGTGGCTTGTTATAGTCTATGCTCAGTTGTATCATGGGTATATCGGCATCGGGGTACATCTGTTTCACTACGCTCCATGCGCCATGGTCCAGCCCCCAGTCGTGGTCCAGCCCTACGTTTGTAGTGGTAATGAGTGATGCTGTTTCCTTCGCCAACTGAGGATGCCCCGGAGCGGGGTATTGAACATCAAACAACGCCTTGGGAAAACCGCCAAAATCATGTATAGTCTTTGGCTGTTCCATAGCAGTAATATGTGTGCCGCGTGTCAGCCAGTGTGCCGATACAATCAGAACAGCTTTAGGCACAGGTATCTCCTTTGCCATCTTCGCCCAGCGTTGGCTGAACTCATTGTCCTCAATGGCATTCATAGGCGAGCCATGCCCTACAAATAATACAGGCATATAACCATCCTGCTCCTTTAACTCATCGGTGAAATGTTTGAAACCTGATAGTGTGCTCATAACAGCCGCCCCTCCCAAAAGCGATATAAAATGTTTCCTGTTCATAAAACTAATAAAGCAAAATTATTAATTAATGTTGATACAACAATGTAATTAACATTTCCTTCCGATTATTACAGAATAAAGGCCGTTTATTTAGGTGCGAAAGTCTTCATTGCCTTATTATTAGCGTAAGCCCATACAATGATAATGGCCAGCACAATAAATGGTACAAAGGCCGATGGGCGTGAGAATTCGCCTACTATCCAGAAGTACAGCAGCCCGAATATGGAGCAAATGGCACCCGTAATGGCAATGGCCCACTTTGTCATTACCACCCGTTTGTACATTTTATGCACCTTAAGTGTAGATATTTCAGGTTTGCGCAGTTTATTCAGCAGGTAAACATTTTCTATGATGTCGAAGAGCCAGGCAAATATTTGCGCGACAGCCAATGCCATGAAAATTACCTCGCCAATACCTGCCATTTTAGAGGCTGTTTTGACGCATAACATAGCTATGCCGGGGTACACACAGAACATAAACAGGAAATCGGTAAGCAGGTGCAGGCGTAATGCCTTCCTTACTCTTGCCGACCAGGCAGTATCTCCCAATTTATCTATACCCTTTATGATACCCGCCAGTTCGGCAGGGGTTGCAGTAAACTCCAGGTCGAAGATGGTGAATTTTCTTTGTACCCTTGTTACTGTTACAAACCGGGTAGCCAACACATCCATGATGGTGCTGAAAACTAACATGCAGGCAAACAGTATAAAAAAATAATTCCAGAATGCCGGTTGGAGTATTTCGTTCAGTATGTTTTCCATAATAAATAGTCAAAAAATGGTTATGCAATAACTATACTTTAGCCCGTTCTTTTTTATACTCCGCCCAGTCAAAAGTTTCCAGGAATTGTGTCGCCGCCTTTGCCCCTTTTACAAACATGGCTATTTTATCTTTATCTGCCAGGAAGAAGTTCAGCCAGTTAAATTCATTCAGCTTTACGCTGCCTACACCGCGTTCGTACACCTTGTTTTTCAGCACAAAGTCTTTATCGTAGTAGCCCCGCATAGTATTCAGCATTTTACCCATGAACGACCCCAGCTCCCAATTATGCGAATTTTCGCCTCTGTCAATTTGGGGCAGTGAATCATCGAGGTCGATACCGAAAGAGGGCATCCGCGGAACAGTGATGCGTGGATTGTAGAATATATTCAATGGGAAGTTGGATAACATTCCGCCATCTACAAACTTTGCAGTCAATGGTATCTTCTCTTTGGCTATTCCGAATACTTCCTTCCAACGCTGCTGAAGGATTTTATTATCTGCATCAATGCCATTTATTACACAGGCTTCAAAGAATAGCGGTATAGACATGGAGGCCCGTACAAAAAAGGCGGGGTGTGTATTTGTTGTGTCGTTCCCTGCTTTGCGAAACAGGTCCCACATTTTCGGGAATTCCACTTTGTTTTGCGTAACGAGTTCGGCTGTGATAAAAGTGACATTTGCCTTTAGTGTAGATAGTGTTTCCATATCAGGATGCCGCTGCCTGAGCGGGGGTATAGCAGCTACCCTGTTTTCCAGGTTGCTGATGCTGTTGATACCATTGTCCTGCATTTTTGCCTTGATCCAGTTCAATAAAAAATTACCGGGGTTAATACCGTAGCCGGCTGTTTTCAATCTGGAGAACAGGTATTTGCCATATCCTCCTATAGATATGATAAGCAGCAGGGATACACCTGTAAGTACAAAGCTGGTACGGGCGGCAACGCTCCAGATGATACTGACGTGGGTGAGCCCTAAGAAGAGTACATCCAATATCAATAATCCGAAAAAGGAACCCAGCAGGCCGATAACCCATGTTTTGGCTTCTTTAGAGAAATCTTTGTTTTTAATGAACCAGCGGATGAGGGTACGTGCCACCGGGTGCCCGTCTACCATGTCGAAAAAATTCAGTTCAGACAGGTATTCAATAATCTTTTTTGATTTCTTTTCTGATTTGTCTTTGCCTATCGAAGCTATCATGGCGGTATTGATGGCCCCGGCGCTGGTACCCGCCAGGCTGAAGAACCTGATACCTGCTTCTTCCAATATGTATGTATATCCTACCAGCGCTATGCCCAGTACGCCGCCACCTTTTTGCACCAGGTCAACGTATTGCAGTTCTACGCCATTTTCGTCCGGCTTGTCACCCAGGGTATCCGACACCTCGAGGCGTTCATACTTGTCTCCAAACCTGGCCTTGAGCTGTGATATACAGCCCTGTACATCAGGATGATCAGTAAAGTCCTCCGGGCGTAGTTTATTGCGTATGGCTCTGGTCATATACAGTTGCTTTAGTTGGCAATGTCAACCCGAAAGTACTATGCTTATAAGCGGTATGTTCGCGTAGTTCTACGTATTATCACTTGCGGATATTGCTGGATTTTAGCCCGACAGGCATGGTATAAGAAAAAATCCTCCCGTTAAGACGGGAGGAAATCAACCAGTGTACTAAAAAAACAATCTTTATTCCTGCGTTGCTGTGTAAACAACATTCATAGTGTAAGTACCTGCGGGCAGGTTGAAACCCGGGGTACATTTATATTGTACAGCAAATGTTTGGTTTTGACCGTACTCGCCGCCTACCAGTAAGTCCTGGCTTTCATTTGATAATGAAGCGTAGCCATCGGTGGTGAATGGTGCTTTTACCGCACCCCCTGTATTATTAGCTGTTACTTTCAGCTTTAAAGCATTGTCGGGCATGTTTTGCATGGTGTTAGCGTTGTTGCCCTGGTAGGTAAAACCGGATGCCTCGCACCTGACGGCAACTTTAAAACTCTTATTGGAGCGTACCCTTAAGCCCTGTTCGGGTGAAGTAACGCCGTTGGAATAGTCTGTGGGATTGCTGAATTGCATCATGGCATTATTGCCGGAGCCATTGCCTGTGGCCATATATGATATATCAATGGCATTGTTTAACACCAGGCTTACTGACTGCGAAGCGCTGCTGCTTTGTGCAGTAGCTGCTGTGTGCGTCAGCAAGAGCGATGAAATGAACCATGTAATCTTTTTCATATAATACAGCCTTTGTTATCAGCTTGTTTACGGATTGTTGTCCGTTTGTTAATGCGAATATATGCGCTCAGGCTACCCAACGCTACACCCCTTTCGGTCGTTAACGAGCCGTTTGCAAGTCGTTAACGAGCGGTTAACAAAAAAAGCCGGGACAGAAAAAAGCCCTGTGGTAAACCACAAGGCCCTTAAACCATTACTGCTATGAAAAAATCTTATTCCTGAGTAGCGGTATATACTACATCTACAGCGTAAGTACCTGCAGGGTAAGCAAAACCGGGAGTAGCTTTATACTTCACACTGAAAGTCTGGTTGCCACCACGGTCAGCCGCAGTTATCAGGTCCTGGTTGCTGCTGGTCAGTGTTGCATATTCGCTGAAAGAACCTGCGATGCTGCCGCCTGTACCATTTGCTGTTACTTTCACAGCCAGTACACCTTCTACGGGCATTTCAGGAGCGGGGGTAGTGTTACCTGTATAAGAGAACTCACCTGCGTTAGCTTTAACGGCTACAGAAAAGTTTTTGTTAGAACGTACTTTCAGTTCCTGTGCGTCAGACTCAACACCATTGGCGTAGTCATTAACAGTAGTGAAAGGGATGGTTACGTCAGCACCTGTTGCGCTGTTGTTACCTGTAAAAGTGATTTCTATTGCATTGCTCAGAGACAGTTGAACTGTTTGAGAAGCAGAAGAAGATTGGTTAGCCTGGTTTTGAGCGTTAGCTGAGAAACCGAAGATTGAGAAGGCTGCTATTACGATTAACTTTTTCATTTTGTTTGTTGTTTGTCTGTTTACGTTGTTTGTGTTTGTTTGTGTCTCAATGACAATACAAAGATGCGACGCGGAAGCCCCCTTCTCCAAAAAAACGCCTTCGGTTAACGCCCGATTTGCAAACAGGCAACAAGCCGTTAACAAATATTATACCCCCGTTTTTGCCACAGAAACCGCTAAATTTGAGGCTTTTAAGCGTTTTTATATTGAGAGCAGACTTTTCTAACGCCGCCTTGGCAGGGCTGGCCACGCATTATGTAGGTAACAAGCATACAGATAATAGTTTTTTCTATTCGGAGACAGAGGTGGAGCTGGCAGATGACGAATTGAAAGCCCGGTTGCTTAGTTATTTTACCTCACCCTTCAGGGATATAGAAGAATACTATGAGTTTCACCATGAAAGTGATATCAGCCTGAATACAGTAAGGCATTTTGCAGAGTTAATATTTGCAGGCCCGGAGTCTTTGCTTATTAACTCGGTAGCAATTGCTAAACATTTGTTTGAAATATCCGACTCGCCCAATATAAAAAGCGGTGAACTGCACTTGGCTTATATAACAGGTGTATATATAGATGGGCGCCTTACAGATGCAATTGGTATATATAAAACAGAGGAAAGGGATGTGTTCTTTGATGTGCAGAAGGGTTTTGAAGGATATAGCATAATGATGCAACAGGGGATACATGTTGATAAAATGGACAAAGGATGTATTATATATAATACGCCCGACGGCCTGCTGGTATCGGCCATAGACAAGACCAATAAACGCAATGAAGCCCAATATTGGAAAGACAAATTCCTGAAAATAATAACCAGGGCAGATGAATATCACTATACAGCTGAGTACCTGGCTGCCGCCAAAGATTTCATTACCAAACAGATACCGCAGGAATATGAGGTGACCAAAGCCCAACAGGCAGACTACCTGAACAGGTCCATCAGCTTTTTTAAGAATAATGCTGAATTTGATGAAAAGGCTTTTGTGCAGGAGGTATTTGAAGATAAAGAGCTCATACAATCATTCTCGGGCTATAAGAGGGGATATGAACAGGAGCATGAAATGGAACTTGGGGACGGGTTTTCTATATCAGGATCGGCGGTGAAGCGTTCAGCCAGGGTTTTCAAGAGTGTGATTAAACTGGACAAAAACTTTCATGTGTACGTGCACGGCGACCGCGACCTGATAGAAAAAGGCTACGATGAGGCTGTAGGCAAGCATTATTATAAGATATACTTCGACAATGAGAGCTAAAACGAAAAGAGGAAGCACGAAGCTTCCTCTTTTTATTGATTATATCGAGAGACAATATGATTATTCCTGTGTAGCGGTATACACTACATCTACAGCATAAGTACCTGCAGGGTAAGCGAAACCGGGGGTAGCTTTATACTTCACGCTGAAAGTCTGGTTGCCACCACGGTCAGCCGCAGTTATCAGGTCCTGGTTGCTGCTGGTCAGTGTTGCATATTCGCTGAAAGAACCTGCGATGCTGCCGCCTGTACCATTTGCTGTTACTTTCACAGCCAGTACACCTTCTACGGGCATTTCAGGAGCGGGGGTAGTGTTACCTGTATAAGAGAACTCACCTGCATTAGCCTTAACAGCTACAGAGAAGTTTTTGTTAGAACGTACTTTCAGCTCCTGTGCATCAGACTCAACACCGTTGGCGTAGTCATTAACAGTTGTGAAAGGGATGGTTACGTCAGCACCGGTAGCGCTGTTGTTACCTGTAAAAGTGATTTCGATTGCGTTGCTCAGGGACAGTTGAACTGTTTGAGAAGCAGAGCTTGATTGGTTAGCCTGGTTTTGAGCGTTAGCTGAGAAACCGAAGATTGAGAAGGCTGCTATTACGATTAACTTTTTCATTTTGTTTGTTGTTTGTCTGTTTACGTTGTTGTTTGTGTTTGTTTGCTATTGTGATACAAAGATGGGGGTACGAGGCCCCTATGTCCAAAAAAACGGTCTCGGTTAACGCCTGCTTAGCAAGCAGGCAACAAGCCGTTAACAAAAAATAGGCCCCGTAAATACGGGGCCGTTATATTACAACTAGAGAGACAATACGATTATTCCTGTGTAGCAGTGTACACCACATCTACAGCATAAGTACCTGCGGGGTAAGCGAAACCGGGGGTAGCTTTATACTTCACGCTGAAAGTCTGGTTGCCACCACGGTCAGCCGCAGTTATCAGGTCCTGGTTGCTGCTGGTCAGTGTTGCATATTCGCTGAAAGAACCTGCGATGCTGCCTCCTGTACCGTTAGCGGTTACTTTTACAGCCAGTACGCCTTCTACAGGCATTTCAGGAGCCGGAGTGGTATTACCTGTATAAGAGAACTCAGAAGCGTTAGCCTTTACAGCTACAGAGAAGTTTTTGTTAGAACGTACTTTCAGTTCCTGTGCGTCGCTCTCAACACCGTTTGCGTAGTCATTAACAGTAGTGAAAGGGATGGTTACATCAGCACCGGTAGCGCTCATATTGCCGGCGAAGGTTATTTCTATAGCATTTGCCAGTGAGAGATTGGTTGATTGGGTAGCTGCAGAAGCCTCGCCTCCACCTGCGCTGCTGCTTCCGCCACCGTTGCTGCTTCCGCTATTGTTATTGCTGCCGCCGTTTCCGTTTCCATTACCATTGTTACCCTGGCCATTCCCGTTTCCGTTGTTGCCATAGCCATTGCCATTGTTACCGTTATTGTTCTGGCCACCATTGCCACGTCCATTAGACTGGGCAGAGGCTACTATATTTAATACTAAACAGCATACTGCTAATAATGTGATCTTTTTCATTTCTTCCTCGTTAGTTGTTTGTTCGTTTGTTGATGCAAAGGTGTGACAGCCAATTGATTCTAGCGGAGAAAACGGTATTCCTTAACGGCTGATTTGCAATCCGTTAACCAGCAATTAACAAAAACTTTTTCATCTAAAATCACTTTCTTATTTGGACATAAACACGCCCTGTAGAAGCATCCAGGCCGGATACCAATCGGTCGTCAAGATTGAAACTGATATCGTGATAACAGTCGGGGCGCTGTCCTTCCGGCGCGTATTCGTAACGGGTAATGAACCCGATATCATTTACAATGATCACACGGTTGACGGAAGGAAGAAATATGCTGAAGTCTTTCGGGCTATGTATGTCCGGGGTAATCAGTAATTCATTGGTAATATCTGTAGTGATGAAGGTGTCAGACGCTATTGGATATAGGAAGTCCGGTTCGTAAACCGTAGTAATGATAGTATCCCACTCTGTGGCAGTAAAGCCCTCTTGCTGTAGCACTATAGCAGGCACTTTGCAGGAATAAGGTACCGATTGCGGCTTGTTGCAGGCAATAGCCAACAGGCTAATGAACAGGATATAATAATATTTCAAGATGAATAATTGTGGTATAAAAATAGTGAAATATATTACCTGAACTCCGTAAAAAACACAACGGCCCTTACCGGGCCGTTGCGCAATAATCAACTCTTAGAAAAATGGTATAACCACTCCGTATAAATATAATACCCGATTTTTACTATATAGATTAAAATCAATATAAAAATAGAGCCGTAGGTGTACAAAAAATAATTTAATGGGGTGTTAAACTTTCTTATATATATTCAGTCTGTGATTGTGAGGGTTATCCTCCCGCTTCAATTAAAACATGCTCCGATGAAACGCTTTTTATTAGCAGCACTACCAATAGCAGGGTTCATTGCCATTTCCGGTACTATTGACCTGGGTCAGCCCGATAACTATGCCAACCAGGTTATACCCAACTACATAGCTAAAGACAATACCCCGCTGAATAATGAAATAACTGATAAGGGTGCTACCCTGGGCAGAGTATTGTTTTATGATAAAAAGCTATCGGTAAATAATAGCAAATCCTGCGCAAGCTGCCATAAACAGCAATTTGCTTTTGGAGATACTGCCAGCGCCAGCGAGGGTGTAAACGGTACTACAGGCAGACATTCTATGAGGTTGGTTAATGCCCGTTTTGCCAACGAGGTGAGATTTTTTTGGGATGAAAGGGCTGCTACCCTGGAACAGCAGACTACCCAACCCATACAAGACCATGCAGAGATGGGGTATAGCGGCCAGAACGGCGACCCCAACATAACAGACCTTATCGCGAAGATGAACGGGATATGGTATTATCCTGAACTGTTTACATGGGTGTACGGTGATGCCCAGATAACCGAAAACAGGATACAGCTGGCGCTGGCTCAGTTTGTACGGAGCATACAGTCGTTTGATTCAAAATACGATGCGGGTATTGTACAAGCGGGTAACCCCAACGGGCCATTCCCTAATTTTACCCAACAGGAAAACCAGGGTAAAGGATTGTTTATGCAGGCACCAGTATTTGATGCCAATGGTATAAGAGTTGGTGGAGGTGCAGGATGTCAGCGTTGCCATGCCGGGCCTGAATTTGACATTGCCCCAACATCGCGCAATAACGGCGTGACGGGTTCATTTACCCTGCCCAATGATATCAACAATACCCGTGCTCCTTCACTCCGGGATATGGTAGATGCTAATGGTAACGCCTATGGTGGGTTTATGCACAATGCAGGGCAGAACGGTATCAATACATTATTAGACGTAATTAACCACTATGATTCAATACCGCAAAACAACCCCAACCTTGACCCCCGCCTGCGCCCGGGAGGGAATTTGCAGCGGCTAAGGTTGAGTGTACAGGAAAAAGCGAACCTGGTTGCATTCCTCAGGACATTGACCGGGAGTAATATATATACCGACCCTAAATGGTCGGACCCCTTTACCAACGACAGCCTTACAATCATTCCTGAGCCGGCTTATGTACAACAGGCTATAGCTACTGCTAGTGCGAAGGTTTATCCGACTGTAACAGCTGGTAAAGTGATGATTGAATATCCTTCCGCTTTAACACATACACGTATGCAGGTATCTGACATGAATGGCAGGATATTGTTGAACGGGTATATTGGTAACAGTATTGATTTGTCAGAACAGCCTGCCGGTATGTATTTTGTAAAGTTTGAAAACGGGCAGACGGTTAAGCTGATTAAACAATAGAAGCTTTCATAAGTAGGGGTATATATTAAGCAGCCCCGCCGTTATCGGCGGGGCTGTGCTTTTCATCAATCAATTTATTATTGTTTAACCATTTTTCCGGTTGCTACTAAATTACCGCTGACATCCTGCAAACTATATACATAATTACCGGCAGGCAGATTTTGTAGTGGTATATCAATAGTATGTTTAGCTGCACTGTACAGTACTTTACCACTTTTGTAAACAGTGCGTCCGTTCATATCAGTAATGATTGCCTCAAGTGCCTGGTTATGTTCCAGGTTTATTTCCAGGTGGGCAATGTCTTTCGTGGGGTTGGGGTATGTTTTTACATTTTCAGTACGGGTAACGTTTTCTACGCCAGTAGCAAAGTCTGAGTACCTGAATAGCTCTATCCCGTAACTTTCATTCCTGGCTCTGAAGTACAGATTAGGCCAGGCATCTGTTAAACTATAGATGGACCCATGCATTGTACCAGGGTATATATCGGCAATAAGTGAAGGATTATTGATGCCATCATATTTCCATAACTCATCGCCGTGATTTGCATCTCTTGCTTTAAAGAAGATAGCACCGCTATAATTAGTCAGATAATCAATACTCGGGTCTTGCCCTCCATTTGCAATTGTATACACCTTGGCAGTGTTGTTATTTGTTGGGTTATATTCCATAAGCTGGTAGAACCCGCTACCGGCATCGTAGCCAACAAAATAAAGCTTGCCGTTAAGCTGATCGAATTTCCTGTTATTTACCCCATCACCCGTGCCTGGCCTCAGGTCTGTGAGCCGGGTGACAAGATTAGTCCCGTCCCAAACATACAATTCGTAGCCTGTTGCAGCCTCATCTGCATTAAAATATAGTTTGTTATCGAATACCAGAAAATGCCCGGGGATGCTTGACGCTGGTCCTGAATTTATATCAGCAATCATTTGCGTTGTGCCGCTTGCCGGGTCATATTCGTATAATTCTATTCCGCTTTGTGCGTTACCTGCCCTGAAGTATATCTTGTTATTATAAACAATAGTTTCTTCTATGTACGAGCCAATGGTTGAAGTTCCTATGGATGTTAATCTCGTGGCATTGCCATTAGAAGGGTCGTATGACCAAAGCTCATGAATATATGTCTGATGGCGTGCTGTGAAGTAAAGCTTCCCATCGTGTGGCAAAAAGTTACTTGGGATGGAGCCCTCTGGTCCCACATAGACATCTTTAACCATCTGGCAATTGCCCTGGGGGGTACAACTCCATAATTCCGCTCCGTTGATTGAGTCTTTCGCCGCAAAATATACAGTATTGCCAAGAGATGCTATACATTTTCTATAGTTGGTCATAGAATTTTCACTCCCCGCCATTACATCGGTCAGTCTTGTTGGTGGTGAACTGTCCGGACGTTTTACCCATAGTTCGGCTCCGTGTATGCTGTCATTAGCTATGAAGTACAAATCACGCCCATGAGCGTACATAACATCAGGTATTGAGTTGGTTTTACCAGGAGCAATATCAAACGAGTCAATAAAAGGTTGTGCATCCGAACAAAAGTGTGTAGAAATTAGAAATGCTGATAGAATAAGTTTGTTCATAAAAGGAGGTTTTTTGGTTTGAATGGTAATATACAATAATATTTAATATTAATTCACTGCTGTTCATTTTTTTTAATCTATGCTTAATATAGAGTATTAGAGCTTGATTGAATGAGCAACAAAACATTTTTTAAAAATAATTTTGCTATTAAAATAATAGTTGTATATTTGCTATTGAAATAATGACACACCATGAAATTGAAAAGAAAACAACACGTTTTTGTTTTTTTTGTTTTTTTTTTTGTTCA
>CALEZD010000125.1 GCA_937928385.1 uncultured Bacteroidota bacterium
ATTCCGTGTGTAGCGCCTGTGATGATTGCATTGGGCATATTTATACGTATTTACCGGGCTGCACAAGTTATTGTATTTAGCAGCAAATGCATAATGATAAATTATTGGTGGTAATAGACAATTTCATTTCATTTGCGGCATGGATACTGTATTAAACTGGAGCTCAGGCAAAGACGCAGCACTGGCATATTACTTGTTGAGCCGGGGCGGACAATATAATGTAAGGGCATTGCTGACCACTATCAATGCTGAAAATGAAAGAATCGTCATGCATGGGGTCAGGGAAGAGTTGCTGGATATGCAGGCAGAAAGAATAAACTTACCCCTGAAAAAAATACACCTGCCACCATCACCTGACCATGAATTGTATAACGCTGCCATGCAAATAGCGATGGATGAATTGAAAGCTGAAGGAATAGCACATTCCGCATTTGGTGATATCCACCTGGAAGACCTGAGGCAATACAGGGAAAACCAACTGAAACAAGCAGGTTTTGAGGCTGTTTTTCCGTTATGGGGCAAAAACACAGGGGAATTGGTTCGTATGGTTGAGGACAGTGGTATTGAAGCTGTTATTGTTTGTGTGAACGAAAAATACCTGGGTAAGGAATACCTGGGCAGGAAAATTGGCGCTGAACTGCTGGCTGATTTGCCGGATGGAGTAGACCCATGTGGTGAATATGGTGAATTTCACACTTATGTATATAACGCACCTTATTTCTCAAGCCCGGTAGCTTGGAAGAGTGGGGAAGTAGTGCGTAAAGTATATACTGCTGATAAAGACAACCAGGCGTGGGATAAAGGCTTCTGGTTTATGGATGTATTGCCTGTTGATTAACTAACATTCAGTTTACAGGTTTTTTCATAGCAGTGGTTTTCTTTTTTTAACTTTGCTGCTTCATTTAATATTTAACAAGATGCAAGAAGGACAACCGCAGGAACAGCAACTGAATATTGAGCTTACAGAAGAAATGTCTGACGGGGTTTACTCCAACCTGGTGATAATAACCCATTCGTTTGCGGAATTTGTATTCGATTTTGTGAATGTAATGCCGAATGTGCCTAAAGCTAAGGTGAAGTCGAGGGTGGTGATGACACCGCAACACGCCAAAAGGCTGATGCGCGCCCTGGTAGAAAATGTCAAGAGGTTCGAGGCGCAGAATGGTGTAATCCAGGAGCAGGAGCAGGTAAATGTCCCCTTTAACTTTGGCGGCACTACCGGTGAAGCATAATATTTTTATAGAATATTTTACATGAACGAGAAGATTCTGATACTTGATTTTGGTTCTCAGTACACCCAACTAATAGCCAGGAGCGTACGTGAACTGAATATATATTGTGAAATACAGCCCTGTACCAAACCTATTGAGTACACGGAACAATTGAAAGGTGTTATCCTATCCGGCAGCCCGTTTTCTGTTAATGATCCACAGGCCCCCAAGCCGGATATCAAAGCTATAGCTGACAAACTACCCGTATTAGCTATATGCTACGGTGCCCAGTTGCTGGCACAGCAAGCCGGCGGAACGGTAGGCAAGTCTACACATAGAGAATATGGCCGTGCTCATCTTAAAGAATTGGTTGACAATTCATTACTTGCTACTATATCAAGTGGTTCTCAAGTATGGATGAGCCATAGTGATACAATAAAAGAACTACCTGAGGGTTTCAATATCATTGCCCGTACCGAGAGTATACCTGTTGCAGCTTTTACCTCAGCAGAGGGGTATGCGAAAAATACGGTGTATGCTATACAGTTTCACCCCGAGGTGACACATAGCACAGACGGCAGGCAGCTGCTGAAGAATTTTACCGTAGATATTTGCGGTTGTAGCCGCGACTGGACACCAGCCGCTTTTATACAGGAAACTGTAGAGCGCATACGCCAGCAGGTAGGCAATGGCAAGGTGGTGATGGCACTGAGCGGTGGTGTAGATTCAACTGTGGCAGCCACGCTGATACACAAGGCCGTGGGCGAAAACCTTTACTGCATTTTTGTAGATAACGGATTGTTGCGCAAGGGTGAGTTTGAGCAGGTGCTGGAGGGGTACAAACACCTGGGGCTGAATACCAAGGGGATAAATGCCCGCAAGCGTTTTTACGATGCCCTGGCAGGTGTTAGCGACCCGGAGCGTAAACGAAAAATAATTGGTGGCTTGTTCATAGATGTATTTCATGATGAGGCTACGCATATACAGGATGTCCACTTTTTGGGGCAAGGCACTATATACCCTGACGTTATTGAATCCGTTTCTGTAAACGGCCCGTCTGTAACCATCAAGTCGCACCATAACGTAGGTGGCCTGCCCGAAAAGATGCACATGGAGCTGGTAGAACCTTTGCGCCTGTTGTTTAAAGACGAGGTGCGCAGGATAGGCAGGGAGATGGGCATAGATGATGTGTTCCTGCAAAGACACCCGTTCCCCGGTCCTGGTTTAGGTATCCGCATATTGGGCGAGGTAACCGAAGAAAAAGCTACTATGCTCCAGGAAGCTGATGCCATTTACATACAACTGATGCGCGACTATGGCCTGTATAACGAAATCTGGCAGGCAGGAGCTATCCTGTTGCCCGTGCAGAGTGTGGGCGTGATGGGCGATGAGCGTACTTATGAATTCACAGTAGCATTACGTGCTGTAACATCGGTAGATGGCATGACGGCAGACTGGGCGCACCTGCCTTACGACTTCCTGGCCAAAGTGTCGAATGACATCATCAACAGGGTAAAAGGAATCAACAGGGTGGTGTACGACATCAGTTCGAAACCGCCTGCAACAATAGAATGGGAGTAGTTGTTATAATAAGCCTTATGAAAAGAACCGCCCGGGCTATAATTTTTGGTGTCTTATTACTTTCCTGCTTTGCCACCGATGCAGATGCGCAAAGCCGCAGGGAGAAGCGCCGCCAGAAAAAGCAGGAAGAACAGAGACGGGAAAAGGCTGCACTGCAGCGGGATTTGACACGTAAGCCTGCGCCTGCTCCCAAACCTCAGCCTCCTAAAAAAGATTTCAATTATCCTGAATCAGATGTCAAAAGCAGGTACAGGATAGACCTGCTGGCTACATTTTACCTGCCAGAGCTGGTGCAGGATGGCAAAGTGGCCAAAGGGAAACTGCCCGATAAGGTAGTGCCCTCTCTTAAATTTTATGAAGGGATGGTAATAGCGTCTGATACGCTAAAGAAACTGGGCTACGAATTAGATGTTTTTGTGTATGATGTGACAGATGAGTTGGAGTCTACCGCGACATTGGTAAATACCGATGCTTTTAAGGGCTCTGACCTGATTATCGGCAACATTTCTTCTTCTGATTTCGCCTTAGTTGCTAACTATGCCAGAAAAAACCATGTCAACTTCGTATCTGCATTATCGCCTTCCAACCAGGGGGTAGAACATAACCCCTATTTCATCATGCTGCAGCCAACGTTAGAAACGCACTGCGCAACAGTAGAGGAATCGATAGTAAGGAAGAACGGCAACGTAACCCCGCTCCTGTTCTATCGCGATAAAGTACAGGTAGACAATACCGCGTTGGCTAATTTTACCAATAACGGCGTACTGGAATATCATAAAATACCCTGTGACGAGATGCCGACGAAGGAGCAGATACAGCCTTTCCTGGTAAAAGACAGGAAGAATGTAGCGCTTATGCCCATCATCAGCGACAAGTACGCTGATGGAATCATAAGAAAGCTGTACGAGTGGTTCCCTGAATATGATTTTGAAGTGTGGGGTATGCCCTCATGGGATAATATGCCTGCGCTGAAAAGGCCCGATGCATTTCCTAATACAGTTATCTATTTTACTTCGCCCTTTTACTTCGACCCCACTACAGCTTCCGGGCAGGCCGTGGTTAGCGCATATAAACGCAAATACGGTGGCCAGCCTGATAATATGGTATACCGTGGTTATGAAACGATGTTCTGGTATGCATACCTGCTGAAGAAGTATGGCACTGTATTCAACCATCAGCTATGGGATAATGGTGGCGCTCCATTTACACGTTATAATATAAAACCCGTTAAAGGCGCTGATGAAAAACTTCAGTATTACGAAAATAAAAACCTTTACCTATATCGCTACCATAGTGGTTCCTACATGGTAGAGCATCAATAGAAATATTATTGGTCGCGGGCTGCTTTGTCTAAGTTGCTAACAGGTAGCTCCTGTATGTTAGTCCTTGAATTGCCGCCTTTCCCTCCCGACTTGGGGAACTTCGCCAACCTGGCTTTGCGCATATAATATAGTATTCCGAAAAGGCTGAGAGACATACCCAGTATGCAGAGGATAGCAATATTAGGGTTGTAGTCCTGTGTTACAAGCGATACTGTTATGATAAGGATATTGGCTATGACCAGTATAGTTACAGCTTCGCTATGAGTAAAGCCCATGTCCAGCAGGTAGTGGTGCAGATGCGTCCTGTCTGCCTTAAATGGTGAAACACCTTTCATCAGGCGTGTAGTGAATACCCTGAACGTATCGAATACCGGCACAAACAGGAAGGAGAGGCCAATCACTAAAGCCCCTGCCTGTGAGTGTATGAAAGCAGCGTAAGGTTTGTAGGCATTAAATGAATTGACAGACATAATGCACAACAGTGATATGACAAACCCAATCAGCAGAGAACCTGTATCACCCATGAAAATTTTTGCCGGTGAAATATTGTACTTAAGAAAGCCGACAATACCGCCTAATAAACAGAATGAAAGACAGGCTGCCCCCGGGTGGCCGAACCCTGCCAAGGTAACTCCCAGTGTAAGCGTAGATAGTACAGCTATAGACCCCGCCAGGCCATCTATACCATCTATCAGGTTGTAGGCATTGGTTACGAATATGATACCCACTATACTGAATATTACACTCCACCAGTAAGGTAGCTCGCCATACACGCCCAGTACACCATGCAATGATGTGAGGCGTATGTCTGCCAGGCACACTACTATAAAAGCAGCCACAAACTGTGTAAAGAATTTTTTTGGCGGGCTGAGCGAAATAAGGTCATCAGCTATACCCACCAGGAAGAGGAGTAATGAAGAAGCAATAATGTAATTCCACTTTTCAAATGCCACCGGCGATATAAATAGTGATGCTGTGGTGATAAAGCCAAAGAATATACCGATACCCCCCAGGTTGGGTATCACCCTCAGGTGTATTTTCCTTTCGTTATCGGGGGTGTCGTACAGCTTCTTTTTGGTAGCCACCAGTATTATCTGGGGTATAGAGATGAGGCTGATAATCAGCGCACTGACGAAACAAAGAAAATATAAGAGATGTGATGGTAGCTGAATCATATCAATATGATGATATGCAATATTTTTACAGGTAAAGTTATGTTTTTATACCCGGCATTTATAATTGTGAAGGTTATTTGGCTGTTAATGAGCCATGTTCTTTTCAACTGAATGTGGATAACTAAACAAGTTTTTTCAATACGTTTAATATCCTTGTAGCGGCTTTACCATCCCACAAGTAGGGGATACGGCCTTTCTTCCATTCTCCGGCAAACAGTTTTTGAAAGGCTTGTTCCAGCGCTTCGGGCTGCAGGCCGGTTATTTCATTGAAACCTGTTGTATAAGTGTCAGGCCGGGCTACTGTCTTGAATAAGGTAATACAAGGTGTTTGCATTACGGTGGTTTCATCCTGCAGGTTTTCAGTGTCGGTAACCACAACTTTTGCGTAACGGGACAGGTAGTATAACGTGGAGATACCAGGCTGTTCTATAACATGCAGGTTGCGCGCTTTAATGCCAATGGCCTTGAGGGTGCCTTCGGAGGTTGTGTTGGCAGGCATGATAACCAGCAGATTTCTTGACAGCCTGATAATATTCAGCAATAATGATTTAAGCCTGGCACCGCTTCTTGTTAGCGACGGATGTTCCAGGTTCAGCAAAATATACTTACGCTGTTGCAACTGCAGGGTATTCCATATTTCAGGCTCTGGCATTGTTTCTATCTCCTTGTTCAGAAAATCGCCGATAGGGTTGCCTGTAAAGAAAATAAACTCATCCGGCACGCCTTCAATACGCAGGTTTTCTGCTGATGATTGTGCTATGGGGAAATGATAGTCTGTTATCGCGTCAATTACTTTACGGTTCACCTCATCTGGGGCATTGCGGTTATTACTCCGCATACCTGAGCCTATATGGGCAATTTTTAAGCCATGAATTTTTGAGGCTGCTAATGCACAGGCCATAGTGCCCGTACTGTGGCCGAACAACAGTACTATATCCGGTTTGGTCGATTTTAATACCTGCTCGTACCGTACCAGTGTAGTAGCAGTGAGCAGGGTATTGTCTTTTTCCGCCACCTCCAGGAAAATGTTAGGGCGTGGGATGCCAAAAAATGATAGTTCCTCGTCTATTGATTGAAATTCTGCTGAACTTCCTGTGAAGATAACCCTGTAACCAACATCTCTGCCTGCATCCTGTTCGAGCTGCACCGATTCAAGTACCGGTGCTATTACATAAAAATCAAGCTTGGAGCCTGCAACAAAATCAACCAGCATATAATCTCTTACTCTTGGCAATCAGCTGTTATAATACACTAATGACCCTCAAATGTAAATATAGCAAAAAAGCTTTCCGCATTTAGGCAGTCGTATGGTTATCCACGAATGTTAATATCTAATTTGCATTTGCAGATGCCAGTAACTCTTTAGTAAAGGCATAGAGGTTAAAACCTGGTTGAAACAGTTTGTCTGACAGTGCTTTTTTTAGCATGAATTTGTCAAAACTCTTCATGCGTTCGGCCTGCAATAGTTGCCAACATTTTTCAGTGGCCAATTGCAGCTTATGCTCATTGTGGATGTCTGCCTGTGCGAAAAAAGCATCAATAACAGTGGCCAGTTCCGGTATTCCTTTGCTTTCTGTAGCAATTGTTTTTATTACCGGCACTTCCAATCCCCGCCCGGCCTTTTCGTGTACCATTATTTTCAGGTTGGCGTACATAGTATCAGCGGCATCGCGGTCTGCTTTATTGATGACGAATATATCCGCTATTTCCATAATGCCTGCTTTCAGGGTCTGCACTTCGTCACCTGCTTCGGGTACTACGGTTACTATAGTGCAATCAGCCAATCCTGCTATTTCTACCTCACTTTGCCCCACACCCACTGTTTCTACCAGTATTATGTCAAATGGCGCCTGCTTTACAATATCAGTTATTTCAATGATTTTATGATTAAGCCCGCCCAATGCACCCCTGCTGGCCAGCGACCTGATGAAAATATTGGGGTTATTGTAAAAATCACTCATTCGTATACGGTCGCCCAGCAGTGCGCCGTAGTTGAAAGGTGAAGAAGGGTCGACAGCAATGACTGCTATTTTTTTATGTTCATTTACCCAGTGCCGCAGCAATGCATTGACCAATGTGCTTTTGCCGGCACCCGGCGGACCTGTTATACCTATTATTTTTCCACTACTGTTGGTAGTTATGCTTAACAGTAATTCTTCATATCCGGGTAGTGAATTTTCTACAATAGTAATAGCCCTTGCCAGCGATTTGTAATCGCCGGTTTGTATGTCTGATAAAAGTTGTGTTATCTTGCCTGGCACTAAAATGAATTTACAACCGTTTTAGGTATATATCGCAATCGTGGGCAAAAATATACTTCTGAACTATAAAGCAGAAACAAAAACAAATGTAGCTATTGCTTGCGCACTGGCCATGTTGGCTGGTTTCTTATTATCCAGGGTGCTTTTGTCTGCCGCCACTATAGCGTTTGGCATCAACGCATTGCTGGGTGTACACCCGCGTGAGTGGCTGAAAAATAAATGGTGGCTGCTGGGCGTAGCATGGGTGGGGATATATCTGCTTTCCGGCTTGTGGAGCGAAGGCTTCAGGCAGTGGAGCTATCCTGTATCTGTAAAGTTGCCGGTGTTGTTACTACCGCTGGCCTTTGGCTTGTTACCCCGGTTCAGTGCGCAACAACTTACCGTATTTACCATAGGGGGCGCATTACTGTTTTTAGGCAGCATGGGTTATAGCTTGTACTTCCTGGCCACAGACCCTGATTATTATATTGAACAATACAGTTTTTCAAAAGTATTGCCTACACTGGCCGGCCATGATTATATCCGCTATAGTTTATCTATCGCATTGTTTATTATCTGGTGTTTTTATATACGCCGGAGTTTAACCGGAAAATGGGCAAAGTGGTTGGTTGCCTTTACTATCATTGTATTATGTTTACATATACATATTGTAGCCGTAAAAACGGGCTTGCTGGTATTGTACCTGTTTTTCTTCTGCCAGGCTATATACATAGCTTTTAGCCGAAAGCTTATAATTGGGTTAGGTATTATTGCTATTATGGCTGTCACTGCCATCAGCGCTTATAAGTATGTACCCACCTTTGAGCAAAAAGTAAACTATTTCCGCTATTCGTGGAAGGTATTTGAGCATGGAAATTTCGATAGTGATTACAGCGATATCGGCAGGCTTATTTCTTATGACATTACATTGAAATTACTACCTGATTACCTGGCAGCAGGTACGGGTATAGGCGATCTGCACGATGTAATGAAAGAAGGTTACCGGAAATGGTATCCTAAAGTGCCGGAGTTTCAGCAGTTGAAACCGCATAACCAGTTTTTGATTGTAGCACTGGGTTGTGGTATCCCGGCATTGCTTATTTTCCTTGCATGGGTATTATATCCACTGCGCTGGGTGCGCAACAACAGGCATGGCTTTTTTGTATTCACCATCTGGCTGGTCATGTTGGTGCCGCTTATGGTGGAGCCTTTCCTGGAGTTACAATTCGGAGTCTACGTATATTTGTTCTTCATGTTGTGGATGGTCCACAATGCAAAATCAAATACAGAAGTAGTGCAATGACAAATTTTATTCCCATTTTTCCTTTAGATATTATTGTTTACCCGAATGAACCCCTCAACCTGCACATTTTTGAACCCCGTTACAAACAGCTGATAAAGGAATGTATCACCACGCGCAAAACATTTGGCATACCGGTTGTATTAGATAAAAAAGTGCAAGAGTATGGTACGGTAATAGAAATACTGGAACTGGTAAAAGAATATCCGGGAGGAGAAATGGACATAAGGGCAAAGGGTACACATATTTTCAGGGTACTTGAGATTATCAGGGAGATACCTGGCAAATTATACTCAGGAGCCATAGTAAACTACCCGGAGAACATCACTCAACCGGACGACAGCAAATTATCCAACCTGATTATGAGCGAGGTGAAAAGGTTATACTCGCTGTTGAATGTAGAAGAAAAACTCCCCCCGGCAGACGGTGGGATACTTTCGTATAAAATAGCCCATTATATTGGCCTGTCGCCGTTGCAGGAGTATGAATTAATGCAATTACTTATTGAAACACAACGACTTGAATACATAAGGAAGCACCTGAACAACATGGTGCCCATGTTGCAAGGGCTAGAGCAGGCAAAGGCACGTATCAAATTGAACGGGCATTTCAGGAACCTGTCATCTGACAACACTGAATTTTGAGATTGGCGGATAAAATTTCCCTATTTGTTCGTTCAATAGTCAGCTATTTATTATTTTAGACGTCCTTAACGAAAAAAATTATCAAATGTCTGTTAATCTCTGCATAGACTGGGGCAATACACTGGTAAAAGCCGGGTTGTTTGATGCCGGAAAACTTACTGCCTCCTTTACTTATCCATCGCACGATGCACTCATACGTATTGTTGACCTGATAGATGAACATCAACCGGCTTATGCTATCCTTTCCAGCGTATCCAACAAATCCGCTGAATTGGAAAGTATGCTGACGGCGAAGGTGAAAAAGCTGGTTGTGATGTCAGACAAGACTTCTTTGCCTATTATGAACGCATACTCCTCAGACACAATAGGTGTTGACAGGCTGGCGATGGCAGTAGGCGCTTATCATGAATACCCCGGAAAGAATAACCTGGTCGTATGCCTGGGAACATGCATTACATATAATTTTATACAGAACAGGACATTTCGCGGAGGTGCGATTTCTCCCGGCCTGAATATGAGGCTGAAAGCCATGCATGAGTTTGCCGACAAGCTTCCGGAAGTAGGGGTAGAAGGCGAAACCCTGCTACTGGGCTACGATACGGAAACCTGCATGCGCAGCGGGGCAGTATTCGGAATCATGTCTGAAGTGGATGGAATGGTCAATGAATTCAAGTCAAAATACGCTGATTTTAACGCCGTATTAACTGGTGGGGATATGGCTTACTTTGCAGGCAAGCTTAAATGTGAGATATTTGCAGACCCTGATATCATTCTCAAGGGGTTGAACATAATATTGAAGCATAATGTACCACAAGCTGTTTAAGCACTACCTCTTACTGATAATAACTATTGCTGCATCCCCGGCTTTAGCACAGACACAGGACTTTCAAACCAAGGCGAACAATGAAAATTCGCCATACTCCCGTTTTGGAATAGGTGAGTTCAGAAATGGTATAAACCCCCTGATGAAGGGTATGGGTAGTATCAGTTCGGCATACAACAGCCCTTATGCTGTCAATGCGGATAACCCTGCGTCTTATACTTCGTTATTACTTACTACCTACGAGGGCAGCCTGGTGGGTAATAGCCGTACCATACGTTCGGGCAACGAACGGTACAGGTCGGGCATGGCTACCATCAACCATATAAGCATAGGAATACCGGTAGGCAAACATGCCGGCATGAGCCTCGGTTATACCCCCGTCACCAATATTTACTACAGGCTGAGCGATACCGCGGTTATTCCCGGTTATGGCAAAAGTGTACGCACATTTGTGGGTGATGGCTCTTTGAATTACGCCTTCCTGGGTTTTGCGGGTAAGTACAAAGGTTTTAGCCTGGGGGCAAATTTCGGGTATATGTTCGGCAGCACGGTGTATGCCAGCTTATTAGAGAGTATTGACACAGTTAATGTAAATGATGCACGCTTTTCTAAGGTATTGAGGTCAGGGGGCATCTACTGGAAAGCTGGAGCGCAATATGATGCTAAACTGAAGAAGGGTTTGTATCTGCGTAGCGGCGTTACCTTAGCAATAAACCAAAATATCAATACAAACCTGGACGAGTATTGGGTAAGCTATAATTTTTCAGGAGGAGATACCACATTCAGCAACCTGGACCAAACAGGCAACCTGACCATGCCCATGGTATATAGCGCAGGTATCCACCTGCTGGACAGCAATAAGTGGATGGTGGGCATTGACTTTTCAGGCATGAACTGGAGCAACTATAGCGGATTTGGCAGAACAGACTCTGTAGGAGATATGTCTTACCGGATGGCGCTGGGTGGAGAATTCACACCGGATATCACCAGCCTCAGGAAATACTTTAACCGTGTTACCTACAGGTTAGGTGTTTATTACGGACAGGATTACGTGTACTTGCGCAACACACCTATCAATTACTACGCTGTGACTTTTGGCCTCAGCCTGCCATTCAAACGCTATACCGACCGGATACATACAGCTTTTGAAATAGGGCAGCGCGGCAGCGAAACCAGCGGGCTGCTGAAAGAATCCTTTTTCAGGTGTACCGTAGGTATTTCACTTAACGACAAGTGGTTTATCAAGCGCAGGTATGATTAAAAGCAGGCATATACATATAAAGTATATCCGGCTGATTGCTTTCAGCTTGCTGATAGTATTCATTGCCGCCTGCAAAAACGACCCCAAAGAAATTGACGCCTTGGTTGGCAAACGATCCATACAGGAAGATAAGGCTGATGAAGTAACCATTATCTACAGCGAGCATGGCAAATCCCGTATCAGGATGTTTGCCACAGAGTTTATCAGGAATGAAATAGCCAAACCACAGTATGTTGATATGCGTAAAGGACTCAAGGTTGAGTTTTTTGATGACAGTATGAATGTGGAAAGCACCCTGACAGCCATGTACGCCCGCTGGTACGAGGGCAAAGGAAATGTACTGATACGCGATAGTGTGGTGGTGGTCAATAAGAAAGGCGAAACATTAAGGACTGAAGAGCTTATCTGGAATCAGAATGTGAGGAAGTTTTATACCGAAAAGTTTGTACGCATCAACACCCCCGACCAGGTAATGTACGGCGACGGACTGGAGGCTAACGAAGATTTCACCTGGTACCGAATCAAAAACCCGAAGGGTACTGTAAGGGTAAACAAAGAAGAAATGCCCGAATAGCCCAAAAATCCCGCCTAATATCCCCCTTATGTGCTTCGCAGTTAATTGTTAATTTTGCACTTCGTTTTATTAATTATCAAACAAGGTTAATACTATAATGAAAAAGCTACTGTTATCGCTGCTGCTGGCATGCGCACTGTTGCCAGCTAAGGCAGATGAAGGAATGTGGTTGCCGATGCTGATTGGCAAGAACTACGATGAGATGGTCAAAATGGGTTTGAAGCTGTCTAAGGAAGACCTCTACAACATTAACGGCAGCAGCCTGAAAGATGCCATAGTGCAGTTTGGCGGTGGTTGTACCGGCGAAATCATATCGCCCAACGGACTGCTGATTACAAACCACCACTGCGGTTACGGAGCAATAGCATCACTCAGTAGCGTAAAGGATAACTATCTGGACAATGGTTTCTGGGCGTACAACTATTCTGAAGAACTGCCTGCAAAAGGCATAACAGCCCTCTTCCTGGAGCGTATGGAAGATGTAACTGCTGAAGTAGAAAAAGCTGTAGGCAGGTCGAAAGGGGAGAAGTTTGAGAAGAAGTATAAAGCTATAGTAGAGAAAATAACGAAACGTGCTGAAGCCGAGGGTAATTACGAAGCCCAGGTAAAGAGCTATTTTGAAGGTAACCAATACATACTACTGGTGTACAAGCGCTACAAAGACGTACGCCTGGTAGGTACACCGCCTAAGTCTTTGGGCAAATATGGCGGGGATACGGATAACTGGATGTGGCCACGCCATACTGCAGACTTCTCTATCTTTCGTGTGTATGCCGATGCGAACAACGAGCCGGCTGAGTATTCTAAGGATAACGTTCCTTTCAAACCAAAAAAGTTCCTGCCTATTTCTATCGGTGGAGTGGACGAAGGCGATTATACGATGATATTTGGTTATCCCGGCCGTACCAACCGTTACGAAGTGTCTTACGGTGTGGATATTGCCATCAACGAGAGTAACCCTTCTATCGTTAAGCCCCGCGAAAAGAGACTGGAAATCATGCGTAAGAACATGAAGGCTGATAAAGAAGTGTACCTGAAATTAACCTCTTACTACGCCGGTATATCCAATTACTGGAAATACTTCATTGGCCAGACGGAACAACTGAAACGCCTGAAGATAGTAGAGCAGAAAAAACAGCAGGAAGATGCCTTTACCAACTGGGCGCGTAAAAATGCACCTGAGTACAAGGAGGTAATGAGGGAATTCGAAGCATTGCACAGAGCCTATAGGCCTTATGCCAAACATCACATGTATTACAACCAGGCATTCCAGGGTTCTTTGCTGGCCGGCTTAGGCTCCGGTTTCTATGATTTGTATATAGAACTGAACGAAAAGAAGCCTGACCAGGAGAAGATAGATAAAGAAGTGAAAAGCCTGAAGTCTGCACGAAAGAGTATGATGAAGCGCTTTGACAGGGCTACAGAGCAGGAAATATTCGCGGAGATGGCTAAGATGTTCTACAATGACATCCCCAAAAACCAGCATCCTGAAGTGTACCAGAACATCATATTCAAAAAGTATGCTAACAGCAATATAGACCAAACTTTTGCTGACTATGCCGAATATGTATTCGCAAATACCTTCTTATTGGACACAGCTAAGTTCAATGCCTTTATGGCTAATCCTAACCTGGACGATATGCTGGAAGACCCTGCATTGAGATATGCGCTCAGCTTTGCACGCAACTACAAAGAAGTGTACCAACCTAAAATTGAAAAGTACACCGAAGGAAAAGAAGCGCTGAAGAAGAAGTACATACGCGGCCTGATGGATATGAAGAAGAACGATCTGTTCTATCCCGATGCCAACTCAACTATGCGCATTACTTATGGCCAGGTGTTGAGCTACAGCCCGCAGGATGCAGTACATTTTGACTACTATACTACGCTGGATGGTTTTGTAGATAAATACAAGCCCGGCGATGATGAATTTGACGCGCCACAGGAACTGCTGGACCTGCATAAGAAGAAGGACTACGGCAAATATGCTGATGCCAATGGCCAACTGCGTACCTGCTTCATTACCACCAATGACATCACAGGTGGTAACTCAGGCAGCCCGATTATTAACGGAAACGGAGAGTGGGTAGGTATAGCCTTTGATGGTAACTGGGAAGCCATGAGTGGCGATATAGCCTTCGATAAAAAGTATAAGCGGACTATCTGTACAGATGCCCGTTTCATCTTCTGGATAATAGAGAAGATGGGTAAGGCGCACAACCTGATAGAAGAAGTAGAACTACGCAAGTAAGCAGAAGAACTGAATATTTTACAAGCGGCGTTGTTTACAGCGCCGCTTTTTTATTGTTAGATTTGAACTGTCATGAAAGAAAGAATCATCAGTAAGGAAGTGGTATTTGAGGACTACTTCAAAATAGAGAAGTGGATATACCAATACGAAAAAGAGAACGGTGAACTGACTGAGCCGGTAGACAGGATGGCATTTAAACGCCCTGATAGTGCAGCGGTGATTGTGTTCAACACAGATACGCGCAAAGTGTTGCTGGTAAAGCAGTTCAGGCACTGCACTTTTGAGAAAGGGCCGGGCTGGATAATAGAAACTGTAGCGGGTGGAATGGATGAAGGCGAAACACCCGAAGATGCAGCAAAACGTGAATCAATAGAAGAGATTGGCTATGCGATTCATAATGTAGTAAAGATATCTACATTCTTTGCATCTCCCGGCTGCTCCAGCGAGCGGATGATTGTGTTTTATGGCGAAGTGACCAATGCAGACAAAATAGCTGACGGGGGCGGGGAAGAGCACGAAAGCGAATTCGTCTTCACAGTAGAATATACCCTGGACGAGATAGCAACCGCCATAGCCAACGATGAAATAAACGATGCCAAAACAGTAATTGGCTGCAACTACGTGCTGAAGAAGTTTGGCTACTAAGACAATACCTTTTCCAGTTCGATGAACGTATCAGACGGCAGTTGCTGGCCCCAGAGTACATCGTATATGGCTGTGGCTATGGGTATCTCAATACCGTATTTCGCGGACAGGTGTTGCATGCCTCTTGCAGCATAATAACCCTCTGCCACCATGTTCATTTCCAGTATCGCGTTTTTTACAGAATAGCCCTTGCCCAGCATAGTACCCAGCATACGGTTGCGGCTGTGCAGCGAGTAACAGGTGACTAACAAATCGCCCAGGTAGGCGCTGGTATGGAAATCCGGCCTTTCGTTAGAGGGATGTACTTTCTCAAAATGCGCTTGCAGGTAGCGGTGCATTTCACGGTAGCAGTTGGTGATGTACACACTCAGAAAGTTATCGCCATAGTCCAATGCATGTGCCATGCCCGCGCCTACGGCATATATGTTTTTGAGCACGGCGGCATACTGCACGCCCCATATATCGTGGTTGGTTGTAGTGTAGATGTAAGTATTGCGGAATGCGTCTGCGATGCTGCTTGTAAGGGCATCATTCAGCCCGGCGAAAGTAAGGTAAGAGATGCGCTCGTAGGCTACCTCTTCAGCATGGCAGGGGCCTGTTACCGCTACGTACCTGTCCAGGTCGAAAGCCGGGTTCGCAGCCATATAGTCGTTCAGCAGCAGGTTACTCTCGGGTAAAATCCCTTTTATGGCTGAGACGATATTCTTGCCTGCCCAAAGCTTTGCATCCACACTTTCTATTACACCTTGTGCATAAGCCGAAGGAACACATACAATCACCGTATCGCATTTTGCGAGTACTTCCTGCAGGTTGGTGGTGGGTATGATGGTTTCGGGCAGGAAACGAACTGATGTGAGGTAATGGGCATTGTGGTGCCTTTCCTGCAGGTGGCGTACTGCTTCTTCATTCCTCACCCACCAGTATATCTTATGCCCGTTGTCTGTCAATATTTTGGCGATGGCTGTACCCCAGCTGCCATTACCTATAATCCCTATCTGTCCAGGTATGTTACTGCTCAATGCTGTTTGCTGTTTGTATGGTTAATCTTCCTTAGTTGATTTGGCCTCGTAGAGTTCTTCTTTCTTTGTGACGGTTACTTTGGCTTTGTCTTTCAGCGTACGGGCAATTGCACCATAAGGCGCTATTACTACTTGTTCGCCCTCTTTCAGTCCATCAGTTATCTGTATGTATTCATTATCCTGGATGCCCGTCTTTACATCACGGATAATTACTTTTTCTGTTTTTTTGTCGTACACAAATACCACCTGGCGTACCTCGTCAATACCCGATGCTTCCATTTCTTTTTTTACACTGTCGGGCCAGTCGCGTGTTGTTACGGCATTTACCGGCACCGCTAATGTGTTTGCATCTTTGCGGGTTTGTATCTCTACAGATGAACTCATGCCGGGTTTGAATACAAACCTGCCTTTCTGCAATTCATTACTCAAATCCTGGTAGCTGTTTTCCAATATCAGGATATGCACCGTGTAGTTGGTCACCTGGTCGGTACTCATGGTGCCTGTGCCGCTTGTAGTGCTGGATACCGCTACTTTTGACACCACACCTGTAAACTTACGGTTGCGGTAGGCATCTGCAACGATAGTAGTGGTGTCACCTATCTTCACTTTTGCAATGTCTGTTTCACTTACATCCACACGTACCTCTATGCGGCGCATGTCGGCAATAGTCAGCATTTCGGTACCAGCCATTTGTGCAGTACCTACTACACGTTCGCCCAGCTTTACTTTCAGTAATGATACCACGCCTGAAACAGGTGCCACGATAGTAGTGCGGCGCAGATTTTCATACGCCTGGTTCAGGTTAGCGGCCGAAGCCTCTACGGTATATCCACCGCCGGCCATGCTGGCTTTAGAACCCTCGTAGCTGGCCTTTGCACCCAGGTATTGGGCTTCTGCCTGTTCAAACTCAAGGGCGGAGATCACTTTGTCTTTGTACAGTTGTTTGTTACGCTCGTATAGTGACCTTGCCTGTTCAAACTGCGCTTTGGCCTGTGCTGTCATTTGCTCGGCATTGCGCGAGCGGGCCTTGGTTTCAGCCAGGTTGGCTGCTGCCTGCGTGACCATGGATGAATAGATGGTGGGGTTGATTTTTACCAACATCTGCCCTTTGTACACACTGTCGCCTTCCTGTATTTCCAGGTAGGTGATTTCTCCACTGACCTCGGGGCTTATTTTTACTTCTGTTTCAGGGTATATCTTACCGCTGGCAGTTACCGTTTCGATAATAGTATGCGGGGCAGCTGCTTCTACCGCCACTTTTGTGCCTTTATTGCCGGTGGACTTACCAATGATGATAAGTATAACCAGCAACAGTACCGAACCGCCTATTATCCACCAGAGTGTTTTCTTTTTCATGTATCAGATTGAGTGCTGCAAAATTAATTATCTCACCTCACTTCCCGGCGCTGTATTTTCTACCGGAGAAACGAATATCAACTTGCCATCCTTGTCTTCAGCCATCAGTATCATGCCGTTGCTCTCAATACCCCTCATTTTGCGCGGGGCCAGGTTGGCTACTACCGTCACCTGCTTGCCTACTATATCTTCCGGCTTGAAGTGCATAGCGATTCCCGAAACTACAGTTCTTTTTTCAAAACCCATATCCAGTTCCAGTTTCAGCAGTTTGTCGGCTTTCTCCACTTTTTCGGCAGAGAGGATAGTACCCACCCGCAGGTCTATCTTCGCAAAGTCTTCGTAAACAATTTCGGGCTTTACGGGATTGTGTGCGGGAGCTTCCGTTTCTGCCACAGCGGGTTGTGCGGCATTACCTGCATTATGCAGTTTATCTACCTGTTCTTTCATTTGTTCCTCTTCTATTTTCTTAAACAACAATTCCGGCGCGCGCAGGGGGTAGTTGACCTTCAGCAGGTCTATCCTTCCGGCGTTTTCCCAATCCAGCATTTTGTCCACCACCTTCATCATGTGCAGCATTTTCTTAGCCGTAAAGGGCATGAAGGGGTTAGCCAGTATAGCCATGTTGGCTGTAAGCTGCAGGCACAGGTGCAGGCAGTTGTCAATCAACTTCTGGTTGTTGGGGTTTTCTTCCAATGATTTGGCGACAATCCAGGGCTGTTTGTCCTGCATGTATTTATTGCCGCTACGCGCCAGGTCTATTACTTCGTACAGCGCATCACGGAATTTGTAGTTTTCTATACTGCTTTCAACAGCCTCTTTAGCCGCCTTGATACTCTTAATTAATGCATGGTCTGCATCATCCATTACATCCTCGTGCAGGGCGGGCACACGGCCATTGCAGAGTTTATGCATCAGCACAAAAGCCCTGTTGACAAAGTTGCCGAAAATGGCCACCAGTTCACTGTTGTTCCTGTCCTGGAAGTCCTTCCATGTAAAATCATTGTCTTTACTTTCAGGAGCGTTGGCGCATAGTACATAGCGCAATACATCCTGCTGTTCGGGGAAGTCCTGCAGGTACTCATGCACCCATACCGCCCAGTTGCGCGAGGTAGATACTTTTTCTCCCTCTATGTTCAGGAACTCATTGGCGGGTACATTATCCGGCAATACGAAACTGCCATGCGCCTTGAGCATAGCCGGGAATATGATGCAGTGGAATACAATATTATCCTTACCGATAAAATGTACCAGCTTGGTATCTTCCTTTTGCCAGTAGTCGGCCCACATGGGGGTCAGGTCTTTGCTGGCGCTGATGTAACCAATGGGTGCGTCAAACCATACGTACAATACCTTTCCCTCAGCATCGGGCAGGGGCACGGGTACGCCCCAGTTGCTGTCGCGGGTCATGGCGCGGGGTTGCAGGCCGCTGTCCAGCCAGCTTTTGCACTGTCCGTACACATTGCTTTTCCACACTTCTTTTTTACCCTTTACTATCCATTCGTTCAGGAAATCCTCGTATTTGTTTAATGGGAAGTACCAGTGTTTGGTCTTGCGCTTAACGGGTATAGCATTGCTAAGTGCGCTGCGCGGGTTCTTCAACTGCTCGGGCGATAGCGTGCTGCCGCATTTCTCGCATTGGTCGCCGTAGGCGTTGTCGTTGCCACATACGGGGCAGGTGCCTATAATGTACCTGTCTGCCAGGAATACATTGGCTTCTTCGTCAAAATACTGCTCAGTCTCCTTCTCCTCAAATACACCGTCGTTGTACAGCTTTTTAAAGAACGCCTGCGAGGTTTCGCGGTGGGTGGCGCTGCTGGTGCGTGAGTATATATCAAAAGTTATACCCATCTGCTCAAAACTGTCCTTAATCATGGCGTGGTACTTATCCACCACGTCCTGCGGGGTTACCCCCTCTTTGCGGGCGCGTATGGTGATGGGCACGCCATGTTCATCGCTGCCGCACACAAACTGTACATCACGCTTTTGCGCACGCTGGTAGCGCACATATATATCCGCAGGCAGGTAGCAGCCCGCCAGGTGGCCGATGTGTACGGGGCCATTGGCATAGGGTAGTGCTGCCGTTACTAATATCCTTTTATAATCCATTCTGTAAGTCCGTCGTTTTGAGGGTGCAAGATAATGATTTGATAGTTGGTTAACAGGGTAATACGGTAAAAGGTTAACAGGTTAAATGTGCCTCTTTTATTGCAATAAGTAGTCGTGAGTGTGTTGAATTTGTTAACTCCGTGAACGCCTGGTTTAACTGTTGGGAATATCACGTTGTTGTAATCATTTGTAAATGAATGGTTTAGAATGGGTTTGTTAACTTTTGTTAACTCTGCGTTTGTTTTCTTTGGACACATAGCTGTAATAAAAAATCCTCCGTGGTATGCGGAGGATGGGAAGTTGGGGCGATATGGTTTGCTCTGGTTCATGCCTGTGATGCAAATATACGTAAAAATGATGTAAAATGACGATTAAGCTGACTGTTTATTCCCGTGCGGATTAAAAAGATATTCTTCACTTAATTGTCACTGCGAGCAATACATTATTGCTTTTTTTATTTGTTATTAACGTATTCATACGTTACATTTATGTAACAATACGTTAAACCACATTTAAACCATCTTATGCAAAAGCTAATATTACTCTCCGTTTTCCTTTTCCTGGCTTGTTTTAGCTCTTATGCCCAGCGTTATTCCGACCTACAGATTACCTTGTATGCTCCTTCGGCCGGAGATACATTGTGGGTGGACAACTCATTCCTGATTGATGCGTATATTAAGAATAACGGTCCTGATACAGTACAGTTCCAGGATTCCCTGGCGTTTGAACTGTTGTTTGATACTTCCGCGATATCCTTCAATTTCGGTAGCGGATTCGTCCCATATGTCCCATTGAGCGGCAAGGTGCTGGCACCCGGTGACAGTGCCCAGATGGCATTTAACTTTACACTATTTTCCGGCTGGGACACAGGTGCCTCGGAGATATGTGTAGGTATAAAACACCTGAATACCGTGGATACCATGTCGGATACCCTGATGGCCGATAACAGAAGTTGTGCTATGATTACCATTGCCGAGCAGGTATCTGTCTCGGTAGCTGCTACTGAACTTTATAATGAAGAGATAGCTGTTTATCCTAACCCGGCAAGTAATAAGGTGACGATTACTTCGACAGGAATAATTAATAAAGCAGAGCTATATAATATGCAGGGACAGAAACTAGTGGCTCAGCCCGGTAGTGGAAAGAAAACAGAGCTTGATATAAGTCAACTACCGTCAGGCGTATATATCATCAGGGTGAATGATGGTGTAATGCGTAGGGTAGTGAAGGAGTGATGCTCAATTGCTCAATATTTAATGGCTCAATAGCCCTTAAGCAATATTTAGTGTAGTTATGTAATTGCTATTACAGGTTTACAGCACCTACCAGGCTTACCAGTATAGCTATGAACATGATTATTTTCTGAGTGCTCTCGCGGCGGATGATTGCGTTGGTAGTGTCAGCCATTTGAGCGGTTGTGTTCTGAGCGTGGTTGATATTGATTGTTGCTTGCATGATTTTTGTTTTTTTGTAGTTAGTTAATGTTTGTTTTGTTAGTAGTGTGTTTTTTATTTTTTGTTCCGAAACGCTTGTTGTTTGTTTCGTTTGATAATGCAAAGATGCAACGCGGGGGCCCCCTGTTCCAAATAATCGTTAATGGTTAACGCTACGTTTAAAATCAGTTAACAGACGGGTTTGTTAACGGTTAACCAGCTATTAAGAAAAAAAGAAAAGCCCCGCTGTAGAAACAGAGGGGCAAAGGTTAATACTACTATATATCTAATGTTTAATCCCTGGTGTCTATGCTGATTTTGCGGTAGTTTCCTTTAATGGTCAGGTTCTTGACATCTATCATAGGTTCGTATTTCTTGTACACTTCTTTCGACTGTTTGATACCATCAATGTAGAGTTCATCACCTTTTTTTACCAGTTTAAAGCCATTTCTCCTGTCAATCAGGCCATCCTTTTCCAGCGATTTTAATAGCTTATCGTGGCTGCTGGAAACAAAAATCTTAGCATTGGTTGGTACTTTTTCACCCGTCCGCCTGATGTATATTACATCGTCATCGTAATCTTCCTCGCGTTCGTGTAATGCCTTAATGACTTTTACCCTCGCTTCAGCCTCTTCGCCGCGTGCCCGCGCAATTTCTTTCCTGGCTTCAGCCATCGCTTCACTATATTCTTTGCGTGCTATAGCTACTTCTTTACGTGCCTCTGCCATCGCTTTGCGCGACTCGGCCAACGCCTCGCGTACCTCGTTGCTTATTTCCTTGCCGTTAATATTTATATCTACGTTAACTGAATCCCCTATACTGTTCCAGTCAACACCTGCCATAGCCTCGTCTATTATACCGTCCATTTTCAGTTCCTCCAGCATGCTGAACACTTCCTGCAGGGCTGCATCTGTTTCAGACAGGCTTTTGTTGATACTGTAATTTTTCACCGTGTCACCGTCTTTCACAATCACCACATTCTTCTGCACATGTTTCTTGTCATCTTTGCTATCCTCATCTATGCCCATTTCAGATTCGATGATTACCTGCTTTTTTACTGTTGCAGCCTTTTCGGTGTTTTCTTTTTTCTTATCCTTCTTAGACTGTGCCTGTACACCGGGAGAGAAGAAAGTGATGGAACCTGCCAGTAATAAAACTGTGAGCAGTACGGCAGCCAGTTGGCCGTAATTGACATTGTGATTTTTCATTTCCATTATTCGTTTTATTCGGTTTAATAATTGATTGTTTGAGCCGGTTGCCGCTAAAGAGGGGAGTAGGGGCTGCTGGCGGAATGTTTCCAACGCGGCTAATGCTTTGGCATAAGGCAGCCTTTCGGTTGTGGCATTCACTACCATATCATCGCAGCAGTATTCTCTTTCCTTCCTGATAATGGAGGATATGAGCCATACAAAGGGATTATAAAACAATATGGTTTCGATAAAGAGCTGAATCATATTCACCAGGTAGTCGTTGCGGCGGATATGCGCCAGTTCGTGCAGTAGTATAGCCTCGGCTTCGCGGGTGCTGAGTTGATTGGCCAATGCTACCGGAACCAGTATAACAGGTTTTATGGTACCCATCACCAGGGGGACCGTTAGCCTTGCTGAGAAGAAGAGCTGTACTTTGTTATTTATGCCCAATATGTTTTGGCATTTAGCCAGCATTTGCTGCCAGTTAGCATCGGGCAGAGTGGCGCCCTTGTATTTTAAGTTTTTCAGGGTAAAGAGGTTATACACTATGCGGAACAATAAAAGTAACATGCCTGCCAGGTATATATTTACTATTAGCTGTGTATGCGCATTGAACCATGCTGACAGCGTTTGTGTGAAACTGCCATCGTATGTCAGAGGAATAGTCGTTGCGGCTGTTGTATGTTGACCGTCCGTAGTTACAGCTGCCATGGCATAGTGCACTGTCGGCAACCCGGTATTGTATAGATAAACAAAGGTGGCAATAAAAGCGCCTGTTAATGCTGCCAGGGCTGATACAGCCGTTATATACCTGGCGGAAGCATATTTGCCGGGGATAGCTGCAAGAACAGCTCGTAAGAGCATATACGCCAGCAAGCCCTGCCATATTGAATGTACCAGCGCCCAGCTAAGGGCTGAAACGATACCTGGTGTGAGATGTGCCATATTATCCTGTTATATACTGATACAAATGATTATGGTTACTTTTTATTTTCTATTTCGTCCAGATATTTCCTGATGGCATCCAGTTCTGCCGCATCGGCTTTATGATTACCCAGGGCCTGCATCACCATCTGCATAGTGTTACCGCTGAATACACTATCCACCATTTTGCGGATTATTTGCCCCTGAGTAGTGGTTTTCGATATGGCGGCCTCGTATATATGTACACGTGATGTACTGTCCCGTTTCACCAGTCCTTTGTCCAGCATTATCTGCATCAGCTTGAGGGTGGTAGTATATCCTGAGCCTTTGGTAGCTTCCAGTACTTCGTGTACATCCCTTACAGTACAGGGGCCTTTATCCCACAGTATATTAAGTATCTCCAGTTCGCCGTCGGTGGGTTTGATATTACCTGTCATATTCATTGTACGAATGATTTCGTAATCAAACATACGAATAGTTTCGTAGCAGGCAAATTTTCCGATAAGAAATATTGGTAAAGAATACTAAAAAAGCCACTCTACCTGTAATAATTATATAGAGTGTTGATTATAAATATGTTGTATAATGTATTTGTTTATTGCTATTGTAGCAACTATTTGTTAAACTATTTCCAATATGTATTGTTATCTATCAGTACGTATCATTCTTTGCTTAAAGCGGTTAAGCAACACAATGTTGATCTAAATACTTATCTGCCCTAACACTATTAATACATGTCTTCCGTAGAAAAAAAACAGGTATGTCCGCGTGTATAGCAACTACTAAACAAGCAGATGTATTAATGAGCTTGCACAGAAATTTGGTTATCATGTTTCTGCAATAAAAGCAGTATGCATATAAATATACAGCATACAGCTAATGGCATAGGCTCGAATGAACTTCAAAATCATTCGTCCCTTTAATCTGTTATAATAGAGGACATGATTTTATACATAAGAAATATGGTTTGCCTGCGCTGCATCATGATAGTAAAAGATGAGCTGGCAAAAATAGGGCTAACCAAAACAGCCGTAAGTTTAGGAGAGGCAAGTGTATACGAGGAGATATCTGATATCCAACACGACACGTTCAGGGACGCTATACTAAAATACGACCTCGAATTAATGGATAGCAAAAAATGCATGTTAATAGAAAGAGTAAAAAATGTAATAACAGAATACGTATACAAAACAGAAACTCAACTATCAGTTAATTTCTCAGATTTCCTCAGCCAAAAGCTGGATTATGACTATACATACCTGTCGAATTTGTTTTCAGAAGTGCAGGGTATTAGTATTGAGAGATACACCATAACACTCAAAATAGAACGCGCAAAAGAACTGCTTGTTTATAACGAACTTAACCTAACGGAGATTGCAGATAAGCTAAACTACAGCAGTGTATCCCACCTGTCTATGCAATTCAAAAAAATCACCGGTTTTACACCTACGTATTTCAAACAACTTAAGGAAAAGAAGCGTGTATTGATATAATATCAGTGAATTATACAACGAAAAGCGCGAATCGTACAACAAAGCAGGCGTATTGTTAGCATAGCTTTGCATTACAAATAGTTAAGATTTGTGGCGTTGCCACGAAATAATCATCACAATATGACGAAAGATTTATTTAAACTAATAATAGCATTACAAATGCTGTTGTTCCCCGCACTATGTTACGGGCAAGTAATAACACTAGGCACTTCCCGGAATTTCGTGCTCTTCACCTCGGTAGGAGCAGTAACCAATTCCGGTACCGCATACCTGACAAAACTAACAGGCAATGTAGGTAGCAACAGTGGCTCCAGCACCGGCTTCGGAAACGTAGACGGCGGCATGCATGACGGCGATGTAGTAAGCGGCGCCGCACAAACCGACCTGAACATTGCATATATCCAGCTAAACACGGCAACCCCGACAGCTGCCCTGGCGGCAGGACTTGGTGGTGGCCAAACACTTGTTGCAGGTGTATATTCTATACCTACTGCAGCCACACTTAATGGTGATATTATATTAAACGCGCAGGGTAACTCCAATGCTGTTTTTATATTCCAGATAAACGGTGGATTCTCAACAGGCACTAATGCCAAGGTGAAATTAATCAATGGCGCACTGGCTTGTAATGTTTACTGGAAAACAGAAGGTGCCGTCAGTATTGGTACAGCAAGTACTATAAGAGGTACCATAGTAGCGCATAATGCTGCTATCGCATTCGGTGCATTAGATTCGCTGGAAGGAAGAGCTTTGTCTACCGGCGGTGCTGTTACACTGAACAGCTTAACTGCATTTACGCCTATTGGCTGTGGAAGCCCGGTACTAACCGGCCCGGTAGCACCTACACTGGGTGCTGTGGGTAGTTTTGCTTTGTTTACTTCTATCGGTCCTGTATCTAATGGAGGCGCTACCAGTTATATCACCGGTGATATAGGCTCTAACCTTGGTTCTGTTACAGGTTACAATCCATTGTTTGTAAACGGTACAATTCATACCCCTCCAAATGCAACAACTGCAGCCGCAGCTACAGCATTGACAGCTGCATACGGACAGTTGAATGCTTTACCTGTTGATATTACATTGTTGTATCCCGCTATATTCGGCCACAATCTTGTACTTACCCCACATACATATTTACTTAATGCAGCTACTACGCTTACTGATACACTTTACCTCAATGCACAGGGAAACCCCAATGCAGTATTTGTCATTAACGTACACGGTGCCCTGAATACAATTGCGGGCGCCAAAGTGCGACTGATCAACGGTACACAAAGTAAAAACGTATACTGGAAAGTAAATGGTGCTGTAAACCTGGCTAATAACACAGTCTTTCACGGAACAGTTATCGCCAGTAGCGGAGCTATTGATATAACCTCCGGCGCTAAGTTTTATGGCCGTGCATTAACTACAACGGGTGCAATTACGACAAACGGAGATTCTATAAACGCCCCCGTTTTAGCTACTACAGGTACTATTACCGGCGACTCAACGGTGTGTGTTGGTTCAACCATTCAATTTACCGGTGTTGATACACCGGGTGTGTGGGGCGCTACAAATCCTCGTGCTACGGTTTCTTCTACAGGAGTTGTAACAGGTGTTTCTGCAGGTTTGGATACTATAACATACAGTGTAACAAATAATTTTGGTACAGTAACTACTTCAAGGATCATTACAGTAATGCCAATGCCTAATGCAGGAACTATTTCCGGCCCTTCGGCTGTGTGTATCGGATCAGTTATTACATTAACTACTTCCGGATCAGGTGGTACCTGGAGTGCCAGTAACATGTCAGCTACAGTCGTAAACGGATTGGTTACAGGTGTCTCGCAAGGCCTTGATACTATCATGTACACAGTTACTAACTCATGTGGTACTGCGGTAGCTACTAAAACAGTTATGGTTAATCCTGTACCTAATGTAGCAAGTATACCAGACCAGACGGTTTGTAACGGTGCACCTACCACAGCTGTTATTTTTACAGGAACTGTACCGGGCACAACATACTCATGGTCAAATAACAACACTTCAATTGGCCTCCCTGCCTCAGGTACGGGCAACATACCGTCTTTTACAGCCATCAATACTTCCCTTATTGCCACAATTGCTACTATTATAGTAACACCTTCGGCTAATGGTTGTACAGGTACTGCCAGGAGTTTTACTATCACAGTAAAACCTTCTGCCAATGCAGCATCCATTGCAAATCAAACGGTTTGTAACGGCGCGCCTACTACTGCTGTTAATTTTACAGGAACAGTTGCAGGTACTACCTTCACCTGGACAAATGACAATATAACAACCGGGTTGCCTGCTATTTCAGGTACGGGTATTATCCCTGTGTTTTTAGGTGCTAACAGCACAAATGTGCCAAATGTGTCCACTATTTCGGTTACCCCTACAGCTAATGGTTGTACAGGGCCTTCAAAAAGTTTTACAATTACAGTAAATCCTACACCAAATGTTGCACCGGTGGCTAACCAGGTGCTGTGTAATGGTGAAGCAACTACAGCAGTAATTTATACAGGCACTGTCGCAGGTACAGCTTTTTCCTGGACAAATAATAACAGCAGCATCGGTTTGCCTGCAACGGGCATGGGAAATATTCCGTCTTTTACAGCACGGAACAATACCAGTACTCCTTCAGTAGCGACAATAACAATTACACCATCTGCCAACGGTTGTAGTGGCAATACCGGTACTTTTATGATTATGGTAAACCCTACTCCATATGTTGATTCTGTAATAAGCCAGGCAGTATGTAATGGCCTGTCAACAAAAGCGGTTGACTTTACAAGCACGGTGAATGGCACTACTTTTATGTGGGCTAACAACAACCCCTCTATTGGGTTAACTACTACAGGAACGGGTGATATCCCATCTTTTATAGCAGTCAACAATACTGATGCGCCTATAACAGCTACCATATCGGTAACGCCAATGGCCAATGGTTGCGAAGGCCCTGTTCGTACATTTACAATAACTGTAAACCGTACACCCGTAGCCCCGGTTATTTCATTGAAGACAACACCGGCTGTTTGTAATGTAACGTACTTCAGAAACTTCGGTGCAGCTACATTGCCACCTTCAGGTGTAAACTATGCATGGACTACAAACAACGCCCAGATCTCTGACGTTGGAAATACACAACAATATGCATTGGTTAACTTTAAAAATGCAGGAACTGCAACAGTAATACTAACAGCTACAGAAAACGGCACGGGTTGTATCAACACTGCTACCACCGATATAAGTGTAACGTCAAATGTAGCTGATGCGCCTGCACAGGTCATCTATTTCAATAAATCGTTTGTATGTCTTCAGAATAACGAAGAAGCATATGCATGGGGTTACGATGATGCAAATTCACTGGCACCATCGTTGCTGGTGAGAGAAATCAACCAGGACTATGTAAATGCCACACCAGACCTGGTTAATAACAGGTATTGGGTGATGGTAAAGCACAATGGCTGTTTCCAGAAGACTTATTACAATAAGCCTGAAGAGGCACTGATGAAAAAACCAATAACAGAGGTTTCTGTATTCCCTAACCCGGCAGACCAGCAGGTAAATGTTGCTGTAAAAACTACGGTAGAAGGTGATATACAAATGGAAGTATTCAGTTTGCTGGGCCGTAAAATGCACACTACTACTGATGTAATTAAAAACCCTGTTGTTAATATTTCTTCATTTCCTGCGGGTGTGTACATTGTTGTATGCTACCGTGACAATGAGCGCATCTCTACAACAAGATTTATTAAAAACTAATTATCAACAATAAATATATAAATATGAAAAAGCTAATTTTATTGTTGATGATAGGCCATTCAGCCTTGTCAACATTAGCACAGAATACAGATGTAAAGAATTACGTTACAGATAGTGAAATGTCCCGTTGGGTACTGGATGTAAACCTCCTGGGAGGTATATATGACCAGCAGATGGATATGGCCGTTACATCACCCAACTACCTTAACGGTATCAATATAAACCCGGGAACTATCGGGTTCAAAAAAGGTGGTGCGATGGGAGGTGATATCCAACTCGGTGTATTCTTCGGCAAGGGCAAACATTTTGGGTTGGGTACCGGCCTTCTTTATTTACGGCAGTGGGGTTCGGTTACACTTGATAATTTCCATGCCGAATACCAGTCTGTAGATAACAATGGCTTTACTTTCAGGCAGGTTGTTTCTTCAAACAATTTTCACGAAAGGATACAAACAGACAATTTCAATATTCCCCTGGTGTTGAAATTTAAAAGCAGGTTCTCTAAGCGTTGGGGTATCACCGCGGATGCAGGTGTATTGTTCAATCTTCAAATGAAGAATCGTTATTCTACCAATGCATCTTTTGATTACGAAGCCATTTATATGTTTGTAACGAATGATAACGGTACTGTAACACCGGTGTACGACAATGGAGTTATTCCGAATAATACTGATTTTTTAATTACGAAAAATCACTACTCTAAGAATAATCCTTCAGGCAACGTTGAAAACTATTTCAATGAAAAGCGCGCGGCTGGTTATAATGTTGGCCTGGGCGTTCAGCCCGACAGGCAGAAAGGTGCTACTACTTATACCGCATCTACTGTAGGGTTCATATTTCAGCCCTCTGTCAATTATTTCCTGTCAGACCGTGTTGCTTTAAATTTAGGAGGATTTTTCATGTATCAGCCATTTAAGAATGATGCTTCAGGCACCTACACTATGACTGGCAATCCGGGAGAATATAACTCGATAACAAATGCCGCTACAGATATACAAACCCAATCTTACGGTGGTAACCTGGGACTGCGTTTCTTCCTTGGCAAGAATGAGAACCGTATGAACATTACCGGTGCTAACCCATACGACCCTACTATTTGCGGATTGTGTAATGGTAGCATCGCATTACACGGGCTTCAGCCGGGCGCGAACGCAGTAGTTAACTACAATGTAAAAGGCACGGACGGGCCTGCCGCATACGCTGCGGTTGTTAACCAGGATGGAACAGTTGTGGTACCTAATTTGTGCGCAGGAAGTTATACAGACATCAAAGCGACAATTGGTAAAAAATCAGCAAGCACCGGTTCGGTTAAGTTAGCAGAACCTAAGCTGGTAATCGGCGATGTGGAAACAGTCAACCCCAGTGCCGCCGGTGAGTGTGATGGAGAAATCACTATATACGGCCTGACGGCGGGCCAGAAAGCGAACCTCACTTACACGGTCAATGGGGCAGCCAGTACAGTTACCGGTACTGTGTCTTCTGATAATGCGCTTAGGGTAACAGGATTATGCGACGGAAATTATTCTAAGATGTCAGTTTCCAGCAATAATTGTGTCGCGGAAATCTTTAATCCAAGAACTGTTGTTTTGAGGGCGCCCGCTAAGCCGAAACCGGTTGAATATGTAGAAAATGATACATTAACACATGTGTTATTTGCTTTTGATGAATCAACGATACTGCCTGTGTCATACCGTCTTATTGATGAGGCATACGCGCAGTTGAAAGCTGACAATAATACTTACCTGGTGATTGACGGTAATACTGATATAGTAGGCAGCAGCGAGTACAATCAGAAATTGTCTGAGCGTCGCGCCAATGCGGTGAAAGAGTACCTTGTTAACAAGGGAATGAGCAGCTCAAGAATAGAAGTCAGGGGTAGTGGATACAGGGATCCTGTAGCAACAAACAGTACCGATAGCGGCAGGAGTAAAAACCGTCGTGCCGAAATGATTTTGAAAATCAGATAATTGTGTGAATAGTGGTGATATGAAGAGGCTGTCAAACGACAGCCTCTTTTCTTATGCCCTGTGCCTTGTTTTTAGAAATGGTTGAAGAACCTGTAGACTTGTGGGTGTTAAGGTATGAACTGTACCTGTTTACAAGGCCCTTGCCTGCAATATTTACATTGCTACAGGGGCTTGTATACCTGAAGGCTTTGGAAGCTTATAGCGCCTCGTGTACATCCCCTACGGTACATCAGCATCTACCAATAGTATATTCAGGATTTCCGGTTCGCCATCGATGGGCCGGAAATTATTTGTCAGAACTATTGTACGAATGTCTTCGTGGCAGACATATTCCGATGCAGGAAATATTGTAAAAAAATAAAAAAGCATCCTGCTGTATCAGCAGGATGCTTTCAAATATGTTGTAGAACTATTGTAATTAAGCTAAAGCAGCTACTTTCTTAACCAGGCCTGACTTCAGGTTGGCAGCTTTGTTCTTGTGAATAACGTTGCGTTTGGCCAGCTTATCTATCAAAGAGATAACTTTAGACACCTGCTCGGTAGCTTCTTTCTTATCAGTGATAGTTAAGAGGTTGCGTATAGCGTTACGGGTAGTTTTACCATAATAACGGTTACGGTCACGGCGGGCAGCGTTTTTCCTTACACTCTTCCTGGTAGACTTATGATTTGCCATTAATTTATTAAATTTTTAAGGCTGCAAAGGTAAATTAAAAAAATAGATTACAAAAATATTTTTAAGGCTTACATCGATTGGTTAGCATATATTTTCCTGCTGCGGTTTTCCATAGATACCTTTTTAGCGAAGAAAGCATCCAGTTTATCTTTGGGAATACGCAGGTTATAGGTCTCCTCGCTGTAAGTATTGTACTCAAACAGTTCATAATCAAGGTTCCAGCGCTGAAGTAGCTGCAACTCTATTTCCAGCTCCTGGGCCAGCAACTGGGGGTACAGGGGTTCTGAAATGCGGACTATAGCCATAGATTTCAGTTCCTCATCGGTAAACATTGATTTTTTAACCTTGGGCTTTTCCGCAGCTTTAACAGGCCTCACATAGCTTATTTCATCAGGAATATCTTCCCCTATATAGTAGGGCAGTTTCTCGAAAATGGTTGCCGTGGCTACGAAAGCCAGTACATGGCCCTGTGTTTCGCGGGGGAGGTAAGGCTTCAAATCCCAGAAATTGCGGCTGCCGGTGCGCTGAATGGCACGTAGTACCGGGCGCGGGCCGCTATTGTAGGCTGCTATTACCAGCAGCCAGTCGTCCAACTCCTCGTACAACTCCATCATGTACTTGCAGGCGGCGTTAGTAGAGCGCAACCAGTCTTTGCGGTCGTCGCGGTTTTTATTGACCACCAGGCCCATTTCTTTGCCGGTGTACGACATAAACTGCCAGGGGCCAACAGCACCCACGCGGGAACGTGCCGTATTGTTAAGAGCAGACTCTATAACAGCGAGGTATTTTAATTCTTTGGGTAGTTTATTTTCTTCCAGTACCGCATCTATCAGCGGAAATACTTTTTGCGAACGCTCCCTGACGGTAGTCAGTGTGCGGTTGTGCGACTTGAGGTATTTTTCCGTATAACCTGTAATGAACTTGACCTGGCTGCCGAAGTAGGCAGTGTCTATGGCATAAGGCACATGTTTGTACGATTTGGGTTTTGCGGCTTCCAGCGATGCTGCATATACTTTTGGATCCACCCCTTTCCTGATAACGATGGTATCACTTTTATACTTGTAAAAGCTATTGTCCAGGTCCTGCGACAGCGATGTGCCGTAAGTTGCGAACAGTAGAACAGGTATGAGTAATAAGCCGTTTAAACGCATTCTCTCGTACAATAATTGATTGTTGCCTTGCCTAAGACATGGGTTAAAAAAATTATTAGCTATAAATAAAATAAAAAAGGTCGAATTCTGCTATCTGTGTGGATATTATTTTATAGGCTTTTCGCTTTCTTTCATACCCGATTCAATTTCATCCTTTACACCTTTTTTGGCGTCGTTGAACTCACGGATACCTTTGCCTATACCGCGCGCCAGTTCAGGGATTTTCTTGCCACCAAACAGCACTATTACCACGATAAGGATAGTTATCCACTCGCCACCACTAGGCATTGAAATCAAAAAAACGGGGTTGATTGCTAACAAAGACATGTTTTAATAAATTGTATTTTAAAAACTGATTCTAACAAAATTATGATTTAAAACTGATTAAAGCAGTATAGCAGGGTGGATTTTAACTGTTTTTTCCGCACAGATGGTTAATAATCATGTTTTAAGACCTGTATATATGTTTTGTATTTTTTATATGATAATTTTTACCCTTTCATGCGTTCTTTTAACTGGCGGTTCATGCCCGATGTGTAGGTGCGCCATTTCTCAATCACCTCCTGGATATCTTTTGGCAAATCGGAATCGAACTGAATCCACTCGCCGGTAGCGGGGTGTTTCATACCCAGCTCTTTGGCATGCAGGGCGTGGCGTTGCAGTACTTTGAAACAGTTGTCTACAAACTGCTTGTATTTGGTAAAGACAGTGCCCTTTACAATTCTGTCGCCGCCGTAGGTACTGTCGTTGAACAGGGGGTGGCCGATGTGTTTCATGTGCACGCGTATCTGGTGGGTACGGCCTGTTTCCAGCCGCAGCTCTACCAGTGTCACATAGTTGAACCTTTCCAGTACTTTGTAATGGGTGATGGCTTCTTTGCCATGCTCGCCGTCGGGGAAGGCGTCCATCTGTTTGCGGTGACGCTGGTCCCTGCCTATATGCGCTATAATAGTGCCTTCATCGTCCTGTACATCGCCCCATACCAGGGCTATATACCTGCGGTGCACGGTGTGTTTTTTGAACTGTGCAGCCAGTTTGGTCATGGCCTGCTCCGTTTTGCCGATGACGATGAGCCCGCTGGTGTTTTTGTCAATACGGTGCACCAGGCCTACACGGGGCAGGGCAGTGGTGTCGATGTTTTCTTTGTTGAGGTAAAACGCCAGGGCATTGACCAGGGTGCCCCTGTAGTTGCCATTGCCAGGGTGTACTACCATACCTGCGGGCTTGTTGATGATCATCAGTTCATCATCTTCAAACACCACGTTCAGCGGGATATCTTCAGGAATGACCTCGGTGCTTTCGGTACTGCGGGTTTCAAATACCACAATCTCATCGCCGGGGCGTATTTTATAGTTCGATTTCACCGCCTCGCCGTTGACCAGTATCAAACCGGCGTCCAGCGCCTGTTGTATTTTGTTGCGTGTGGCGTGTTCTATACGGTTCATCAGGAACTTGTCAATACGCAGGGGTTCCTGGCGCCTGTCGGTAACTATGCGCAGTCGCTCTGCAGGCCCTTCGGTGGTGCCTTGTTCTTCTATATCACCGTCTTCTTCAGCGGTGTCTTCCCATTCGTTATCTATATCGGCTGTTGTCATTTTGAATGTGCAAAGGTAGTGGGTTAATGCGGTAATTAGGATAATCCCGCCCAAAGGGGGACAAGTTATGTTAATAAGGTAATTGGTTAAAGGGTTAATAGGTTAAATGGTTAATGCGGTAATAGGATAATAGGATAATATGTTCATAGGGTTAATAGGTTAATGAACTGATTGGTGAATGTTCCTTCTGGGAACAAATCTGGTGGTTTTGGGAACAAAATGTTCCTGATTCCGCACAAATTGTGCTGTTATAATATACTTGTATATGCATAGTGAATTGGTTGTTATTGTTTTCTGTGATTTGTTCCCAAATGTTCCCTGATTTTTGAAATAATTTTTTCCGGGAGCGAAAAAACCTCCCTGGTGTGGGAGGCTCTTAAAATATTACGGTGATCGACTAATGGATAGTGTGTTATCGGTTTCATGGCTTTTTGAAGTTTTATTAGTGTCCCGCATCCAGAATTGTCGGGACAGGCGGCAGGATTACTACGGTCCCGCATGAGCGGGATTTACGTAAATTCATTCGAATTTACTTCAACAAATATACAATAATTATTTGATTTTATGAAATTGCAATTGTTCGTGTGAATTGGTTATGATTAACAGCAAAGGTTTTTCAGCTAAAATGTGTCGACTGTAAGTTGCTGTTGAGGCCGGCACGGTTGGCGAAGAGGCTGAGGCCGGCACGGTTGTGAATATTCAGCTTGCTGAAGAGGTTGTCGCGGTAATTATCAATAGTCCGCCTGCTTTTGCCCATTTTTTCTGCTATCTCGTGATAATCCATAGGTGTGCAGCAAAACTGTAAAAACTGCAACTCGTTTTCTGTAAGGTTGACCAGGCGCTTAGCTGCTGCAGCCGGGCCATTCGGCAGAAACTTACCCGCCGCGCCTCCGGCATAATATCCGTAACTGTGTACCTGGTGTATGGCATCCATCATTTCGTGGTGGTCCGCATCTTTGCCCAGGAAACCGCATGCACCTTCCGCTATCATTTTCAGCACGGGGTATTCATCGTCGTGGTACATAGACAGCACGATAACCCTGACCCCCGGCCAACGCCGCGTGAGTACGGGCAATGTTTCGTATCCATTCATTACGGGCATACTGATGTCCAGCAGGCATATATGGGGCAATACATCTGTACGCTCCAGTTTATCTATCAGTTCTTGTCCGTCTGCTGCTGTAAGTATAACGGAAATGCCGGGTTGGCTTTGCAGTACATGTGCCAGGCCATTGACGAATAGTGTATGGTCGTCGGCTATAGCAATAGTAATAGTTGGTTGCGTATTCATGACGGGATGATTGTGATGGTTAATCAATACAACATAAAGATAATACGGAATCCGGTACCTGCCAAACAGGAAAATAAAACGGCACCATATTTGCTATGGGCGGGCGAAAGCCTATCCCATCAGCGATTCCATCATTTTAGCAGGGTCATTTAACGGTAGTGGCAAGGGTTAACCGGTACATACCGTACAAGGCCATTTAACGCTTGCGGGGCAACTTTCTTTGGTTCAGCTTTACACACAGTTACCGCCGCCCGTATATGCGTTTATTACGTTGTGTTGTTTTTTTGTTGTGAAAGCTGGCTGTTACATTGAGAGGATTTTTATTTTTTAACTATTATAAACTTTCAAAAAAATGAACAACAGAGAAAACACTCTATTGCGGCCGGCCCTGCGGGCGGTTATGTTATTGTTTCTGTCGGTGATGACTCACTGTACGTACGCACAATACAACTCGATGTGGTACACATTTGACCCCAGCGTGAAAAACTATGCCACCAAAATGGTACCCGGCACCAACAGGGAAAGTGTAATGGCGGGCACTGCATTCGGTTCAACCGGGTTAGGTATACCGCATTTTATGAAACTAGATGATGGTTACCCGGCACCTCTTGCCCCTATGATTACCGCGCAGAACCTGTTTCGCGACAATGATTTTATAGACCAGAGGACAGTGGATGTGGTTGCCAGGGACAATGACGAATATTTTATGGTAATACTGGCCAGGGAAGATCCCGCTAATCCTATGGCTAAAGACAAAATCAAAGTAATACATACCAACAACGCTGCTGCATTAGTGCAGGAACGTGTTTTTTATGACCCCACAGCCGATTATGATTTGTACCCATTGTCTGCCCTGTACAATCCTGCGAACAATTATCTCTACATCTGTGGTTATGCTACAACTTTGATAACAGTACACCCGGATATGCCGGACGAACATACTCCCAAACATGCGTTTATTATGTCTATTGATATAAGCAATCCTTCAGATGCATCTACCTGGACAGTAAGAGCCATGAAATATTTTGAAAGCTCACCAGCTACCAATAATAACCCTGAACTGGATTGGGATATTGCTATGCGTATGCAAATAATAGAATATGGCAATAATGCGGACGATATATTTTTAACCGGCAGCGTAAATGCGTGGACTGGCCCTACCAGTCCAGTCGGCTCTTGTGTTTATCATGTGCGCAGCGCTACTATGGTGCATATACTGGACCCTAATAGCTTGGATGACCAGTATGGCAATTCCAGGCATTTTATTGACAGAACGCCCAATGTGCTTGTTGGGAATGGCATGATGGAATATGGGGTGGCATTGGTGCAAGACCCTGATAAGGCAGACGGTCTGGATAATTATATAGTGAGTAATATATACGCGGCAGCGTCTGACGGTTGTGGCAACAAACCTAATGACTGGTATAATACTATTGGCTTTAACTCAAAAACAGACAGGATAGCCATTACCCATGCTAACGAGGATTATGAAACTACGGTTGGTGGTGGATTATCTGTAAGCAGGTTGATACTTGACCCCCCGGGTGATGGGTTATATGCTTTGCAGGCTTTCGAAAGCAAAATTCCTACTTCAACCACCAGCGGTTTCGATCATTTTTTTAGATTTTGCATTGGAGGTATGGCTTATGGCACACCTAATACATCCCCCGTTTGTAGTAGCCAGTTGCCTCCTACACAGTTTTACAATCCTGCTAATATTGTACCTTTTATTTACGATATAGAAATACGATGGCAACATCTTATTCCGGTGCCTAATAATAACATACTGGGGAATGTTAGTAAACGAGACTTACTTACCACACCAGTGGGCTCAATGATTGAATTCTATATTAATACTACCGGCACGGGTACGCCCGGCAATCCCAATTCTTACGCCGACCTGGGCGGGGGATTGAGCCATATATTTTACGGGCCGAAAATGATGGACAGGAATATAAGCGACCCTGATGAAAGCGTGGTATTTAACGCCCCCAAGTACCAGGACGGGCTGGCTGATGGCACAGTATCGCAAAAGCTGGGCCTGAAAACGCTGTTCGTAGATGGAAGTGCTACGGGAGGCGCCGGCTGGTACGAGTTGGATGGTAATTGCCACCACCATTGCGATGTAGACGATGCTAATGATGGGGTTGAAAATGTATCGGACTGGGAAGAAACTCCTCATTGGACCGACGATGCACCATCGGCCTTTACCGCTTCTATAAGCGAATACCAGAACGGGCAATGTACAGATAACCCGCCGGTAATGAAACCTGCCGGAGTATCTGAAGTGAAAACAAATATCCGCACGACCATGCATCCCAACCCAGCTAACATGGAGGTGAATATCAGGGTGACAGGCGCGGTAAGCGGAGACGCGGAAATATTGCTGGTGAATATATACGGCCAGAAACTGGCAGTATTGTACCAGGGCAATGCGGAACAACTGAGTAAGAATACCAAACTGCAACTGCCGCATGTACCCACTGGCATGTATATGGTGCAGGTATATACAGCTGGGCAAAGGATATATAGCGGTAAACTGAAAGTGCAGCAATAATATGCATACTTGTTTTTTTCAAGAGGTTGCAGCACTGAGCTGCAACCTCTTTTTATGTAGGCATTTATTGTTTATCAGTGTATAACATATTACAAAACAGGGTGAAAACACCCTGTTGCAGTACCGGGCAAATGTGTTAATTTTATAAGGCTATTTTATGGCCCCGCATGGTGGGGTTCACCCAAAAACATCATAATCATGGAAAGAGTATTTTTCCGCAGCCAGGTTGCGGGCATTCTTTGTGCTTTATTACCATTTACCTCTCTTGCAGGAGCAGGTGATAAGAGCCACAATTCCACTATACAGTTCATGCAAAACAAAGGGCAGGTTACCGACCAGCATGGTATGGTGCGGAGGGATATAGATGCGAAAGTAGAAGCTAATGGTGTAGTGATGTTTGTGGGGGATGGGGCAATTCATTATCAGTGGGTGAAAAGTCGTGAGTCGGAAGTCGTGAGTCGTGAGCTCTTGTCCGGCGCGAGTGTTCCACCCCCGTCAGCAAAGCTGACACCCCTCCCGCCGGTGGCGGGACAGGCTTCAGCGGGGGACAACCCTGTTTCCGAAGTGGAAATCTACCGCATGGACGTGAAACTTCTCGGCGCGAATAAAAACGCGGAGGTACTATTTGAAGAACCAACGGGGTATTATGAAAATTATTACTTAGCGCATACGGGTGAGGGTGGTGTGAGCGCGAAGGGTTTTCAGAGAGTAATTTATAAAGATATTTATCCGAATATCGACCTTGTATTGTATGTGTCCAACGCGAGTGCTCCACCCCCGGCTCGTACCTCGCCACCCCCGCCAGCGGGGGACATGCACAAGGTGTCTTCCCCTTTAGGGGAGATAGAGGGGCAAAACCCGAGTGGGATTAAGTATGACTTTATAGTACACCCCGGCGGCAACCCCGCCGATATAAGGCTACGGTACGAAGGGGCTACGGAGGTGAAAGTAGTAGATGGCACGCTGGTAGCTACAACACCCTTTGGGATGATTACCGAAGCGGCACCCTATAGCTATGAGCAGATGAGTGATAAGGAAGTTGCCTCTGCCTATGTATTAAGCGGGAATGAACTGAGTTTTAGCACTGGCGCTTACGAAGGTACTATGGTAATAGACCCAGTATTAAGCTGGTCAACATTTTACGGTGGCGCAGGAAACGAAGGAATTATTTTTCACGGTTCTGTGTATTCAACTTCAGGTTCTGCAGGCACTGATACTGCCGGCAATGTTTATTTAGGTATTGCTACCAACAGTAGTAGTAATATAGCCACTACCGGAGCTTACCAAACCAACCTTGCTGGTAACGACGACCTGGCAATCGTCAAGTTTAACGATAAAGGGCAGCGGATATGGGCTACCTACTATGGCGGTAGCGAACGAGAGTACAATAGTATAATAGCTGTTAATGCACGGGGTGATGTGTATTGCGCCGGACAAACCTCCAGCACCAGTGGTATAGCCACTACTGGGGCTCACCAGGCCAGCCATGCGGGGGTAGATTCTTTTGACCTATTCCTGGTAATGCTGGACAGCACCGGCACCCGGCAATGGGCCACTTATTATGGTGATACTAGTGGCAACTGGTTAAGTGCCTTAACTTGTGATAATACGGGTAATGTATGGTTTTCCGGAGGAGGTGTTTCCTTTTTTGGCACTAATAAAAACTATACTACTTCCAACGCATTTTTAACAAATCTTCGGCCAAACTATATTGCTGCTTTCAACCGTAATGGCAACCGTATATACGGCTCTTATTTTTACGAAACTGTATCTGCTATCTGGTTCGACGGGCAAGATAACTATTACCTGGCGGGGTTAACAGGCAATAATGCAAACATGGTGACAACAGGTGCATACAAAACCACATTGAGCGGCCTCTCCGATGCATATATCAATAAATTCAGCAAAACACATAACCGGCTCTGGGGTACTTATTATGGAGGGACGGGACAGGATAGAATATTTGATGGCGTTTGCGACGCAGATGGTAATGTATATGTAATTGGCGAAACTAACAGCACTTCGGGTATTGCCACAAACGGAGCTTTTCAGGCGACGTATTCACCAATTGGCGGTTTCATAGGCTATATAGCATCATTTACGCCCGGCGGAATGCGCCGCTGGGGCACCTACTACGGCGGGGTTAGCACTGTAAATTATGGATGGAGTATAGCTGCCGGGGCTGACGGGGATATATACAGTCATTTTGCAGGCGGTTTCTTCAATGGTGTTAACCTGACCAGCCCCGGCGCTTATGAGACCTCAGGCATACACATGTTGCTGGTGCAGTGGGATAAACTGGGTAACCGAAAATACGCCAGTTTTTATGAAGGCAACGGCGCTTATTACCCGCCGGCACCTAATTGCCTGGCCACCAATACCAAAGGCAGGATATATATGGTGGGTAATGCAAACACCAATGGCGGGCTCTCTACCCCCGGAGCACACCAAACCAGCCATAGCGGCGGCATAGATGTGTACCTGCTGCAACTGAGGGCGGATACATCGGTGTTTATCCGGGAGCCCTTTTGGGATACACTGTATTGCCCCGGAGATACCATCCACCTGCCTTATGATGTGTCGCAGCGGTTTAGGAGCAGCAACAGCTTTACCGTGCAGATGAGCAGTGCCAACGGCAGCTTCGCCAGCCCGGTAACACTGGCTACGGTTAACAGCGATACTGCGGGGATGATACACTGCCCCATACCCACTACCACAGCGCCGGGCGGGGGATACAAGCTGCGCATTATTGCCACAGCGCCTGTAGATACTTCGGAGCATAACCTATGGGATATCCGCATCAAAG